>DATMRF010000059.1:0-3164 GCA_035566435.1 Candidatus Acidiferrum sp.
AGTCAGCGATTCCGCCATCGAAGAAGCCGCCCGCGAAGTCATCGCCAAGAATCCCGACAACGTAGCCAAATTCAAATCCGGCAACGAAGGCGTCTTCAAATTCTTCGTCGGCCAAGTCATGAAAGCCACCCGCGGCCAAGCCAATCCGCAAGCTGTCAACGATATCCTGCGCAAGCTGTTAACTTGACGCCACGCATCTGGAACTCAGGCCTTTAGGCCCGAGGCTTTTCCGCACATCTCTGCTAAAATCTGCAACAAAGGATGGTCATGCTAAAGATCAGTGCCAAAGCCCCCGCCTTCCGCCTGAAATCCGACGAGGACAAGACCGTCACCCTCAAAGACTTCGCCGGCCAGCGCGTCCTCCTCTTCTTCTATCCCAAGGCCAACACCTCCGGTTGAACCATCGAAGCGTCCGAGTTTCGCGACGCAAAAAAAGATTTCGACAAGCACGGCGTCGCCATCCTCGGCATGAGCGCCGATCCCGTGAAAGCCCAGGCCTCCTTCAAAGAAAAACAAAATCTCAATTTCCCTTTGCTCAGCGACCCCACCCACAAGACCATCCAGAAGTTCGGCGCCTGGCAAAAAAAACAATTCATGGGCCGCACCTTCATGGGCATCGTTCGCAGCTCATTCCTCATCGGCAAAACCGGCAAAATCGAACACGTCTGGCCCCTCGTCAAAGCCAAAGGCCACGCCACCGCGGTCCTCCACCTCATCTCGCAAAAATGAACCACCGGCCTCGACTACGACTCATTGGGTTATTGGAGGTTCGCCCGTCGTAAGAAAACCGCGAAACGCGGGTCGCCCCGCAGGGGATCTAAGAAGGGATGCACTTTGAGATATTGCGTAATGTTCGATTGTTCATCAGCGGCGCGCCCGAGCCACGTAAATGCCTCTTCCGTGTCACCCAGTCCCAGGTAAGCGTTCAGAAACGCGGCCGGCGGGACATATCCGGTTTTTCGCCGCCGGTGAAGTTCTTCGAGAACCCGCAGCGCTTCCGCACGCCGACCGCCGTGCGCGTACGCCCGCACGAGCACACCCAGCACAGCCGAGTTGCGATTCGAAACGGTAGCAGCTCTCTCCAGTACTTGGATCGCTTCCTCGGACTGTTCGGCGCCCAGGAGTGCAAAGCCGAGAAACCACAAAGCGAAGGCGTTCTCTGGTGCTATGGTCAGCACTGTGCGTAATTCTCGAATGGCCTCGTCGTAGCGGTGAGACTGAAAAAGGGTCCAGCCGAGTTGGACGCCGTGAAGCGCGAGCGGGTCAAGCTCCTGCGCACGTCGGGCCCAGGAAATCGCCTCCTGAGTCCGCCCTTGGCAGAGGAACCAGTGCGCAAAGCTAATGTGAGCCCCGGCATCGCTCGGGCTCAGCTCGATCGCTCGCTTATACTCCGCTTCGGACTCCGCCCATCGCCAATCATCGGCCAGCGTTTCAGCAAGCAGAACGTGTGCCTCAACTAGCTCGGGATCGAGTTCCAATGCCTTTCTGGCGGCGGCAAGCACCTTCGGGCGAGTTTCGGCAGGGGAGACTCCATGGAAGACCGTTCCCAATGCACCGTGCGCAGCCGCCAAGCCCGCGTAGGCCGGAGCGAACGTGGGGTCTGCATCAAGCGCGGCCTGGAACTGGCGAAGGGCTTCCTCAAGCCCAGCCCGGGTGTCCTTGTGGAGCTCGAACCGCCCTTTCAGGTAGCTTTCGTAAACTGCCGGCGCCACAGCGCGCGCGGCAACGGGGCTGGCGCTTTGCGGCCCCAGCGCAATCTCGATCTGGCGTGCAATACCCTGCGCCACGTCGCTCTGCAGTTCCAGCACGTCGCGCAACTCACGATCAAACGTGCCCGACCACAGGTGCATATCAGATTCACCGTGAATGAGCTGCGCCGTGATGCGAATCCGATCGCCCGACTGAATCACCGAGCCCTCGACCACGGCATGCACGTTCAGTTTTTTGGCGATCTCCGGCACCGAGCTGCGTGTACCCTTGAACTGCATCGACGATGTGCGCGAGATGACCCGGAGACCCTGGATTGTCGAAAGCCGCCCGATCAGCGCTTCCGTCATGCCGTCGGCGAGGTAGTCTTGCTCGGCATTGCCGGACAAGTTTTGCAGGGGAAGGACGGCAATGGACCGGATGCGCGAGCTGGCACTCGCCGCCAATTCCTTGCTCCGCAGATGCCAGAGCCAGGGCACGCCACCCGCTAGGACCAGTCCCAGCATTGCCAGCGGGATTACCGGCCAGACGCGTCGCACTGTTTGGGGGGCTTGGTTCGTTCCCACCGCGCCGTTTGCCACGACAGCGGCCCGCTCGTTCCGCCACGCGTCGAGTTCTCCCGTGTAGGCGTACACCGACCCCAACCGCTTGTGTTGGAGGCGACGTACCGGCAGCCGCTCAAGCTTCTCCCACCGGCGGACGGTAGTAACGTCTCTCCCCAGATAGGCGGCAATCTCCTTCCAAGATTCAAGACGCCGCCCCCGGGAGTCGGCCAGGGAATTAGGGCTAGATGTTACCTCGACAGGCATGGCTTAATCGTTCCTGCTGCGTGGCAGGATTATCACACCCGCTTTAGTCCCCGGCAACTGCCTGGACTGTCAAAAAAGGTGCGAACGCCGCACTTTGCCTTTCTTCGCCTCTCTTTGCATCTTGCGCTGCGCCGCCACCAAGCCCAGCATGCCACCAAGAGCGCTCCAAACGGATCTCCCACCAATGGATCGCTCAACCAAAAGCAATCAACTGGCTCTACTGCCGGCGGGTTGGCACCACACGGTAGCGCATTCCTGCTGACGGAGCGATTCGCCAAGTCATCGCAGACTGCCCGCCAGCCAGTTGCAATGCTGCCGGGATTCCTCTGGAGGAAACATGATTCGCAACAAGGCATATAGGTTTAACCCAGGCTCTCTTCTGTTACTCGTCCGGCGCCGGGGCGTCACGACCATCCGCAGCGCCATCCTGATGCTGATTGTAGCGCTGCTTGCTGCCAGTCCGTTGCCGGTGCCAGCGGCCACGCCAGACCCAGTGCTCGAGTGGATCGGCGTCATGAACACCACGGTCCTCACGGCCGGCACCGCCCCGAATGTAACTAGCCGCATGGTCGCACTGGTATCGTCCTCTGTATTCGACGCCGTTAACGGCATCGAGCCTCGCTTCCGCCCGCTGCTTGTGAGGCCGGA
>DATMRF010000060.1:0-92060 GCA_035566435.1 Candidatus Acidiferrum sp.
GAATGCTTCGTGGTCTTCGACATGCATGAGCTCATGCTTTGGGGATCGGTGGTCACCCATCCGAGATTCTCGAACTTGCCCCTCATAGAGTCCGAACATTCGGAAAGGGATGATCCAGTGGTAGGTCCAGGAGCGATTGAATCTGTCGTGGGCAGAATCAAGGGTGTCCATTCGGTTGAGCAAAAATCAGCCTCCCTTTTTCAGGGAGGCATGATCATTTAGGAATAGAAATACCCAAGACTTCGAAGACTCGTATGGTTAGGATGCCCTATGATTACGTGGTCGAGAACTTCGATTTTAAGCAGTTGACCAGCTCGGATGAGGTCACGGGTGATCTTGATGTCGGCCTCGGACGGAGTCGCCTCACCGCTAGGATGGTTGTGCGCGATTACGATTGCAGCGGCGCTCGCCATAACAGCCAGCCTAAAGATTTCCCGGGGATGGCAAAGAATTGTATCCAGCGTCCCAATGGACACCAGGTAATGCCCCTTGATGCGACGACGAGTGTTGAGGATTAGAACCACCAGACATTCACATTCAGGATTGAAGTAAGGATGATCGGGGATATGCGCTCTCCAATAAGCGGCTGCCTCGTCCGGAGTTTCGCACCGTTCCATATTTTCAGGCATCGGACATTCTCGAAGTGAAACAATCTTCCATTCCTGCGGGTGAGCCGGGAACTTAATCGGCTTGATGATTTGATTGATGGGCTGCGGAGCGATTGCGGGGCATCCTGTGGAGGTGAGGTTTTCTGTCGTGTTCATTTTTTGCCTTTCGTTTTGAAGGAGCGGGACTGCTCTCTTCACCTCCACTCCCCGAGAGAGCAGCCCCGCTCCGCACGAAAGGCACCTGCCCGCGCCCGCGCCGCCGGGCGGCGGAGCGTCAGCAACTGAGTGACGGCAGGCGCAAGCTCCGCAAATTCCCTTTCGCCTGCCGGCACGATGTTGCGCGGAGCAACCAGAGGCGCGGGTGCGGGCGGGATGAACACGACGGAAATCTCATCGGCAGATGCAATTTGCGCTGAAGCCGCCTTTTCAGAATACTTGTCGGATGGCACCACGATTCGCGGAAATGAATAAAGTTCGCGTGATTGGCGAGGAGTTTGAGGATTCGTACGAGGGCTATGTAATCGCGTCCCTGTTTCGCGATGGAAGGTGGGTCTACAAAATCTCCCATTTCAGAAGATCCAACAAGCACAGATCCTTCTGACACTTTCGACAATTGGATACCTGAAGAAAACCTTGAGCTTACGAAGTGAAATCACCCTTGAAATGCGTCAATTCATCATCAGCCGACAAACCATTTCCTTCGGTCACGCGAGGTTTGGTCTGCCGTGAGCAACCGAATACAACTAAGCAAACTGCGAGAACTGGCATAATCGCTTTCATGTCCTCTCCTTTACACTGGAAACCTAAGGGGGCCGCAGCTCCTAACTACCCAGGTATAAAATAAATTTGTTCTTCAGCCGTGCTCGCTGAAAACATCAAAATTAGGCATGGACTTCCTCGAATTCAGGTGCGCGTCGCTCGGGCTGTTTCTTCCCCAAAACGTTTGCCGCAATCGGAATCGTGCTGAGAGCCCCAACGACCAGCAGGGCGCAGCCGACGCTCTTTCGTTGATCGGCATTTACTCTGTCGGCAAGTATCAGACCAATGCCAATTCCTAACACGACTCGCGTGATTGCGATCAGTCCAATTTCCGGTACCGTCAAACTCCTCACTTTCATAAGTCCTCCCGTTGGTAGCTTAGGCCCGGATTACCTCAACATGCAGTGGGGCATTAGCCCCCTTCGAGAACTGGCGGCATTCATCAAGCCGCTAACCGCCCCCGTCCCATAAACGCTCATGAGCATTAATCAGCGGTTAACAAACCCGGATCGCGTTTAGAGTGGACTGTCTGTTTCCTTCTGTGGTCCCCGTCTCCGGTCCGATCGCGTCCGTCCTGCATCCTTCCACTCCGGAGCCTTTAGTCCTCAGGTCGGACAGGTCTACCGCGCACCGCCCCTATTTGGAAACGGCGCCACTTTGCGCTTCTCGGCTCAACTTGACCTTGGTCCCCCGGTTTTCCGCTCTATTGCATTCGCACGTTCCTGATTGCCTTTGGAAGCTTCAATGCTTCTCTTTTGCTAAAACGACGTCAAGCGACCGCGCCAGCTCGCCCGCGTTCTCGAAATCCAATGGCTTAACCAGGAAGGAATTCGCGCCAAGGTGGTAAGCTTCATTCACGTCGCGAATGTGGTCGGAATTCGTGAGCATGACCACGCTCAGTTGAAAGAATTCCCACTGCTGGCGCATCCATGCCAGCACTTCAAAACCGTCCATGCCAGGCATTTTAATGTCTAACAAAACCATGGCCGGCAACGGATATTTTTCGCGGTCGCCGTACGGTGGTTTCCCTTGTAGATAATCCACCGCATCCATCCCGCTCGTGACGACCTGAATTCGGCGAGTTACGCCAGCCCGCTGGAAAGCCCTCAAAATTAATAAGATGTCATCCTGATTGTTTTCTACCAGAAGAATTGGCTGTTCGATGTTCTGTTCTATCCACGACGCCATAACCACCTCCTCCCTCAGCCTAAGTCCCTTGTTACTATGGCGATAGCGGGCAGTGCACCCCAAAAATCGGCTCCGTTTCGGTTCTCCCCTGTATTCTGGGTGGGCAATACCTACTCTAAAATCCGCGATTAAGCTTTTTCGAGGCCCATGCGGAGCACCAGCCTCTTAAGACCTTCACCGGTGTGGCCGATGTCGTTCCAGGTTCTCCGCAATCGGAATTTGTTGTGCACTCTATTGGAACCGGGGGGCTTGTGCCGCTGTTGTATGTCGACGACAGCGAAAATGACAGGCTTTTAGTCAGAGAGGTAATAGCGCTTACAGAAACACCCTTCCTGTTTTGCCAAGCCGACGGAGCGGAGTCCGCAAAGCCCTATTTCCAATCCCAAACACGCGATGGCGAGCCCAAACATTTCCCGCGCCGCGCCCTGGTGCTGCTCGACTACGACCTTGGCAACCACAACGGTGCCGATTTGCTTTATTGGCTGCGCACAACGAAAAAGCTTAGCTCGATTCCGGTAATCATGTTCATCGGTTCACCCGGGCGATTGCACGTTGAAGAGTGTTACGCAGCAGGAGCCAATTACTTCATCAGTAAACCGAAGGACCTCGAACGCCTCAAAACAATTGTTCGCCTGCTTCACCTTAGCCTGGTCTCTGATAACAAGCACCCGAGCCCGATTCTCCACCTGCCCGAATACCAGCCCGACCCGAGGAAAGGGACGCTGGTTTGACGGCACGCCTTTTCAGTGACAAACTTGACATCGACCGCGGGACCTAAGGGCTTCATAAACGCACCGAGCTTTGATTCTTCTTATCAGGACAACGAGGACCACGTCTTTTTGCTCAAGCATGCGTTTAAAACGGCCGAAGTCACAATCCGCTCCATGTGGCCACCACTGGCGAAGACGCAATCGCCTATTTAGATGGGATCGAGCCTTACTCGGACTGGAATAAGTTCTCTCTGCCGACACTGGTGCTTTTGGACCTGAAGCTCCCCAGTTGCGACGGGTTCCACGTTCTCAAATGGATCCGGAGCCTTTTGTCCTCTGGCCGGACAGGCCCACCGCGCTCCGCGCAAACTCACTTGCCCGAGCCCATCCGACATCAGCCTTGTGCTAGAACACTCGCACCAGCCCATACGCCGCCGCGGCCGCCAACGCCGCGCAAGGCAATGTCACCACCCACGAAGCCACCACCCCCAGTACGGGTCTCCATTTCGTCTGGCCCGTCACCACGCCCATTCCCAACAACGAACCGACACTCACATGCGTTGTGCTTACCGGTAACCCATGCACACTCGCCGTCGTGACCAGCGCCGCCGTCGCTAGATTGGCGGCCAATCCCTGGCCTGGGTTCATATCGGTAAGCTTGTGGCTCATCGTTTCGGCGACTCTCTTCGCGCTCAGCAGGCCCCCGGCTGCTATCCCCATCGCTACAACTGCCAGTCCCGACCGCACACCAAACGCGCCACCCACCAAAAGCAGCGCCGCAATTTTTGGTGTGTCATTCAACCCGCGAGCAAAACTCACTGCTCCCGCGCTGCAGAAATGCAGGACATCGAGCAATCTGCCCGCGTTCACACCTAACACCGTGCCCGTGTACCTCTCAACACACGCGGACGGATTGTCCACCGTAACGGTAAATTGAGCTAAGCGTTGCGCGACGGCCGTCCCGTCCGATTGCGGTGCGGTACCGGCCCCCTCCTCGACTCCGGCGCAGACACACATCTCCTTGTTAATCCCCAGCCTCCTTCGGGCCAACCGTGCCGCCAAATAGACTATCGCCCCCAACGCCACCGCGAGCAGCGGACTGAGCAAAAGCGGCAAAACGAAACCTTTGCCGAGCGCCGCCAGATTCACCCGCCCGCCAACGGCAACGAACCCGGCTCCCACGAGTGCCCCCGTGAGACCGTGCGTCGTGGAGATCGGGAACCCGAGCTGCGTAGCCAAAAGCACCGTAACTCCCGCCCCCAAAGCGACCGCCAGCACGAACCCTGGTGAAGCCGTGAGCGCGTCCGGCACCAATCCCTTTCCCGAAAATCTTTTGAGTAACTCTTGCGCAAGAAACATCGCTGCCAGGCTCCCGGCACACGTGGTCACCGTAGCCCAACTGATCGCCGTGCGGTAACTGCACGTGCGGCTGCCGAACAAGCTGGCGACCCCCTTGAAGTTATCGTTGGCACCATTGGAATAGGCGACAAAGCACACCGCAAAGAACAAACAAAGAGTGAGCATCGCCAGTGGGTTACCAACGCCGCCTCTTGTTGACCAGTGTTTTCTCAGCTCCGACCGTCCACACTTGACCAGCGTTACGACATGGTCGAATCCTAATACCGTGCCAAAGCCAGGCTTAAGGATACACGCTGCGCGTCCCGCAACGGGGTTCACGCTCATCGAACTCCTTGTCGTCATCGCCATTATCGCAATCCTCGCCGCTCTTCTTCTCCCCGCCCTTAGCCGCGCCAAAGAAAAAGGTCAGCGCGCGGCCTGCTATTCCAACCTCCGCCAGGTCGCCATCGCCGCGCGCCTCTACATGGACGACAACAACGGCAGCATGTTCCACCACCACGAAGGCTGGGTCCTCGACGACGGCACCCAGGTGAACACACTCCCCACGAGCATCAGCGGCGTAGCCGGCGGAGGCACTGGCAACAGCCAGGCCGAAAAACCCTGGGTCATTTTCTTTTATCCTTATCTTCACAACCGCAACGCCGCCTTCTGCCCAGCCGATCGTACACCGCGCTCAAACCTCCTTGCCACAGACCTGCAGGGTTACAACGGCTCCATCACAAGCACCAGCCAAACCCCGCCCCCCAGGTCGGAACAGGCCATGGCCCAGGCCCAACATCTCACCATCGAAAGCTACCTCCTCGATTCCATCTTCACCCACAAATCCGCCCGCTACGCCGTCGAAGGTGCGCTCTCTGGCTTTGCCACGGACAACGTCGTCGCCAGTCTTCCAAATCGAAACATCATCATGTTCTCCGAGCGTAACTCCGAGGCTCTGAATGCCGCCGACAACTCGAATTTTGGCAGCGTCAACCAGGACGACTACGACACCTGGCCGGGTGAGGCTGCGCTTGTGCAATGGGGCAGCGGCAATTATTCCAACCAGGGCTGGATCCGCTACAACCGCCACGGCCAGGGCGCCAACTACATCTACGCCGACGCTCACGTCGAATACCTCCGTTGGTCCAAAGCCCGCTACGACCAGTTCCCCGACCACGTCGTCCGCAAGCCGCTCCCTAACCCGCCGCAGTGAGCCGGCGGCCCAGCTTCGCTCGGCAATATAGCCCCAGCACAATTCCGAAAATTACGTGCGCGCTGGCCGTTAGAAATAGAAATCGCCCGTTCAACTTTAGCCCGAAGAACGTCGCATAGGGTGTGAGCAACAGCATTGCCTCCACGAACACGGCCCAGGTCACGGCGCCCCAAAACAACATCGGTCGCCGGAAACAACTCGCCATCACCAGGAACATAATCCCTAGCGCCGCCCCGTTGGAAAAGTGATACGTCCATCCCAGTCCCTGCACCAACCACTGCGGCTCCGTTCCCCCCAGCAGCAGCTCCCCGAACCTCGGAAACACCTCGAACAGCGGCGCCCCGGCCAAAACGAACGGCAGCCGATACAAGTCATAAGCCACCGCCGCGACGATGCCGGCGATCGCACCCTGCACGATCCAAGTGTGAGGGCTGTCCAAACCAAATGGCCGGTTGCGGTTCACGTACGCCGAAATTGCCAGCAACACCGTTGCCGGTGGCAATATCCAGCATCCAAAGAAGTGCATCGTCCAGACCCCGTAAAACTGGCCGAGCAGACATCCAAACGACAGCCACGCCAGCGCGAACACCACCGCGCGACTTCCAAGCACATTGTAAGCACCCTTCGGCATATCCGATACACTACCGCCACCGTTTCACAGCGCCAGCCTCTTCACGGGGCCTATGCCGCGACCACGTTGCAGGACTGGGCAAAGTTTCTGCACATGCAAATGGCGAGCGATCTCGGCGGCTACCTGACCGCCAGCAACGGGCTGCGATTGCAACAAGCTTTTTCTGGCCCGGCCCTTGCCGGCGCGGACGGTTACAGTCGTGGCGCGTATGTTTATTCCAACCTGACGTGGGCGCTGCCCGGCAACGCGGTTATCACGGCGGCGAGGGTTGGGGCGAGGATTCGCTGGCGTGGATGTCACCGGGCCGCGACTTCATCGTGATAGCGTATGTCAATTGTCACTCGGCGGACAATTCCGCTATTCTCGCAATGAGTGATGCAGCCAGCTTTTTAATCAGCACTTACAGCGGCGCAACAGCGAGCGGACCCTTGCTGGAAATTCCAACCGTGTTGCCGCCACGCCCGGTGACCAACGGCTATGCCTTCGACTATCTCTCACTGATCGGAGTGCGTTATCGCGTGGAGTCTTCCGTGAATTTGCGCACATGGGCTACCAATAATGGCGCAAATGGGCAAATTGCCCTCAATCTGCGGAGTTCATTCTCCGACACAAACAGAGTGGCGTTCAAATTCTACCGCGTGCACCTCCCGTGATTTGACGCTAAAGGCCTGCTTTCCCAATCGGCAGTCACGTGAGATGTCTGACGTTCGTTAATTCCAGTGTCCTTCACGGTTGTTGCGGAGTGACTTTGAGTCGGTAGAAGCGGGCGGGAGCATCCGTCGTTGGATCGGTTACGGTTTGGATTCCGCCGTTAGCAATAATTCCGCTGGTTAGACTCATCCAACTGGTGTCGAGGAGATTCGTGTTCCATTCAACCACATAGACCCGGTTCGTCAGTGTCAGGAACGACAGGGTAACACCGTTTTGAATGGAGACGGAATCAATTCTGGGCGGCGGTTCCATACTAATGGCCAGCGCGAGGATTGCACTACCGGTTCCACCTTTGTTGCTGGCGCGCAGCGTGACGGCAAAGTTTCCAGTCACGAATGGTATTCCCGAGATTCGACCGCTGGCCGGATCGAACACCAACCCCGGCGGAAGCCCAATCGCAAAAAAACTGGTGGGATTATTCGCCGCGGTGATTTGGTAGTTGAAACTTTCCGACAAGCTCCCAGTCGCCGTAAGAGCGCTGGTGATGGCGGGGACGGGCGCGACTCCGTTGTAAATCACGATCATCAGCGAGTTGCTCGCTGTGCCCGTGGAATTTGAGGCAGTCACCGCAACGTTGAACGTGCCGGAATTCGTCGGCGTTCCAGTAATGGCCCCGGTTAGTGAATTCAAAATGAATCCGCCAGGCAAACCGCTCGCGCTGAAACTGGTCGCGACGCTGCTCCCCTGCAGCGTGAAATTAAACGGCGCGTTCACTTGCCCATCGGCGGTACCGGAACTCGTGATCACCGGCAAAGGTAATTTTACCGTTAGCACAAGATTACCATAGCCGACCCCGTTGGCATTGGTTGCCGCGAGCTGGATATTATACGTTCCCACGATTGCTGCCGTGCCGGATATGACGCCATTGCTGAACGCCAATCCCGGAGCCAGGTTCGAAGCGCTGACCCCACTAGGATTGCCGGTGGCGTTGATGTTGTAAATAAACGGCGTTCCAGCGATGACCGAGGCCGATGGCGCGCTGTTGATGACCGGCGCTCCCGCTGCCGCACTGACGCTCACGGTCTTGTCCATCGTCGTCACGTGCAAATCGTCAAATGAACGTAGAGTAAATGTGTAGTTGCCTGGCAGGTTTAGATTGCTGACGGTTGTGTTGGTCGCGCCTTGGTGGTCGAACAAGGGTTTTGCCCCGGCAGGAGTTGTTTTGATCGCCCACCAATGGCGCAACGGCTGATTGGTCGAACCGCTCGTGATCGCCGAGAGCTGGAGCGAGTTGGTGGGCAGTGTCACATTGGCCGGCGAAGCCGTTATCGAACTGATGACCGGCGGGGAACTCGCCGGCTTGACCGTGCAGAGGATTTGCGCCGTCAGGTCCGGATGTCCGGCATTGGTCACATTGATCTGGAAGAGATAATCGCCCGGCACGGTCATGTTTGTAACGTTCGCCCGAAGGCTCACAAAAATGTAGATCGTGCTGTCCACACCGGCGTTCGCTCCGGCGGGCTGGTTGACCAGCGTCCAGTTACCGCGCCCGTTGAAGCTGCTATTGGCAAGGTCGGAAATCCCGGCCTGCAATATCGCGCTCGAAGTGGGCAATTCGATGGTTGCATGAGTCGTGCCGCTCGGATTCCCAAAAACGAGTCCGTACGGGGCAGCAATTCGGAATCCAGTCTGCCCGAGCACAGGCTGCGGGTTGGAATCATAAACGGCCAGGTACACCTGTCTGGATGAAATGTTCATCCCATCACTCACAGCCAGGTTGAATGTGTAGATGCCGGCCACGGTCAATCCGCTGACCAGCGTCGTGGCAGCATTGGTATTCGCGAAGGTTGCGTTCGCCCCCGATGGCTGATTAATGACGGACCAGTGATAGGTCAGCGTGGCAAGTTCGGGATCGCTGGTGATCCCCGAAAGTGTCGCTGAATTCGTCGGGGCGACGACGTAGCCTGGGCTCGCTCCCCAGACTTCAATTGTGGGCGGCTGGTTTGTGCCCGCATAGGGATACAGCGTGGTCACCGCCGAGCCACCGGCAACGTTCGTCAATGACAGCAAGCCATCCGCTCCCACCGTACGAATGCCAAGTTCCTGAAATGAAGTTGTACCCGCCCCTGCTTTCGACAGGCCGTAACTTCCCGCTGGAAGCCCGCTCAGATTAACCGTCTGCGCGGGAGACGAGGTGTTTTCCATCACCGCCGTCACTCTCCCGCTCTCCGTGAACGCAAGAACGCGAAGCGACGGATCGCTCGACGCCGTGCCGATCCGCACCGCGCCGGGCCGCACGTAATGTATCAACTGGCGAAGCCGAAAATACGTGCTGGAAGGCGTGAATCCCGTCAACCCCGCGTTTGGAACCAGCGTGGCGTTTGCACTGTAGGCCACTTCCCAGTAACTGGCGCCTGCCAGTGTCAAATCGCTGAACAAATCGTCAAACGTGGGATTGCCCATTTCGGTTTGCGCGGTTGTGAGTCCCTTCGCCCTCCCGAAATCCCGCAAATACGACCTGTATGGATCGGCGGTCCCATAGTTATGATAAGAAATCCGGCCAACATACGGCCACAGCTCGGCGTCATTCAAAACGGGTGTGAAATAGCTCCAATCCGTCTGCGGGGCGACCGCTTCGGCGTATTGAATTTCCGTCGTAAGATGCTGGGCGATCAGTCGAGGGCCGAGAGCCTTGATGTCATCCGTCAATATGGATGAGGCCATGCTCGGTTCGTTATAGATCACAGCATAGGCGATGTTGATCCCGTAATTGGTCTTCAAATACAGCGAGCTGGCCCAGATTTGCTGCGCGCGCTCCCCCGGATGATTTATGACCCACGGCTTTTGGTCAGATGCGTGGGTTGGATACCCTGGACTGGAATAAAAGGAGGGTTGATACCCTTCTGCCAGAATCCGGTTTTGATAATGAAGCAGGTAAGCTGCCTCCTGCGCGCTGAACGTGTCGCTTTCGAACAGGTTCCAGTCAACGATATCGCAATCGCCGTTGTCGATGCCAGTGCCGTCAATGCGCGGCCCAACCTCCCAGGTGCGTGTGCCGGTCAGACCTAAATCGTCGGTCAGAAAATCGAGATACTGATAGTTGACCGGATTGGCGAGTGCCTCAGGCAGCATGAATTCAGCACCCCCAGTTCCACCGAGAACTCCGCCGCCATGGCCCCAGCCCGCGATAGTCTGAAACGTCTGCGCTGGATTAATGACGATGTCCGCGCCGCGAGCCCAAATAAGGCAGGCCGCGAACAGCGCCGTCAGAGTGAGCATGCGGGGGTGCATGGAATTGCCATCGCCAACCTATCATGAAAGAAAAGATTGTCATTTTGGCAAAAAGGGAGTGGGTATACATTTCGGCCTCAATGAAATCCCACAACCTCGCAATTACCGTCTTGTGCGCTGGCCTCGGTGGGCTGGCGCATGCGGACGAGGCCATGCGCATTGGGCACACAACGCTCATACCCCGTCATTCGAACCCGGATGACAAGGGGATGTATGCCGCTGCGATTGATCCCACAAACGGCTATGCGTATTTCCTTGGCAACTGGCTTTCCAAACTGGACATCAGTGGCAACCTGCCGGCGCAAGTAGGCCCGTCGATCAGCCTCGGTCAGTCCACGTCGTTGGAAATTGATGTGTCCGGCGGATTTTTGTACGAGACCTTCGGGGGACTGTTGAAGCGTTACGCCCTGGGGGCGGGAACAAATGTGCTAACCGCAACCAATTCGCTGTCATTGGCTGCTGGTTCGGCGCAAGCGGTGCTCATTGATGATTCCGACGCGAACCCTTCAAATCACAGTGCTTATGTGCTCTGCGCCGTTTCCGGAAGCCCGGGACGCGTGGCGAAGGTAGCGCTGGGTTCGTTCACCGAAATCGGTTCAATCGGGCTGAACTCAGGCGAGACCAACGGGGTCATTGGTCAGAAAGCGGACCCGCAACATGGCTACGCTTATTTCGTGACCTCCGGCGTGGCCAACACCACCAACGGCCCGCGTGTGGTGAAAATCAAAATGACCACCGGCGCGAACCTTCCCGTTCGGATCGGGGCGGCCGTGCTGGACACCAATGCCTTTATTGATGGCGGCTCGATTGACACGCTGCACGGCTATGCCTATTACGGCACCTACGACAGCGACACCAATGTTCCCGGCAGAGTTTATAAAGTGAGGTTGGAAGCCGGCGATGTCTCGCCCACGCTCGTGGGGCATATCGACCTTCACGCCGGTGAAGGCAGGTTGTCTGCCTCCGTCTGCGATCCCGCGAACGGTTTCGTCTATTTTGCCAACGACAACACTTACCCCGGCGCCGTCGTGCAATTCAGCCTGAACGGAACAAATCTGCCGGTTGAAATCAACTATTTGCAATTGCAAAGCGGTCCCCAGACACCGCCACCCAATGGCATCACCGCGAATAACACCACCACCAATATGGACGGCGTGCTGCCGTTCGGGGAGGTGTTCATTCGCTCGGCTGTTTTTGACCCCGTGCGCGGCAATATTTACCTCGGCCAGGACAGCCGGCCAAATCAGATCGTGAAAGTGCAAGCTGCGCAGATTAATCCCTTCTCGTTGACAGCCGTAAAAAGACTCGGCGACGGTTCGAGCCAGTTTGGGTTCACCAACATTATGGGCGCGCCGTTCGATGTCCTTACCGCCACCAATCTCACGCAACCCTTAAGCATTTGGACAACTCTTGGAGCGGTCACAGACAGTCCGCCCGGCCATTACCAGTTCATCGACCCGTCGGCCACGAATGGCGCGTTGCATTTCTATCGCGTTGGTTCTCCGTAATCACCCGAATCCTCGGCCGCGCCAAACCGCACGCAAGCCCAATTGCACACATTGCAAACGGACCTCGGTTTGCAATTTCGCAGCCTCGGGCCAATTTGTTAGCGATGATCGAAGTGAAGCATTCGGCGGGCGAGGAATGGGTGGTCAGCATGAAGAGCACTGTTACTACACATCATCGCGTTCGAGTGACGCCACAAGACGTCGAGCGATTTGCTTCTGGCCAATCGACTGAAGTCTTGCTCCAGGGGAGCTTCCGATTTCTTCTGTCGCGGTGCGATCAAAACCGGACAGATGTAGTTAGCAAAACCGGACGGCGTGTCAGCAAAACCGGACACTTTGTAGTTAGCAAAACCGGACGTGCGATCAAAACCGGACTTTTGCCTGAGGCCTGTTGTTAAGCTTAAGAGGGGTGTTAAGATCCGGGCGCTTCAGCGGAGGGTAGGGCTCTGCGGGGACGCAACCCGAGCGCCGTCTGGAGGCTGCAGACAGCAGAAGTGCCGGACAGTTCCTCCATTGGAGCTGTTCGGCTCTTTGTTTTACTCTCTTCTGCTGGCTCAGCGAAAAAGCGAAAAATCCCAGGGGGTCTGGGGGACAGAGTCCCCCGGTTCGTGTTAGGCTCAGCCGATGAAAAGAACCAGCTGATTCATCGTTGCAGCATCCCTTTTATCCGTCACGTGCTGGCCGAGTTTCGCGTCGGCCAAATCTCTGCGTTGGCGGCAACCGCGGAACTGGATTTATCGCGCAGCCGTTTCTACGAGCTTTACTCTGATTACCTGGCGGCCGGTATCACGCGCGACCAGCGCTGGAGCCCGGGTGTGTCTGGCGGCGACCATGCCACCGAGTGGCCGGCGGGAGTGGAGGCTTTATTGCGGGCCCGTCTGAGCACCCGGCCAGCCTCCTCCTACAGTTTCGTTGCGAGCGAGGTCCTGCGCCTGTGCGACTTCAAATTGGACCGTGCCCAGGTGCGCCGCTGGGCCATCCAAAACCAACTTGCCCAGCCCGCTCGCCTGCAAAAGGCCGTCGCTTCCGTTCGCCGTTGGCAACGCAGTCGGATTGGCGAACTCTGGCAATTAGATGCCTCACCGCACCAATATTTTCCGAGCTCCCGCAGGCTCTGGCCCATGCTCAACATGATCGATGATTGCAGCCGGCTCTTCACCGGCTCTAAGCTCTACCAGCAGGAAAACCTCTTGGCCTACTTCGATTTCCTGCCGCAAGCCTTCCGTGCCTATGGATTGCCGCTCCTGCTTTATGTCGATTACCACAGCCTGTTCTTTAGCAGCACGCCCGATGCACTCACCACCTTGGGAGAGGCGCTCAGATTTTATGGCATCACTTTCCGCTACGCGCCCACCCCGCAGGCCAAAGGCAAAATCGAGCGGGAACATCAGTTCTGGCAAAATCGCCTGCCAGCCTATTTCGCCGCCGAGCAAATCAAAGCCTTGGAAGCCGCCAATTCCCACATCGATGAGTTGCGTGAACACCACAACGCCAAAGAACTCCACCGCGAAATCAAAATGCCGCCCCGGCAGGCCTGGGACCTAGCTCTCAAGGAAAAGCGCTCCGCCCTCCGCACGGTTCCTAACTGTCCCTGGTGGCCGTATGTCTGGAGCCTCCGCACTTCGGTGCGGGTCAGCCCCCAAGGACGTGTCCCAGTGGGAACCCAAACCCTTCCGGTTACCGCCAAGCCAGGCTCTCGCGTCGTGCTCTGCCACCATCCTTCAGGACACCAATCCATAATTGCTCACCATCCCAAATCCAACACCCAGCCCACCCTCCTATTCACCAATCTTCCCAAATGAGCCAAAATCCTCAGTCCGGTTTTGCTGACACACTGTCCGCTTTTGAAAACTACAAACCTCGTTTTTGTCCGGTTTTGAAAACTACACGACAAGCTTCCGATTTCTTCTTGAACGCGAGCCAAATGCTTTTATTCTGCCCTCGTTCGATTTACCGGTTATCGGGCGCTACTTCCCTGAGTACGACCGGGAAATCCGGATCCGGCTCCAACGAGCCGAATACCTCGCTAGCCGAGGCATCGTTCCGGCTTTTTCTGTCTGGATGCCACCTCCAGGCTCAGTGAGTGCCGAGCGTCAACCGCCCGGCCTCGATTACTATCGCCAAGCTCGCAAGGAGTTCGCGAGGCTTTACAAAACTTACAATCTAACCCCCCAGGGAGCTCCGGCGGGGTCCCATGTCTCGTTGTGCAGAGACATTTACCGAAACCTCGATGCGGTCCTTGCGGAGTGATCTAATAGAGGCGATTGGTAATAAAGACGGTTTCCTGCTGGAAACACGCTCATGATTTGGCTGGAACACGTCCGACGCTCCGACCGATTGATGCGCGCGACCACCAGTTTGACTGTCACCGAATCTGATGAGCTGACGTTGCGCTTTGATGCGGCATGGCCGGCAGCGCATGATTTGACTACGAATCTCCGTGAAATACATTGAGGTTGGCTCCACTCGAAAATCAGGTATCAAAGTTTTGATTTTATGAAAACACTCGCAATGCTGGTCGCAGCGATTATCGGCTCAATCGTCACTCTCCACTCCGCCGAAAGTGCTCCTGTCATAAACGCGGTGGCTGTTTTGCACTCCACAGCCGGTCAGCAATGCCGTGGCATCGTGCGCTTCACTCAGGAAGGCGATTCCGTGAAGGTGGTCGCCGACATCGAGGGACTCACTCCTGGCCAGAAGCACGCTTTTCACATCCATCAATATGGCGATTGCTCGGCCTCGGACGGCATGAGCGCGGGAGGTCACTACAACCCGGAAGGCCACCAGCATGGTTTGCCGGACAGCGATAATCGACATGCGGGCGACCTTGGGAATGTCCAGGCGGACGACCAAGGTAAGGCGCATTACGAGATTACCGTTAGCAACATTTCAATAATGGGATCAAGGAATCCGATAATCGGTCGAGGGGTCATCGTTCACGCCAAGGTGGACGACGGAGGGCAACCGGTCGGCAACGCTGGTGGCCGGATTGCTTGCGGCGTGATTGGAGTTGCCAAGTAGAGTAAGGCGCTCAGTTTACAAATCCATTTGGTTATCGGATAGGTCCGAGGCTCTCCGAGAAAAGCAGCGCAATCCACGAGCGTCAAATCATGGCGCCCTCATCCAGCTAAATTCTCGTCAGCGACGAACACCTTGAGGAAGATCCTTTGAACGGAAGTCTTTTTAGAATCCAGTAAGGCGTTCCAACCCGGGGAATTGCAAAGCCTCTCTCGTTCACTCATGAATTCCTGTTCGAGACTGATCAGGTGAGCTTCGCGTTCAGGTTTGATCTGTCCGCAGGCATCCGCTTACCAATTGGAACGGCGTAAACAGAAACATAAAAACGATCTGCCAATACTGCGATAAACCAAAGGGCCGAGTCTATGGAATCCCAGAATACGAAAAGATACCTGGAGCGACTTACGCCGGACAATGCCGCTCTACTTCTCATCGACCATCAAGTTGGGCTGTTCACTGGCGTCAGAGACATCCCCGTAGCGGAATTGACGCATAATGTTGTCGCTCTAGCGAAAGCGGCCAAGGTGCTGAGCGTGCCGATTATTGTGACGGCCACCTCGCCGGAAATGTGGGGGCCTACCATTCCGGAGCTGGCGGAGGCCTTGCCCGGGGTCCAGATCATTGCGCGAACGACGGTCAATGCATTTGACGAGCCTCGGTTTGCTAAAGCTGTGGAAGCGGCTGGTCGCAAGAAACTTATTATCGCTGGCGTCTCAACCGAAGTCTGCTTGGCACTTCCTGCGATTCATGCGACGGGGATTGGCTACGATGTGTATGGCGCGATTGACGCGTCTGGCACTTTCAGCGAAACCAAGCGCATCACTGGCCTGCTGCGCATGGTTCAAGCCGGCGTGATCGTCATCGACTATTCCACCGTCGCCGTCGAAATGCTGAAGGACAATGCAAGTCCAAAGGCGGGCGCCCTGTATGCCGCCCTCGATATGCCTTTTGCCGTTCTGGTCGGACAATTAGCGGGAGCATTCGCCAAGGGCCGCCCCGCCTGAACCGGCCGCTCCAGCGGACGACTCAGTTAGAACCAGGTTTGAGAGCCAGCGCGTCTAGCAAAGCGCGCAATGGGCCAGCAGTTTTTCCCCGTTGCCAAACGACAAATAAATCCCAAGTAGCTCCCGAATCGGCGATGGGGACCATGACAACATTCGGGATGCCCAGGTGAGAAATAAAGATTGGGTGGAGCGAAACCGGCCCCTCGTTGGCGGCCGTCACGAGGCCTTCGGCGAGGCTGTTGGGCGCCTCAATGGAAACCAATCGGGGCCAGGAGTTGAATTACCTCAGTTTCCTGGAAGCCCCGGAATACGTTCATATCGATGAGGACTGGGAATCCTCGCGCATTGTGGGCACCGGCCTGGAAGACTATTTTCTCGGTGGATGGTACTTCCGCGAAGGCCCGTTCATCGGCCCGTTCCATGGCGTGCCGGTGAAGGACCCGCTCAACGCCAGCGTCGCGATGTATCGCGTCCACGAAACCGATGCCATCCATTTCGGCCAACGTATAAAATTCGCGTTCGTGAACCCTTGGGCAGCCGAGCGGCTTCGACCGTTGGCCTTCTCGTCGGTCGCGTACCTTTACCTGGACAAACCCGAAGGCCAGGGAACACCTGTTCCTTCCGCAAATGACCTCCTTTGCTGGTATCGGCTCCGAAACACGGACCACCAAAGCGTTCCGTAATTGTTCTCGCTGCGCTTTGGCAGGGTAGCTCCACGCAACGGCGAAGTCCCTCACCCAAACGCCCTGGCATAAGGCGCCGTTTGCCGCCACCGCCGATTGGGAAAAGTACGGCGAATGCTTGTTCTGGGCGCCGCGCGTGATCAATCACGCAGGCCTTTATTACATGTTCGTTTGCGCGGGGAGCAATCGGGGTCACCAGTATAAGATTCAGCTACTAACTTCCCGCGACCTCTGGCACTGGGACCGGAGCCCGGCCAACCCACTGCTCATCGACGGCTTCGACGCGCGCGACCCGAACGTCCTGCCCGACGGCCAGGAGTGGATTCTCTATTACACCGCGGCCTCGATCCCCGAAGGCGGCCATCACATCGTTGGCGCTGTAACGAGCACCGATTTGACCCACTCGGCCAACCGCAACGTGGTGTTCACTCACCCACAGCGGGGAACATTTGGCGGACCTACCGAGTCCCCCTTCGTCGTGCGCCGTGGAAAAGACTGTAATGTCTTTTGACGACGTGTGAGCTCCCTGCTTGGAGTTATAGTGCTTAGCCATGCTCGACCTGCAACTTCAGGCAGCAGCAACCGCGGCGGCGGCAGGATTTCGGAGTCAAGGAAAGAAGCAGCCGCGATTCGCGGTTTGCCTTCGACCCGATCAACAACTCTCACGGCGTCGTCACTTTGTCGGCGCACCGGCGAAGGTCGCTGGCAACGTCAGACCGGGCTGGGGAAGCGGAAAGGTGGTTGTGGGGTTTACATTGATAGAACTCCTGGTGGTCATCGCGATCATCGCGATCCTGGCGGCAATGCTCCTCTCGGCCCTGAGCAAAGCAAAAACCAAAGCTCAGGGCATTGGGTGCATGAACAATACTCATCAGATTATGGTGGGTTGGCGAATGTACGCCGATGACAACATCGACTTTCTGGCTCCGAATGACTACCCCTTTGAGTCAACCTTTGACGCGAATGCCAATCCCCCCATGAAAAGCTGGGTCTGCGGCAGCATGGACATCGGGACCGATCCGACAAACTCGGCTCTAGCGCTCATTCCCGGGTCGGTGCTGTCGCCTTCTGTCAGAAGCATTCCGGTTTACAGGTGCCCGGCGGACCGAAGCACCATGCGCAACGCGCCGAGATGGCGCAGCATGTCCATGAATTCGGCTGTCGGCACATGCTGGAATCCAACACTGCCAACACCCACGAGTCGGCGGGGCATCGACCCAGTTGGAGGCGGCTTCCTGGCGAGCTCTGCCTACGACTCCGCGCAGAAGAGGTGGCAGTGTTATGCCAAGCTGTCCACCATCCTGGCGCCTGGCCCCGCGATGCTCTGGGTGCTGGCGGATGAGCATCCGGATTCCATCAACGATCCCGTAGTAGCCGTTTGCTGCGGGCAGGCATACTTTGTCGATTTCCTTGCCAACTACCACAATGGCGCTTGCGGCCTGGCGTTTGCAGATGGGCATTCCGAGATCCGCAAGTGGCAAGGCTCGCAGCTCAGGCAAGGGCCGATTAATGGCCAACTCAACGTGCCCGTGAACTCGGGCGACCCGAATAACCTGAGGGATTGGGGTTGGTTGAAAGACCGAACCTCCGCTTTGCGGTAAGGCTGCGCCGAAGCGTCATATCGTTCGCATCGCGGCGCACCGCGCCGGCCGTTGAAAAGCTCAGCGTGCGGGAAGTTTTTGTGATTTACAGCATCTTGGTCACCAGATAAACGTAGTACCGCAAATACCCCACACGAATCTTGCTTATGAAATCTCAAACAGGATCCCGTTTATGTTCCGCCCAGACGTTAATCACCGCCGCGGTCTGCTGGGCAATGGTCGCGGGCGAAGGATTGGTTGCCGCTGCCACGCCGGTTGTGGGGTTGTGGCGCTTCAACGAGGGAACCGGAACCAATATCGCCGACTCCTCCGGATTCAACAACAACGGCACCCTTACGGGAGAGAATGGGAACGTCCCCGCCTGGGTCACCGGACAGGCCGGTTTTGGCGGTGCGCTCCGCTTCACCAACGATGGACTGAACCACGCCTACGTCGATATCCCGCCCAGCAGTTCACTCAGGATTGGCCTGACTGCCTCGAATGCCTGGACCATCACCGCCTGGGCCCATGAGAATTCCAACGGAACCGGCACTTTTGTTGACACTTATGGCCGAATACTGGTGTTAGACAACGGCACCGCGTTCCAGTTCGAATCGGGCGCGACAGGAGATGAAGAGATGTACACCTGGGATCGGACGTCCGGTGCCTGGCATTTCTTCTGGGGACTGGGCACGGTGGTGTCGCCGCTGTTGGACCAGTGGGTGCATTGGGCCGTGGTCTATGATGGGACTAACCTAACTCTCTACCGCAACGGAAACCAAGGTGCTCAAGGAGGCGTAGCGGCTAATCCGGTGACTGCCGCCCTGGCGTATGCCGGCTACGCCGGCGCGGTCCGGATCGGTTCGGAGCTCGGAGTGAATACTGCAGATCGTACCTGGAACGGCATGCTTGACGATGTCGCCGTATTCGCCGGCGCTCTCAGCGAGGCAGAGGTCCGGACAGTTATGACCGGCGACTTCTCGGCGTACCTGGGCGGCCCGGCCCGCATCATCACCCAACCACAGAGCCAGACCGTCCAGCAAGGCGGCAACGTTAGTTTTAACGTGGTGGCCCAAGGCCTGGCGCCGGTAACCTACCAGTGGTACTTCGACGGCACCACGGCGCTGGCCAAAGCAACGAACGCCACCTTGGCGCTGACCAATGCTCAGGCAAGCCAATCAGGAACATACTCGGTTACGGTCAGCAACTCGGTGGCGGTGGACCATAGCCAAGGCGCAGTCCTGATCGTGAATACCAACAAAGTGCTCCTGGTGGGGCTGTGGCGTTTTAACGAGGGCACGGGAACCAATCTCACCGACTCCTCAGGTTTCAACAATAACGGAACCCTTGCCGGAGAGAATGGGAATGTCCCTGGCTGGGTAACCGGCCAAGCCGGATTTGGCGGTGCGCTGCGCTTTACCAACGACGGAGTGAACCACGCCTTCGTCAACATACCAGGCAGCAGCTCCCTCCAGATTGGCCTGACCGCTACGAACCACTGGAGCGTCACCGCCTGGGCTTACGAAGATTCGGGCGGCACCGGCGTGTTTGTTGACACTTATGGCCGAATTCTGGTGCTGGACGATGGCACCGCGTTCCAGTTCGAATCGGGCGCGGCCGGGGACGAACAGCTTTACACGTGGGACCGGACCAGCACTTCGTGGCGTTTCGCTTGGGGTATAGGCTCCGTGGTATCACCGTTGTTGGATCAATGGGTGCATTGGGCGGTCGTCTATAATGGCACCAATCTGGTCATCTATCGCGACGGAAACCAGGGCCCACAGGGCGGCGCCGCCACCAACGCGGTAACCGCCGCCCTGGGTTATGTCGGCTATGTCGGCGCGGTCCGTCTCGGCTCGGAGCTCGGAGCGACTGCCGATCGAACTTGGAACGGCGTGCTGGACGACGTCGCCGTCTTTAACACCGCTCTGTCCGAAACCGATGTCCGAACGATCATGTCCGGCAATTTCAGCGGTTTCGTTACGCGGCCTCCGCTGTTGGTCAGCGTCAGCAATGGCAACGCGGTGCTGAGTTGGACCGCCATGCTGCCCGGCTTCCAGCTCGAGTCGAGTCCGAGCCTGTCGGCTCCGCAATGGAGCACCGTCACCACGCGTGCGGTCCAGCAGGGGCCGGTGCTCACCGTAAGCCTGCCCGCCAGCCCCACGCCGCGGTTCTTCCGCCTGGTAATCCAGTGAACCGTCACGCTCTCTCGTGACACCCCGTTTGCCACAGGCCCGGACAGGACGATGACGTTGCTCCGTCAATCGCTGGCCAGGCGGGCCGTTGGGAACAGGCGTCGGTGCTGGGCAACGCCCTTGCGCCTGGTTTTCTTCGTCGCGCTCTTGCTCGCAGGCGGTGGATCTTCGACCAACGCCCCGGCAGCCACCAATCTGCCCGCCTACTACGCCCACCCCACCGGGCAGGACGCCTATGGCGTGATCGCCCCATGGTACCAAGGCTTGAACGGACAGTTGGACGAGCGCCTCACCATCGCGATCAACGTGTACAAACGCTATCCCTGGGTGGATAGACCGAAGGCTGTAATGGCCGCTCCGGATTTTGTTTATAACTCGCACTGGAGCATCAAACCCGATGGAACGATTCTGATTCCTCCAACCACCGATTGGATGTGCGGTGACCTGTGCGCGCGCGCGTGGAGCATCGTGAAAGGGTTAACGGCGTATTACCAGTACAGCGGCGACCCTATCGCCTTCATCTACATCCCGCTCGCGGTTGATTACATTCTCGACTTCGGCCTGACCGATGAAAAGGCGGATTGGCCCTTGTTTCCGATTAGCACTCCAACTCGCGGGAAAGCCTACGGCAAGTGCGATCCCTCGGGACGCAGCCAACTCGACCTGTGTGCCATCACGGGCGTTGAGGTGCTCCGGGCCCATAAACTCACGGGAAACCCTCGCTATCTCCAAATGGCCGAACATTGGGGGGATGTGTTCGCGGCGAAATGCCAATTCCGGGACCCTGAGCTTTCGCCCTGGAACCGTTACGTCGATCCGTCTGTGGTGGGCTGGTCGGATGTTCTGACCGGCACCACTTCATTGATCGCCGATTTCCTGGATGAATTGATCCGCATGGGCTACAGCGGCAAAGACGGAGCGCTCGTGAAAGCCAGGGATGCCGGCAGGCGCTTTCTAAACGAGAAGATGTTTCCCGCGTGGTTTGTGAACGACACCTGGGCCCGCACCTACTGGGACTGGGACAACCCGATGATGTGCGGGATGGTCTCCATGTGCGCGGACCATTTCATGAAATACCCGGGAGCCTACCCCAACTGGCGCGCCGACCTCAGGAACATGCTCTCGCTCACCTGGAACCGCAACGGCGCCGACCCGGCCTCGCGCGGCGACGTTTACAGCGGCGCCTGGGCCTTTCCCGAATCGTCCGTCTGTTGCGGAACCTCCCTTTCCTACAACCAGTACACTGCCGGCCCGACTCTGATTCGTTATGGTGTTCTGGCCAATAGCGAATGGGCCCGCGAAATCGGCCGGCGCATGATGCTGATGGCCACCTACGACAGCCTCCCCAACGGCGTGGTCAAAGACGGGCTCCTGGGCGACCAGGTGGCCACCGGTGAATGGTCAAACCTGGCGCATCCCTGGCCGCTATGTCAGGTCCTCGAAGCGATCGCCTGGCTGCCGCACCAGTTCGGCCCGAACCGTGAAAACCACATCGTACGCTCCACTTCCGTTGTCAAGGACGTTCTCTACGAGAAGGGCCGGCTCACCTACGAAACCTTTGATGCGCCAATGGATGCGCAGGACGTCCTGCGCCTGGCCTTTCAGCCGACACTGATTCAAGCGGATGGACGGCGTTTGAAGGAAAGCACCGCGTCGAACGCCAACAGCTACTCGGTCGAGCCGCTCCCGAACGGAGACTGCATCGTCATCATCAGGCACGCCGGCGCAAAGCGGCTCGTAGTCGAAGGTCCGGACCCGCAGCAGGTCGCCGACGACCCCGCCTTCTCCTCTGCCGGCGCCTGGACTGCGGTGAAAGACCGCGCAGATCTGGGCGGCGGGTTCAAGGCTGCGGGCGAAGCGGGCGCCGCGATGACCTTCAAGTTTAACGGCAACCAGGTCCGACTCATGGGTATGGTCGGCCCGGACGGCGGTTGGGCCGATGCCTTCGTGGATGGCGCGAAAGAACCCACCATCGTTGAATGTTGGAATCCTTCGGTTCGGCATCGACAACCGATATTCCTGAAAAAGGGCCTGACTAACGGCGACCACGAACTCAAGATCGTCGTGCGCGGCGAAAAAAATCCACTGGCTTCCGGGACCTTGGTCCGCGTGGATTCCGCCCAATATTCAGCGGCGACTGGTGATGCTGGGTTCGGTTCAGGCGGTGGGCCGAAGGAGCCCCAACGGTTGCTCTTTGGTTACACCGGCCGGCACGACTATGTGGATTCACACGGTAACGCCTGGCACCCCGGAACGGAATTCGTGACACGCCTCGGATTCGGGGTCGATACTGTCGCTCGGTGCTGGTGGCTCGCCAGGCGCAGCATGTACATCGGCGGCACCGCCGATCCGGAGCTCTACCGCTATGGAGTCCACGCCCCCGAGTTTTGGGTGAACCTCACCGTCGCTCCTGGCAAGTACCTAGTGCGGCTGCATTGGGCGGACACACCGGAAACCCCGTGGGTGGAACGAGAAGGCAAATGGGAGCCGGTGTCGCGTCCGACCACCGTGGCCATCAACGGAATAACGGTGGTCCAGGACCTGAACGTGCGCAACGAAGTCGGCACCTTCAAAGCCTACGTCCGAGAGTTCCCAGGCATCCGACCGCAGAATGGCTCGATTGAATTGCGGTTCAAGTCCACTTCAGGCCATGAGGCAATGATCCAGGCGGTTGAGTTGATCCCGGACCCAAAGGTCGATTAGCGCGGCCTCCGGCGAAATCATTCGGCCAGATCGACCACACAGCGGAATCCGATCCTGCTGCACCGACCCAATCCCGGCCAACTCCGCAGCAACTTGGTTGCGAAGTTCGACGGGCGCGGGCCGGCATCCATATACCAGCCTGAATCCTTAGCCGCGAACCAGGCGCCGCCACGAATGATGCAGAACCGCGTCCGCCCGTCGCTCCGCTCGCTTTCAGCCCACTGCCAAACATTCCCGCACATGTCATAGCAGCCGAAAGGGGATCGACCGCGAGGAAACCGTTTCACGGCCGTAGTGGCGCCCGTCTCAGCCCCGTTGCAGTCTCCGGGTTCCATCGTCTCACCCCAGGGATAGTTCCGGCCGTCCGCTCCCTCGGCAGCGTACTGCCACTCCTCTTCAGTCGGAAGGCGTTTGCCGGCCCAAAGGGCATAGGAAAGAATCGGCATGGATGGCCACTCGCTCTTCAACGGCGGACCCCGCGACCGAAAAAAGAAATTGAAGCGCCTTGCGACAGTCGGTAAGCCCGTGTGTCCTGGGCGCCGAACGCCGGGTTGACAGAAGCACTGCACGGCCGATAATGAAGTTGAAGTATCAAGGGCCGCGACAATCGGCAGCAGTGAGATGGCGCTCATATGGGAACCCGGGAACCGCGATGCGAAAGGCTGTCGGCCAGGTCGCCGGGAGAGCTGATCGCCTTTACGTTGATCGAATTGCTGGTCGTGATCGCGATCATTGCGATTCTCGCGGCGATGTTGCTCCCGGCGCTGGCGCGAGCGAAGGACAAAGCCAACCGTATTTCCTGCCTAAGCAATCTGCGTCAGATTGGATTGTTCGTGCAGTTTTACACCGACGAGAACCGGGACATATTCCCCGCGCACCGAAACCAGAACGAAACGGACAACGCAACAACCGCCCTGACGAATTGGTGGGGCACAGCCATCATCGGTTATGCGCGCAACCAGTCCAACCTCTTCCACTGCCCTGCCATCAAGGGCCAACAACTGGACAATGGCGTTCGCTGGGACTGGGCTTTCGACTGCCACAAAGTAGGTTACGGTATCAACAGTTACTTCAACTGCTTCTGGCCATATACGTCTGGTACGGTGACCGTAGGTGGAATCGTGTTCGACACACGTCCTTGGTTCAAGCGGACCGCTGTCAAAAGCCCGGTGGACAACTTTCTCATCGGCGACGGCACGCCCAAAGCCGACGGTTACTGGAGTTCGAGCTGCTGGTGGCCGAATGCCTGTATGAACGAAAGATTGAGCATCAGCAAAGGCTTCGAAGGCGTGGACCAGGTGCGGCACCACAATCTCGGCGTCGCGCTGTTCACGGATGGTCATGCGGAAGCGAGGAAGGATGGGGCGATTAACCCCCCGGTGGATCCTGGGAGCGGCAGTCCTCAGGGATTGGTGAACTCGAGATACTGGGATCCATTGAAGAGAGGCGGGGAGCGGTAAGGGCCGTTGGGTCCGGATGCGAAGGCCGGAGCGTCCTGAATCGACTTCGCGCAAGTCCATCAGCAGAGAAAATTCCTCGAATGGGCTGTTGAACTCCGCGTGGATGAATTAGTTTGCCGTCAGCGTGTCCAGCGGCACGACTTCGCCGACGCGGGCCCGCTTGACGACCAGGCTTAGCGTCGTGCCATTCACCATGCGCGACGGCACTTTATACCCGGTACTGGTGCCTTCGAGGCGCTCACGTTTAGCTTCGAACCACTCCCGGGCGTGCTAGTGTTCTGGGTTCAAATGTTCCCGAAACGGCAGGCCGAACTCCGCGAGATACAGCTCGCCACCGTCGCTGGTTTTGAAGCGAAAATAATCCACGTCCAACAGCGACATCGCTTTGCAATCCGGCGGCCCGGCAGGTGTCACGAGCCATTTCTAAATCGCCACTTGCGCAACGGCTTCTCCGAATTTGGCAGAATCAGGGCGTCAATTGGTTTCTAAATTAAGCGAGGTCGAACCCTGTGTTCCACCAATGGTGCAAATCTCGCTTCGCCCGGAGAGATGCTCCATGAGATCAAAACACAGTTCAGCCGTCGACTGTCGCAGAAGTTTCCAAAGTACAAGTTGCTTCCGTCAGGATCGATACCCGATCTATTTCTCCAGGCGCTTCGAAAACGCGAAGCTGAACTATTTGAGATGGAGCCCTGAATTCGGGCGATCAAGGGATTGAGTTGCATTCCTTATGGGCCGCTTTATGGCATTGGTTTTTGCCAGCCCTTTAAGCCTTTCCCGGACGAGGAGCCTTTTCTGAGCCCCAATATGCTCCACCGCGCGGGCTAAATCCGTGTAAATTCCTTGGCGTTCCACAGATAAATGCGAGGCGTTATGGTTAGCACCGACGCTAACGTCACTCAAACAGACCCTGGATTTCCTCCCACGTCAGGTTATCCGCCAGCGTCTCCTCGCCCCCGAGAGTGGCCTTGATGATGGCACGCTTCTTTTGCTGGAGCGCCAGAATCTTCTCCTCCACCGTGCCGCGCGCGATGAGCTTGTAGCTGGTCACCACGCGGGTCTGGCCGATGCGGTGGGCGCGATCGGTGGCCTGGTCCTCGACCGCCGGATTCCACCACGGGTCAAAGTGGACCACCGTGTCGGCGCCGGTGAGCGTCAGGCCCACCCCGCCGGCCTTGAGGCTGATGAGAAAGACGGAAATCTGCGCATTGCCCTGGAATTTCTCCACGACGGCGCCGCGATTCGTCGTCGAGCCATCGAGGTAGCAGAACTCGATGTTCTCCGCCGCGAGCTTGTCCTTAAGGAGTGCGAGCATCGTCGTAAACTGGCTGAAGACCAGCACGCGGTGACCGCCGTCCATCGCCTCCTCCAGCAACTCGCCAAACATTGCCAGCTTGCCTGAGTTGTCGTCGGTGAACTCGGCGTTGTCCAGCTTGAGCAGCCGCAGGTCGCAGCAAATCTGGCGCAGGCGCAGCAGCGCGTTGAGCACGATCATCTTGCTTTTCGCCACGCCTTGCGCGCCAACGGCCTCCATGACTTCCTTGCGGCTGACGGCGAGCACCTGCCGGTAAATCTCCGCCTGGTCTTCGGTGAGTTCGCAGAAGGACACTTGTTCGAGCTTCGCGGGCAAATCCTTGGCCACCTCGGTCTTGAGCCGGCGCAGGATGAAAGGCCGCAGCCGCCGGCCCAGCCGCGCCTGGACGGCCTCGTCCTTGTCGCGCGTGATGGGTTGCTCGTAACGCTCGCGAAAGTCCGCCGCCGAACCAAGGTAGCCGGGCATCAGGAAGTCAATAATGCTCCAGAGATCGAGCACCGAGTTTTCCATCGGCGTGCCCGTGAGCACAAGCCGGTGGCCGGTCTGGATGGCTTTCACCGCCTGCGCGTTCTGGGTCTGACGATTCTTAATGTGCTGGGCCTCGTCGAGCACGAGCGTGTCGAACTCCAACTCGCGATACCGCTCCGCGTCGCGCCGGATAAGCGCGTAACTGGTGACGATCAGGTCGCTCCCGGCAATGTCCTCAAAGTGTTCGTGACGGCCCGTGCCGTGCAGCGCCATGGCCTTCAGCCCGGGCGTGAACTTCTTCGCTTCCGCCAGCCAGTTGAAGACCAGCGAGGTTGGGCAGACGATGAGCACCGGGCCGGAGAGCTTGCGGTTCGTGTGGCAGGAGTGGATGAACGCCAGCGTCTGGAGGGTTTTGCCCAGGCCCATTTCGTCCGCCAGGATGCCCCCGAACTTATTATCGCGGAGGAACTGCAACCACGCCACGCCCTGCCGTTGGTAGGGACGCAGCACCTCTTCGAGCGGACCCAGCGGCGGGCACGTGAGTTTCGCCTGGCCGCTTTGTTGTGCCGCGCGTTCGCGCCAGCCGGCTGCCGCCTGCACCTGCCAGCCGGGCTGCTGGCGCAACGTCGCGTCGAGAAAGCCCGCCTGCACATCGCTGAAGCGGTAGCCCTTGGCGTGTTGCTGCGGCGCGCAGTCGCGCAGCACCTCGGTGAATTCCTCCAGCGCGCCCGTGTCAATCAGCGCGATCCGGCCGTTCTTCAGCCGCGTCGTGCTGTTGCCGGACAGAATGAGGCGCTGAATGTCCGCCGGCGAAAATTTCTCGCCATCCGCCGACGCCAGCGACATCTCGACATCAAACCACCGCTCCCCGGAGGGCCGGATTTCAAAGCGCGGTTCGAGCCGTTCAAAAGTCTTTGTCGTGCTCTGCTGGAGGCGTTCGGCCAGCGAGACCTCCCATTCCTTCTGCCAGCGGGGGTAGTCGCGTGCGAAGAAACGCACCACCGCGCTCTCACCGTGCAAATTCCAGCGCCCCTGCGAGTCCGGACCCGTGAAGCCCGCACGGCGCATCCGCTCCGCCGCCGCGACCTCCGCCCCGAAATCGCGCGTTGAGTAACGCGTGGTGCACTTCGGGTCCGGCAGCCAGAGTGACTCGTCTTTCGCCGTCACGCCCAGCGTCATGATACGCTGGCCGTAAGCGCACTGGAGCTGCGCTTGCAACTGGACCAGGCCGCCGTTGAGCGCGAGGATGAAGCGCGGAGACTGCGGCTCCAACGTGAACTCATCAATGCCAAAATTCGCATCCACTTCGCTCTCGGCCTCCAGCACGACCAGTTCCTGGCTCAGGAACAACGGCACGCGCGACCGCGGCAATTTCATCGGCCCGCGAAACAATTCCCGCCATGGCACCGGCAGACCGACTGGCTCAAGCGAATCTCCCCGAAAAGCCCACAGCGACTCCCCCGCAATCAGCGTCGGCGGCTGGAGGTTCGCGGGCAGGTTCAGGCGAATTTCCCCGGAGGTTTCAAGCGTAGCTTCCACCGGCACGCGCCACGCGGTCGCGCGCACCTCGATCGGTGGATTGCGCCCCAGCGCCACGCGCGGGTGACCGGCCAGCGCGTCGAGCAGTTGGGTCAATTCGCCGAGATTGAGCATCAAGCCGCCGGGCGTTTCGTTCCCAGCGAGTTCCTCGGCCTTGTCCAGCAGGCGCGTGTCTTCCGGCGACAACGCAAACGCCTGGTTCATTGCCAGCACGCTGAGTGGCACGCGCCTCCGGCTCCACTTGCCCTCGAAGGTGACCATCACCTTCCCGCGTTCGACGCCCGTCGCAAAGGTTGGCGGCAGAATGACGGAGATTTCCAGGCGCTCACCGTTGGCGGCGCGTTTGAGCTTTGGTCCAGGTTGCGGCTCCAGCTCGTGGGCGACTGGTCTTAGGCCCAGTCGCCCGGGTAGTGGCGTGGCGGTGTCGCTGTTCCGTGGCGACACCTTCGTGCTCACCAAATGGTGAAGCCCCACGGCGACCGAGTGCGCGCAGATGATGCCCGCCTCACGGGAGGCGCGGCAGGTGCAGAGGTTGTCTATGTCCACCGGGCCCTTGATGACAAGGCCCGCCCGATACGACGACGTGCCTTCCTGCACGACGCCCTTGAGCAAAGGCGGCGTCCAGTTCGAGGACATGACCTTGCCGCCCGCCAGTAAAGAGCGGGCGTTCTTGACCGCCTCCCAACCGGCGGCCTTCATGAAGAATGCATCCGTTAGTTCGGTGAAACTCATCCGCGCGATTGTGCCGGACTCCGTGCGTGCCTGGCAACGCCGTAGTCCTGCGCCCGCACGCGTTCGAAATGAGTCGTTTTATGAAACAGCGTTGCAGCTTAGCCGTGGCAAGTACCGAGCGGATTTCCGCATTCACTCGCCGGAATTGTTGAAGCTCCTGTTCAACACTCCGCGCCACAAAGAATTCAATCGAAAAGTCGCCCAGATCACCACGTCGAAAGCGCAATAGACGCTTTGGCGGTTGCAAGATAAAATCCTTGTGCTTGGATGCGGGGTAGCCAAAAGTAAACTTTGAAGGATCAACGCATGGTAACATCTCGCCCGAATCTTTTAAACCGGTTGGCGCAGCCGATCATGGAAACCTTCGGTTTAAGCCGGGCGCTCGCGCTCACCGTCGTGTCCCTGGTCAGCATGCTCCTCATCGTTGCCTTTTTCTGGTTCTTCTATTCCGCTCCGCCCCATACGATTATTCTTACCAGCGGCGCGCCCGGTAGCAGCTTCGAGACAAATGCAGAAAATTACCGCGAGTTCCTTGCGCGCAAAGGTGTCACTCTGAAAATTCTTCCGTCTGAAGGTTCCCTCCAAAACCTGGAGCGGCTCAACGACCCGTCCGTCAAAGTTGACGTCGGATTCGTTCAAGGCGGTATGACGAACGGCCCCGCGCGGATCAAACTCGTTTCGCTTGGGAGCATTTCCTACCAGCCGCTGCTGGTCTTTTATAGGGGTTCGAATTCGGTGGCGTTGCTTTCCGAATTCAAAGGCAAGCGGTTGGACATTGGGCCGGTGGGCAGTGGAACACGAGCCCTCGCATCGGTGCTGCTTGCACTCAATGGGATCGAATCCAGCGGCACGAACGTGTTCAGCGATCTGGAGGCCCTCGATCCCGCCAAGGCACTCCTGGACGGCACGGTTGATGCCGTATTCCTGATGGGTGATTCCGCTTCACCGCAGCTAATGCGCCGTCTCCTGCTCACGCCAGGCGTCCAGCTTTTGAACTTCACACAGGCCGACGGCTATACCCGCCGCATCAGTTATCTTAACAAGCTCGAACTGCCGAAGGGCTCCCTCGATTTCGGCAAGGATATTCCGCCACACGATGTCTATATTCTGGGCCCCACGGTGGAACTCCTCGTCCGGCCCAAGTTACACCCTGCGTTATGCGATTTGTTGATCGAAGCGGCGCAGGAGGTGCATGGGGGCGCTAGTTTACTGAAGCGCAAGGGCGAGTTCCCTGCCCCACTCGAACATGATTATCCGATTAGCACGGAAGCCAGCCGCTATTACAAGTCCGGCAAAAGCTTTTTCTATCGTTTGTTGCCTTTTTCGCTAGCCAGCATCGTCAACCGTGTTTTGGTTGTGTTCGTGCCGTTGCTGGTCGTGCTAATCCCCGGCATGCGCGCCATTCCCATCCTCCTAGGGTGGCGGGTCAAGTTGCGCCTCTATCGACGGTACCGCGCTTTGCTTGCCGTCGAAAGGGAGTTGCTGGGGCCCTTGACTCAGCAACAGCGCGAGCAATTACTCGTCCGTTTGAGCGAAATCGAGCAGGCGGTGAACAACATGAAAGTGCCCGCCTCGTTTGCCGACCAGTTTTATGGTCTCCGCGGCGACATCGGCTTCGTGCGCGAACGGTCGACTCGTTCAGGCTCATCTGTCCCTTGATCGAGCTGCTCCATAAAGGAAGCGCCGGAACTTGTCCTCGGTATCCTCCGCGCCCTGGGCCGCAAGCCTCTCCCGTTCTTTGTGGCGGCGAGAAGATGGCCGTCGTGGGCTGCGCCGTGCAGCCGGGGCGGTGGGCAGTTCGACGACGGCATGGCTGATGCTGCGTTTGAAGCATGGGTAAGCAACCGGAAAGTCCGCTCCAGACAGCTGTCCGATGGGGAAGGCCTATTGTTGCCTTGGCCCATCCCACCCTGGTTTACGACCTCCTATTGGGCATCGCGAGTCGGCTTGCACCGCAAGGTAAATCGCGCCGCAGGATGGCCAGGAAGCTCAACTGCGATACCTCGATAGTGCCCGACATCCTCATCTGCCAAGCCTCAATTTATGCGCTGGTGGGGCTGATTGTCCTGTTGTGCTTGCGGGGTCTGATTGTGATCTTCGGCGATTGAATGGGAAACTCACGGAACACGACCACTTCGGCGCTCACGACTCTCGTGACCCGAGCGATGGCGGGCCGAGTTGGGTTAGCTTTTCTCGGTATGCTTAGCATCAGCAGATGCGTCATTCCCCTAGGGAGCAAAGTTACGGCTGGGCATAGGTACTGCGCAGATGAACTCGCGTTTCTCGACCTGCGCGGTACGACTCGCGACGAGGTCATCGCCTCTCTGGGACCGCCCCTGCTCGAATCGCAGGACACACAGACCCTTGTCTATGAGTGGGAGCAAACCTCACGCTGGCGGTTTGTTCCACCAGATCACATCGGAGAAGTGCCATTGGGAACTCACCCCTCGGTGCTGCATGGGAGTCCGCAGCAGTGGGGGTTGTTTTTTGCATACGATGCCCGGGGAGTTGTTTTCGCCCACTAGGTTCGAACGCTCGGCACACGGACACTGAATGAGGCGTGCTCAGACTGGTATCGGAGCAGGAACGTGCGTGGCGATCCGGGGGGAATAATTCATTTTGAACCTGGCGGAGCTTCGCAGGACGATGAGGATGCTGCTGGCTCTCAGTGTTGAATCAACTCCAGGAGATTGCGCACCAGGTGCTGTTCTTCTGGCATGCTGGCCGGATTCTGCCAGCACCGTGTTACGAACGCAACGATGCCATCAAGCTGGGTTGACAGCCGATAGCTAAAAGGAAAGCCAGCCACGTGGCAGGCTTCCTTTGGTTTCTACGCCGGCTGCAGCTCAAAAGGGCATGCCATCTTCTCCATGCCCGCGACAATGCTGTCCCACCATTGGGGCAACCGCTGCACCTCGGTCACAATGTCCGCGCCCAAATGCTCGATCGCCAGCTGTGCCAGACGCATTTTGTCGGTTTGCAGGCTCGACCGGCTGCGCTTTAACTTCGGCACCAGGGTTGGTAACTCCTCGCCTTCGACCGGGCACAGGAGGACTTCCCGGGCGGGAGCATCAAGTGCATCAACCAATGGTTTCCAATCCAACCGCTTCGCTGCCTCCGCGGCGGGATCTGCGCTGCGTGCTGCCAGGACGTCGTGTAAGCACAAGTCCTCGCTGTCTGCGTCGCCAGCGACCGGTTCAGCGACACCACTCGAGAGCGTGCCGCTATCTGTGTGCCCGGGGACATGACGTCGGTGTTGCTATGGCCGGTGCTGCGCCTGCCCTGCCGCAGAAGCCTCGTGGCGTAATAATTGACGTTGCCGGCGCTGACTTTCTTGCCCCGGGCCTCCGCGCTGGCCAACAGAGCGGCGGCGAGGGCGATGCCCTCCGCCTCCAATTCACCAACGTCGTCGGCGCCGACCTGGGGTACTGAATTGGCGACGGAGCGACGAATGCGCGGGGCTATCTCCTCAACCAACATTTCTCCAGCTTTTGGACTCAGACGTGGGTGTTTTGCTCCGTGCGGATTTGTACAAGCAAAAAGCCCCTTCCCGGAGCGGGGAAGGGGCTTTAAGGTTGACCGGGAATCGAGCCGTCCCGAGGGGGCGGCCGGCTGCGGTCAAAGCTGCAATTTAGAGGGCTGGAGGATCAGGGGTGGGCCCGGATTTGGAAAACGAAGAAGGAACCGGACCTCGGGCAAAGGCTTATAACGCAGCCCCGGGGATTCATTGCGGCCGCCACCGGCACCCGGGTGGTTGCGGTCCGCGGTTGAAGGCTGCTATTCACAATGCTGAACTCCGCAACGCGGACGGGTAAGGGTGCAAAGTTGTTTGATCCTGCGCTGGCGCTATGAGCATAGTCCGGCATGCGCACTAAGTCCCAGGGTGATCTGACCGATGACCTCATTTTGCCCACTCTGCTCTTTGCTGTGTTGGGCGGGATGACCTGGGCGGTACGAGGCTGTTCGGGTTTCGGTGCGATGAATGGATGCATTTTCGCCGGAGTAACGTGGGGCACCGCGTGGTGGTTTATCGCCCGGGAGCCGGGCAAAGCCCAGGCGCGTCCGTACAGCTCGGGCTGGATCATACTCGCGCTGACAGTCGGCATTGGCATTGCCGGAAACAGGGGTTGGATGCAGTGGCCCAGCTTCTTTGAAGGGCACTTGCAGACAAATACGCTGGCGGGGAGGTTTGTCTCGATACCGAGGTGGTATGGGTTTTTGTGGCTTTTCATTGCCGGCGTGCCTTGGGCCGGGCTGGGCGTGTGCCTGCTGGCATGGTGCGCAGATCATCGGCCGACCACAGCACGGCAGTGGTGTCTGCGTCTTGGCTGCGGAGTGGTCGCGGCCTGGCTGGCAAAACTGATGTTCGACAGCTTCCCGCAAGTGTTCCTGCCGCTCTACAGCAGCATGCAGTCGCAGTACGCGGACCTGCAGGCCAACCCCAACTTGCGAAGGCTGATCCATGACAACCGGGCCGCGATCACGCACCTGGGGTTATATCTTGGATTATTAGGCTTCGAAGCCGCTCGGAGGCATTGGCAAAACGTGACGCTGATTTCAACGGTCGGTCTGCTGAACGGCTTGGGGTGGGCGCTTTGCCAGAACTGGCGCTGGGCTTCCGGGTTATGGCCGAATGCAAATTTCAATTGGTGGCGCTGCTGGGAATCTTGTGGGGGAATCAGCATCGGGATCGCCTACGGGGTGGCTTATTACCTGGTAAACCGCCGTGCGAGTGCAGAGAGCCCGGTCGTGGCTTTGCACCGAAGACCGAACCTGGAGCGTTTTGGGGCGTATCTGGGCCTGCTGCTCGGACTGGGGTTATCGATCAAAAACGGCCTGAAGGGCTGGGCCAACATTTACCTTGGCAATGAGGTGTACTGGAACGAGGTGTTGTGGCGCGTAATCGGGCCGCTGATGTTGGTTTGCCTCGTTGCGCTCGTGATTTGGAGCCGGCGGCGCCCGGTCCCGGCAGATTTCGATGGGGACATTTTTTCCAACGCTTACAAGCTTATGTGGGTGGTTCTGATTGTGCAGAACGTTATCGCACAACTGGTGACCGGTCCGCACTCTTCGTGGAACGAGACAGCGTTCAGCATCTATTACCTGCTCCTGTTCGTCATTTCAGCAGTAATTGTGCACCATTTCCACTGCCTGAAGGGCACTCCTCGCCCCCAAATCAGTCACCCCTTAATTGGTTCTTGAGGACGTGGTTTGCAGTTATCGATGGGCGCGGCACGCCGCTGAGCCTGCGGTCTGTGGCACGGGAGTTAGCGACATCGGGATCGATAGGACGGTCCGCTGGCTTGGAATGACTTCGGCTGGCCAGCTCGAGAACGGATGACACGGGCCATCGTTACGGTTGGGGCTCACCGCAACAGCGGGCAGCCTTCGCGGACGTGGGCGCCGTTCTGGAGAAAGTGATCAAGGCGGTCGAGACAGCCGGGATCCTCCCGGACAGCGTGATCATTGTCACGGCCGACCACGGCGGACATAAGAAGACGCACGGCAGCAAGCTGCCGGGCGATATGAACATTCCATGGGTGGTTTGGGGCAAAGGCGTGAAGCAGAATTACGAGATCTTGTCACCGGTGACTACTTACGATACCGCGGCGACTGCGCTTTGGCTCCCGGGTGTCCCTCGTCCCGACTCGTTTGACGGCCGGCCAGTCACCAGCGCCTTTAACGAACTGGACACTACCGCGACGGCCCAAAATTGCACACCCGCACTCGGCCGTCACGCTTCGATAGTCGGAGTTGACTGCGCGTGAGCTGGTAATTCCAAGGTCGGCGAGGTCGCCCCCAAAAACAGCAAGACAGGCGGAGAGTGAAGGTCCTGCCTACAATACCGCACGAAACGGGTCTCTCCAGCCGCAGTCCGAAGGCAAAATCCGATGGATTGCGCTGCCTGCCAAAAGAACGTAACGCGATTGTAACCTGAGGCACGTTGAGCACGCTTGTCCTCTGTGGGAGAATGCATTGCTCAAAAGGCGTTATGCAACCCCTCGTTCACGAGCATAAAAGCGGGCAAGGCATTGACCAAACCGATCCGTGGACGGATGCGGTAGAAGGGAAGCGGGCCTTTTCCAACGGGCACCAGGCTTACGGTGTGATTTCTGGGCGTTCAGATGCGCAAATCATTGAGGGCTCTCGCGGCTGTGGGACAGGGCAACGGTCGAGACGGGTGATCCGAAAGTGCGAACCGCCCACCATCATTGAAGCCCATGTCGAGCTAGGACTCCATTTCAACCTGTTCGTTCGTGGTCAAGGAGGAGGTCTAACCTGGGAGAAAGGTACGCCGCTAGCACACGTGAACCCCCACACTTGGATTTGGGCGCAGGCTCGCCTCCATGGGAGGGTCGTCTTTCAATTGCTGCTGGACGATCTGGTTTGGGCAAGAGGGCCGAATCGTGTGCTGGAAGCCGGCAGACGAATCGAGGTAGCGCCTGATTTTGAGTGGCCCGATATTCCGAGGACGTGTTGAGGGAGTGGAGGGCGAGACCGAGAGGCGCTGGAACAACGTCGCCGACGCCTCCAGCAGCGACAGCTACGACACCGCCTGGCGTCCGTTGCAACAATTCGGGCTGCCAAATCAATGAGACCAGACCGTGGATTGGGCGCCCCGGGCCGGAGGCCAGTGGCCGAAGCTTTTCAATGGCCGATGATTGCCCGCTGGCGAAAACCCTCAATCACAACAACTTGATCTATCTGCAATTCCACACTGGTTTGCCGGCCCAAAAAGTCCATAAGGACGGCTACCCGTTGCCTATTCGGCATGACGCGGTCGACGACGGCCTGCAGACCCGCCAAGGCGCCTCCACGGAGCTCGACTGGCTCCCCCGGACGCAGGCTCGACGTCACGATGCGCATCTCCTCGGGGCCCATGGCGTGCCGGAGGTCTTGGATTGTTGATTGGAGAATGGTCGGCCAACGGTTTCCAAAATGGACGATTCCCCGCACGGCCCGCGCGCTCTGCACGCGCCGCCAGCAGGTCGCCAGGTCAAACCAGGCGAACAGGTAATTCGGGAACAATGCCTCTGATACCCAGGCAGAACCATACCGCGTCGGCCTCTTATAGCGGATGCGCGGCAGGAACACCTCGATATCGGCATCCTGCCTTAGTTGAGCCGCGGCGATGTGCTCGTGTTTCGGGTGTGTTCGGACGCAAAACCAGCCGGCGCTGCAGCCTTCGCCGCCTGAGGTCGTCACTCTGTTCCCAAGGTCAGGCATAGTCTAGAAATTGAACGTCTTGGCCGGCACGTGGACGATATCGAAGCGACGCAGGTAAAATGGCGCCTCTTCCTTTCCCTGCAGCACTCTCTTAAGATCGACGTGATAGCTCCGCTGTTTGCCGTGCTCGATTCGCAACACGATGACCTCCGAGAGCCTGGCTCGGTTCGGGTCGAATCCGCCGGCTTCCATCACGGCTTCCATCACCGTCAAAGGCCGCTCGAGCGGAATACGGCCAGGCCGGAAAACCGCGCCTGAGACATACACCCCATCGACCGCTGAGACGAGTTTGACGGTTACGACGTCGTCTTTAACCAGCGGTTCGTAGGCTCTGGCCAGTTCCGCTTGGAAGTCGAGCGGGGTTCTGCCAGCGGCTCGAATTTGGCCGACCGACTCCAGATTCACCAAACCGTCCAAAGTGATCTTCTGGAGGGCGTTGAAATTCGTTGAGTACTGGAATGTGACACTCACCATATCCCCTTCATGGAGCGTGTTGGTGGCGTAGTTAGGAGTACCGGGACCGACGGACACCGCAAGCACGTCGGAAAACGCCGGTGTCGAGGTCGTGCCGCACCCCCCGGCACCGCAAATAAGGAGCCCTAGCCCTCCTGTGAGCACGCACAAACCAAGCGCGCGGCCGAGCCGGCTCCACCCCGCTTTTTTCGCTAATCGAAGCGTTTCGTCGACGTTCATAAGAAATGGGAAGCCTTCTACGGGCCCAACCGGCAATTCCGGGAATTCCGAGTATGGATGAGGGACCGCATGGCTTAGAAGGTGTAGCCCAGGCTCAGCGAAACCGTGTTTTCAGCGTAGCCTCGCCCGGGCAGGTCGGATGCCCTTTGCCAATGGAAGTAGCTGACCGAGGCGTTCAGCCTGTCGGTAAAGCGCCAGGAAAACTGCGGTCCTCCGCCAAGCCGGTCGAAATGCTCGGTCGCCTTGAAAACATAAGGACCAATGACGAGCACGGGCAGAGGCTGGCTCCCGTTCTCATACGTGAGGCTGGCGCCGATGGTGATTCGCCGTGTCACAGCGCACGAAAGCGAGGAAGCGATGCTCAACTGCTCGATGTAATCGCTGCCCTGGTTGAGTCCGAGCTGCACGTCGCGCCTCAGGTTGAGTTGATATGCAAGATAATCGGTCAACTGGTGGCTTAATTCCAACCCCAGGTAATACGAATTCAGGTTGGCGCTGCCGCGAGCAGTTCCGTTCGGGTCGAAGAAGTAAACGGTCGGGCCGCCGCGAAGTGCCAGGTGGATGGCCGGCCTCAATTGCCAATCGGCATACGGTCCGATGCTGAGGCTGCGGTTGTCGCTCTGGAGGTGAACCCGGTAGGAAGTGAAACTTCCGCTGGCTTCGAGCCCGGTTTCGCTTTTTTCGGCGAGCCGCCAGCCAAACCGGCTGAACAAATTCTCCGTCGAACGATCCAGATAGTTGTTTGCGGCATTATCCGAGAGAAAACTCTCGTGGCCGTAGCCGACCTGAGCAAGCCAGCGACCGGGCTCCCACGAGAGCCTAGCGCCGATGGTGTTGTCCAGCCGAGGGAGGATCGCAATGTTCGCCAGCGCGCTTTCCGTCGTGACCTCGCGCCAGTAATTGAATTGATCGTAGAAGCTCACAGTGGCATCGGCATAGGAAACCGAATAAGTCAGGGCGGAATTGGGCGAGACCTGGAATCCGCTGTCCTGGCTGTGCGTCACGTAGTGGAGGTAGCCGATGTCGGTGCTGAACCGGAGTTCCGAGCGCTCTGTAGCGAGCCACCTCACACTAACGGTTAGGCCACCCCGCAAAATCATATCTGATTGCGGGTTGCTTTCGGACTCGAAAAAATTGTCGTCATAGGTGACTCCGATATACGCCGCGAGTGAGAATGGAACGGGCCCGAGGTGAGGTTCGCTTGGTTGCAATCCCACGGGCGAGCTCTCCCTTGGGGCGAGCGCAGGGTCCAGCGACAAAGCGCTGCGCAAAGCATCCTGCGCCTGAATTCGCAAGCTGGCGGCTATGAGGACGGCGAGCGCGATGCGGACCCGACACATTCAGGTCAGCACAGTCTGCGGTTGCGGTTTCGGACGCCTGACCTGACTGAGAATCGAAAGACCCCTTGCCTGGGACACTCCCAGAAGTTTGTAAACCTTGCGTTGACATGATTTGTTAGCCAGACAGACCCGGCAGATTCTGCTGGTTGCATCGTAATCTTTTCCGTAACACGGCGCGTCTGAGAACTTGGGTTCGGACATAGCGAGACTCTAATGCCCGCAGGTGGAGATGCATGTTACAGGTTCAAAACTTTTTGGCTGCTCAATGGTCTCTATCGACGGTCGGTTTCTCAACTCGGTGCGTTGGTGTCCGGATTGCGGCCTGGGAAAAGTAGGCTCGCCGGCGCGGCGGTTAAAGATGAGCGCTGGCCAAGCGCACGATTTCTTTTTCTTCGGGCAGGAGCTGGGCCGTCCCGGCGAGTTGAAGCGGTGCCCGGGCGGCATCCTTGTGGCCGGTTTGCGCCTCCACTATGCCGTAATAGGCGGCGATGGAGGGGATTTTCAAGAATTCGGGTTTGAGCTTGCTCACGAGTCGCAGAGCTTCATCGTTCTTGTTTTGCAACAGCAACGCGTAGGCGTAAGTGGAGATGAAGAACGGATCATTGGGCGCGCTGTCGTAGGCTTCACGCGCGAGCCGATAGGCCTGGTCGAGGCTGGATTTGCGCAGCATGGAAATGGCCGCGAGATTGTTTTTGAGGCGGGGATTCGTCGGGTCTGACGCATACACCTTCGCCACGAACTCAGCCAATTCCCTGGAGTTCCCGGACCCGTACAACTCGGCAATGAGCTGGTCGGTGGCCCAGCGTTCACGAGGGAATTCGGAAGTGATTTGCCGGAGCAGGTCGGTGTGTTCGTTGCTCCATCCCCATCTGGCGCTGATCAGGGCGAGGCGCGAAAGGCTGTCGAGCCGGTGGCCGGCTTTATGAACCGCCTTTTGCCACGCGGCTTGCGACGCCCGGTCCTGCCCCTGTGAGCGCCGGGCCAGCGATTCCAGGGCGAACCGGAAATAATTCGCTTCGCCCCAGTCCTGCTTTTCAACCAGCGCCTGCAGGCCGGGCCAGTCTTTGAGGAACAGGTGGCAATCGGCGATGATTAAGGGCACCGGCTGGTTGGTTTGGGTGGCGGCGGGAAGCGATTTCAGCCAGCGCAACGCATTGGTAGGGTTGTCGGCTGTGGCCATCCATTGGCCCAGGGCAAAAGCGGCCACTGGAGATTGGGCAGCCTCCGTTTTCAGCGAAGCCAACCATGAAGCAGCTTCAGGACTCTTCGACTCCCGCAGCAATTGCAGGTGGTCGATTTTATCTTTCAGCGTGACTGCGGGGTCCTGGACGATTCTTTGAGAATAGCTCAAGGCTTCGGCGATGGACTTGTGGGCGACTGCGTCGGCCATCAGGTAATGAAGCGCCGTCAGTTTGAAATTTGAATTCGCGGTCATCTGTTCCATCGACATGCGCGCCGGTCCGGCGATGGCCTCGTTGGTGGAGGCCAAATGAATGGTCGCGAGGTTTAGGCGAACGGCCTGGTTGGTCGGTTCCAGCCGGAGGGCTTCCAAATAGTTTGTCTCGGCCTCGCTCGCGTGGCCGGCGCCCCACGCCAGGGCGCCCAGCAGCTTATGGTACGCAGCGGTGGATTTGGATTTTTCGTCCGTTCCGGCCAGGGCTGTATCTGCGGAGCGGAGATCCCGCAGTTTCAGCGCAGTTTCCGCCCAGGCAAAGCGCAGTTGAACATTTTTCGGGTTGAGTTCTGCCGCGCGGATCCGCCAGCCGAGGGCGGCAGGAACCCCTGCAGACTCGAGCAAGTCGCCCATCGAATTGGCGGCGCCCAGGCTCAGCGGGTTCACCTGGAGGGCGCGCTGCAGGCACAGCGCGGTATTGCGCAGATCTTTTTTGGCCATGTACTGCGATGCCTCGGAGAGGAGCCTGCGCTCCGCCGCTTTCTTGTAGGCCTTGCGTCCAAACCACGCGCCGGTTGCAACGATTGCCATGACCAAAATGAAAACTGCGGCTTTTTTGGCAAGTGCGCTCATAAAACGTTTAAAAATCCAGCCTAAAACCTCAATGTGACGTCCATCTGGAGCAGGCTGTAATGATCGATAGGGTTCACCTGAGGGATATCCTGGTTACTCCCGCCGGTGCCCAGCTTGCCGTTAACGCGGCGCGCGTAACCATATCGAATCGTCCAGATCGTGTTCTCCGTGAAACCATATGCCGCCGCGGCGAAGATGCCTTCCAGGTTGGCCCGGCCCTCAAAGAAATCAGAATCGATCAGGTTGGGATCCAAGGCGTATTGTTCGATATGCTGCCAATAGGTCCGTAATTCCCAGCCATGTTTCCTGGAGGTTGAGCCGTACACGAGACCGAAGCTGTCCTTGTTCCCGAAGGCCAGGCCAGCCTGGTAAGCCTTCACATCGTGAGACTGAGGCGCGAAACCGGAAATGGTCGCGTTGTTCAGCGCAAGGTAACTTGAGTAGGCCGCCGCTGCTTCGCGGGCGCGTTGCGAGCCCTCGAGGTTGTAAGAGTAATCTCCGAACACTCTGGCGTTCAAGTTGTTGAGCCGAAAGTTTACTTCGAAAGGCACCTCAAGGACCAGCAAGTGGTTCAGACCTCCCTGATTGTTGGGAAAGCCGTTAAATAAACCTGACGAACCGGGAGTCCAACCACTGTTGCCATTAAAGGTGCCGGTGCCGGGTCCCAAGTAGGAGCCCTCGCCCACATACGTATCACCGAAGAATGGAGTTAACCCCCCCGGCCTCACCCCGGCGTAGTCATAGATGGTCCCAGCCAACTTGACCGAGAGGTCTTTGGTGATTTGGTAGAAAAGGCCCGCCTGCCAGGCAAACATAAAGATCTGATTGCTCTTTTGCCCCACGATGCCGTTGATACCCAAGCCGCCCGAGGCGTACGTGGGATTGAGGTCGGCATAGAGAAACTGGCCAAACGTCGCAAAGAACTGCGCCGGGCCAACGTCGTACTTAAACCGCTCAGCCGCGCCTTCAGGGGCGAGATCGGAGTCCCATACCATCGCGGTTGTGTAAAGCGGGTTCGGCATTTTGCCGAGGGTGATGTCAACCCAACTCTCGGGTCGCCAGCCCAGATAAACCTGGCCTATGTTGATTCCCCCGTTGGACTTGCCGAACGGCCCATGGTACGGCGCAGCGCTCGACGAAGTCCCAAACGTAACCCACGGAGACCGGGGATTCGAGGCTGTATCCAGCCTTAGACCATAGTAAATGTCGCTTAACGCATCACCGCGAATCCCAAGGCGGACCGCGTACCGACCGCGGTCAAGCTCGAGCCGGTCGCGGACGGGCGTGTTGACCTGCCGATGCTCGTACCGCAGGCGAAGGTCGCCGAACAGCTCGACGTTTTTTATCGCGTTGCTGATTTTCCACTTTGATTCCATGGGCGGCATAGCGGCGTTCAACGCGTTGGTGCGGATGGCTTCGGCCTGCGCCCTGGCTTTGTCCACCTCTTCCTGGGTGACGACGCCCTTTTCGAGCAAGAGCTCGAGGACGGGATCGGAAGGCGTGGCGCTTCTCGCGCTATTCGCGACCAGGACAAGCAAGAACCCAAGAAGGGCGCCAAGGGGTTGGGCCAGGGAAATCAGACCCAGTATGGTCCGGCCGCGAATGATTGCGCAGTTCTTGCTGAGTTGGTCATGCATCCCGCGCACGCTAAGAACGGCGTGTGACTCGCATGTGACGTGGATGTTACGTTCCTGTTACAGCCCGCCACGAAATCGCTCACTCGCCAAAACCTGAGTGGTCGAACCACGGATGAACACTGATGGATATGGATAAGGTGCGGGATGGACCACCACGGAATGGCCACAAGAAGGCACGAAAAGGCACAAAGAAGTCATAATCCGGGGGGGAATTTCAATTTTAGTGCCGATAGGTGCCGATAGGTGCCGATAGGTGCCGCTGCGGGCACGGGCCGGCGCGAGCTATCGGGAGCTATAGGGACCACGGCGCTTGGGCGAGCGGGAGCTATCGGGAGCTGGGGGCGAGCAATCTCGACCGGACGCCGAAGAACAAGGGTGCACACAGGTGCAGATGGGTGCAGTTGGCTGTAGATGGGTTGTTGAGGGAGAATTTGAAAAGCGCCTGGACCATGCCGCGCCACTTGGACGGATGCGGAAAAGCTGGTTGAAGGTAGGCGAAGTTGGTCGCGGTTAGTCGCGGTTAGTCGCGGTTAGCCGCGGTTAGCTGCGGGAGGAGGAGGAAGAGAAAGAGGACGAGGAGGAGCGTGGGGGGGTAGGGGGGTGGTTTGGGGGTGTACAGCCGTCCCAGACCGTCCCAACCGTCCCAAAGTATGCTGAGTGGAATAGTCAAGATTTGCGTAGAGGTAGAGTGGGTGGAGGGTGACGAGACTTCGGGGGCAGATCGATTACGACGACGAGGACGAGGGCGAGGAGGATTTGGTGGGGGGCATATACTTGGGGGTGGCGGGACCCGTCAACCCGTCAGGGCATGCAAAAAACAGGCGTTTTTTCGCGATTCACCCGTCAGCTAACCCGTCAGAAAGCGTCAGTGAACCCGTCAGGGCCAGCGATGATGAATTCTTGAATTGGGAGTTCACATTCCTGAACCGCGGATGACGCAGAAGATGCGGATTGGGGAGACTCACCATTGGCGGACTCGATAGAACCGCTGCGGCCCGGGTGCAGCCGGATCGGTCAGGATCACGCGGCCACCTGTTCCGGCGTGTAGAGGCAGTGCCTGCCAGGCGGCGGCAGAGAGGGAGGCCTTGAATTCCAACCTATATACACTGCCGTTGCGTGTGGGAAGCGAAACGCTGAATCCATTTGTTCCCAGGGTGGCGCCCGTCAGCAGCGCACCAGTCACCGGAGATCCGTTGCCGACCAAAACGAGGCTGTGGACATTGCCGCCGGCGACCTGCTGGACGTTAGTCAGGCCGGGCGGGACCACGTTCTGGCCGCAGGCGACCAACGCATTCGTGCTCGGCCCGCCGGCACCCCAGGCAACGACGCTACCGTCGGTCTTCAAGGCGAGGTTGTGCCAGCCACCGGCGGAAATGGCCACGACGTTGCTCAGGCCCGCGGGCACGTTCGTCTGACCGTAGGTATTGAGGCCCCAGGCGACGACCGTGCCGTCGGGCCTAAGGGCCAAACTGTGGGCCGCACCCGCCGAGATCGCCACCACATTGGAGAGCCACGGCGGTGGATCGGCCTGATAGAAATCGTCGCGGCCCCAACCGGCAATGGTGCCATCGGGGTGCAGTGCCAGATTATGCCAGCCACCGGCTGCGACGGCGACGACGTTGGAAAGGGTGCTGGGAACGAGCGCCTGGCCGTAGCTGGGGTCCGTACCGATCGTGGCCGGATTGGTGCTCGTTCCCCAGGCGGCAACCGTTCCATCAGCCCTGAGCACCAGGCAGTGGTAAAAGCCGCAACGGACAGCCACGACGTTGCTCAAGCCGCCCGGAACGTCCGTCTGGCCGAAACCGTCGTCCCCGGCCGACACAACCTGGCTGTTTGTCCGCAGCGCCAGGCTGTGCAGCCGCCCGCACGCGATGGCCACAAAATCAGTCTCGCCCGCAGGAAAATCCGTCTGGCCGAGAGTATCATCGCCCCAGCCCGTCAGCGAGCCGTCCGCATTGAGCGCCAAGCTATGGCGCCAGCCGCCTTCAACGAGAGCGGCATTGGTCAACGACGCGGGAACGATCGACTGGCCATAGTTATTGTAATCGGGGGGACTCGAAACAAAGGTGCCGGCGCCCCAAGCCACCACGCGGGTCCCGGCCCGGCACTGAAACACGGTGCCGGCCAAGGCTGGAATGGCCATCAGCAGCATCAGCTTGAGCAGTGTGGTTGGCGTTCTCATCATTTCTCGATCGGTTCGGGAGCACCTCCCGGCGAGGCAAGAAATCCATAGCAGAAACGGCGCGCCGCGTCAAAGTTTCCGCAACTTTCGGCAGAAATTCGTTTCCTCTCTACGTTACCTTTTCGCGACGTACGCGCCCGGTCGCCGGCTCGCCGGCAGAAGAACCGCCAAACCCCCTGAAATTCGGCAATTTCCACACGGATTCATCACGTCCCAAAACCGCCGCCTCGTGTCCTCTGACATGACGTGCGATTGATAGCCTCCGCGTTAAGTTTTCTCTGTTGAACCACCCGTCGTGGTTTGGCTCCAAAAAGAAGCTGAGAAAACTGGAAAGTTGAAGAGAAACCAGAAAGTTGAACAGTTACACAGGACACAACAACCATACATCAAGCAAACATGAATAAACTCACAAAATCTGCCTTACTGGCCGCCGGGGTGGCTTTGGTCACCCAAGCGGCGCAGGCCTATACTGCGAACGACATGCTCTTGGGATTCAACTCAACCGCCCCCAATGAATATGTCATTGACCTCGGAAACGTGAGGACGGCATTCGGCTCAAGCTCGGTCCTCAACTTGAGCAGCGACTTCAATCTCACGACGTTTAACTCCACCTTCGCCGGTGGACCAAATGGCGTGAATATGGGCGCTGCGGGAGCCGCTAGCGGCCTGACGCCCTCGATCTATCTGACTCAACTACGAAGCGGCGGCGCGGGTAACCCTGCCGTGGCTGGCTCTACGACCCCCGCCAGCGTCAGCAGCTCCATCGTTGGGCAAGGCGCTGGGGACGTCAGCGCTGTTGCTAATGCTCCCTACAACCTGACCGCGGGAGGGCAATCTGCAACGGGTCCGACCTCTGGGAGCACGTCATTTTTCACCAAGATTGCTCCGACGTCGTCGAGTGGAAGCTGGTTAGGCCAATCGAGTATCAATGTTTTGGGACAGATCGCCAGTTCGGTGGTGTACGAAGACGTTTACGCCAAGAGCGGAAGCGCGGCCTGGGTTTACGAGGGCGTCCTGGCATTGGACCTCACGGGGACCCCGAGTCTAACATTCACGCCGAACACGGTTGCGGTACCCGAGCCCACCACTTACGGCCTGCTTGCCGGGGCCGGCTTGCTGGTGCTCTCGCTTCGCCGTCAGTTCAGCAGCAAGAACGCCTGAGTTCTTCCAAATATCAACCTTAGAAGTTTGAAAAATGAAAATCAAAACATTACTAAGTACCGCGCTTATTGGTTTCGGCGTCATCTCGCAGGCCAGCGCCATTAACACCATCTACATCACAGGTTCGACCGCTTTCCGGAGCCAGGTGTTCAACACACTGAGCGCGTCGGGCGTCGTCTTTGACGCGCCGGGTCCGGACGCGGTGGCCACCTACGGAGCCTCGAGCGCGAGCGGCGGGACGTGGATGTTGTTCCACGGAATGGTCTCCAGCGTTGAAACCTACGTCGATTGTGTCTGGAGCGGGTCCGAGGCCGGCATCGCCGCGACCTGTGGAACGACAATTGACAACGGCGGCGTGCCGCTCGCCGGCGCCCCGGTGTTCTTCCTGGTCCCGAACACGGTCACGAATCCGAACGGCAATAACTCCGCTAACCCGGGCAGCAGCAAGACAAACAGCGTCAGCACCCCACCCGACCTGGCTATGGCTGATACGTCCCAGGCGGTTTCGTTGACCCAAACCCCGGTGCTACATGACTTCGGCGTGGTTGGGATCGTGCCGTTCGTCTATTGCAAGAACACGAACAGCAGCCCGACGGCCCAATGGCTGCACCTTACGAATTGTACGCACTATCAGATGAGGGTCTGCCTTGGTGTCCCCCAGGAAGCTGGTTTCTTCACGGGGAGCTCCGCTGATACGAATATGTATGTGTACCCGGTCGGTCGTAACAAGGGATCGGGCACCCGCGTGAATTTCCTGGCCGATAACGCTTACGGGATCACGACGGACGTGCAACAGTTCTCGATTGGCGGGAACCCATTCACCAACGGAACGGCTGCGACTCTGGGCGACGAGCTGAACAACGGCTATGAGAGCGGCGGCGACGTCTCGAAAGCGCTCAGCGTCAATGGGAGCTGCCAAACGCCCGACCCGCTTCAACAACTGCCGGATGGCACAACGCCCAGCGGCTATATCGCCATCGGCTACCTCGGGATTGGCGACGCCACGAAGAACAGCCTGGGCACCAACCTCTGGCTGACCCTGAACGGTGTGTTCGAGTCCGACGGAGCTGTCGAGGAAGGCACGTATTCGTACTGGGGCCACGAGCACCTGTTGGGCAAGAACGGCATCAGCCTCACCTCGCCTGAAGGGAAACTGGGCACCGCCCTCTTCAGCGGAATTCCCGGCCAGCTTGGCGGAAGTGTGACCACCGCGCACAGCACAGGGATCAAGACGACCTTCATGCATTGCGACAAGGGCAGCGACATTGCTATCCCGACTCGCCTGTAGCCTGAAGGCATAGATTACACCAGCCAGCGCGGAACGATGTGTCCGCGCTGGTTTTTTGCTTAGCATCCGATCTGCGGCAGAACTGAAGGCTGGCGAATGAGCAATGCGTTGAAACTTTCCTTGATCGCGAATGTGATTTTGGCAGGAGCACTGGGCTGGTTCGCGCGATACCAGCTTATCAAGACTGGAAGCCCTCGAGTTTTGAGCGCCTCACAGGCTACAGAGGCCAAGCCGGAGCCTAAGCTCGCTCAAACCTCCTCCGAAGTGAAGAGAGGCATCGTTGCGGAGCGCTTTCAGTGGAGTCAACTTGAATCATCCGACTACCGGACGTATATCGCCAACTTGCGAGGCATTGGCTGTCCCCAGCAGACGATTCGCGACCTCATCACCGCGGACGTGGATGGTCTGTACGCGGTCCGCCGGGAGAAGGTGAAGCAAAAATACGCCGTGCCCGCCGATTCGCCGAACGGGAGTTTTGCCTTCGGCCAATCCGCAGCCAGCGAGTTGCGGGAACTGCAAAGCGAAGAAGCCTCTGTACTTGCAGGGCTTCTGGGGCCGCAACCGGCGTCGGTCCAGGTTTCTGCGGACGCTCCGCCGCCCCGCCTATTACGCAAGGTGGCACAGCCTATCTCGATGCCGCTCGTCATGCAGAACATTGATTTGTCCGCATTAAACCTCAATAGCCGCCAGGTCGAGGTCGTTAACGAACTACGCCAGAGATTTCAGGACGAGATTGGCGGACAGAATCAGGACCCCAATGATCCGGCCTATACTGAACGTTGGCGGACCGCGCAGCGAAACAGCGACGAAATGCTGCAAGGCATGTTGGGAGCCGGGATTTACTTGGCCTACCAGTCGATAGCCTTCCAAAATCAGCAACTGCACGCTACAAAGTGATTTCAGCGGCTGCTGTGATCCTTTCGGTCTGCCAGCCGCGTGGGCGGGAAGGTGGCGCAGAGCTCGAGATATCCGGCCCGGAGTGAGAGCCGATCACGGCTTTTCATCTCGCGTTTTTGCCGCGAGAGCGCCAGCAAGATTGTTCCGAGCCCCGCTATGGTCAGGTTTCAGCCGAAGGGTCTCCCGGAATTGGCTAATCGCGTCGTCCAGTTTCCCGGCTTTGCTTAGAGAGACTCCCAGGTTGTTGTGGCCCTCGGGGTAGTCGGGCTTCAGTTTGATGACCCGTTGAAAATGGGTTATCGCCTCCTCAGATTGGCCCTTGGCGTCCAAGGCCATGCCGAGATCGTTTTCCGCGTCAACATAGCCAGGCTGAATCCGCAAAGCCTCCTTGAATTGAGCGATTGCTTCGTCTGGGCGTCCGCGCTCGGCCAGGGCGCCGCCGAGAAAGTAATGGGGTTCAGCCAGGGCCGGTCTTAGATGTATCGCCTCGCGGTACTCCGTGATTGCATCGTCCAGGCGCCCTTTCTGCAACAGCAGGTGCCCCACCGTGCAGTGCGCTTGAGCATTTGCAGGTTCGAGTGCAACCGCCTGCTGGCACTGGCCGAGCGCGTCGTCGAGGCGCCCGATGCGGAGCAATGCCATCCCCAGGCCGGTATGCGCGGCGGCGTGACCGGGGCGGAGGGTGAGCGCCTGGCCGTACTCCTTAATCGCCTCGTCCCAGTGCTCCTGTTCCGCCAGGGCGACTCCCATGTTGTAGTGCGCTTCTGCATAACCCGGTTTTGCCTTGATGGCTTGCCTGTACTCGCCAACAGCCTCGGCCAATTGGCCTTTGACTTCCAACGCCTTGCCCAGATCATTGTGCGCGTCTGTGTTTTCGGGCTCGAGCCGAATCGCCTGCCGGTATTGTGCTATCGCCTGGTCGGAAAGCCCTTTCGCTAACAGGGCGTTGCCAAGGCCAATGCGCGGGCGAGCGTACGCCGGCGCCAACTTGATGGCCTGCCGGTACTCGGCGACGGCTTCTTCCCAATGCCCCTGTTTGCGAAGCGCCGCGGCTAAGTTGTAGTGAGTCAGGGCGAAGTGGGGTTTTATTTTCAGAGCTTCCCGGTATTGTTCCATGGCTTCGTCCAAACGACCCAGCTCAAACAACGCGGCTCCGAGATCATTGCGGGCCAGCGGGTCTCGCGGCTTCAACTCAACGGCGCTCCGAAGCTCCGGAACGGCCGTGTCGAATTGTCCCTTTGCAAACAATACCGCGCCGAGGCCGGAGTGTCCGAGAGCGCCATTCGGCCGCTGCCGGATCGCTTGCCGATACACCGGGATGGCCTCCTCAAAACGCTCCTGAATCCTCAACGTCCCCCCGAGACACGTAAGGGCCGTCCAACTCGGGCCGGTGACGGCAATGGCATGCCTGAACAGGGCCTCGCTGTTCTGCCAGTAGCTCAGTTGTTTCCGCAGGGTCGAGAAGCAAAACAAGGAGGCAACGAGCGCGAGTGTCGCAATGGCGGCGGATCCGTAACGGATGCGCCCGAGAAGCGCAAACGCGCCCCAGGCGACCAGCACAAGGGCTCCGATTGACGGAATATACGCATAGCGATCGGCCATGGACTGTGCTCCAACCTGAACGAGACCAATCACTGGAACCAGCGTGCCGAGGAACCAGAACCAGCCGGTTGGCAGATAACGGCAGCGTCGCCCAAATGCGAGTACGAGGATGGAAGCGCCGCAGAGGAGAAGGCCAGCGAGAGCGACCTGATCCGGTGGCCAACGCTCGGGGAGAGGATAGAAGACAGCAAGGTTCTCGGGCCAAACCAGTTTGCCCAGGTAGCGGCAGTATGAAATCAGCGCGTTTTCGAGCCGATAGCCGAGTGAGAGGCCGTTCATGGCTTCCTGTTGCGTCCAGACCGTGAGCGCGCTCGAAACAGCGCTAAGCGCGAAAAAGGGCGTCTTCTCGACCAGCAGCCCCAACGTGGCGGAGCGGCGCGGCCCGGGGGTTGAAAATCGGAATCGCTGTAATGGCCACCAATCGAGCAACAGAAGCACAAAAGGCAACGTGACGACCATGGGCTTGCTCATCAGGCCGAAGGCGAAGAAAAAGAGCGCCATAGCATAGAAGAACCTGCCCGATCGAAGGTCTCCAGACCCGCCGACGCTTCGCGGGCTGTTAAGCTCTGCCGACTTGGAAGTCGGCGATACGGCAGGCTTGGAAGCCTGCGCTACGGGCGCTGCGGATCCAGCTCGGTGGTGGGTATGAAATGTGCGGGCCAGGCCTTCTCCTCTGCGCACGTAGCGGACGTAAGCCCGTATTGAGAGGAGGAAAAAGAACGTGCTGAGAACGTCTTTGCGTTCGGCCACCCACGCCACGGATTCGACGTGGACAGGATGCAGGCCGAACAGCAGGGCCGCGAGGAAGCTGCGGCCTGACGCGCCGGTCATGCTCAGAAGTATTAGAAACAGAAGAGACGTGTTGGCAGCGTGCAATGCCAGGCTGGTCAGATGGTGGCCCGAGGGATGCAACCCGTAAAGCTTGCAGTCCATCATGTGGGACAACCAGGTCAACGGGTGCCAGTTGGCGGTGTCAGTATTGGCAAAAGCCCAGCGAAGCCCTGCCCAGGTTAACCCTGGCTGCACGTCCAGATTGGAGGTGACGTAATCCGGGTCGTCATAAACGATGAAGTCGTGCTTTAACACCGGCAGGAAGGCAACTGCAGCCAATCCCGCCAGGAAGGCACAAACCACCAATGGATGCCGCCCTTCGAAAAAACCCACCAACCATGCGGGAAGCCGCATTCTTGAGCGGCCGGCTGGTCTCGTTTGCGGGCTCAAGGGATCAAATGCCAGTTTGTGAAGGGCCGGCCGGCCCGTCGGCGTTCAATCCGGTTTTGACGCTTTGGCCTGCGGCAACTTCAGGCGCGAGTGTTTGCGCCGATAGTCGGCGACCATCCTCTCGGCATCGGCCCGTTGGCTCGACGTGAGCAGTCTGTTATCTTCATAGTCCTCGAGATATCGTCTCCCCACCGGTTCCGCCTTGTCAGCGCTGATTTTGAACCAAAAGTACGCCTGAACGAAATCCTGAGGAACCCCTCGGCCGTCAAAATACAACAGCCCCAGATTTGACATAGCTTTTGCGTTTCCTTGTTCGGCGGCTTTCCGATACCACTCGGCCGCTTCCTTAGGATCCCGCTGCACGCCGAAGCCGTTTTCACAAAGGTAACCGAGGTTGTTCATCGAGCCGACGAAGCCTTGCTCGGCCGCCTGGCGCAGCCACTTCGCGGCCTCCTTATAGTCAACACGGTTCGTGTGAGTGGGATCGCCGCGGAAATAGAGCTGACCCAACGCGTCCTGGGCTTCCGGCTGGCTCTTTTCCGCCGAACGCCGCCACCATTGTATCGCTTCCTCGAAATCCTGCTGGACGCCGCGTCCTTTGGCGTAGGCATAACCTACGCCATATTCAGCCAACGCGTCGCCCTGGGCTGCGGCTTTTCGGTACCACCCCACTGCCTCTTCGAAGTCTTGAGCCACCCCGAGACCGCTGACGTAAAGGCCCCCAAGGTCGGTTTGGGCCGGGGCGTAGCCTTGCTCGGCCGCCCGGCGCAGGTGTTCGGCCGCCTTGGAGTAGTCCTTCGGGACACCGTCGCCGTGGGCGAAGCAGCGAGCTAAAAAGTAGTCCGCCTTTGCGTCGCCATGCGACGCCGCTGTTGTCGCACTCTGGAGGGTAAACTCGGCGGCCAGGACCGCACTGTGTAATGCCAGGCCTGCCGCCACGAGAGCTACGATTGGGCGCGGCCATCGGGAATGATTGTTCGAGCTCATAATAGTTCCGAAAATTGTCACGACGAGCGGAGACCGCAAGTTACGAGTTCCGCAGGTTTGTCACAAGTTTGAAGCAATCGTTACGAACGCGTGACATCGGGGAAACCTTCTAGTTGGTTGACCCAGGACGCATCTTCGAACAACAGCAGGCCGGAGTGGATGTACGAAAAAGTCGGTGTCTGAAACCTGACATGTGGCGTCCTGAAACAGGTCGCCCTGCCTTGTCTGCGCCGTTACTCTTCCGCCTCCGGTTAAGATCGAGCTAACAAACTATGATTAAGTTCTGCGTCCAACGTTCGTTGGTGGGGCTGTGGGCCGTCGCCGTGGCCTTGTTCAGCCAATCTCTCGGTGCTCAAACATTTTTCACTTACAACCAGTACGGCGACCTTTGCGCAGGTTTCAGGAAGACGGGGATGAACCAGGCGAACTACGAGCTGGTGGTAAACATCGGTAGTATCACCAATTTGGAAGCAGTGCCTGCCGGCAGCACAATCAGCATCAGCAACTACGGCTCGAGCGCCCTTCTGAATGCCTTTAGTGACCTGAACAATCTTCAGTGGTCGGTGTCCGCTGGGGTTCCCGGATTGTCTTCCTGGGCAGGTTTTCCCAGTTCAACGATATGGTTCACCTTGCCCCGGACCGATCCGAACACGCAAACCCAGCCGCCGGCGCGCCAGTCAACAGCCTTGCTGGGCAATGTGCGTCAGAAAATCATCAGCATTGGCAGCGGCGCCCACACGATCTCGCAGAATCTTGGAACGACGAACGCCAACAACAACGCGCTGCTGGTAAGAGAGCCAGTGGGCAACACCTCCGGGCTCAGCGTCTTTATTTCAGACCCGGGGAACCCATCGATCGGCGATTTCGGTGGCTATTTACCGTTTTCCGTCGAGAACACGACTCCGGCGAGCTTCACCGCCGCAGTTGTCTCAGACTTGTACCAGGCGGTTCCGAGCGGAAAAGTGGACCCAAGCACCGGACTGACCACCGGCTCGGATTACCTGGTGGGGACTTTCCGGCTCGCGACGGATGGCACGATGACGTTCACGCGCGCCTCGACTTCCCAGCCACCGCCGCCGCCGCTGATTTCCATCGCCCGAACCGGTAACACCTCGACGGTTTCGTTCGGCACAGCTAACGGGGCGACTTATACGCTCTACTACACCAACGCGGCGGGTTTGACAGCACCGGCCAGCAGTTGGCCCGCCTCTCCGGCGACGGTTGTCGGGAACGGCGGCACTAATTCACTAAGCGATACGACGACCGATCCAGTGAGGTTTTACCGGGTGGGAGCGCACTAGTCTGCTGTAAGTGAGGTTTGTTTACAATGGCCTCCTCTCCGCGGCCCTCTCCTCGGGCGCAGGACAGAATTCCTGCGCGGCTGAACGGGACGACACGGCAGAGCGGTGGACGAGGGTAGCCGGGGGCCTCAGCCCTTGTCATTACCCACAACTTTGAACCAACCCGATTAGGTTTGCTGCTATGGGGCGCCTGGAAGTTGCCGGCTGAGCGCCCACGGCGCGGCCACACCTTAGCCCAGTGGCAACGCCCTGGGAATAGCCGCACGACACGCCCATCGAGCCCCACCGGGGCGAAATAAACCAGGTTGAGGCCACCCGCGTGCGGCAGGTTCGGACGATTAGCCCGCCCGCCTATCGCGGCCCTTCAGGCCGCAAATCCTTTCGCCGCCATTACCCCCAGCCCGTTGGGCTGGGCTAAGGTATCCCGGCCCTTCGGGCCGGCGCCAAGGCGCCCGCGGCAAGGCGTAGCAGCATCGACACTGCGGGCATTTTGCGCGGCCAACCTGATGGCATTGCGAGCGGGGGTTGGGCGCTGGAGCGGCCCGGGGGCCGCGCTGAGAATCGAGGCCCTCTCGAGGAGTTTCGTTCAAGGTTCGTTCCCGAAGACGTGGGTAATGACAAGGGCTGAGGCCCGCGGCTACCGTCGCCCCATCGCTGCGCGATGGCTCGTTGCGCGCGGCACCTCGTCGCAAGTATATACAAGCCTATAGCGCATGGACAGGCTTGCCTGCCTTGTAACACTCGATACGAGACTTAAGGTCCGCAGCGAATTGCGAATGGTCCTGCGGACCCATTAACTCCAGAGCTTCGTTGGCGGTTTTGAGGGCTGCCGAAAACTGACCTGATTCGGCGTAAGCTGCCGCCAACGTATCCAGGTACGTAGGTTCTTGCCGATGGGTCACCTGCACGCAGGCCTCAGCCAGGCGAATCGCCTTCGCGCCGTTTCGTAATTTGGGGTCCGGGTCGGCGGCGTAGGTCCAAGCGAGGAGGTTCGCGACCGGCAGGCTGGTCGGATCCTTGGCGAAGGAGTGCGAAAAGAGCGTCTCGCTATTTTTCCAATAGGCAAGCTGGCGAGAGGTCAGGAAGGCGCAAGCGCACAACGCAACGGTCGAAAGCGTTACGGTCACCGCGCGGGGAATGCGCCAGCGAAGTGTCACATCAGCCGCACTCCAAGCGACGATAATGAAGATGCCAATGGAGGGGAGATAGGTGTAACGGTCGGCCATGGATTGGATTCCCACCTGCACGATTCCGATAACCGGTATCAGCGAGCCAAGAAACCAAAGCCAGCCAACGGGGAGATAGCGGTGCCGGGCGCCCAATTTGATCGGGAGGACGGTGACCAACACCAGCATGCAGCCTGCGAGCAACGCGAGCGCTACACCCTGGTCCGGCTCGGGTATGTAAGGTATCAACAAGCATCGCGGCCAAAGTATCTTGGCCAGGTATTGCACGTAGGAGAGGGCCGCGTTTCCCGAACGAGTGACGAGCGGAACGCTCTGCATTGAAGCCACAGCACCGGCGTTCCGCTGCACCAAAAAGGTGACCACGCAGGAGGCCGCCGCGAGAACAAAAAAAGGCGTCTTTTCGATCAACAAACCCTTGAGGGAAGATGGTCGAGAGCTCGGGTTCGGGCGTTGAAAACGGACCAGAGGCCAATAGTCGAGAAGCATCAGCAAGAAAGGCAGCGTCACCAGCATGGGTTTGCTCATGAGACCGAGAGCAAAGGTCAACAGGGCGACGCCGTAGTAGAGCCCGGCGGGATTTTTGATGTTTGATGTTTGATTTTTGATTGAGGACGCCGCGTCAGATCCACGACGAGAGATGCCTGGCTTCGCCGGAGCACCGGAAACGGCGCCCCGGGAAACCGCACCTTGAAATTCGGACTTGGCGACCGGAGCATGGCGATCGGAACTTGAGGCTTGAGACCTGAGACTTGGGACTTGGGACTTTTCCACATACCGTGCGTACGCTCCGAGTGTCAGCATGAAGAAGAACGCGCTCAGGACATCTTTCCGTTCGGCGATCCACGCTACAGACTCGACGTGGAGGGGGTGCAAGGCAAAGAGAGCGGCGACGAACGCGCTGCGCCAAGGCCGCCCGGTCAGCCGGGCCAGGAGGAGGAACAACAGCACGCTGTTCACTGCGTGCAGCATCGAGTTAACGACGTGCTGAGGTCCTGGGCCAGCACCAAAGAGCTGACAATCCAGCATGTGCGACAGCCAAGTAACAGGATGCCAGTTACCGGCGTAACCGGTAGTGAAAGCCCAGCGCGCGTTGGCGAGTGAGAGGCCAGTCAGAACGTGCGTGTTATCAAAAACATACGCATCGTCGTCGAGGTCGATAAAGCTGTGGCGGGCAACGGGAGCATAAAGGAGCAGGGTGATAGCGGCGAGGAAAGCGCCCATACCTTGGAGTCTCCAGCGAGCCGCCAAGTTCATTGAAGGCCCGGCAAACGGGAATTAATCGGTTTCGGCATCAAACCATCAGCTATCAATCCACCGCCACCAACCCTATAAGGAGGTCACGTTTTCGGCGCTGCAGATTTCCCGGCACCACTGCTCAACCTTGCCTCGGATCATTTCCCGGATTTGATGAGGTTCAGGACGCCGGCGGCAGAATTACGGTGACGCGGCCGACGCGGCGGACGAGAGCCGGAGGCTCCTTGCCCTTCTTCTTTTTCTCATCGTCGTCCGGAGTGTTATTGCTGGCGACTTGCTGCTGCGCGTCGCTGTTGGCCTGCTGGGCGGCACTTTGGCTGGAGGTGGTAGCGGTGGCTGAGGTCCCGAGGGTGGATTGTGCCTGAACACCGCCCACTGAAACATTTTGCGAAAGCAAGGAGGCGGAGACGCCCTGGCCGCCGGAAGCATTGATGCCCCCAATCCCCACGACAGTCCCCGAGATGGTGCCGCCGGCCGTCAGATTGGCGGTGCCGCCGGAAAGGACGGTTCCGCTGAAACTTTGCACGGCGTTAATCTCGCTGTTCTGCCGGGAAATGACGAGGCCGCTTATATTTCCATTGGCTGTGGCGTTAACGGTGCCTCCGATCACGCCGGAGTCGCCAAGGTCAATGTTTCCTTTATAACCGGGCGAAATGGCACTTGGGGGGGTGCCTGCGACGAGCGTGATGGTTGGGCCGGCAGAAACATCGCCGTTCAGAGCTTCCTGCGTAATGCCCCCCAGGCTGGCGAGGATGTCGCCGCGCGGCGTGTCCACGGTGATGTTGCCCGGGAGGCGGGCGCTGCCGGGGACCTTGGAGGGATTCACCAGCGTGTTGGCCAAGATGCCACTGCCGAAGACCACTTCGGCGTAAACCTTTGCCTGCCCGGTAGCTGGATCAACGAAATAGACGGGGACGTTCACAAAGGTGGTTCCGCCACTGCCTGCGTTCACATTGCCTTCGAGGGACCGGACGGTGATGTTGCCGCCGTTGTAGGCCGCGATCCTCGAGCCCTCAACGTTTATGTCTCCCTGAGAGACGACATTCACGTCACCGCTGCCCGAGGTATATATTCCAAATGCTACGCTGCGTCTGGCACTGAGCAACTCCTGGGAGCCGAGGTCCATTCTTCCCCCCGTGCTGGTTACATTGACGCTGCCTCCACCTAAAGCGGCGATCGTAGAGGTCAAGAGGTCCAGATTCCCATCCACCGTGACATTAACGGTTGCCCCCGAAGGGGTGAGCGAGGCGAGATTGGCGTACCTGTCGCCCGCCGGGTCTCCGACACCGCAGGATAGGATGCCGTAGGTGTTGCCAAGCGAAATCGAACCCGCATGCACGTTGAAGTTGCCCGGACCGCCAATCCGGTAGCCCAACTGGGCCGAATCAAACGCCGAGGGCGCACCTTGACTGGCCTTGAACAGGGACGCGATATCAGAGGGTGCAACCCAAGCGACTTTGTCGGTGACGAAATGTCCGGTGGAGTCGATGATGGGGAAACCATCCGGACCATAGCGGAGCACAGTGAGCGGCTGCTCCAGGGCGCCTTCCATGCCAGCAGACATCTGGCCGCTGAACCCGAGCCTTTTGGTGGTCGGATTGTAAACGAACCCGGCGGAGCCGGAAAACAGCCTCGCGTTTCGAGCGGCGTAGGCGGCGAGTTGGGTAGGGTCCGAAGCGATGAGGGGTGGCACCTGGAGCGCGGCAAGCTTCGCCGGGTCCATCGCCAGCGAAAGCAAGGTGTTCCAGGAAGGATTAGTGCCCGGGGGCAGGTCCGCCGTCGTCAGAGTTCCGATAGCCTGATCCAGAAAGACGAAAGAGTAAGGGCTCCGATTAACAATCTGGCCGGCAACATTGATGGAAGTGATGTCGGTGGGGTGGAGATTCTGGCCCGAAAAGCTGCAACCCACCATGTCGCCGCCAACGGTGATTCGAGTCTGTTTGGAGGTGAAGAGGATCAGGTTCCTCATGTCTCCGGAGATATTGAGGATGGCGGGAGCCGGGTTGCCCACCTCGAGCGGCTTGGCGCCGTGGTCACCGTCGCCGAAGGTGCCGGCGCCAATCCACTTGGTATGCGAACTGTCGGACATGATGAGCTCTGGGCTCGGCGCGGTGCTGGGATCATTTGGCTCTGCGGAGAAGCTCCCACCCCCCGTCGTGGTAATAATCAGGTCTCTATTGGCCGAGGGAAAGAGGATGACGTTATCCTGGAGATGCACGCCGGCCGCGCCCGCGGTGATGTCGAGCGTTGGGGGAAAGATCACCGGCACAGCGCCACCTGGCCTCGGCAAGCCGAGGCAAGTTAAATAGACTCCCCCGAGCAAGGCCGTCAGGTCGACGGCTGCGTCGGGAGCGTAATTGAAGTAATGGTAGCCCGCGGAGCCTGAACCTCCGGCGTTGTTAAAAACTCCATTGGGGTTGCGTACCTCCTGGAGGTAGATGCTCCCGTTCAGCGAATTTACGTTCCACGAGCCTGCGATGAGGCTGAGAGCAACATTTTTGCTGGCGTCCGGTCCGCCAACATTTTGGCCGGCGATGATCGAGCCGACCCCGTTCGCCAGCACGTAATGACCATAAACGCTGCCTCCGGCTGTGATCGTTACGTTTCCCGGCAGGGAGCCGAAAGCGCCTGAACCGGCGTCTCCAGCGGAATTCAAGGTCGAGCTCAGCGGAAGATAGCTAAAGACATTTCCGCGTATGGCGTCGATGGAGACATCGCCCCCTGCCATGGTGCTAATGCCACCCAAAGTCCGGGAGACGGTATAGTAAGGAAACAAGGAGCGGTATTGGGTCAAGCCTTGAGGATTCGCTCCCGAATTCACATCTCCGTACAGGGTGGTGACGCTAATGCTGCCGCCCGCCCGGGTGCGAATTCCGTTGATGCCTACGGGGCCGCTGCTCCCGGTATTCACCAGCACTTCATTGGCCGCCCATAGGTTGACACTTCCGTTCTCAGTTTGAATGAAAGAGTTGCCGTTTAAGTAGATTCCGGCTGTCCCTGGGGCTGGCCGGGAGGCCGGGTTTTGAGGGCCGGCGGTCATGTTAACGGTCCAGTTTTTACCCGCGGCGATGCTGGAACCATTGTCTAATGTGATGTTGTTCCCAGCGCTCAGGGACAGAGCGGCGGGCGCGGCTGAATCGGAAAGCGTCCAGGACGAGCTGAGTTCGATATTGTTAGCGGCCTGAAGAGTAATCTGTGACAAGGTGGCCGGGAATGAATTGATGTTCAACGTTAGCGTGCCGGCGGCGGGCGGGTCCGACACCCCGACGGTTCCCGAGGAAGGCGCGGTGCTTCCCGAGGAGGACAGAATGATATTCAACGGATCGAGAAAGAGCTTGCCGCCCAGAAAACCGGCGTAGGCCTGACCGTCGATATTGGCTTGGAGCGCGCTCATTTGCGGAGCGGAGATTTCGACCTGGCCGCCATTGCCGCCCCGGGCTCCCCCCGAGATGTCGATTAAGGAACCGGGTTGATCGGAGTAGCTACCGAAGGATTTGATGGTGATCTGGCCGCCGGGGCTCGTTCCCTGGGCATCCCCTTTGGCCGAAATCACCCCGTTTGGACCGAGGTTGACAGCGTCGTTGGCCACTAATTCGATGACGCCGTTGACTTCGCGGATAGAATTGGCCTGCACCAAACCACCCACGTTAACAACCTGGGCGCGAAGCGCGATGCTGCCGGCATCGGCTATCAACTTTCCGGAGTTATCGACCGAGCCTTCAGGCAAGGTCAGGCTGGCAGTCAAGCCGCGGCCATCGGGCCGCTCGGAAAGGAGGACCTCTTTGCCGGCGTAGAGCCCGATACTGCCTTCCGGAGCCGAGATCGAGCCGTGATTGTCGATATCATGGGCCAGGAGAAAGACCGAGCCGCCCTTGTCGGTACTGATCTGCCCGTAATTCACGATGCTGGCTGAGGGAGGCGGCGCGTTAAAGGACCACGGACCGCCGCTCGAGAGGTCGGGGATGGGAATGGGAGAGGTGGTCAGAAGCAACCCGTGCGCAGTGATTGAGGCTTGCCCGCCGATATAAAAGCCCGACTGGTTTTGGAGCACGACATAGCCGTTGGCGTGGAGGTCCCCGAGGATTTGTGACGGGTTCGAATCGTGAATTTGGTTCCAGACGAGGGAGGAGGATGAAGGCTGAACGAACGTTGTGGTTTCGCCCAGGCCGATGTTGAAACTTTGCCAGTTGATGAAGGCGTGGTCCGAGGTTTGGATTGAGAGTTGAGGACCTCGAGCGCTAAAAGACGCGCTGCCTTGGCTTACCGTACCGCCGACCGGATTGGCCAGAGCCGGGATGGCCGCGCCGACGAGAAGGAACTCAGCGCTGCTCAGCCGCAAGCCACCACAAAAAGAACGAAGGAGGTTTTTCATAGACGTTAACTATCCCGAGGCGTACTATAGAACACATCGCCGGGCTGCGACACCAGTTCCATGTGATTTTCTGGTGACATCTTTTCAAAGGTTGAACAATGAAGTTGCCGAGCCCGCCAGCTTCATTGTTTTCGCTCAAACGTTTCGCTTCCAGCGTTCCGGTCTCAGAACTGTCCGAGGAGTGAAAAATTGAAACGGGGTTGCAGCGCGTCGGTGGTGCCCGCCTTGAGCAGCGGAACGGAGAACAGAAACCGGGCTTCCCAATGCGAGCCAAGGGAGAAGATGCCACCGACACCCGTGCCCCAAAGGGAGACACGGCCCTTGGCTCCGTTGGGATCCAACAGATAGGTCTCAGCGTAATCCATGTAAATAGAGCCGCGAAGGATTAGGGGTGTTTTGCTATAGGCGAAGCCGACGATGTGCGCGGGCGTTTTCTGCTCCAGGCTGACATGCCATCCAGTGTCGCCAAAGACCTCGCCTTCCTGGTAGCCCCTGACGCTATTCACGCCACCGGCGCCGAAGCGTTCGACGCTGATGAGGGGTTCGCTGGCCCATTGGCCGTCCGCGCGGAGCGTCAGGACCCAGTTAGTATAAATGTCAAAATCGCGGGAGAAGCTCGGAATCAAGGTCACCCAGTTTCCCTTAGATTGAAGTGAACCGGTGATGTTGCGAAGATTGGTAAGAGAGCCCGAATACCAGGCATTGACGTTGAGTCCAAGGCCAAAAGCAGTGGTTCCCAGCTTGTCTCGAAGACTGCCATCATACCGGAGAGAGACCGGCGCGTAGTCCAACGGCGTGTGGGTAGTGGGCACCGGAGAAGCTACGGTGCTAATGATCGGCGGATTAACGCTCCCATCTGCGTTGACGGTAATTTCTGTGAAGGAAAACCTGTTGGTCTTGTAGTCGGTAAGGGAGTAGGTCTTGAAATCCAGCCCCCCGGAAATGGTGGAGCGCCAATTGACCGTTCCCGACAAGGGTTCACTCAACCGGAGTCCGACATCCTCGGTTAGAGTGAGGTCCTGCTGGACGTCCTGGCGGGAGACCTGGCGCACACCGGGGACGTTATAAATGAGGGTGTTTTGAAGGGTCTCCAGGCCGGTGTCGATCGTCGAGCGGCTCCCGAATAAATTCAGCTCAGGGGTTCCTGAGGGCGGAGGCAATTGGAATTGCCGCGTAGCTTCGTTGAAACCGAAGCTGCCTGGCTGTGGGCCGACGGCCGATGCGATGGCCGTCGGGTTGCCCAGGGGCAGCCGGTAAAATGCGCTGTAATTCGCCACGAGCGGCAGGTCATAAAGGTTCCATTGGTTCCCGGTCTTGAACGCCTCAGGGGAAAAGCTGTATTGCACGCCCAGGGAATGCTCGTACTGCCAAAGATTGTTGTACACGGCGGAAGTGTTGATGCGCAGGTCGGGTGTGCCGGGCGAGCTCTGATTGTTGAACTCCATTTTCGCGTGCAACGGCAGGCGGTCCTTTACTTTCAGGAGCAATTCCGTCGTATTCGGCGACTCGCCGGGCTGGATTTGCGGGTAGATTTGGCGGTCCTGGTTGGCATTTGCCCGGTCCAATTCGGCCTGGAACACCGGCGCGGTGATAATCATGTTCGTGTGCAGGCCCGGCAGCGAGCGCATGACATTGTTGGAACTGAAATAACGGTTGCCGAGGACGGCGATGTCCGACAGCCGGCCTTCGACCACGCGGAACTTTACAATATCGTTAGTGAGCCGCTGCTCTGGAATCCTGACGATCACGGTAGGAAAGCCCCGCGCCCGGTACTCCATTTGGAGGTCCGAGGCGGCTTTCTCGATGTCGCTGAGACCGAGGTTGGTTCCCGTGTACTTCAGGAGAACCTTGGTGAGCGCGTCCATCGAAAGCAGTGTGTCGCCCCGGATTTCATAGTGCCGCACCGTGAAACGGGGGCCGACGTTCGTCTGGGTGGTCGCCCCGGCTGCAGACGCGACGGTGCCCTGGCCAGGGACGGAGGCCTGGCCCGCAGGTTCAACTGGGGCGAGTTCATAGTATTTTCCGGAGATGAGGAGCCGCGGGATGCGACTGCGAAACACGTTTATGGTGACAACGCCGTTCGTGATGCGTTCGCGGGCGATGGCGATGCTCAAGTTGGACGCACCCAGCGCAAAGTGCTCACGTTGCAATCGCGAGGCAGCTTTGACGAGGTCCGCGATGGTCACGTTGGTGCCGGTGTATTCCAGCAATCGCTCCGCCGGATAATTGGTGAGGAGGGTATCGCCACGAACTTCGTAGGCACGGATCGCGAACCGGACCGGCCCATTGGTTTCCGACCCGACCGCCTGGGAAGCGGGTTTCGCGCCCGCCGCATCGGCACCGACGGCAGATTGCACTCCGCAGAGCATGCGGAGCAGCAGGCAGACGGAGGCCGCAGCCCGGAAAAGAGAGGGCGCGACCCGGGCTATTTTCGCGTAGGGCTTCACTTCGGGCTTCACCCTAAATCAGCCGAACAGGGCAGGAGTGGGCTGCGGTCTGCGCACCGAAGTCCAGCGGCCGTTCCTGGAGAGCTCGTTCATAAGGCGCGGACAGTAGGCGCGCGAGGTGGCGGCAAAGTGGCGGTAAGGTTACGTTTCCGTGAAGCGCAAGGAGTTTGAGGCAAGGTTTATTACTGGTTTCGGACGCGGCATGCCGGTTTCAAGACCTGTGTCCCACGCGACACATTTTCGGAATCGTTCCCCACTCGCCATGATTCCGTAACGTTGACCCGATAAGGTTTTGGTTTACGCGACCGCCGTAGAGTGTGGACTACGGGGATTCCAAACGCCGAGGTGAACAAATGAAACCTGGTGTGGAATCCGTGTTGTTGTGAGAGACCATGAAAGCGAAGCTATTGAATCGACGCCGGAGTGAAGGCCTGCCCGGAGCGCGGTCTTTGCTCAGCCGCGCCCTGCGGCGCTCATACTTTTCAAAACTATGAAAACCAACGGCACATCGGGCCAGCAGTTAGTGATGCGGGAGATCACCCTTGTCCCCGGTGGCGAATGGAGCCCGGCGTTTCCGGGGTGGCTGCTCTTGCACGTAACGCAGGGGCTCGGTTACTGGATGCGTTCCCGGATGACGCAGGAACTTGGCAGCGGTTCGGTGTTGGTGCTCTCAGAGCAGGCGCGGGGCATCATTCGCACGAGTCAGCTCGGCCCCGCCGTTTGCCACTTTTTCTTCGTCGAGCCGCGGAAGCTGACCGGCCTGATCACGCTGGCCGAACAGAGGCGGCTGGAGGAGGCGTCAAAACCGGAAGCGGGCTGCGCCCGGCTGCTAAGGCCAACGGACCCGATCGCCGCGGACTTAAGGCGGCTGTGCGAGCAGCGCAGCGAAAATCTGGTTCGGACACGGCTGCAAATGCTCGAGCTGTTCATCCGCTCATTCGAAACGGAGTTAAATGCGAGAAATGAGGAGCCTGTCTTAGCGCCGGGGGCGAAGGCGCGCCTTGAAGCGCTCCTGGGGGAGATGCCGCCGGCCGACCTGGTGGACCAGAGGTTTGGGGAACTGGTGGCGAAAGTGGGTTGCGGGGCGCGGCATTTCGGCAGGCTTTTCCAGGAATTGGTCGGCATGTCGTTTCGGGAAAAGCAAGCGGAGGTTCGTTTGGGGAGGGCGCAGGAGCTGCTGGCCCATACGCAATCGAAAGTTCTGGAGGTGGCGATTGAAAGCGGGTTTCAGTCGCTGAGCCTTTTTAACCTGATGTTCAAGAAGCGCGTGGGGACGACTCCGGCCAAATGGCGCCAGCGATTCCACAAGGAAAAGCAGCCGAAGCGAAAATCTTCGTATTCGTATGCTGGGTGAACGGTCCATAGGCATCCGGACGCTCTCGTTGATCAGCCTGCTGGTATTGGTGGCTTTGAGTTTTTGGGGGTGGCTCTTTGTTTGGGAGCCGGGGCTGCTGTTCGACCGCACGGCCCTGGAGCGCTATGTGCTCTACAACGAGTTCCTGTTAATCGGGATTCTATTCGGGCTGGGCGGCAAACGCCACGCGGAAGGGCCGCACCAAGGGTTGACGCTGGCGGTCCGACGAAGCACCCGCCAGGCGGTTCTGGGTTTGTTCTGTGTTTTCTTCATCGTATTCGCGCTACAGGACACGGGGATTTCGCGTTCCTTCTTCCTCAGCTATATACCGGCACTCTACGTGACCTTGTTGTTCTCGAACTTGTTGGTGCCCAGAGCGCTTGGCAAGTGGGCCTTTTCCGGGGACCGGGAGGAGCGGGTAGCGTTAGCCGGCACGCTGGAGCAGGCCAGCCAATTCAAACCGTGGCTCGAGCGAAAACGCGTGCTCGGCTTGCGCACTGTTGGCGTGGTCTGCCCGCAACTCGCGACCGGGAACGGCAACGGGAAGGGGAACGGCGCCAACGGCAATGGCAGTCCTTTCCCGGTGCTGGGGCCGCTGGACCAGATGGGGGAGATACTGAAGAAATCGGCGATCACGCAGCTGATCGTGCTGGATTTGTCACTGGGTTCGGATCGCTTGCGCAAATTGACGCAGTTGTGTGAGAACGCCGCGGTGCGCCTGGTGGCGCTGCACGATTTGAACAACTATTTCAACCACACGACAACCACTTTTGAGGACGACGGCGTGAGGTTCATCGGGTTGCGGGAGGAACCGCTGGAAAGCCCGTTTAACCGTTTCGTGAAAAGGGTATTGGACCTGGTCATTTCGGTGCCTGTGGTGGTTTTGATTTTGCCCTTCACCTCGCTGCTGGTCTGGGTCCTGCAGCGCCGGCAATCGCCTGGCCCGGTATTCTACAAGCAAACCCGGGTGGGCTTGATGGGGCACACGTTCCAGATGTTCAAGTACCGCACCATGCGCACCAACCACGGCAGCGACTCGCAGCAGGCCGCGAAAGAGGATCCCCGGGTTTACCCCGCCGGACGATGGCTGCGGAAGTTCAGCCTGGACGAGCTGCCGCAATTCCTGAACGTGCTGAAGGGAGAGATGAGTGTGGTGGGGCCCCGGCCACACCTCGAAACGCACGAGGAGCTGTGGGTGCGCGTCATGCGAAAATACATGATCCGGCGGTTCATCCGGCCAGGCATCACCGGCTGGGCGCAGGTGAGTGGCTTCCGTGGGGAAATCCACTCCGAGGAGGACATCCAGCGACGGGTCGAGGCGGACATCTATTACCTGGAGAGCTGGTCCTTAAGTTTCGATTGCCTCATTATCCTGAGAACCATACTGCAATTTGCTGTTCCCCCGAGGAATGCGTATTAAGGCCGCGGCTCGGCCTGGCGAGTTCACGGAGATGCAACCTATCCGCCACCCATTTGACACAGTCCGCAGCCTATAGTCGAGGTCTATGCGCTGCGCCATTTTTGGCGCTGTCTGAGGCTGCCTGACCGGCGCGTCCGGCGGGCAGCGAGGGGCACGTTGCCCCTTGGTTTGAATGCGCATGAAACATAAAAGCACCGCGAACCGGCTGCTGAGCAAAATTGCGCTCAATTGCCAAGGGCGGCAGCTTGTCCGCAATCACCCGTGACTGAAAGGACTGTGATATTGCCCCCGCGTTCGCCGAACGGCGGCAGCGAAGCGAACTACCGCCTGACGGTCATGATTCCGAAGCGGCAGTATCTGGCATATTTGCGGGAGCGCTGGTGGGTGGTGGTCGTGACCGTGGCCGTGGCGCTGGGCGCGGTGCTCGCTCGCGAGACGTTGCGTCCCGAGAGCTATTCGTCCTACGCCCAACTTTACACCAGCGGCGAGGTGCAGTTGAGCTTCGCGAGCGTATTCAGCGAGGAGTCTCAGACCTACTTCGGCACTCAGATTGAGCTCTTGAAGAGCGCGCGCTTGCAGGGGGCGGCGCTCGACAAGATTGGTTATGCGCCGAAGCCCGGTGAGCAGTTGCCGGTGAAGGTGGATATCAGCCAACCGATGAAAACCTCCATCTTGCTGCTGCAGGCGACCGGCGGGGACCCGACCGTGACACAGCGGTTTCTGCAGGCCCTGATCGACGAATACCTGGCTTACAAGAAGGAAACGCGCCGTTCGACCTCCGAAGACATCGTCGCCTCGCTCACAGACCAGCTCACCCAAAAGGAGAAGGACTTGAAATCCGAGCAGGATAAACTGGCGGAGTTCCAGAGAACGAACAATGTGGCCGTGCTCGAAGAGGAAGGCAAGAGCGCGGGTTTGTACCTGGCGGACCTCAATCTTCAACTGGCCAAACTGAAGCTTGACCGCGAACTCCTCGCCAACGGGCTTAGCCCCACGACCAACCAAGTACCTTTGGCCCTCCCGGCGGCGAGACCGGCAACGAACGCTGTGTCGGGCGGCACTAGCAACCAGGCTGGGCCTGAAACGGGCGTGGCCGGCGAGGACTTCGGCCGGGAGCTTCCGAGCGAAGCGGCGCTGAAATCGGCGCGGGTCGAGTTGGCGGTAAAGCGGGCCGAGCGGGACAACGTGCTGTCGGAACGGGGTGAGATGGCCGCCCGAAGGCTCGATGATGAGGTCGCGCGCCTTGGGCGCACGATCGCGATTCTGGAACAGCAGAGTCTGCAGGACCAGAAAGCGAGGCTCGAGGCCCTGGATAAGAGAATCGCGGCGATGGAGGCGTCGATTCCGGCCCTCGAAGCAAAAGTGTTGCGTGTGAACGAGCGATTGTCCGACGCGCAACGGCTCAGGAACAATATCCAGCGGGAGCAGGGTTTTTACGACCATCTGCTGGGCACCCTGCAAAATGTGGATTTAGGCAAGAACGTGCAGCAGGAGCGGTTGTCCATCCTCCAGGCGCCAACGGTTGCGGTGGCCGCCAATCGATATGTTGCGCTGCGCATCTGCCTGGTGCTGGCATTCGGCGCCCTTGTCGGTCTAGGCGCGGTATTCTGCTGGTATTTGTTGGATGACCGGTTCGTTTCAATCCGGGACATCAAGGACCAGTTCGGGGACATGGTGCTGGGCTTGGTCCCGCAAATCAGGGTGCCTCGTTCGCAGCCTGCGGCCTGCGTGCTGCAACCCAACGACCGCCGCGCGGCCTACAAGGAATCGTATCGCCACCTGCGCTCGGCGCTGCTGCTTTCGCCCGCGCCGGTTCGTCGCACTCAGACGTTGCTGATCACCGGAGCCGGGCCGGCTGAAGGCAAGACGACGATTGCAGTCAATCTGGCTCGAGTTCTGGCACAAGGCGGATTGCGGGTAATCCTCGTGGATGCTGACCTGCACAGCGAAGGATGCAAACGCTTGCTGGCGAGCTCGGCTGAGCTAGGGGTTCTGGATTATCTGCGCGGGGAGGCGGACGTCACGGCAATCACGCACGAGACTGAACTGCCCGGTTTGAGTTTTATTCCCGCGGGCACCGGTGCCGAACATGGCGACGGTCTTTTCCTCGGGCAGAGGCTTCCGGAATTGATGAAAGACCTCAGAGACCGGGCGGATTTCGTCATCCTGGACGGCGCTCCGATTCTGTCGGCCGATAATTCCGGACTTCTGGCGCCCCACTCTGATAACGTCCTCCTGGTCGTGCGGCCATTCTTTTCGCGAGCGCGCCTGGTACGCCAGGCCCTGGACATGCTGTACCAAAGGCAGGCCAAACAGGTGGCCATCGTTCTGAACCGCGCGCGCAAGGATGACCTTGCAGGCCATTACGTCCGCAATGGAATGAAGCGAACAGCCAAGAATGGCCACGTTGCGGAAAACGCTAAATGCTAGAGGATGAAGGTGAAAATCGCCCTGGACAGACCCAACTTATGACGTCGAATAGACATGTTGAGCCGGAAACCAAACTCAAGCGAGACGACCTGATCGTGATCGCCGGGGCCGGAGGATTTATTGGCGGGGCGCTGGCCAGGTATTTCCGCGACAAGAAGTTTACGAATATTCGGGCAGTGGACAAAAAGCCGCTGCCGGAATGGTATCAACATGTGCCAGGCACGGAATGTCTTTGCCTGGACCTGAGCCAGGAGGACAACTGCCTGCGCGCGTGCGAGGGGGCCGTCGAGGTTTATAACCTGGCAGCCGATATGGGGGGCATGGGGTTCATCGAACGGTTCAGGGTGGAATGCCTGCGCAGCATCCTTATCAACACCCATCTGATCGAAGCCGCGTTCCGCTCGGGAGCGCGGCGGTATTTCTTTTCCTCGTCCGCTTGCGCCTACAACACGACCCTGCAGCAGGACCCAAGAGTAACCGCGCTGAAGGAGTCGGATGCCTACCCCGCGATGGCGGAGCGCGGCTATGGCTGGGAAAAGCTTATTTCTGAAATGTTTTGCCAGGAGTATTGGGCCGAGCGCGGCCTCAAAACGGCGATTGCCCGTTTTCACAACGTTTATGGCCCTTGGGGCACATGGGACGGCGGCCGCGAAAAGGCCCCGGCGGCCCTCTGCCGCAAAGTGATCGAGGCGGTGGACAACGGCAGCCACTCGATCAAGATATGGGGTGACGGCAACCAGACCCGCAGTTTCATGTTCATCGCCGACTGCACTGAGGGCATCGACCGCATCATGCACTGCGATGAACTCATCGCCACGCCCATCAATCTAGGCTCGAGCGAACTGGTGACCATCAATCAACTCGCATCGAAAGTGGAAAAAATCGGCGGGGTCAAGCTGCAGCGGAACTACGAGCTCGATGCGCCGCGGGGTGTAGCGGGCCGCAACAGCGACAACACTTTCATCCAAAAAGTGCTGCACTGGGAGCCGAGCACGTCGCTTGATGATGGATTACGAGCCAGTTACGAGTGGATCCGGCGCCAGTATGCCGCTCGAAAACGCGGTCTTCACGTGGCGCACTAGCCTTAAAACGCTATGCGAAGAACAATGGGACCTCGGTTTCGACGGGGCAGTTCCCGGTTCGGCTTTTCGAGGCCGGTCCGACTCGAATCATGCCTGCAAAACAGGTCGCCTTTCGTGGCTCAAGGGGTGCTAAAAGCACTCTGACGTATGAGCCTTGAGGAAGTAGTGGCGAGACGCGTCTGGGGATTTGGAGGGGTTTTGTTGTTCATCATAACGATTTCGGAGGCGCTCGGAGCCACGCCGCATTATGTGTTCGCGCACTACATGGTGGCTTTTGCCACTTATGGAGAAACGGCGGAAGGTTACAAACGGGAGATCCAGGAGGCCCAGGGCGCAGGCATTGACGGGTTCGTGCTGAACGTCGGCGCCTGGGACAATGTTCAGACGTATTACAAGACGCGGGTCGGTCTCATCTACGATGCTGCAGCGCAACTCGGCACAGGTTTCAAGCTCTTCTTTTCGGTGGATTATACCGGAACCACGAACATCGTGGATATGGTGCGAACCTACGCCAATCGCACGAATAGTTTCCGCTACCAGGGCAAAGTAGTCCTTTCCTCGTTCGGGGAGAATGATACCCCCTCAACAGGGTTCGCTGGCGTGAACTGGACGAACCTGGTAATCCCCCAGCTAGCGAGCAACGGCGTATCGGTCTATTTTGTTCCGCATTTTTGGCCCGATCCGATCCACGAGCTGCCGACCTACTCGGACGCGCAAAGCATCCTGCAGAAATATGGAAATCTGCTGGATGGGCTGTTTCTGTTCGGCGCCGCCGGCTTGCCGTATCAGTTAGCGCAGTGCAATTCGAATTACACTCTGGCGGTCCACCAGGCGGGAAAGATTTCGATGGCCAGCGTCACGCCACATTATTGGGGATTCAAACAATACTCCATCGGCCGCCGTTACTTCGAGTTTGATGGCGGCGAGGGACTCGCTCTTCAGTGGCAATCAATCATGACGAATCAGCCCGATTGGGTTGAAATCGTCACGTGGAACGATTTCAACGAGAGCACGTATAGCTCTCCGGTCGCCGACCCTGGTCAGTACTTTTCGGAGCTCGTCAGCCCGCGCAGATATTGCCACTCTGGCTACCTCGAGCTTTCGAGACGTTTTATTTCGTGGTACAAGAACGGCCAACAGCCCGGAATTGATAGCGATGCGCTGTACTACTTTTATCGGACCCACCCTAAAAGCGCGGTCGCCTTGAACACTAATGATGTTCCTGTGACCTGGTTTATCGGGAATGCGCAGGACACACTCTACACGACTGTTTTCCTTGTCAGTTCAGCTCAGCTCGAAATCGACTCGGGTCTGACTTCGACGACGAATTCTCTCCCAGCGGGCATGAGCACGGTGCGGACGCCGTTTATTCCGGGACCGCAGAAATTGACGCTGTCGCGCGGGGGAAGCCAGGTGCTTACGGTGAAAGGCCCTGATATTCAGACCAACATCCAGGTCTATGACTTTTTCCCCGCGAGCGGATTTGCGTACGGGAAACCCATTCCGCCCACGAACGTTCGGGCGACCGGCCCTTGAGATGACCTCGATACGATGGGCAGTCGATTCGGCTTGCCCGCCCTTTTTGCGCGGCTTTAAGGCTCGCGTTGAAGGGTCTCCGCTGGGCTATCGTCTTGCCAAAGGCGCTTTTTGGTCATTGGCAGGGTCGGTGATCTCGCGCGGCCTGGGTCTGCTCTCAGGCATCCTGGTGGCCCGCATGCTGGGCCGGCACGAGTTCGGCCAGCTCGGAATGATTCAGAGCACGGTCGGAATGTTTAGCACCTTTGCCGGGTTCGGCATGGGTCTGACGGCGAATAAGCACGTGGCGGAGTTTCGGACCGCGGATTCAGCCCGGGCCGGGCGTCTCATCGTGATTTCGAGCCTCGTGGCCTGGGTAACGGGCGGTATAATGACCCTGGCGCTGCTGGCCTTCGCTCCCTGGCTGGCCAGTCACACTTTGGCTTCCCCCGCGTTGGGCAGTCTCCTTCGGACAGGGGCTCTGATGCTCTTGTTGGGTGGAGTGAATGGCGCCCAGATTGGCGCCCTTTCAGGGTTGGAAAGTTTCAAAACGATCGCGCGTGTCAGCCTTGTTGCCGGCATGCTTTCGTTTCCAGCCACGGTGCTTGGCGCCTGGTGGGGAGGAGTCGGCGGCGCCGTCTGGGGTCAAGTGATGGCTTTGGGGCTTAACTGCGCCCTGAACCATTGGGCGCTGAGGCGGGAGGCCGCTCGAGCGGACATCCCGCTGGGATTTCAGGGAATTGGCCGCGAATGGAAAGTTCTTTGGAGTTTCAGCGTGCCCGCCGTGCTCGCCGCCAGCCTGACTGGCCCCGTGAGCTGGGCCACAAGCGCTCTTTTGGCGAACCAGCCAGATGGCTATTCCCAACTGGGCATTTATAGCGCGGTCCTGCGGATCAAGATCGTGCCCGAAATCGTGCTGGGCATCCTGATGGCGCCTTTGCTGCCGGTGCTGGCTGAGCGGTACGCTGCGCGCGACACTGCCGGTTACAACAAAGCCGCCTCTGCCGCCTTCTCGCTTTCCCTCCTGGCCACGCTGCCGCTCGGTTTGCTGCAGTTGGCGGCCCCCTCTCTCACGTTGCTCCCATACGGCGCCACTTACGCGGGCCACCACGCCGTGGTCCAGTGGCTCATGCTTGATTTGACCGTCATTGGGCTTTTTAACCCAATGGCCAGCATTCTGGCCAGCATGAACAGGATGTGGTTTGGGTTCATCTACAATCTTCTGTCGGGAGCAGTGTACGGACTTTTGGGCGTGTTCCTGATCCCGCGCTATGGCGCCGCCGGCCTGGCTGCAGCTTTCGCAGGTTCGCATCTGGTGATGCTGGGCCCCACGCTCCTCTATATGTACCGGACGGAGAGAGCCTTCCTCTGCGGACTCCCGCTAGGGCGGCTGGGTTTGCTGCTGAGCGCGGCTGCGGGTGTGTGCGTCCTGGCTTACGCGGTCCTGCCGTCCCCGTTGGCGTTGCTCTGTGGTGGCCTCGCGGTGGGAGGCATCCTTTGGGCTCACGTGAAACTGCTGGTATCGCCACGCGAGATTTCGGGCAGCGTTCTCAGCGCCACGGGGCCGGCAGCTTGAAGTTTGCAGGACGTTATGGGAATGACACTTCGAAAGTCGATCAAGCACTGGTTGTACGATAGATGCCCCGGGGTAGCCGGAAGGTTCCCATACTATGGGACAAAGATTCATTTCCGACCGGGCTCCATGCTGTTCCGTGTCGCGTGTGAACAGGGGGTGTACGAGGCGGCGAACATGGACCTGCTGACGGGCCTTGCCCGGCCGGGCGCCTGGCATTTTGACGTCGGTGGGAATATCGGTTTGATGGCGGCTCCGATCCTGTCTCGGGTGCCGGACTGCCATGTCTTGTCTTTTGAGCCGTCGTTGAATGTCCTGCCGTATCTGCAACGAACGGTGGCCGAGAGCCCGTTCGCCGACCGCTGGGCGGTCGTTCCAAAGGCGGTGGGCGCAAAAGCCGGGCGAGTGAAATTTAGCCTAAGTTCGCCGAATAACAGTCCCTACGATGGAATGCGAGCGACGCAACGCGTGGCATCCGAGCAGCAGGTAGACGTGGAACTGACGACCATTGATGCGGAATGGAAACGGCTCGGCTCCCCGCGGGTATCAGCCATTAAAATCGACGTGGAAGGCGCGGAATTGGAAGTATTGAAAGGGGCCGCCGACTGCCTCTTGACGGAGCGCCCCCCGGTCTTGTTGGAATGGAATGCGGAGAACCTGGCCGCTTATCAATGCCCGCCGGAATACCTGCTCACGGTGGCCCGGGAAATGAACTGGCAGGTGTTCGCACAGCCGCACCTGGTCGAGGTCCACACGCATCGAGAGCTGTCGTTGCACATGCTTCGCACTGAAAGTTTCCTGCTATCGCCCCGGTGAAGGGAAATCCCCACAGCCCCGATCTCGCCTTCAAATGGTTCCGGCTCTCAAGGCATTAAAACGATGCGTTCCTTACTCAGCCAAGGTCTGGCTGCGTGAGAAAGCGCTGAACCATTATGGGGTGCCCTGCAGCCGATTTGGTCTCCCTGGCCCCCTGGTCACACTCTTCCGAGGAAGTCCCCCGATAACCCTGGTGGACGTTGGCGCCTCGAAGGGAGATTTCACCGACATGGTCTGCCAATTCTGCGACATCAAGAAAGCGTTGCTGGTGGAGCTTCAACCCAAACGGTGCGAGGAACTGCGCGCCAGGTTTGCGCAGAACCGATTTCAGGTTGTTTGCGCCGCGGCTGGAAGCCGCGAAGAGGAGCGCGAAGTCGCTGTGCTGGCGTGGGACTACAGCACCTCCCTGTTGAAAATCGACCAAACCGACGCCAATGTCGTGGGCTTAAATGACTTCTCCGTGCGCGAATGGACTAAGACTTTGGTCCGCCCTTTAGATCAGCTTTGCCACGAATGTGGGCTCGTGGAGCCCATCGACCTCCTCAAACTTGACGTTCAGGGCGCCGAGGGAATGGCGCTCGAGGGCGCCCGTGAGACATTGCCAAGAGTGAGAGCGCTCTGGACCGAGGTTTCTTTCCGCCCGCTTTACGAGAGATCAATCACCTTTTGGGGTGTTTATGAGTTGTGCCGCAGGGCGGGCTTCCACCTGGTTGCGTTGGAGGACGGCTACCGTGGCGCAAACGGTGAACTGTTGCAAGCCGACGCTCTGTTCGTCAGGAATGGCACGGCTGGATGACAGAGATTTGGCCATCGAGTCCAGCCGCCTTCCTGACAGCGCCAACTTTAACGCTTGAACTTTCTGAACTCTGCCGGCCTTCGATGACCTCGCCAACACGGCTCCTTCTGGTCTGTTCGATCACCCCCAAACCTACCGGCTTTGGCGAGGTGACGCTTTATCGGCACCTTTGCGGCGAGCCCAGGCTGGAGGTCCAGGTTGTGCCTCACCCAGGGAACTCCAGGTTTTTCCGGCTCGTGCGACGGACCGCCTTGCGCCCATGGGTTGATGGCCTGGAGGTGCTTGGCGAGGGCCGGCGCTGGGATACAGAGGCGCATAGGCTCGCCCGCTCATTCCAACCGCAAGTCCTGCTGACCATCGCTGCCGGCGACGGCTGCCATGGAGCCCTGAGGTTGGCCCGGGAGACCCGGCTGCCGTTGGTGACCATTTTTCATGATTGGTGGCCCGATATCGTCCCGGCCTGGGTCCGGACGGGAGAGGAGGCGCGTTTTCGGGCCTTATACCGAGGCAGTGCGGTGGCGCTTTGCGTTTCCGAAGGAATGAGAGGAGCGCTTGGGCCGCATTCGGACTCGCGTTTGCTTTGGCCCATCCCCGGGAAAACTGAGTCTGCCTTAGGCGGCGGTTGTACAGAAACCTGCTCTGAGAAAAGATTCTTCAAGGTCTGTTATTCCGGCAACCTCCGCGAGTACGCGCCGATGCTGCAGAGGGCCTTGGAGGTGATGAAAGAGCATCCCTCGATCCGTCTAGAGGTCCGCGGTCTGAACCCGCGGTGGCCCGCCGCGTTCCGCAAGGAAATGCTGGCGAGGGGTCTGTACCACGAATTCGCTCCGCGAGAGGAACTGGAGCGATGGCTTGCATCTGCCGACGCCTTTCTGATCACCAGTGCCTTCGAGCCGTCCATGCGGCGAATGATGCAGACCAACTTTCCCTCGAAATTGATCGATTACGCGCGCTTCGGGAAACCAATGATAGTCTGGGGTCCGGAGTACAGCACCCTAATCCAATGGGCGCACCCAGGCCGCCGCGCAGTGTGCGTTACGGCGCCGGCTTCACAAGCCCTGTGCGTCGCTCTGGAACATTTGTCCGCGTCACCTGTCGAGCAGCGACGTCTGGCTGCCGAGTCCTTGCGCGCCGCTTGGGTCGAATTTGATCCGGCCGCGATTCAGGAGCAATTCATCCAGGCGCTGCGGGATGCAAGCCAAAGAGCCGAACCGAGGGAGGCCTGCCGCGGCTCTTTTGCGCCTCGGACGTCTGCGCTGGTTAACGAGACTCTTCAAAGGCTGAAGGCCGAAAGTTAAACTCCAGACTGCACCAACCCGCACGCCTAGCAACTTTAGGCTTCTGCCTTTGGCCCTACCGGAAGAACCGTGCAAAAGAAACCAACATTTTTAGGAGCTCAGTTCCGCTACTTGTGCCAGTCTTTCTCTCAGCGTGAACGCCTCTGGCACCGGTTTTACTTTTTCTTCGAATTGATCTGCCTGCCTTGGAAGTACGTGCGGCTGTGTCGGGCCCTGCGGCGGCCCGGCCCGGGCCTCCGATTTGAATCAGCGAACTGTGTTGTCGTGCTGCTCAGCCACAATCGGCCGCAGAACCTCGACCTCCTCGTGAAAGGAGCCCTTCAAAACCGTTTCGTGAGCAAAGTGATCGTCTCGAACAGCAATCCCGGATTTCGGATCGCTGATTGGATTACCGGCGGTGACTCCCGCCTGACGCTCGTCGATGAAACACAGAAGACTCTTCCCGGCCACCGATTCGTTTTGGCCGACCGAGAGGGCGGCGAACGCTTTCTGTCAATCGACGACGATATTCTTCTAACCCCGGAGCAATGGGCTCGTTTCTTTAAGAAGCTTTTACTAGAGCCCGGCGTGCCCCATGGTCTCAGCGGCCATCTTTATCTGCCGGGGACGGTCTTTACCAATGGTAGCCCATTTCACCACCGGGAGAATACCAACGAGGAGGTCGATGTCTTAATCGGGGCTTACGCCTTTACGCGGGCCCACCTGGACAGGGTATTCCGACTCGCGGAGGCGCTCCAACTGGGATGCCTTTCCGACATCGGGAACGGTGAGGACATCCTCCTTTCGTTCACCGGCATCAGCCGTCCGCGCATCCATGACCTTGGGCATCCGCTCCTGTGCGCGTCCACTTCGCTGCCGGGTGTTGCACTTTGGAAAACCCGGGAAGCTTTTTGGAACGAGCGTTCCGCGATGCTCGACAAGATCCGGGAGGCCCGCCTCGGGATGAACCCGCCCTGGAGGTCTGCGAGTCTGGCGAGGAAACTCGATTACAGCCCTGTCCCGGCTGCTCGTTGAAAGTCGGCACGTAATCCGCGAGTGGATTCCCCCGGTCGCCGGTTTTGAGCCGGATTTCGAGCGGACCAGACGCCCATTGTGAAACTAATCTTATCAAGAGCCCACTGGCCACTGGCGATGGCTCTTAGCTGGGCTTTCGGGACCTGCCATACGCACGCCCAAACTACCGCGTTCCAATACCAGGGAAGGCTCGACGAATCCGGCAAACGCGCAAACGGCTCGTACGATTTTTCCTTCGGCCTGTTCGCGGCTAATGTCGGGGGACGCCCGGCGGCTCCTGCCTTGACCAATTCCGCCCTCGTTGTATCAAACGGCTATTTTTTGGCCATTCTTGACTTTGGACCCCTGTTTGACGGAACTCCGTTCTGGTTGGAAATCGGTGTGCGTTCCAATGGCAGTGCCGGGGCTTTCGTGACGCTCTCGCCACGGCAACCGCTGAGCCCCGTGCCCTACGCGCTGTTTGCTCCGACGGCAGGAACGGTCTCGGGAGTAATCTCCTCCTCCAACCTGCCGCCAAACGTGGTGTTGCAAAATGGCGATGTGAATTTTTCGGGCACCGTGACCACCTCGTCCTTGGTTACCACCAATCCGTTGATAAAAGGCGTGGCCACTTATGCGCCGGATATCAGTTCCATCACCGAAGTTTTCTCGAACTACCCCTTTTTCACCAACCTGACCTGGAAATTCATGGGCTTTGCGCACTCGAACTCGTTCACAGTGCTCAGGGCGGCTTACACCAATACGTATGGGCCTTGGTGCATCGCGGTGCCGCCGACCGGCCCGGCTACCAGCATGCCGATCTGGTTCCAATTCGGCTTGGATTCCGATTCGGTTATTCTCTCTCTATCAGGGAATGGCGAATACTGGGGCCTTGCGACCGACGGTGCCGACGATGACACCCGAAGGCAAGTGCCCAACGACGGCTTCGGGCATTTCTACAAGGTTAGCTTCGCAAACTCGCGCCGCCGGCAGATCGTTCTCAAGCTGAGCAACGGTGGAGGATTCCTAGGATGCTGGATTGATCCGACCAACGGCTGGCTCGGCGGGGGCATTGGTTCGACGCGGCGCATGATTGTTCTGGGCGATTCTTTCACTGAGGATCCCACGAGCCAGTCTTTCCCCAGCCGGTTGATGCAGCTTTTCAGGAATCTGGACGTCTGGGGCAGCGGGGTGGGCGGGACAGGTTACGTTAGTAGCGGTGTGCCTGGAGGCGGGCGCACGAATTTCCAGGGCCGGGTGGTGGCGGATGTGGTTGCCAACCACCCGGACTACGTGCTCGTCGCGGGCGGGATAAATGACACGGGGACGCCCAGCAACCAGGTGTTCGCCGCCGCGGCAGAGTTGTTTGCGACTCTCAAAACCAATCTCCCCGCCGCCAAAATCATGGTAGTCGGTCCCTGGTGGCCCAGGCAAGCGGACCCGGTTGGCGACGCCAACGTCTTCGCCACGATGTACGCAATTTCCAATGCTTGTGCCACGGTCGGTGTGACTCAATTCATTGACAATCTGTCGGATTCCTGGATTACCGGAGTGTACAATCAGCCTGGCAGCGGCAATGCGGTGAATTATACCGGCAGCGATGGCACTCATCCCACGCCGGCGGGGCATTGGTATCTCGCCTACCGCCTGGCGAACGCTATCGATTCTTTGCTCCCGGAACTGATCCCTTCGAACATGGTCCACTGAAGCTGCAAGGAACTTTCAAGCCATCCGGATTCCTTGCGTTATCACTCTGTGCCCTGCTGTTGAGCTGCCGAACCAAAATAGCGACTCTGTCCAAAACCATCAGAAGGGTGAGGAATTGGCCCGCGGTGGTTAGGCACCTGGTCTTGAAACCCTCTGGGAGAGTGTGCCACTTGTCGTTTCGTGAGGGGTTCGAGGTCGCCTACCGTCCCGAGACAGAAGATTGGGAGGTGGTTAAGGAAGTCATGCTGTATGGAGTCTATTCAGTTTGCCTGGAGCACGTCACCAGGCAAACCGACAAGCTGCCAGTACTGGACCTCGGGGCCAACATCGGCCTTTTCAGTTTGCGAATCGCACACATGCGGCCCGAGGTGGAGGTACACGCTTATGAGCCGGCTCCTCGGAATTTGCAGATGATCTCGACGAACCTGCATGTCAACCCAACGCTCCTGCCCAGAGTCAAGGTCCACGCCGAAGCCGTTGGCGGCTCTACTCGCACCGCGTCCTTTTTCTACGATGAAAAGGTTCCTCAAGGGTCGAGCCTGTTCACCAGCAACTCACAAGGCAACATTCCTGTCACCGTGAGATCGTTTGCTGAAATCGTGGAGGGCTTATCGACGCCGTTAGGCCTCGTGAAGATGGATGTCGAGGGTGCTGAATACGAGATCCTCCGGCAGACCTCGCCGAAAATCTGGGAGAAAGTCCGCGCGCTCTCGATTGAAATCCACGACGACCCGGCAGGAAAACTCCCAAAGAAAGAGATGCTGGCGCAAATAGAGTCGCTGGGCTACACCGGCGTCAAGGAGAAGGCCGGAGCCAGTTCGTATTTCTTCTATCGTGGTGCTTTTGCAGGTGAGTGAAGACCCTGCTCAATTCAAGGTGCGTGTTGTACCCTCCTCTTGGTGGCCGCGGGGCAGATCCTTCTTTCATGATGAGATCCTTTATTCGGATGCGGTTGTCTTGCAGGAAGCCGATGCTTTGCTAGCGCTTTACGATCCGACGGAAGAGTTGCTTCGCTTCCAGGGCCCCAAGCTCTGGTACACGTACGAACCAAGCTGGCACACTCATTATCGCCGGCATCCGGTCGGAAGGCGCCTGGTAAAGGCGTTGTCTCCGTCAGAGCGGCTCTACTTTGCTAATCCGGACCCGTTCTACCGAGTGCCCAACATTACGTTCAGCGACGAATTGAGCAAGCCGCGTTTGAACCGACCTCGCCGAACGGCGGCAGTGGCCACGGTTAACTATTTCGGTGGGCGTTTTTGGTTCTTGAAACCGCACATCTGGCTCAGAAACCGGATGATTCTGGAACCCGGCGTCGAACTCTTCGGACGCCGTTCGCAATGGGAGAGCTTCAGACATTTCCCGATGATCTGGCGCCGAGGTTGTCCGGCGAATTACCGAGGCGAGACGCAGTTTACTCATTTGGAAGAGGGCTTTTGCGAGTTTTTGTCGAGATACAAGGTGTACGTGTGCCTGGAAAATAGCTGCGAACCTTACTTTTTTACCGAAAAGCTCGTCAATGCGGCACGAGCCGGCTGCATCCCTGTGTATCATGCCCACCCGACAGTGGCAGACAGGTTCTTGAAAGGCGCCAAATGGGTCGATCCACAGGAGCACGGCTTTAGCGCACGGGGAACTCTCGATCATGCGCTCGCCGCCGACCAAGCGGTGTTCCAAAAGGCAAACGACGCGTGGCTGGATTCCGGCGTCTTGAATGAAACCGGGTTTCTGGGCTTTTGGAATCGGGTGCACGCACTGCTCAAAGCGAAACTGACTCCAGCGGCTCCGGTTCCCATGTCCGCCGAAAAGTGCCGAACGTTTACGCGCTGAATCTAAACGACATGAGTCCCCGGAAGAAAACCCTGTCCGTTTCGGTGATGATTACCACCCGAAACCGGCTGAAGGATTTAAAGCGGACCTGCCTCGTCCTCAATCAACTCGATCCGCCGCCCCAGGAAATCCTGATCACAGCCGACGGTTGCACGGACGGGACGGAAGATTTCGTACGAGCCCATTTGCCCGCTGCCAGGTTGATTGTCAATCCCGCAAGCCGCGGCTCCGTAGCGTCGCGCGACCGCATGATGCGGCAGGCAGCGGGTGATTTGGTGCTCGCGCTTGACGACGATAGCTACCCGGAACAGATGGACTGCCTGGAACGACTCAGTGAACTCTTCGCAGAGCGACCGAACCTGGCGGTGGCGCATTTTCCTCAACACACTGACGAGTATCCGGAGACCCTTTCGCGCGTGGACTTTGGCCCGCCCTGCCTGACGCGCACTTTCGCAAATTCCGGCGCGTGCCTCCGGCGCTCCGTTTACCTGCAGCTTCCAGGCTTTGAACCTCGCTTTTTTCACATGTACGAAGAGCCAGACTACGGTCTCCAGTGCATCGCCAGCGGGTTTGAGATTTACTACACGCCGACCGTCACGATTCGCCATCATTGGTCAGGTCAGTCCCGGAGCCGGCTGCGAAACCATCATCGCCACGCCCGCAACCAACTTTGGAGTACTTTAATGCGTTGTCCTCTCCCGTACTCCCTGGCTCTGGTAGGTTACCGGGTTTTTGTCCAGGCCGCCTTTGCATTCCGGCAGGGCTTCCCCTGGGTTGTCCGCGAACCCGTCTGGTGGTTCCAGGCGCTTGCCGGCCTGCCTTACTGCGTGCGCCGTGCCAGGCCTTGTTCCTGGCAGGGGTATAAACGCTGGCTCGAGCTGCCGACTCGAATGTGAGGTTTGGCTAACCAATGACCTCTTCTCCACTTCGTCCGAACGAGCGTTGGATCATTGCCCAGGAAGGTTCCCGGGAAAGCTACGCGGTGCCGCTGGCGTTCCACCGGTTGGGCTCGCTTCGTCTTTTTTATGTCGATATCTGGTGCCGCCGCGGGCGTTCTCTTTTGCGGCGAGGCCCCGAAAGCACGCGCTCGCTCGCTACAAGATTTCATCCGGAGATTCCGCCTGAGCTGGTCATGTCTTTCAGCCCGGCCGCCATCCTGACTAGAGCGCTCGACCATTTTCGACGGGATCGCCTTTCCGCTGAGGCATTGGGGGACATCTATAATCAGTTCGGTTGCTGGTTCGCTCTGCGGGTTCGAGCACATTTGGAGAGGTTGGACCTTGACCCGAAAAGAGACTTTTTCTTCGGGTTCAACACCAACTGCCTGGAGGTCCTGGAACTGCTCAAAGAGAAGAGAATCCATACGATCGTCGATCAGGTGGATCCTGGGAAGGTGGAAGAGGACCTGGTGCTTGAGGAAGCGGAGCGCTGGCCTGGTTGGTCCCGAGCGCCCGGGCGGATGCCACAGAGTTACTGGGATCGGCTGAGAGCTGAATGGGACCTGGCCGATCTTGTGTTGGTCAACTCGGACTGGTCCGCACAAGCGCTCGTCCGGCAAGGGGTGGCTCGCGGCAAAATCGTCGTCGTTCCGCTGGCCCTCGACCTGGTTGTCGGCCACGCGTTCGAGCCGATCCATGCTAAAGGCACGCTTAGGGTCCTTTGGCTTGGGAGCGTCATTCTACGGAAAGGCATTCAATATCTCGTGGAGGCCGCGCGGCGGTTGCAAGGCCAGCATGTTGAATTTCTGTTGGCAGGTCCGCTCGGCATCGCGAACGACGTCGTTGGAAGGTTTCCGTCGAACATTAAGGTTCTGGGCCGGATCACTCGGGATCAGCTCAGCGAAGTGTACAAGCAAGCGCATCTATTCGTGCTGCCGACCATCTCCGACGGTTTCGCGATCACTCAGCTTGAAGCGATGGCGCACGGACTGCCGGTGATCGCCACTCCCAACTGCGGACGGGTGGTGACGGACGGTGTGGACGGTTTGATCGTGCCGGCCAGGGATAGCGCTGCGCTGGCGGAGGCCGTCGGCCGACTTGACGGCGACCGTGGTTTGTTGCGAGAGATGTCACGTAGCGCCCTCAAGACGGTCGCTCGATTCGACCTCCCGTCAAACGCCCGAATGATTAACAATCTGGCGCTGAGCCACCAGCGGGCGCAACAAAGGCAACCCGCTTTGTGCTATGCTTGAGTGGGCTCTCTTCGCGCAAGTGTTGGTGTGGCTGGGCGTGATCCTGGTGTTCCTGCTCACCCGCCAGGCCACGATCTATCATCCACTGACGATTTATCTGGGTTTCCACGGGATCGTGTTCGTCATCCGGCCCCTGCTGGTTCATTTCCTCGAGTTCGATCACGAGTTTCTCTACATGGGCCTGGAGCCGACGGAACGGCTTCTAGTTCGGTGTCTGGCCGTGAGTTCGTTCGGATTGGTTGTATTTGCCGGGGCCGCTCTCTGGTTCGGCAAATCTCGCCCTGATTTTCAGAGCCCTGCTCCGCGGGCCTTCACTCCGGAACAGCGCCGGGCCCTGTGGGTAGCGGCATGCGTCCTCGCGCCTGTGATTGCCTATTCAATGCATGCCTCGCACACGGATTTCGCAACCGAGGAACGCGGGGGCACTTACGTGATGGTCGGCGCAGGTGGCTACACCGTCGAGGCCCAACTGATGGCGGGGCCGCTCCTTTGCGTTCTGCTGGCAGTGGCTCGTTTTCGATGGTACTCGCTGCTGCTCCTCATCCCTTACGTGGGCTACCGTGCTTACTCCGGGATGTCCCGCTGGACGATCGTGCTGCTGTTGGTCGCCTTTGCGTTGATGTTCGCCTGGCAAAAGCGTATGAAGTGGCTCCCCTGGTGGACTCTTCTGTTTGTCCTGCCGACATTCCTGCTGTTTAAGGCGCTCGGTGAGAACCGCGGTCTGGTAAAGCGGTTTGTCCAAGGGGAGCATTACCGCGTCGAGCAACAGGTGGAGCCGGGCGCCTCCGCGCGGGACAAATTCAGGATGCAATACGATGGCCCGGACTTTGCGAATTTCGATTTTCTAGCGTTCGTGACGGCCGCGGTACCGCAGCAGACCGGCACCTATACGTGTGGAGCGCAGTATTTGCAACTGTTTACGGAGCCGATTCCGCGCAAGTTGTGGCCGGGCAAACCCGCGGGGGCGCCGGTGGCGTTCTTCAACCTGAACAGTTACGGCAACTTCATTGGGCGCACCGTGACGCTCGTTGGGGACGGCTGGATGAGCGGCGGGTGGCTGGGCGTTCTGGTCACGATGAGCCTGGCCGGGGCTTTGTTGGGCCGAGCTCACCGCTGGTTCTGGAAGTATTCTTCCGACAATGTGGTCGCTCTGTTTTATCTGGTCGGGCTGGCGATGCTGCCCCAATGGTTCCGTGACGGGGGAATCTCCATCGCCAAATTTCTATTTTGGAACCTGTCGCCGTTAGGTCTGTGGCTCGCCGTAACCTGGCTGCTGGGGTCCAGGAGCGTGCCTGGATACTCTGTTGTGTTGCCAGGCGCTGCGGCGTTCCACCTGCTTGAGGCCGAAGCCCGCGAACCCTCGACGAGCGACACCGCTCAAGCCGCCGTCCTCCCCTCACAATCAAAACCGTTGCCATCGTGAAAACCCTGCAAGCGCCCGCGGTCCCGTCACACTGGCCCGCTCTAGTGGCTGGAGACACCTCACATGATGAACCCATTGGAGTGCTCTGGGCCCAATACGGGCCGTATCACTTCGCGCGGTTCGCAGCTTTGGCCGAGCTGGCGGCACCGACGCGAGTCCATGCGCTGGAAATAGCCAATCTCAGCCGGGATTACCTATGGAGCCGGGCCCAAAAGGAGTTCGAGATCGCTACGCTCTGCCCGGGCGCCCGGACGGAGGATTTGCCCTTTAAACTGGTCTTTAAACAAGCCCGCCGCAAGCTCGCCGAGTTGGGAATCCAGGTATGCCTGCTCCCCAGCTATTCACCTCGGCAGTCTGTGGCGGTGCTTTTCGCCGCCAAGTCGCTCGGGATCCGCACGGTGATGATGAACGAAAGCCACGCCGGAACCGCTCGGGCCACCGGGGCCTCGGCTTTTGCCAAGCGGCGGTTGGTGCGCCTGTTCGATGCGGCGCTGGTTGGCGGCCAGCCACACCGGCAATATTTCGCCTCGCTGGGAATGCCCGAGGAAAGAATCTTCACCGGTTATGATGCGGTCGATAACGACTATTTTTCCCAAAACGCAGATGCCGTCCGGGAGATGCCGTCTGATTATCGGGCACGCTACCGGCTCCCTGCGCACTTTTTTCTGAGCCTGGGACGCTTCGTTGCCAAAAAGAATCTCGCGACCCTCATCTGGGCGTACCGGATTTTCCTTGATGCCAGCTCGACCAAGCAGAGCCACTTGGTCTTGGTCGGTGCCGGCGACGAAGAACCGAATCTGCGCAGGGTAGCCAGGGAGTTGCACCTGCCGGTCTATCAAAAGTCCACAGTCCAGAGTCCACAGTCCTCGGCCCGGATTGTGGGGTGTGCCGAGAGAAGCGGGCATGGCTCTGAGAGTCACAAACCAAAAATTGAAGATCCGCCTCCTGGGGTTCATTTTTACGGCTTCCGGCAGATCGAGGAAAACCCGGTCTTTTATGGCCTTGCCGATGGTTTTGTGTTGCCGAGCTCGTCGGAGGAGTGGGGGTTGGTCGTCAACGAGGCGATGGCTTCCGGGCTCCCGGTAATCGTGAGCGATAGGGCGGGCTGCGCCGAGGACCTGATGGAGCCGGGCTGGCCGGCGGTGCCGGAATCGGCTGCCTCGGAATTGCATCAACGGCTCGGCAGAATCAAGGGCGCCATTTGCCGCAATGGGTTTCTGTTCGACCCCGCGTCGGCGGAGGGCCTTGCGGGCGCGTTGCTGGCCTTGGAGGCCGTGCCCCCAATGCGGCGGGCCATGGGCCAGGCGAGCCGTCGCATAGTGGCGCGGTTTTCCTGCCGCAATTTTGCGGAAAATGCGCTTCAGGCGGTTCGGGCGGCGCTGAACCACGCTGACCCGGCGCCGGCGCTTGGCCGTGCACTGGCGCCGGTTTCCTGATTCAGTCTCGATGCGCCATCTGCACTTCACCCAATCGCTGGAACCGCTGCAGGGCGGTGGTTTAGGGAGCAGCACCCTGGCGTTGCACCGGCAACTCGTGGCGATGGGCGTGGATTCCACCTTGTGTTCGACGTTCGGCGAAGCGCCTCAAGCCGCGGCTCAGGGCGCGTTTGAATTCCGCCGGCTCAAACCGGACTTTCTGTACTACGCGCCCGGGTTGCGGCAAAGGGCGAAGGACCTGGTGGCCGGCGCAGAAGCGGTGCATGGGCACGGGTTATACGTGGGGACGAATCTTCTATTTGGCTCGGAAGCTCGGCGGCAACACAAGCCTCTCGTTTATCATGTCCACGGCATGTTCGAACCGTGGATTCTGCGCCGTTCTCGCTGGAAAAAACGGCTAGTCCATTGGCTGTTCGAGGATTCAAATTTTCGGCAGGTCCGCCTCTGGCGCGCTTTGACTCCCAAGGAAGCGGACCAGATTCGCGCCTGCGGGTGTCGCGGGCCGATTGTTATCGCCCCCAATGGCCTGACACTCGAGGAGTATTCCGCACAGGCCGAATCGGACGCCCCGATTCAAACCCCCTTGATTCCGACTCTGGAAAAGGATGGTTCACGGTTGCTGTTCCTTGGACGCCTTCACCCGAAGAAAGGGCTCGATTTGCTCGTATCGGCCTTTGCGCGATTGCGACCCGAGTATAGCGACTGGGAGTTGGTTGTCGCGGGACCCGATGAACATGATTACGCAGGAAAGCTTCATAAACTCGCCGCGCTCCTGGGCCTCCGTGGCTGCGTTCGCTTCACTGGCCCCGTAACCGGTCGTACCAAGACAGCTTTGCTTCGCTCGGCAGACCTCTTTGTGCTGCCGTCCTACTCCGAAGGCTTTCCGCTGAGCGTCCTCGAGGCGATGGCCTGCTCGATTCCCGTAGTGGCCTCCTGCGCCTGCAACTTTCCCGCGATCACCTCCTGCCAGGCAGGCTGGGAATGCGAAGCGGAGCTAGACTCGCTTACGGATACCCTGCGGACCGCCCTCGAGACCGGCGAACTCGAACGCTCGGACCGTGGGAGAAATGGCCGCAACCTCGTGGAACGCCAATACGCCTGGCCGCCGATCATCTCCACGCTTCTGGAAGCCTGTTCCGCTCATTGCTGATTTGTGACCCGGATCCGTAACGACCTGTTTGATCCGCGAGGGGGACTCGACCGAGGCCGGCCTGCATGGGTGGAGGCGCTCTGGTATGCGCTGAAGTGTGTGCTATTTCTGCCAGGCTGGCCGTTTCCCTGCCGGCTCAAATGCGCGGTTCTCCGTTGTTTCGGAGCAAGGGTTGGCCGCGGCGTGGTGATTAAGCCGCGCGTAAACATCCATTTTCCGTGGAAACTAGTCGTGGGGGATTTCGCCTGGATCGGTGAGGAGGTCTATATATTGAATTTGGAGCCAGTAACCATCGGCTCGCACTGCTGTATTTCCCAACGCGCCTTTCTCTGCACCGGCAACCATGATTATCGCCAGTGCCAGATGCCCTTCCGCAATGAGCCCATTTCTGTCGGTGATGGAGCCTGGATCGGTGCCCAGGTGTTCGTGGCGCCCGGCATTGTCATCGGAACGGAAGCCGTCCTTACCGCCGGGTCAATCGTTACACGGTCAGCGCCCCCGGGAATGGTTTGCGGCGGCAACCCATGCAGGCCCATCAAGCCCCGTTGGGCTGAACCTGGCGCAGTGCCGGAAGGCACAACACGGCACCAACTCGCAACATCACCCCTCAACCCTTATGGCCTCACTTGCACCTCCCCTCCCCGGTGACCGGCATTATCGCCGGATCCTCGGCGTGCGGTTTTTCGTCGGCGACGCCCCATCCGCCGTACAGGTCGGCAGCCGAGCTGGTCTGATGGTCGCCCCGGCCGCTCCGGCGCTGCTGGCGCTGGAGCGCGACCGAACTTACCGGGAAGCGCTGCTCGAAGCGGATCTGGCCATCACAGACAGCGGCTTCCTTGTGCTTCTGTGGAACCTCATCTCCACGGACAGCATCTGCCGCGTCTCGGGCCTGGAGTACCTCAAGCTGCTGCTCGCCAAACCAGAGCTCAAAGCGCGCGGTTCGACGCTCTGGGTCATGCCCTCCGTCAGTTCGCGGGACCGGAATCTCCGCTGGCTCCGCGACAACGGTTATCCATTCAAGCAAACGGATTGTTACATCGCGCCGAAGTATTCCCGGGAGCTCATCGAAGACCGGAATTTGGTCAAGTTGCTCCATGGACGACGCCCGCGGCATGTGATCATTTGCATTGGCGGAGGGGTCCAGGAAAAACTGGGGCTCTACCTGAAGCGTCATTGCTCCTCGAAGCCCGCTATCCACTGCATCGGCGCTGCCATCGGATTCCTTTCAGGCGACCAGGTTCGCATCCCGGATTGGGCCGACCAGAAAGTGTTGGGATGGTTGTTTCGGTGCCTGTCGGACCCAAAGCGTTTCGTTCCACGGTATGCCCGGGCCCTGAGCCTGGCGGCCATGCTCTGGCGCTACCGGAGTCGCCTGCCTGAAATGACCGCGCGGTTGAACTAAAGCCGCCCATAGCCGCCGCCAAGCTCATGAACCAGCCGAGCAAAAATCCGGGCGTCGCCGGAGCGCCCTTCATACTGCCGGCACGCATAAGGACGAAGTCCTCGCGCACGAGCCATTTGTTAAGCGGATGGTCTTTGGCCATCTTGGCGCTGGGAGGGTGCTGGCTCTCGTTCTTCAACACCCTGCGGGGTGAATGGCAGGTGAACGCCCAATACAACTATGGCTACGTGGTGCCGCTGTTGGGCCTGGCGCTCTTTTGGCGTCGCTGGCCCGAGCGGCCCTCCTGCGCACGCGGCAACCCCAGCCTCGCCGCGTTCCTGACCGCCGCCAGTCTGGTGCCGCTTTTGCCGTTACGGGTGATTCTGCAAGCCAACCCGGAATGGCGCCTGGTGTTTTGGCTTCATGGCGTTCTCGTGCTCGCGTTGACCTGTTGCTTGCTCTACGCGGCGGGAGGCTCAACCTGGGTACGGTATTTTGCACCGCCACTCCTGTTCATGCTTATTGCTGTGCCATGGCCAATGTCGCTCGAGACGGCACTCATTCAAAACCTGATGCGGCTCGTGGCTGGTTTGACGGTCGAGGTCCTTGGGTGGCTGGGCATCCCGGCCCTCCAACAGGGGAACCTGATTCAAATCGGCGCCGGCACCGTTGGCATCGACGAGGCCTGCAGCGGCGTCCGTTCGCTGCAATCGGGTCTGATGCTGTCTTTCTTTTTGGGCGAGATGCACCGTTTTACAGCGTGGCGACGCATCGGTCTGGTCGCGGTCTCTGTTCTGGTGGTGCTCATCGCAAACCTTGCGCGCACGACCTTTCTGACATGGGTCGCAGCGACTCATGGCCTGCACCGGATGGAGGCCTGGCACGACACCGCCGGCATCCTCGTGATGTGCATCCTCTTGCCCGGTTTGGTAGCGCTTGCACACGTGATGAAACGCAATCTCCCGGCGTCGCGCGGGGCCCAATCTGCCGCGCGTTTGACGCAGTGGGCCATGCCGCGGTGGGTCGGCATCGCTACGCTGGCCTGGCTCGCCGGCGCCGAAGTAACCACCGAACTCTGGTACCGCACGCGGGAGCATGACCTGGTTCGCAACCCCGGCTGGGCCGTCGCCTGGCCAGTCCAAAGCCCCCATTTTCGAAAAACCTCGGTGCCGCAAACCTCATTGGCGATTCTGCGTTGTTCTGAAAGTGAGTCCGCCTCCTGGGAAGATGAGGATAGCGACGAGTGGAGCGGTTTCCTCCTTCGTTGGAGGCCGGGCCGCAACTCCGCGCAGTTGGCCAAGGGGCACCGCCCCGATATCTGCTTCCCTGCGGCCGGCGCCAGGCTGGTCGAAGATCGCGGGCAAGTTACGGTTGAAGTTCACGGCATGGCGCTTCGGTTCCGGCATCAAATCTTCGAAAGCGGTCCCCGGCTTATGCACGTGTTTTATTGTCTTTGGCCGGACCGTGTTTCACGCCACGAAACAGCGTTGCTCGAGGATGGCTCGCAACTCAGCCGGCTCCTGGCGGTAATGGCCGGCAAGCGAAACCTCGGCCAGCAAGTCCTTGAACTGGTGGTTCTGGGGCCGGATACCAACGAGGCAGCCCTCGCGCTTTTCCGCCGCCAGCTGCCCGCTTTGATCCAAGTGGACCCTCGTAATGCACGTGTCAGTCAGAAAAAGACGGAATCGACTGTGACGATTGCCTCGACCGAGCCGTTTCTGGGTCTGCAAGCAACGCGCAAATGATTGCTTCCAAGCAGGTTGCCGATGCATACGGTCTCAGCGTCATCCGATACCACGATGTCCAGATTGTGGCAGCGGGGCCGCAGCGGGCTGTGGTAAAAAGGAGTCAAGAAACCGGGCGAAGTTCAGATTAAACCGAGTGCGGCAAGCCGCGATGTCTACCGCATAAGGTACGGGCCCGCAGAAAGCTACAGGAATGAAACTATGGACTAACCGCGGCTTGGTAGGTTTGGTCATCGCGGCCACAATGATGCTGCTCGGCGAGCAGTGTCACGCCGGATTGAGCTTGGACCTCAACTATTGCTTCAGCGGTACCGCCCCCGCCAACACCGGCCAGCCTTGGGTGAGCCTCCTATTCCAGGATCAGAATGATATTAGCACCATACCGGCAAACCAGGTGCAACTTACCCTTTCAACCGCAGGGCTGACCAGTTCGGAAAATATGGTTAACCTGTATTTGAACCTAAATCCGAATCTGGCTGTGAACACACCCGGAGACTGGACCATCTCCCTGGCGACCCCGCCCGCCAATTATCAAGGAACCTTCAGCTCGACGGTTCAAGAGGACAGCTTCATGGCTGACGGGGACGGAAAATACGACGTTCTGCTGACCTTTGGAACCGGGACCAGCAAGTCCGGAATCGTCGGTCCGGCAACTGCGGTCATCGATTTTGCCTATGCTGGCTCCGCAACTTTCAACTCGGGCTCCTTTAATTTCCTGAGCACCTCCGCTGGCGGTGCCGGCCCATTTCTCGCAGCGTCTCACATTCAGTTGGGAGGAGGGGTCAGCGGATGGATTGCAGCCCCTGAGCCCAATTTCACTTTGGCTGCCGCTCTGTTGCTGGTGCCCTGTGCCGGAGCTTCTCTCTGCCGCAAGATTCCCTGGGGAAAGAGCGTAACGGAATAAGCCCACACTCGTCAGGGGGTGCAACAGGCCGGCCACGAAGGCCGGCCTGAATTGTTTTTACGTGCCTGCGTTCGGCTGCTCCTGCTGCTTTCTAAGCTTGTTTCGCTCGCCCCGCCAGTTGCCTAGTACGCACAAGCAGGCGACAGCGCCCGTGGCGGCGAACCAGACGGAGGCTTCCGGAACGGCGCCGATTGTAATGTTCGGCCCGATGAGGTCCTGATCGTCAGGGAGCGGTCGCCGGCCGTTAGGACCCAGCTCGGCGTTCCAAACGGTCGCCGCAGCGCCCAAGTTCATAAAGTTGGCGGCGGACGACAGCATCGCATTGGCTGCGGACACAAGCTGCGATTCCGAACCATCCCGGTCGCGCACGTAGAATTCGGACCCGCGATGATTCACGGCCTGCGCATCTCCATACAACACGTCCCAGATGGCCAGTTGCAACGCCGCACCTGCCAGCCTCCCCGCCGAAGTGGATGTATTCACTTCTCCGGCATATTCGTCGTACAAACTTGCCGCGCGGAAGATGCCCCCAGGAACCCATTGCGGCGAATCGTGGTCATGTCGTTCATTCCCGTTGCTGGCCGGCAGAGTCCCGGGTTCCCAATAGGCCTTCGAGACCAAATCGTCGCCGATATCGAGGGAAAAGGCCGTGAAGCTGCTTGGATTGCCTGCCGGAAGTGGAGTTGATTTAGCGCCGCCGCTGGCGCCGGGCAGGTACGAGACCGTCAGCGCGGAGGCGTAAACCCGCTCGCTTTGGCCGTCGATACGGATATCGACGGCGTAATCGGGATAGGAAGAAACATCCAGTCTCGTGAGCGCAGCGTTAACTGGAAACTGCGGTCCCAAAAACAGGAGCGTCCCAAGAGCGAAACGCCCTGCTGCTGCCTTAATTCTCATCATTAACGTTCTTCTCGTTCTGCCGCCGTCCGTTTTCTAGCTTCGGCTTCAAGAGCTGGCTCCCCAGGCGCCTCTAGCTGCGTTCCCAATAAAGCCCCGTGAAGAATGCCACACTTCGCCTAATCTCCTACCAGTTTTCGGCCACAGCATTACTCGCTTTAGGACCTTCTTTCCAATCCGCCGACACCACGGCGTGGCGCACCGCAGGGAGCGGCACGGCTACCGGCGCCCGCAAAAAGAGCGGGCTGTAACAGGAAATTAACTGTGCGGAGAATGTAACATTGCAGGACTTGCGCCTGTAAGGACAGGTGCCCCAAACTGGGTCCCGCAACATGGAATGCCCCGCTTGAATGCAGGGCGGCCCAAACGGCTGCTTCTTAAATGCCGACCGTGTAGCAAGCAGGAACAGATTATGAAATCCAATAAATCGACCAGGATTCATGTCAAGACCGATCTCTCCCAACTCATTGCGCGCGCGGCAGCCGCCGAAAAGGGAGCTGAAGCGGCTCGAAAACAGGCTCGCCTGGCGAAAATGAAGTACAAGGAGGCGCGCAAACTTTTCAAACAAGCCAGGAAAGCCGCCAGGCGCACGCGCAAGGAAGCCAAGCTCGCCATCAAAATGGCCCCTGTCAGAGCCAAGAAGGCTGCGAAATCCAACCAGAAGAAAAGCAAGTCCAAGAGGCCGGTTTCCGCGGCTTAAAGGGAGAGAACTTTCGCCAGAACCTCGAATCATTCCAGCAAAAGGAAAAAAGTCCCTGCTCTGGATTTCTTCATGACACGTCTCTTGCCGCGCTATAAGCCTGTGCGTGGCGAACTGATAAATCGAACTCAGAAGATGGGGTATAGTATCACTACCTAATACGAGGAACCTGCTGGACCAGCAAGGAATCTTTAGAGCGAAGGGCACTTATGTTTAATTTAGCTTAACTGGTTAAGGTTTTCCGGCTCCAAAAAAAATGTTTCGCACTCGGGATTGGTCGGGATTGGTCCGGATGACTCTGGTTTGGTCGGGCGGCTGCTTCCCAGGAGGCCCATTTACGGATGGACCGGGAAGAGGACGGAATGGCCACAAGAAGGCACGAAAAGGCGCAAACGGGTGATAATCAGAAAGCTGGCGGGGGCTTTAGCGGAAAATACCAGTTCGAGTCAAAATGCGGGAAGTGGTATTACGCGGTAGTAGCTGTGATTAGCGGGGATTTGGTGGTATTAACTGATATTCGATCTGGAGGGCGGGGGATGCGGCGGCTTGGGACATGCGCGCCCTACCGCGCGGAACTTCAATTTTGGTCCCGATAGCTCACGATAGGTCCCGGTAGGTCCCGATAGGTCATGCTTCGGGAACATGCCCGCGGGAGCTATCGTGAGCTATCGGGACCACGGTTTTGGGTGAGCGGGAGCTATCGGGAGTTGGGAGGGGAAGGCTAAAGCCTGAATTTTATTTTCTGCGGCAGGGGTGGGGTGGAGAGCTTTCAAAGCGTGACACCGTGACAAAGCCGTATTTGCCGAGGGATTCTCACTCTTGAAAACGTGACAAAGCTCACCCTGTCACGCTTTGAAAGGTGACAGAAGCTGAAGGTGCATCGGAGCCGCACAGGAGCATCAGGATGAGGGAATGGGGACGCCTGTGGAACGCGTCCCTACCGTTTGTTGGGAGCCCGAGTGGGCTGGAGGACACTGCCCGGGCCAGATTTATTTTTTCCGGCGGGGGGCAGGGAGGGGACTTTCAAAGCGTGACACCGTGACAAAGCCGCATTTACCGAGAGATTCTCACTCTTGAAAACGTGACAAGGCTCACCTTGTCACGCTTTGAAAGGTGACAAGGGGCTAAGGGGGATCAATTCAGTTGAAAACCTTAACGCTGAGGCTGCGCGCGGCTTCGGCCGCAACCACAGGATCTGGACGGCGGCGGGAACCCCGCACCAGCGGGGACGATGTCGCTGAGGAACGCAGGGCTGCGTTCGGAAAGCGGTGTCGCCGCTTCGCTCTGCCACCGCACTCCAAAATCACCTTGTCACGTTGTCACGCCTTGGGGGAGTGAAAGGGCTGTCAGGTTGTCACGCTGTCACGTTTTGATGGGCCAGTGCCGTTCGGGTTGAGTCCGAGGAGGTGGGTAAAGGCCGGGGCGAAGTCCGCCAACTCATATCCCTTAGCACGGCGAGAGCCGATTCGGATGGCTTGAGAGTGGATGCCGAAAGGGGCGAGGTAGCGGGCGAGGCGGCCAACTGTGAGAGGCTTTGGGGACACTGACAGCGTCCCTACCGGAGGTACGGACCAGGGGCGGTCCGGCAACGCGCGGAGGCAGTCGACCAACGTGGTGGAGAAGAGGCGGTCGGTAGCGGACTGCGCGAAGATGGAGCGGAGGTCGGCGAGGAGCATCTGGGGCAGTTGATGGTTGAGAGTTGAGCCTACTTCGCCGGGGCTATGGAGGCCGGGTAGTTGATGGTTGGGGGAGTTGGGGAGTTGGAGTGGGGGAGTGGGGGAGGGCGAGGACGAGAACGAGGACGAGGAGGACGAGGACGACGTCGATGACAAGGCGTGGAAGGCCTCGACGACGCGCTGGGGCCAGTGGCCGCCGATGATGTGGGCGAGGGCGAAGAGGGGACGCCAGTTGTCGCCGAGGCGGTTGTAGGCCGCGGGAGGCATGACGGGGTCGCAGGCGGCGATGGCGGCGAAGTTGTCCTTAGTCCAGCGGGCGATCTTACTGCC
>DATMRF010000061.1:0-42838 GCA_035566435.1 Candidatus Acidiferrum sp.
ACAGGCGGCAGGCTCGTAGGTGAGGGCTTCGCAGGCTCTCATGGGTGTATCGCCTTTCGTTAAGGTTTGGGTTTTCATTTGTCTCTAAACCCCGATACACCCGCTCTCTACGCTTTTACACAACCACTCTTACGCCACCGCCTGGCGACACCGCGTTCAACCGATTCTTAGTGAACCAGCCACCGGGTGGTGGTAGATTATTCGTAACCGTTTGGGGGAATGGTTCGTCACGGTTCCAGTTTATGAAAGTATTGTTGGTTTACCCGCAGAATCCGGACACGTTCTGGAGTTTCAAGCACGTGCTTCCCTTTGTCTCCAAGCGCTCCACCTTTCCGCCCCTGGGGCTGCTCACAATCGCCGCCATGCTCCCCCGCGATTGGGACCTCAAACTCGTGGACATGAATGTCGAGCGGCTTAAGGACGGCGACCTGCTCTGGGCCGATTACGTTATGCTCAGCGCGATGATCGTCCACAAACACTCCGTCAACGACATCGTCGGCCGTTGCTCCGCCTTCAAAAAGCCCATCATCGCCGGCGGGCCCCTCTTCACTACCGGCCACGAGGATTTTCCCGGGGTCCGGCACTTCGTCCTCGGCGAAGCCGAAGACGTCATGCCCCAGCTCATCGCCGACATCCTCGCCGGCGCCGTCCGCGCCAAATACCAGGCCCCCAATCGCCCCAACGTCACCCTCGTACCCGTGCCGCGCTGGGACCTCATCGATTTCTCCCAATACGTCACCATGGCCGTCCAGTTCTCCCGCGGCTGCCCCTTCGATTGCGAGTTCTGCGATATCATCATCATGAACGGTCGCGTGCCCCGCACCAAAACCCCCGGCCAGCTCATTGGCGAACTCGAAACTCTCCGCCTCCAGGGCTGGAAAGACATGGTCTTCATCGTGGATGACAACTTCATCGGCGATAAAAAACGCACCAAAGCCCTGCTTCACGAAATGGTCGCCTGGCGCGAACGCGTCCAGCCCGGCATGGGCTTCTTCACCGAGGCCTCCGTTAACCTCGCCGATGACCCCGAGCTCTGCGAACTCATGGCCAAAGCCGGATTCAAAAAGGTCTTCGTCGGCATCGAAACCCCTTCCCCCGAAAGCCTGCAGGAATGCCACAAACTCCGGAACAAAGGCCGCGACCTCGTCGCCTCCATCCGCACCCTCCAGCGCGCCGGCATGGAAGTCATGGGCGGGTTTATCGTCGGCTTCGACAACGACCGCCAGGACGTCTTCAAAGAGCAATTTGATTTCATCCAGCGCTCTGGCGTCGTCACCGCCATGGTCGGCCTCCTCCAGGCCCTCCCGCAAACCAAACTCTACCAGCGCCTCAAACGCGAAGGTCGCCTCGAAACCGCAGCCACCGGCAACAACACCGAAGCGGTTCTCAACTTCAAAACCAAATTAAACCGCGAATTCCTGCAGGCCGGCTACCGCGACCTCATGAAGAAACTCTACGAGCCAAGAGTTTATTACCAGCGCATCCGCACCTTTCTCGAAAACCACCGGCCGACTGGCCCCAGTCTCCACGTCTCTGCCTCCGATCTCCAGGCTTTCCTCAAATCCTTCTGGATGCTCAGCATCTGGGAACGCGGACGGCACAACTATTGGAGATTCTTCTGGAGTGTTCTCCTCCGCCGCCCGCGCCAGCTCCGCCAAGCCATCGAACTCGCCGTTATCGGCTACCATTTCCGCCGCGTCGCCAGCCGCCTCTGAACCCCAGGGGCGCCGACGGCCTCGTCCCCGGTCTGAAGCCATGGGCTGGGATTTTGTCCAAACAATTCGCCGCTGCTCGAACACCGGGTCGCATAGCTGGGGACGGCCCCATCTCCGCTCCGATTCCATGCGATGGAATTCTTTTCAAACGATTCCCCCTTGCTCGAACACCGGGTCGCACGTACTGTCAGCTAGGTCCATGTTTTTCGCCGCGCAAGATTCCAGGCGGCCTGCGATCAAGCGGGGCGATCGCGGGGACTCGTCGCGCCTCTGCCCTCTCCGCTCAGACCTGCCTTTGATTTGGATGCGACGGTCTTCTCGTTTCCTGGTTCTTCGTGAAGAGAGTCAGCGTGAGGGGAATTTCGGTTCGCACCGTTGCCTCCAATCAAACCGTGAATTGGTGCACAAAATGGGACCCACCGGCAGCTTGGCATCTTTTTGTTCCCGGCTTGACTCCTCCAGAGTCGCTTTCCATATTTCATCCTCAAATTTTGCGTCAGCTTTTCACGATTAGGACCCGAAGTACTATGGCCAGACCGAAGGCGAGCAAAGTCCCGTCCAAACCAGTCTCAGCAAATCAAGTCCCGGCCGCAGATGAACCCGCCTCCGCTGTGGCTCACGATTCGTCCCCCCAACTGCTCGGCAGAAACGGCAAGGCCGTTCTTACCGTGGCCGACCCTGCGGGTCAAGTTCTCAATGGTCATCCCACGGAGTTGGGCGAAAAAATCAAGGAATTGGTCCGCCTAGCCCAGGAGCAAGGATACCTCACCTATGGCGATATCAATGACGCGCTCCCGGACGGCCGCGTGAAGCCGGAGGACCTCGACGAAATCTACATCAAGCTGCGCAACCTCGAGGTCGAAATCGTTGACCAGGCGGAAGTGGACCGCGTCAAACAGCCCGAGCCGGAGGAGGACGATGAGAAAGCCCGGCTGGATATCCTGGATGACCCCGTCCGCATGTACCTCAAGCAGATGGGCCAGGTGCCTTTGCTCTCCCGCGAACAGGAAGTCGAAATCTCCAAACGCATCGAAAGCGCCGAAGAAGAAGTCAAGCGCGTCATCTACAGCTTCGGCTTCGCCGCCAAGGAACATATCGCGCTCGCCGAGAAGCTCCTGTCCGAGCCGCCCAAGGAACGCTTTGATCGGGTCGTTCTCGACAAGAAAATCGAAGGCCGCGACGACCACCTCAAGGCGCTGCGCAAATCCATCAAAACCGTCCGCGCCCTCGACCAGCAGGCAGATGAACTGTACGCCCGATGCCGCGACGAAACCGTCAAGGCGGGCGCGAGGAAACTTCATAACACGTTCAGGAAACTCGACCGCAAACTGCAAAACACCTTCGCCAAATTCTACTACAAGCAGAAGGTGATCGAGGAGATGGCATTGGTCGCCGAGAACATCTACGACAAACTTCAGGTCAGCTTGCGGCTCCTTAAGGACCTCGAAGCGCACCCCAAAGCCCCTCAGTGCGCGGACATTATCGAGGGGGAACAGCGCAAGATCCGGGCCCTGGAGGACTTTGTCCGCCTGCCGTGCGACGATTACCTCGCGGCTCACCAAAAACTCAAGCTTTTCTGCGCCAAAGCCCTCCAGGCCAAGACCGAGATGGTGGAGGCTAACTTGCGGCTCGTTATCTCCATCGCCAAAAAATACACCAATCGCGGCCTCTCCTTTCTGGATCTCATCCAGGAGGGTAACATGGGCCTCATGAAAGCAGTCGAAAAATTTGAATACCGGCGCGGCTACAAATTCTCCACCTACGCCACCTGGTGGATCCGGCAAGCCATCACCCGCTCCATTGCCGACCAGGCCCGCACCATCCGCATTCCCGTGCACATGATCGAAACCATCAATAAGCTCATGCGCACCCAAAAACGCCTTCTCCAGGACTTCGGCCGCGAACCCATTCCCGAAGAAATCGCCGACGAGATGCAACTCCCCGTCGAGCGCGTCCGCGCCGTCCTCAAAATGGCGCAGCAGCCCATCTCCCTCCAGTCCCCAGTGGGCGACAGCGAGGATACCAACTTCGGCGACTTCATCGAGGACAAAACCACCGAGAGCCCTTCCGAAATGACCAGCTTCAGCCTGCTTAAGGACAAATTGAGCGACGTCCTGACCAGCCTGTCCGAGCGCGAGCGCAAGGTCCTCGAATTGCGCTTCGGGCTCGGGGACGGCTACTCTCGCACTCTCGAAGAAGTCGGAAAACAGTTCCGGGTCACCCGCGAACGCATTCGCCAGATTGAAGCCAAGGCGCTCCGCAAGATGCGCCACCCTACCCGCATCCGCCAGCTCCACGGCTTTCTCGAAGTCCAACGACCCGAATAGGGTTTCTATCAACCATCAACTATCCCGTCCCTGCGCTGGGTGCAGGCCAAACTGGAGCAGTTTCTCACGCATGGTAAGCCGCGACACCCCGACCCACCGGGCCGCTTTGGCCTGGTTGCCGTGGGCCAATTCGATCGCGCGCCCGAAAAGCTCGCGCTCCGAGTCGAGCAACAGCCGCGCGTGGGCGTCGGCGATCTCCCCTCGTTGCGCGGCGGCCAGCAGGTGCGCCGCATATTCTCGCAGCGTGAGGCGCGCCGCATCCGCGGGCGAACCGGTCGTTTGTGCCAGCCCGGCCCGGACGTGCTCAACGTTGATCGTATACCCCTGGGAGTGCAACAGCGCCTTGCGCACGATATTCTCCAGCTCCCGCACATTGCCCGGCCAATCCTGCGATTGCAGAAACTCCAACGCATCAGCGTGAATCGAAGGATCGCCACCTCCCAATTCCGCGGCGTACTTGCGCAGGAAGAACTTGACCAGCTCGGGAATGTCCTCCTTGCGCTCGCGCAACGGCGGCAGTGTGATCACCACCACGCTCAGCCGGTAATACAGGTCCTCCCGAAATTGTTTCTGACGGATCCCCGATTCCAGGTCGCAATGCGTGGCGGCAATCACCCGCACATCCACCGGAATCGTCTCCTTCCCGCCCAGGCGTTGAAGAGCTTTTTCCTGCAACACCCGCAACAGCTTCACTTGCGTCCCGGGCGTCATGTCGCCGATCTCGTCCAGAAAAATGGTCCCATGGTCCGCCTGCTCGAACCGGCCGATTCGACGCGACTCGGCTCCGGTGAAGGCGCCCCGTTCGTGGCCGAACAGCTCGCTTTCGAGTAAGGTCTCGGGAATGGCCGCGCAGTTGATCGCGATGAAGGGCGCGGTCGAGCGATCGCTATGCTGGTAGATCGCGCGCGCGATCAGTTCCTTGCCCGTGCCGGTTTCACCCCGGATCAGAACGTTGACCGGCTTGGACGCGATCCGGCCAATCTCCTTGTAAATGGATTGCATCCCGCGGCTGTTGCCCACCAATGCCTCCCGCGCATCCCCCGGCCCGCCCATGCCAACCGGGTCGGTCATCAGCCGGCGGCTGGCAACGCAACGCTCCACCAACTCCAACAGCTCCGGCATTTCAAAGGGCTTGAGCAGGTAATCGTAAGCCCCCGATTTTGTGGCTTCGATAGCCGTGTCGGTCGTGCCGTGCGCGGTCATCAGGATGATTGGCAAACGAGGTTTGAGCGCGTGCAGTTGTCGCACCAGCTCGAGCCCATCCAGGCCGGGCAGCTTCAGGTCCGTGATGACAACGTCGAGGTCGTCTTCACGCGCCCGCTTCAAACCGGCATCCCCGCGCGTTTCTACGATTGTCTCGTGTCCATCTTCCGCCAGCACCCGGCACAGGGTCATCACGATTGCGGGGTCGTCTTCGATCAGCAGTATGCGGGTGGTGCCGTTCATGGCGAGACACCAGGGTACAAACGCCCGGGCCGTGCGTCAAAGTCTGAAACGGACCAACAGCCCTCCAGGCTTTGGGTCGGGTCCCGTTTGCCGCGCGTGGGCCACCTCATCCTACTCAGCCTTGGGTAATACGATGCCGAAGGTTGTGCCCCGGTTGACTTGCGTTTGGTATTGCAGGCTGCCCCCGTGTTTCTCAACGATCCGTGCCGCAATGGAAAGGCCCAGGCCCGTTCCGGCGTCCTTTGTGGTGAAGAACGGGTCGAACAGGCGTCTTTCCACTTCTGGTGTCATGCCTTTGCCGGTATCCGAAACCTCCAGGACGACGGCCTGCACCGCCCGCTCGGCGAGGCGCCTGACACTCATCCGGGTCCGCAGAGTTACCGTCCCATTGTGGCCGATGCTGTCGGCCGCGTTTTGTATGAGGTTGATCAGGACCTGCTGCATCTGCTGAGAATCGATCCGGACGTCCGCGGAAACTGAATTCTCACAAACCAGAAGAATATTCGATCTGGCCAGCTGAGGCGCCAGCAACGCCTGGACCCGGCCCAAGGGTTCATGAGTCGAGACGGTCGCAAGCTGTGGCTCCGAAGGACGGGCAAAGAGCAGGACATCTTTCACTATTCTCTCCAGCCGGCTGACTTCAGTGGCAATAATCTCGGCATCGGCCTGCTCCAGAGTGCCGGGTTTGAATTGCTTTTGTTGAATGTAAAGCCAGGCTTTGATCGCGGTCAGAGGATTGCGGATCTCGTGCGCGACTCCCGCGGCCAGCATGCCCAAAGAAGCCAGTTTTTCCTGGCGCTCCATCAGCGCCTCACTTTCCACCAGCTTAACGCGGAGAGGGGCAATCAACCCACGATAAACCACGACCGCCAGACCGGCGCCCGCCAGCAACAACAACGCCAAGGAAGCCATGAGCGCCACCCGAAGGTAGTTGAGCGATTTGTTCGAGCTCGCCAGGAATGAATCCATGGACTGTTGGTGAGCGCCGGCCAAGGCAAAGCCGAGGTCGAGAATGCGTTGGGATTGCTTCTCGAAGTCAGCAAAATCCGCAAGCGGCATCGTGAGTTGGCTTTGCGAATGGAGCTTCGCTTCAATCGCCCGCGCCGCGGCAAGGTAAGAGTCATAATTCGTGTTGATCAGGTCCAGAATGCGCCTCTCCTCTCCCGTCGAGAGAATCGGACGTTCGTCGTCAATCCACCGGTCCAACTCCTTGCTCAGCCGGTCGAAACGAGTCCAATCATTGGCATCATGGTAAACGCCATACCGCAGGACCCCGTTGTTCAGCTCCAGGATGGTTTGCTGGAAATGGTCGGCTATCTGGAAGCTCTTGAGTTGAACAGACGTCAGCCGCTCCCGCAGCTCCCCGCCACGCCGCCATGCGCTCTGGGCGGTCGCGGCGATCAGCGTCACCATCGCCGCGATAGCGGCCAGGAACGCGACCAGACGAAACCTAAGAGACTTGAGGCTATGGCTCATTCATCAGCACTCGAACATCAGTTGCATCAAGACAACCTGTCAGGCAAAGTGATCCAATTCACGCGCGAGCATACTTCGCGGCGTTGAAACGCGTCGAGAGCTAAGCTGCAGCGCTTGACCCGCTGACGTGGTAAGCGACTTACCACTAAAGGTAACCCAGTTCCCTCCGGCGAACCGGCGGCGGATCGACGAACCGTTGGAAATCAAGGGCTTTTATCACACCCGTCTCGTGAAAAGGCATGGCACGGTTTTGGCTTAAAGGAAACAAGTCGCTCGGTGCCTGCGTGCGCGAGCGAACCCTGCGGAAGGAAACCTGTCAGCCAGGAGCGAGCGAGGCTCGACCTGCCGCAGAGGCAACGATTTAGCGGCGACCCACCGCTCCCTGTGGCTCGGCTCACGCCCGCGACCGGCCACAGGGAAATTTTTTTGGCGGTATGAAGAAAATTCTCATAGCGGACGATGATGCATCGGTCCGCAAGATGGTAGCGCGAGTGCTCGAATCCGCCGGTTACTCCACAGTGCTGGCGAGCGGCGGTCGCGAGGCGGTGGCGAAGTCCCGCAGTACACAGCCTGATCTGATTCTGCTGGATGTGAAGATGCCCGAGCAAGGCGGTTGGGAGGCGTTCGAGCACATCAGCCGGGTCGCCGCCTTGATTCCAGTCATCGTCATGACCGCGTGGCCGAATCAATACGAACAGGTCGTCCAGCGGGGAATTGATGCGTTGATGGAAAAGCCTCTCGACCTGCCGCTGCTGCTTCGGACCATCGAGGGCCTCCTGCGTGAACCCGAGCAACAGCGCAGCCGGCGGTTGACCAACAGAAATTTCACCACCGCTTACCTTGCGAGTGTAAGCGGAATCGTGCCCGGAATCTCGTAACCGAAGACAGGCCATCTCTCTCGCGCGCGTGGCTTAAAGCGCGCGTCCCGTGGCTGCTACTCCAAACTCCAGCCGGGGCGGATTTCCTCGTCCAAAGCCGTTGTCCCCAAGTTCAGTCTCAGCTTTTCGTCCGCGAGGATACCAATCATGCCCGCGTTATCGGTGCAAAGAGACGCTTGCGCCAGCCGCAATCTCAATCCTTCCCGCCGGCACGCATCCGTCAATTGCCGGCGCAACGCGCGGTTGCAGGTGACGCCGCCCGACGCGGTAACGCAACCAACCCCCAACCGCTGAGCCGCACGAATGGTCTTGGTGACAAGCACCTCCACAATCGCGGCTTGAACGCTCGCGCAGACGTCGCGCAGCGCCTGCGCATGGTCCAGCACCTCCGGGTGGTCGCGAAGATGGTAGCGGACCGAGGTCTTTAAGCCGCTAAAGCTGAAATCATCATCAGGCTCCCGTAGCATTGGCCGCGGAAAGGCGAATGCGCTCGGATTCCCCTGCTCTGCTAGCCGGTCGATTTCCGGCCCGGCCGGGTAGGCCATTCCCATCAACTTTCCGATCTTGTCAAAGCATTCACCGGCCGCATCGTCCAGTGTCGAGCCGAGCAAGTGATGCGTCAATTTCTCCTGGACATGAACAAGCATCGTGTGGCCGCCGCTAACAATAAGGGAAACGTTGGGTTCGAATTCCAAAAAATCGGCCACGGGAGGGTCACCCTGGATCCACGGTGAATAGAGGTGGGCCTCGTGATGATGGATGCCGACAAATGGACGGCGTAAGGCAAAGGCCAGCGCTTGCGCCGTCTTCAGGCCGACTATGAGCGCGTTGGGCAATCCCGGCCCTTGAGTGGCGGCGACGGCATCCAGTCTCTCAGGGCTAACTCCGGCCTGTCTCAAAGCGGCCCGACAGATGGGAATCACTTGGCGCAAGTGTTCGCGGGCTGCCAATTCGGGCACAACCCCGCCATACTCGGCGTGGAGGCGGATTTGAGAAGAGACTATGTTGGACAGGACGCGTCCGCGCTCGACCACCGCGGCGCTCGTTTCGTCACACGAGGTTTCAAAAGCAAGCAGCGGCATGGGCTGGCACTAAGCCGAAGCGACCCTGCGCGACCAGCGCGCATGCCGCGATGCGTAAGGGATCTTCCTGCAAGCTGAGCTATTGCGCTGCCGCCATTTTTTCGCCGCGGGCGACTCGTTTCTCCCGAAGCGGGGAGCGTTGGGAGAACAGGGTGATGCCCTTGAGCACGTCCATGGCTCGCTCGAGCTGCGAATCATGGACCTGGGAGACCAATTGGCGGTCCCTTTCCTCCAGACTTTCGATGCCACCTGGCGTCCACTGAAGCTGGACGGCGCGCCCTTCCTCTTCGCTCATGACGACAGGGACGGTGGGTGTGATACCTTCCTCGTGAATGACTTTATGGCTGGGCGTGTAGTACTTCGCCGTCGTCAGCCGCAACGCGGAACCGTCCTGCAGCGGCAGGATGCTTTGCACGGAGCCTTTGCCAAAGGTCTTCTCTCCCACAATGATCGCCCGGTTTAGATCCTGGAGACAGCCGGCCACAATTTCCGAGGCACTGGCGCTGCCCAGATTAACGAGGACCGCGATGGGCATTTTGGGCAGCTCATCGTGACCATTGGCATGGCGGCTGGAGTTTTGAGCTGGATTACGACCCTCAGTCGTCACTACGAGTTGACCGCGGGGGAGGAATTTCTCGCATACGGCAACCGCCTGCTCGAGCAACCCGCCCGGGTTCCAGCGTAAATCAAGCACCAGCGCTTGCATCCCCTGCGCCTTGAGCTTCTTGAGTGCGGCCTCCAGATCGTCGCTGGTCTTCTCGCCAAACTGGACCAGGCGCACATAGCCAATTTTGTCCTCACCAAGGGGAAACTCCTTCTTGCCATGGATGTCTTTGACCATGTCAACGGTGATCACCGAACGCGCGAGCTTGTAGTCCTTAAGCTGATTTGAAGACGGACGGAACACGCTGATCCTGACCTCCGTGCCCGGTTCGCCGCGCAGGGTCTTGACGGCTTCCTGGAGGCTCATTCTGTCCGTGCTCTTGCCGTCGATGCGGACGATCCGGTCGCCGGTCATGATCCCCGCCCTGAAACCCGGGCTATCATCCATCGGAGCGACCACGGTAACGAAGTTATCCTTCATGGAGATGACGATCCCCAGGCCCCCGAAGGCGCCCTGGGTGTCATTTTGCAATTCCTTGTACTTTTCTGGCTCCATGAATTCGCTATGCGGGTCCAGTGTGTTCAGCATTCCCTTAAGCGCCCCATAAACCAGGTCTTGATATTTCAGGTTTTGGCCATCCACATAGTCCTTCCGGACCTTCTCCATCACGTAGGAAAAAAGCTCGAGACTGGGATAGGCAGAATCCTTCTCGGCGGCCTGGGCGGAACTGAAGTACACCCGGGCGCCAATGATCAGGTTAATGCTCAGCACCAGCGCCACCACCCCGTAAATCAGTCTTCGTTTCATAATGCGGCAGAACTTCGTTCTGGCAGAAAGTAAGGGGCAAAGCCGCCCTTGGCAAGAGAGCGCTCGCCCAGTCACCTCGTGTCAACAACCGCGACCCCCTCGATTTTCACGTCCTTTTTGGGTCCCAAATCGATGCCTTGCGCCCTCAAGACCGTTTCGAAGACGTGCAGCCGAGGGTCGTGGCCCCTCTTCAGCCTGATTCGTTTGGCGGCCGGGTCATAGCTGAACTCGCGCCACGGCCGGCCGTCGCGCAGGAGTTTCTTCGGTTCGGAGTCCAGCGATGCCGACCAACCACCTCCCGGCTCACGCGTCCAGCCCTCGACGCAGTCCGCCCCGCTCATCGACACCTTCTCGTCTTTCATGGCGCGAATCGTCACGCCGTCGTTTTTCGGGGCCAAGACCTCGCGATATACCCCGCCCCGTAAGACGATAGTCTCTCCTGGTTGGGCGAGCGCGCAGGCTTTGGACAGGCTCGCGAGCGGCACGGCAGGATAGCCCCACGCCGGCTCGTCAGAGGCGCCCGGATGCCGCGGGTCCACGTAGTAAACGTTGGGGTACTCCAGGGCGCCGAGCGTCACCCCGCCCTTTCCGGCCCCGATAGCTGGGCTCGGTTGGCGCAGGCGGAAATCCCGCTTCTGAGGCTCCACGAACAGTGGGTCCTTGCCGTTGATGTTCGTGCCTCGCGCTAACGGCGCGGTCTTGAACGTTAGGTTGAATTCCATGACCGGGTTGGCAGCGGAGAAGTCCTGGTCACCGTGGATAACGGCCCGTTCCGCTTCACAAAGAATATTATTGCGGATTAGTCCACCGGTCGATTCCCTGCCCCGCAAACCGATGCAAGCCCAATTCACCGTTGAGATCGTGCAGTTCTCGATGGTCACATCAGGCGTCTGGATGATATCCGGCCCCCAACCCCCTCGCATCGCCGGCGAATCAGCGCAGACGATGTTGTGCCGAAACGTCCAACCACGCACGCTGCCCAGGTGCGGAGCACTCTCCACCTTGCACATCTGATGGAAGTCAAAACAGGTGTTGTTTTCGAAAAGCAAATCCATCGCGATTTCGCCGTTGTTTGAGAAGGTCTGGAGACAATCGACGTGTGCCGTTTTGATCTCCTGCCGGGTGCTGCCGTGATAATAGTTGTAGCGCTGGATGCACCCTTTGCCGAAAAACCGCGAGTAATCGCAGTCGTCGTTCTTGTTGCCCGGCGCGTACATGAAGAGGCGGCTCACTTCGTTGTTCTCCACCAGCCAATCTTCTCCTCCCAGGATAAAGCCGAACTCGCAGTGATAAACCTTGTTGTAGGCGATTCGGTTGTGGGCGACCGCTGAGTAATCGCGAGTGTTGCCATCCGCGCTCGGCTTGCCAACCGACCCGTTAACCGCCGTCATCATATCGTGGATGTAATTGTCCGCGATATCGCAGTCGCTGGCGCGCAGTTGAATGGCCGTCGCAGGCTTGGCAGCGGTGATCTCGAAGCCCTCCACACGAATGTGACTCGCCTCGAGGTCGAAGCCGCCCAAGGTTGCCGAGCGCCGTGGCATCGCCACGAAAGAGACCGGCTTGCTCTCCGTGCCGCCGGCCTTCACCCTGACCCTTTCGTCGTACCGGCCCGCCATAACATAGACGGTGTCGCCCGGTTTCGCCGCATCGGCAGCCTGCTGCACCGTCTTGAAAGGCTCCGCTTCGGTCCCCGGGTTGGTGTCGGCCGCGCCCGGAGCCTCCCGGTCAACCACATAACTCGCTGCCCGAACCTCCAAGGGTGCAACATCGTCGCTCGCGTCCTGCTTGCCGTCGGTGTGGCTCGCAAAGGTCCCGGCCTTGAGGCTAGAATCGGACAAGACCAGGCCGGCCAACGCGCAGATCAACAGGACCCTCGTCCGCGGTGGTTGCGGAGTTTTGGGGTAGCTGTCAGGCCGAATGCCTACCCGCAGGACCTGGCCATTGCGCGCGCTTTGCAACACAATGCGGTGAGCATTGACGATCAAAAGTGCGTGCCGATCGGGATTCGGATTCATGCCGCGCCGAGTCTGCCAGAGTCTGACCGTAATGCAACGCAGGCGAGTGTGGTGTATTGAACCCGCGACGATTCCTTCAGCCTTCCTGCACGCTCGTCTCCAAAAGACGAAAAAATTTAAATTCGGCCCTTGACGGTTTCGGCGTCAGGTAGTTTAATATCTTCCATTAAACCAAAAGTTTGCGGCCTTTGGCCTCTTCCTGGGGAGGCTCTTTAGAGGGTGGGATAAACGACTTGGTTGGGTGCGCGTCAGCGAGGAAGGGGTTTCGCCGGCGCAGGAATGATCAAATAGTTACGCTGGGTTAAGAATGGCCCAGCGATTTCAGGAACGTGTGAACGGATCATCCGCCAAACGCCAGTTTGAGTTAGAGCCGCTGGAGCAGCGCTGTTTGCTGTCCGGCGGGGTCGCCGCTGTAGCCGCCTCTCCCCTTATTTCACACACACTGCTGGTGGCTGCCGAGACCCAGACAGATTCCACTCGCCCAGCCCAGGAAATCAACGCCTGCGATCCGGCCGCTGGGGTTGGCAGCATCTTGCCGTCCGGAAGCCCAACACCCACGGCCCAGACCGCTTCGGCTCAGGCGACGTCAACGGGCTCGACTGACGCTGTAGCTCAAGGCAAGGAAGGCACATCTCAGAGTGTTACAGCCAGTTCAGCCGAAACCCAAACAGGCCCGGGAAGCCAGTCCGCCAACATCACGATTTCTTCAGGTCAATCCCAAGTTGACGGGAGTCCTGCGACAGAGCAGTTGACTCAGACGCTGACGGCAGCGAACGGCCCTCCATCAGCGCAAGCCACGCTTGGCCAGGGCAATTCCCCGGCTATCCTCAATCTCGCTGCTTTTTCGCAAGGTCCGAATGACACCACGACGATTCATCTGGGTGGCGCGGCGGGACCAGGCGTCAGTCCTGATGGCTACGACCAGCTCAACGTTGAAGGATTGGCGCATCTTGACGGTACTCTTCAGATTCAACTTTCCAACGGCTTCGTTCCGCAACCCGGCCAGAAATTCAAGGTTTTCACCTGGGGTTCGCGCAGCGGACAATTCGCCAACTGGCTTGGTACCGCCGGCATACCCGGGCACCCCGACTACTATTTCCTGCCGATCTATAATGCTCATGATCTGACGTTGGAGGTCATCGACGACCCGAATATCAGCCCCGGGGCTTCGACCGCCATTCAGAATGGCCTGAACACGCTTTCTCAGATCGGTACTCTGCTGAACAACGTAGGCAGCTTCGCTCAGAACATTCCGCTCATCGGCGATAAGCTAAGCAGCTTCATCGATTCCGGCTCGGCCATCAGCCACGTTATCGCGCAGCAGATCCAAACCCTGCTCTCTGGAGGTCCAACGGCTGAGGCCGCTGTTACCAGCTTCATCCAAGGCTGGGATGGCACGAATGTCGCGGGATTCCAGATCAAGGTCGACGGCGTATTGGGCCATTATGACGCTACCGGCACCGGACCGTTTTGGTGGGACATGACCCTTGAAATTACCCCTGCCGCAATCAGCAAGACGCTCCAGAGCGTCCTCGGTGGCGCTCTCGGTGCGGTGTTCGGCTCCGCCCCATCCGTCCAGGTCAACGGCAAGCTGACCGTTAACATGAGCTTCGGCTACGACAGCGTGTTCTTCGTGAAGCTCGACCACATGACTGCCGAGGCCGATGTGAGCGTAAGTGGGTTGAACGGGTTCCCGTTCCAGCTTTCACCTCCGGGCGGACCAGTTTCCATGAACGTTACCAACGGCTCGGTGACGCTCGCCGCTTCAATCACGGCCACGCCCGACGCCAGTATCCTGACCGCGAATGCCACGACTGGGGCGCGGATCGAGATGGCCACCCTTACGTCGATGGCTGCGAGCAGCACCGCCACCAGCAACGCTTTCAATTTGGCGAAGACCAGCAGCCTGAATGCTTCCTTCACTTTGAATGGCAACATCACTTTCGGCGGCATCAGCCTAACCGGGACGACGATGGTGCAAATTCAGTCCAGCGACTTGTTCAGCGGCGCCGCTCCGGCGGTCACCGTGGTAGTGGACAGCTCGTTGACAGTCATGGGCCAGACGTTGACCGGCACATTCACCTTCAAACAGACGGCGACCGAGACAGACCTGGAGGCGACTGGGGTCACTCTCAACCTGATGGTCGGCGCTCAGCGGGTGCTTCAGGCGACCGGGTCTGGCGAGTTCGCGCTGGTTGGCAGCGGGCTGGCCGGGACGCTTTCCTTGACGTTAACCCAGGGGCCGAATATCCCCGGCCTGACCCTGACCGGCACCACTCTCAACCTGGCGCTGAATACGTCTTCGACGGCGGTAGCCACCGTTGACGGGAACGCCGTTAATTTGCCGGCCGGACCCTATTATCGCGTTTCGGGCCACGCCACGCTGGGGCTGAGCACGCCCAGCGCGAACTTAACGGCGGATTTCGACTTTGAGCCAAACGGCAGCAATGAAGTGGATGTTGGCATCGCCAACCTGTCGTTCTATTTCGATAACGGCACCAGCAATCTGTTGAGCCTCACCAACGGGTCCGGAGCATTCGTTATTCTCGCGGCGGGGGTTTATGGAACGGCCGGTGCAACGGTCAACCTGACGGTGCCGGGGGTGACCTTGGAGGGCACGTTTAACGTGCTGATGAACACGACCGGCTCCTCCCAGACAGCCAAATCCGTCACGGTGAACGGCACCGCCCTCAACATCCCGGCATTATTGGCGGGGCCATACCTCCAGGTGCAGGCCACAGGCGCGACTCCAGGGACTCATGCACAGTTGACGGTGCTGGGGATCCCGATGATGGGTGATTTCCTTTTCGAGAACAAAACCACGAACGCGAGCCACAAGGTTGTGACGGTGGCTGCTGCCAACGTTAGTTTCGGCCTCGGCACGGTCACGAACAATCTCGTCTCCATCAGTAACGGGTCCGCAGCGTTTATTATCAGCGCTAACGGCGTGGCGGGCCAAGGGACGGTGACCGTGGGCGTCAGTGCGCCGGGCGTGACCTTAAGCGGCACATTCGGCGTGGCGGTTAACCAAACGAATGGCGCGGTCAACGAAACCGTTACCATCGGCGGGTCACCGGTGACGGTCAATTTGCCGGCAGGTCCGTATCTTCAGGTCAGTGGCACCGGCATCACGCTTGGTTTTCTGGGGATAACGGTAACGGGTGATTTCAGTTTCGAGCAGAAGACCACGACCACCAATACCCAATTGGTGACGGTGGTGGCGAACAACGTCGGGTTCAATTTCGGCACCAGCCTGATAACAGCGACAGGTGGTTCCGGATTTTTCGTGCTGAACGATTCTGGCATCGTCGGGCAAGGCAGCATCACAATTAACATTGGGGCGTTTGGTGGTTTCAGCCACACCTTCAACTGGGCCTTCAACAGCACTGATCCGGCGCTCGACCAGACAGTCACCGTTGATGGCATCCAGCACGTCCTCAACCAGGTAGATGGGCCCTTCAATCAACTGAGCCTCGGTTCGCCGGTCACGCTTTCCATCACCGCCGGCGGGCAGACACAGTCGATAGGAGTAACGGGCCTGGTACTGACCCTGGATTCCGCGCACAATGACGTGTTGGTGGGGGTCTCCGGGCTGAGCACAACGGTGGGGACCAGCGGGGTGACTCTGCACGTGGGCGGTGGCACCGGGGCCTTTGTCATCAATTCATCCGGTGTGGCGGGCCTGGTCAACATTGATTCGACGACGGTTACGCTGGGCGGGGTTGCTGCCGGTGTCGCGCTGACCGCGACACATCTCCAACTTCAGTTCAACAACACCGGCGCGGACGTCGCCCCGGTCTCGGTCCCGGTTGACAACAATCCGGCAGACAACGTGACAGTCCAGTTCACGGGCGCCTATTACCACAATTACCTGTCGGTGTCGGGGGCGGCGAGCTTCGGGCTGACGTTCGGGCCGATCACCATAAATGTTGGCGGCAATTTCGCCTTCGAGACGCCTGGAGCGGGGCAGTTCAAGGTCGGCGCCACTGACCTTTTATTTGACCTGAAATTGGGTTCCGGTCCCAGTGCCTTTACCGTCGCGTCCTTCAACCATGGCAGCGGGGCTTTCCTGATTAATGCCAGCGGTTTGGCCGGCTCGATTTCTGGCCTTCAGTTCCAGACCGGCGTCATCAGCATGAGCGGGACGATCGAACTCAAGGTCAACACCACAAGTTCCCCGGTCAACACCACCGTTACCACAGCCGTCGGCACAACCATCATTAACCAGGCGGATGTTACCGGCGTTCCCAACGACCCAATCCCCGCCAATATCTTTAAGGTGTATGTAAACGGGAACCTCCGGGTCGGGTCGGTTTCGTTCCCTTTCAATTTCTATGTCGTTTACGACTCCGGTTCGGGGCAGTTCCAGCTTTGGAAGACCAGCCCGAACACCGAGTTGGTGGCCGTCCAATCCGACGGCACAATCCTGACGCCGGGATTGAGCCTGCCGAGCCTGCTGGACTTCGCCCAGCCGGGCGGGTTCGACCTGGTCAGCATGCTCAAACAGTTGGGCATGTGGCTGGATACGTTCCGCAGTTCGACGTTGTTCGATACCCAGATTCCGTTCACCGGCGGCAAGACCTTGGGCGACGCCTTTGATTGGACGCAGGCTTTCATCAATTCCATCTACAGCAAAATGGTTAGTGTGGAAGTGCAGTCTCCGGGAATCGGCACCAACGGCCAGTTGGCAACTCCGCTGCCCGGCGGCACGGCGACTTTCCAAGTGACCTTAGGCACGGACAGCAACCCCGGATCGCCGGTGACCGTGAATGTTCCCGGCCTGCCGTTCTTCTTGGTCGGTTCCCAGTTAACGGATGCGCAGGTCCAATCTTTTATTGCTCCCCTCATGAGCGCCTTTGTGACGGCGGGGATCAATACCGACACGAACGTGAGCAATCAAAACAACCGGCTCGTGGCACGGGAGAATGCAGCCGGAGGGTTGGTAATCGCGCTCCAGGATTCGGAAGTGTCTAAAGGGACCAAGCTGACGATAACGTCCACCGCCGGCGCGATGGCGCCGCTCGGATTTGGAGCGGCGGCCATTAACCAGGTGGCGACCCTGACCCAAAGATACCCGACCGACAACAGCAACTCCCGCTATCCAAGTTTCTTCAGCGCGCTCGCGACTGCTTTGGGACTGGGCCCGGTCAACTACGACCCGGCGCGCCAGGTTTATACCTTCAGCCTCAACTTGAATCAGTCCTTCACCACGCAGGATTTGTTCGGCTCCTCGAGCATTCCATTCAATTGGAGCGCCGACCTGGGTCCGATCGCCAGCGCCTCGCTGAGCGGCGCGCTGAGCTTTAGTGCCACGGTGGGCCTGACCGGAACGCTCGGCTTCGATTTGACGGCGCAGGATGTGCCGCGCGTCCTTTCCACAACCCAAGTGCCCGTGCCGGTTAACGGCCGGATCAATACCGATGCACATTTCACGATTTACCTGAACGACGATCCATCTAATGTCAGCGCCCACCCCGTGGGTGGCGGCGCCCTGACGCTGACGGCCTCCAGCACTGCCAGCGACAGCAGCGTCGATGACCTGGCCGCGAAATTCAACGCGCTTTTTGGCACGATCACCCTGTCGCGGACGGATTACCCGTGGTTGCCCTCGCCGACCATGACGTTGGATCAGGTGCTGATTGCCCAGAAGGCCGACACCGAGCTGGCGATTTCGGCCAAGCCTGGGATGTTGGGTATCGTTAACCGCATCGCCATTACTTCCGCGAGCAATGACAGCTTTGCGACCGAGCTGGGCTTCGGTAACCAAAGCAATTCGACGGGCACGATGTTCCTCTCGGCGTCCAACTCCAACATCAAAGGGTTGTTCCTCGATAACGCCAGCTTGAGTGGCGATCTGACGATTACAACGCCCACGACCATCAGCGGTTCGCTTAGCCTGGGTTTTGTCAAAGTCGCGACCAACGGCGGAGTCCTGGGCACCTACACGATCAACAGCGACGGGACTACCTCCACTTCGCCGCTGCACGTCGGGCTGAGCTTGCACGATCAGACAACTAACTCTAGCCGGTTCTATCTGAGCGACCTGATGAACGGAACCTCATCGGTCAACATCCTCAACATGGTGGTGCCCAGCTTTACCGGATCGCTCCTATTGCAGCTCAACAACATTTCCGTCAGTGGCCTAGGCTTCTCTCTGCCTCTGTCGAGCGCGCAGATTTCCTTGTTCATTCCCGACATCAAGAATGTCGATTTCAACCCCAATCCCTACGATGCGACGAGCAACAAAGAGGGGCTGTTTATCACATATCCGAGCCTGGGCGACTTGTCGGACCTGTCGAACCTGAACTTCAGCTCGATCGTCCAGGCGTTGCAGGGTATCGCCCAGAGCCTCAGCCAGCTCAGCGGCTTTGGGTTCCTCAACCAGAAACTGCCGATCATCGACATGAGCGTCAACGATTTGATCGGATACGCGGCCAAGTTCGCCGACCTCATCAACGCCGTGAGCAATGGCGGAGGACAAAGTTTGCAGGACATCGTTTCCAGTTTGCAGACCCAGATCGACCAATTGTTCCACCTTAGCCCGAATGTCCTGCAGATCATACTCGATAATGACGGATTGACCCCGTCGAGCTTGGTGACCGGCGGCGGCACGGTTAGCGCTCCCGCCACGGCCAGCATCAATCCTAATGGTGACAACAACGCCTTCAACGTAACAGCCAGCGCCAACGGCACCATACTCAACAACTCGTTCATCCACATCGTTGGCAGTTCCGACGTGAACGGGACCTCGGCAAACGTTAGTTGGGATAGCCGAAGCAAGATGCTGACGATCAAGATCAACCCTGGCCAAACCACAACGCAAAGCATTGTCGATGCGATTAATAACGCCCATACGGCTGACCCAACGAACTTCCCGTGGATCGCGGCCAAGCCGGGGACGGATAACAGCAAGCCCGACGACGGCAGCGGGACCTTTACGACGCTGTCGCTGGAATTCAAGCTCAACTACACGGCTGCCTACGCCAATACGCTGCCGTTCCATCTGGACCTGGCGCAATTGCTGAGCCAGGTCGGGGGCAGCAATGCAGGACTGCAGGCCTTGCTGAATGGTGTGAGCGCGCTGGTGCAAGCTGACGCCTCCGGCACCCTGACGGTCAGCGCCGGCGCAGCGCTGACGCTCGATTTCGGGCTGGATTTGTCCAATGCCGCAAACATTCGGCCGTTTTTTTACGACGACACCGGTGTCGTGCTGACGGCGCGGGTGGTCGGCACCAACTTGAGCTTGAGCCTGACCGTGGGCTCGGTTGCCGGCATCCAAATTCAAAACGGGAGCGTCACGCTGGACGGCGATGGCGACCCGAGTACGACTCCCAAGACGCAGCCCACGCCTGACAATGGCGCGCAGTTCTCGCTTACTTTGCGCGATACGGACGGCACCGGGCGGCACTACTTCGACTCGAATTTCTTCAGTACCGACAACATCAATATTCAATTAGCGGCGGGAGTCAGCGCGGTGTTGCCGGTTTTTGCGACCATCGGCGGTGTGTTGGTGCCACTCGGGGCTACAACCATCGATCCCACCACCGGCTACCCGCACAACGACCTGGTCATTAATATCCCCGACCTGGCCCGTTTCTTTGGATTGTCGCTGGCCAGCTCGAACACGGCTGTCGTCCGGTTCATCGGTCCCAACAACGACATGTCCATCACCGCCCCGAGCAGTGTGAAGGACTTCAGCGTTGTGCTTCAATCCGGCAGCACTGCGGCGAATTTCGATCCCGGCACCAATACCCTGACCCTTACAATCCAGGACGGGGTGACGACGGGCACCGCCCTCCAAACCGCGATTCAAGCCATCTCGACCCCGTCCAGCGGCTGGACGGTGGCGTTGCTCGATAACGATCCTGGCAACATCAACAATTCAACTCCGGCCCACAATGACGGCTCCGGAACCATCACCAGTGACTCGATTAAGCTGGTCGCGCCCGATTTCAGTTCGTTGTTCAGCAACCTGGACTTCTGCACCATTCTCGCCAGCGCCACCGGCCCCTTGTTGAAGGGACTGGACACGTTGCTGGGCAAGCTCGAAGACGGCATCAATTCGATCGTTTCGAATGTTGACCTGCCGCTGATCGGTAAAGGTTTGTCCGGCGCGGCCGACTTTATCCAGAACTTCCGCAGCGGTTTGCTGGCGGAACTGGAAAAGGACGTGCAGGATGCGAGCGGCGACGGATTGACGGCGGTGCAGAACGCGATCAAGAAGGCCTTCTGGAATTCGCTCGGGCCAGGCGGGCTCAATCTGCTGGTCGATGTCGCTACGGGCAATCCCCTCGATATTTCCAAAGGTTACGACCAGCTCAATGTCACACTCGACTGCAACACGGGTTTGTTGGTCAAGCTGCGTCTGGCCAAAGAACTAGACCTGGTGGATACCTCAGGTAACCCCATCGCGTTCAACATCGGCGTGCCCGGCTTCGGCCTCCAGGGCAATATCAACGTCAAGGTCGCCCTCGGCTTTGATTTGCGCTTCGGATTTGGCGTCAGCCCTCAGGATGGTTTCTTTTTCGACACCTCGAACAACCCGGCGTTGAAGCTCTATTTCAAGGTTACGCTGCCTAACACGCACTTTACCGGTCAACTGTTGTTCCTGCAGCTCGACATGGCCGATGATACGACCACGCCCAGCGTTTTCTCGGGGCAGTTCACCGTTGATTTCACCGACCCGAACAATGACGGCAAGCTCACCTGGGCCGAGCTGACTTCCGGCGGGACTTCGATAGGCGATCTCTTCCACCCGCAACTGGCCGCCGATGCCCTCGTTAACCTCGACCTGGCGGCCAGCTTCGGCGGTAACACCGCCTTCCCGCGGGTGCTGGCCCAGTTCCACCTGCACTGGCATTTCGACGTGGCCAACGGCGCGGGCGAACCGCAAATCTCTTTTAATAACATCGAGCTGGATCTCGGAAGCTTTATTTCGAATTTCCTGGGGCCGATCCTGAGCAAGATCCAGAGCGTGACCAAACCGCTGCAACCGATCATCGACGTGGCTACGGCGCGCATCCCGATCTTGTCCGATCTCGCCGGGCATACCATCACGCTGCTGGACCTGGCGCAGCTCTTTGGTTTGCTCGAGCCTTCCACGGTCGATTTCATCAAGGACGTCGGGCAAGTCATTACCCTGATCAACGACATCCAGGGCATCGGCCAGGGCGATATTCTGATCCCGTTTGGTTCGTTCACGCTGAGCGGTGGCAGCGATGGTCAAATGGACCAGGTCGCCCCCACCGGCCCGAACTCCATCAATCTCCAGCAGTCCATCCTCAATGATCCCGACCCGGGCTTGAGTTCCCAGTATCAGAGTGCCGCAGCCGGCTTTGCGGGGGACCTAGGCAGCACGAAGAACTTCAGCATCCCGATCTTCGATCATCCCTCCCAGTTGTTCAATTTGTTCATCGGCAAGCCGGTCGGCTTGATCGAATGGCGAATGCCGCAGTTCAAATTCACCTTCACCTACACCCAACAGATTCCGATTTATCCGCCGTTGTATGCTCAATTCGGCGGCGGCATCGGCGCGACCATCAATATCGGCTTCGGCTATGACACCTTCGGCATCCAGGAATTTATCAGTGATCCGAAGAAGAACGCCGTGGACCTGCTCGACGGCTTCTACGTCATCACCAACGACACCAACGGCAAGCCGCAGCCTGCGTTGACGCTCACCGGCGAAATTTTCGCCGGCGCCGACATAAGTTTGGTCATCGTCGAAGTCGGCGTGCGCGGCGGCGTGTCGGCGACGGTGAATTTCTATTGGAACGACAACAGCGACAACGACGGCAAGATGCGCGTGAGCGAAATCATCGCCAACGCGCTGGAGGACCCGCGCTGCATCTTCAACATCCAGGGCAGCATCAGCCTGTTCCTCGAGGCCTATCTCAAAATCGATCTGTTCTTCTTCAGCATCGATAAGACCTGGCGGTTCGCCACCATTACGCTGGTGAGTTTCGACCTGACTTGCCCCGAGCCCGTGCTGGGTGAGATGAGCGGCGGCACGTTGACACTCAACATGGGACCGCTGGCCAGCCAGCGCCAGGTGGATGACACTTCGGATGGCAATGAAACTTTCGTCGTGCGCCACATCAGCGGCAGCGCCAGCAACGAGACGGTCCAGGTGACCTGGGCCCAGCACACGCAGACTTTCACCGGCGTGAGCGAAGTGGATGCCAACTGCGGCCAGGGCGACAATGTGCTCGATTTGCGCGGCGTCCTCTCCACTTGCAATCTTACGGGCGGGCCGGGCACCAACACCATTTATCTCAGTGACGGTCCGAATTCGACCTGCAACGGCGGCAGCGGCCCGGCGACGATCTATGCCAGCAAGGCCACCACCGCCACCGGCGTGGTCATCCACGGCGGCGACGGCAATGACGTGATTACGGCGGGCACGGAGGCGATTACCATTTACGGCGATGGCGGCAGCGACACCATCACCGGCAGCACCGGAAACGATCCTGGTGTGGACCACCTTTACGGTGGAGCGGGGGATGACAATATTACTGCCGGTAACCGCCAAACGTACATCGACGGCGGCGACGGGAATGACACCATTCACGGCGGCAGTGGCCTGGAATTCATTTTAGGCGGTGCGGGTGACGACACGATCTACTGTGGTGCGAGCGATAACATCGTGAACGGGGGCGACGGGAACGATGTCATCTACGGCGGTGCGGGCAACGACCTGCTAATCGGCGGCAACGGGGACAACACGATTTACGGCAACGCAGGGAGTGATCTCATCATCGGTAACAACGTCGCGACGGTGGCTGGAAAAGCCGTTACTGAAGCCAATTGGACCGCCCTCAACGCCGCGGTCGATAATATGGCATCGAATGGCATCGGGCTAACTGGCGTATCCGGCCCGACCGACACCAGCAGCGGCAATTGCTTCCTGGTCGGTGGCGGCGGCAGCGATGTCATTTTCGGCGGCGGCGGCAACAACATCATTTACGGCGGCAACTTCCTGACCCCCGGCCAGACTTCAGTGATCACCGAGGACGGCAACAACTTCATCACCGGCGGCCCGGGCAACGATACGATTTTTGGCGATGACGCGATGGGCAAAGCCGAGGACCGGAACACGGGCATCGCGATCAAATCCAGTGTTTGGGCTGACACCAACGGTAACCATATCCGCGACAGCAGCGAAAAGGGCCTGGGCGGCGTCAACGTGTGGCTCTACAAGCAAAGCACTATCATCAATACGGCGTTGCCTGTGGGGACTGGCGCGCTGGCCATGACCACCACGGATGTGGATGGCTCGTTCCAATTCGTCGGCCTGGATCCGAACGGATACAAGATGGTCTTCTCCCTGCCCAGCAGTCTGAACTTCACCCTGGTCCTTAACCCCGGCAACGTAGACATATCCACGACGGATAGCGACGCGGTGGACACCGTTTTCGCGGGCAGCGTCCACGCCGGCGTCACCGCTCCGTTCACGGTCGGGTTTAATACTACTTACAAGGCCGTCAGCGCCGGTTACACCGGCAATCCAGTTATTTCCGTCAGCAACGCTTCCGTCGCGCAGAGCAACTCCACTGAGACCCAGATGGTCTTCAACGTCACTCTCTCGGGAACCGCTTTCTCGGGCACGACGGCGGTGCCGGTCGAGGTGGACTACTTCACTGCCGACGGCAACAGCGTTAACCCGCTCCTGAACGCCACCGCGGGCCATGGCGATTATGTTCCCACCGTTGGCAGCCAGGACGTCATCTTTAAGCCGGGCGAAAGCAGCAAACAAATCACGATCCTGGTCAACAGCAGCGATACCTACAAACCGAATCAACAGTTCCGCTTGGAAGTAAGCGCTAAGCAGCTCAATCCCGACGGCAGCACCAGCCCGCTCAACGTCAACGGCTCCGCGGGCACCGTTACCGCGTTGGGCACCATCTTTAACACCGTGCCGGTGCCCGCCATCTCGATTTCCGATTGGAACCCGCGCGGCGCGACCCCGCAGTTCGTCTCGGACGACTTTATTAATTTTGCCGATTTCCGGCAAAAGCTGGTCAGCCAGGTCGGTCCAGTTTCGGCGTATCTTTGGAGCCAATTCTCGGCCGCCGACCAGCAAACCCTGCAAAGCGCGACGGCGAGCCAGACCCAGCAGACCCAGGTGCTAATCTCCGAACTTAACACGATTCTGGCCGCTCCTTCGATTTACACCCCGTCGCGCTTTGCGAGCATCACACTCTCGGTTCAGACCAGCGCGCTGCTGGCCACTTCGCCCATCGGCGACGCTCTGGTGTTGCTCAATCGGTTGCTCTTGCAAGATGCCTATCCGACGGATCTAGCCAAGACCATCGCTGGTGCGACAGAGGGCGATACCGCTATGTTCGTCGTGACTCTCTCCAACCCGAGCGAGAACACGGTCACGGTCGATTGGAATACCGACACTTCCCTCCTCTCGGACGCCCAACCTAATCCCGCGGTGGACGCGGCGATTCCGTCACCGTTGCCACACGCCAGTTTCGTGATGGGCCAGGGCACGGTGACCTTCCAGCCCGGAGAAACCACCCAGGTAGTCACCGTCCAAACGCTGGCCAATAACTACCACGAGGGCGACAGTTCGTTCTGGGTTAATCTGTCCAATTCGACTTACGCGAGCATCACTGACCCGCGTGGCTGGGGAGTTATCCCCGACAAGGACCCCGCCCCGACGGTGACACTGGTGCCGGTAGTGCCTCGGTCTCCCACCGACCCGTTCACGACGGATGTCACAAAAGACCCTAGTTCACCGGTGGCCGTCAATTTCTACATCCAGGTCTCGGCCGCCAGTGGCCTGCCCGTGACGGTGACCTGGGCGACCTCCCCGGGCACGGCAGTGGAAGGTCGCGGGTCACAAGATCCGGATGTGGGTGATTTGCCCGACTACGTTGGTGTGCCGACCTCCACCTCGCCAGCCGGAGACGGTCAGTGGGTGTTCGCTCCAGGCGCGTCATTGTCCAAAATGATCACCGTCTGGGTGAACCCCACCAAGCCCTACACCCACCCGACTGACACGAAGAACTTTTTCGTCAATTTGCTAAGCGCCGACAACGCAACGATCGCCGCGACCCCTGCCAACCAGACCAATCACGACACGGTCGTGATTCATCAGGCCGTGGCGACGACCGACGCTGGGCCGTGGAGCGTCTTCTTCGATTCACCGAGCTACGACGTCACCGAGCCGGCTACTGGCTCCATCCCTTTCACTTTCAATGTCGAACACACTCCGGGCAGTTCCCAGGCGGTTGCGGTCGTGACCATCGCCAATGGCACCGCCATTAACGGCGTCGACTACACCGCAGTTTACCGCCAGCTCGTCCGATTCGGTCCCAACGAGTTGAGCAAGCAAATTACGATCAACATCCTGGCCGATGGCCTGGCGGATGGGAATGAGACCGTGCTGCTCTCGTTGAACAACCCGACGGGCGGCCCGGTGCGTGCCCAGCCCAGCTCCGCGGTAATAACCATTCATGAGGCCAACACTACGGCCTGGATTGAAGGTCCGCTGAAGGGATCAACCTCGCTGGCCCTCAGCGACATCCAGAACTTCAACGGCCTAGTTTTCCTTCTCGCGCTGCACGTGGATCAGGTCTCGTTGTTCCTCTGGAACAGCTTCAGCGCGTCGCTGCAGGCCGAGATCTCGGCCCCGGACGCGGCGCTGCCGGCCAATCTCACGGCGGCACTCAATACGATCATCCAGGGCCCTTCCATCTACACCCCGGCCAGATTTGCCGCAGTGGTCCTTTCGCCGGTTTCACAGGATTGGGTTGCCCATCCGCCCACGCTAGGCAACGATGTCCAGGAGTTCAATCGCTGGCTGCTGACGGATGCGTATTCATCCGTGGGCCTCTTTACCCAACCGAATCCGGCTCTGCAAACCAGCGACTTTACCGACTTTAATGGGTTGGTTTCAAAACTGGCTTCGCACACCGACCCGGTTTCCAATTACCTCTGGGGACTCTTTAGCGTCAGCCTGCAAAACGAAATAATGACGCCAGATTCGGCGTTGCAAGGGAACCTGACCACGGCCTTGAACAACATTCTCCTGGGACCGTCGATCTACAGCCAGGCGGTTTTCGGCGCTGTAACCCTTTCATCCGTTACGAATGACTGGCTGATGCGAAACCCCACGGTGATTGAAAACCGCCTTGAGATGAACCGTTGGCTGCTGGCGAATGCGTATCCGGACCAAATCGGTTTACCGGTGTATGGCTTCGCGGAAGGCACCAGCGCCATCCCGAACACCTTCGCGAACCACAATTTCACGGTCTATCTGACCGCCCCGGCCGGCCCGAGTGGAGTCGCTTTCAGCTTCCAGAGCGTCGATCTGAGCGCTCGCTCAGCCGCTGGCCCCGATCAGGATTTCCAGGCTGTCTCGGGCGTCGTGTTCATCCCAGCCGGTACGGACCATAATACGATTGCGGTCCCGGTCCAGGAAGACGCCGTGGCCGAACCGAATGAGACTTTTGCCGTGCGGCTAATCAACTCGACCGGGCCGACAATCGACACCAATGCCAGCGCCGCGGTAGCCACCATCTTTGACGACGACTTGACCACCATCACCGGCACGATCTTCTACGACACCAACGGCAACGGTTACCAGGATTTGAACGACCCCGCAATGCCGGGGGTGAAGGTTGACATAACTTATTATCTGAATGGGGTCGCGCAGCCGGTCGAGACCGTGACAACGGACGCCAACGGCAATTACACGGCGATGGTGGCGCTGGGCCAGGTTTCTCTGGCTATCGAGTCCAATACTGTGACCTCCCCCATCCCGGGTTTGGGTGGCGCCGGCTCCACGTATCACGTTACGACCCACAACGACACTCAGTCCGTCAACTACCAGGGTATCGTGGGTCTCCCTGGATTTGCCGACATCGGCTACCAGATCAACACAACTCCGACGGTGAATAAATCCACCGCCAAGGACGCCGGGCGTGGCGGGACGGACAATACGATTTATGGCGGGCCGGGCAGCGACACCATCCAGGTCGGCAACGGCTTCAACCACATCGTCGGCGGCTACTGGTACAGCGCGACTGACTCGAACATCCCCATCAACTCCTCGCCCACCCACAGTTACGATGTCACTGTGCATGTCCAGACCTCTGGCTTGCCGATTCAGTACAGCAATGGCGCCGGACCAATCTGGTATATTGACCCTGCTGACTTAAAGCTCGGCGGCGCGATCAGCGGTCAGATCTGGATTGGGACGCCGGCGACGCTCTTCATGCAGGACGTGGTGGTCACGTTAATGGACTGCAACGGCAACCAGGTGGATTCACAGACCGCGCATAACGGAACCTACTCCTTCACCCATCTTTATGACCCCAGCAGCGGGCCGGCCAGCGAATACCTTGTCCGCTTTGACTTGCCCTCCGGTTATATTTTCCTGGCGCCCGGCCCCAACAACGATGTGCAGTTTGGAAACCTGACGCACGAGGTCAACATCAGCAGTGGGACTCCTACCGCCACACTAAACGCCGGTATCACTCCAGGTGGCGTTGCTCTCGGCGGCGGCCAGTACAAATTCCAGTTCACTCAGCCATCGTACATTACCTCGGATACCATCGCCAACAATGTGCTGACCGTCACCATCCAGCGTGGCAACTCGTTCCAGCCGGCGGCGATTGTGTTCGACACCGAGGCAGCGACGGCGGTGGCCGGCGTCGATTACGTCGCCGTATTTCATACACTGATCCAGTTCAATGTCGGCGAGTCTGAAAAGACAGTGAGCATTTCAATCCTGCAAACCAACAACCTCTTTAATTGCGCCGCTCCGAAGTACTTCAACCTGGTTTTGCGAGATCCGACCGGTCGCCCCATGGCTTCCGCGCCGGTGTTCCTCACGGGACCGACGGTCAGCGACGATGACACTATCACTGCGGGCAGTGGCTGGAACATCGTCCTGGGCGACTCCGGCATCATTCCGGCTCCGACCATCATCGCCAATTCGTCCAGTCTTTCGAACATCATTTACACCGGCGGCGTCGGTAACGATGTCATTGATGCGGGCACAGGACCTGACTTCGTCAATGCCGGTCCCGGCAACGACACTATCTACGCCGATGCGGGCTTCAACACCATCCAGGGCGGCGCCGGCAATGACACCATTTACGTCGGGATGGACACTGAGAGCATCGATGGCGGCGATGGGTTCAACACGATCATTTCGAACCGCGACGTGCCGTATATCAATCTGACGGCCTCCGGCATCAACGCCACGCTGACGCTGGGGGTTGACAATACCGTCCCCGGTATTCTCAGCACGCACAACCTCAAGAATATTCAGATGGCCGAGCTATTCGGTGGGCCGAGCAATAACACGTTCGACATCACCAACTGGGTCGGCTCTGCTTTCATTGTGGGCAACGGCGGCACCGACACGCTGCTGCTCAACACCACCCAGGCTCTGAAACTCAAGGACGCCACTTCGGCCGAGGCGAACCTCTACTATTCGCTGTACGGCTTCTACAAAGATGCCACCGTCTCGCTCGCCAGCGGCGGCCAATATGATTTAAGCGCCCTTCAGAATGTGTTCATCACGCTGGGTGGTGGCGCAGGCGGTGTTACGGCCGATGCCTCGGGCTATTCGCGGCCGGTGACCTTCCAGGATATGCAGGGGAACGATACGCTGATTGGCGGTTCGGCCAATGACACCTTCCTGTTGAACGCGGGCCTGAGCCTCGGCACCGAGACGATTACCGGCAACGGCGGCACCGACTCGCTTGACTTCTCGACTTCCACCGTCGGAGTGATGGCGGACCTGAGCCAGGTGGGCGTGGTCCAGACCGTCTCGCCGGGCTTGAAATTGAAGCTCACGGACCAACTCGAAAATATCACCGGCAGTCGCTTTGCTGACACCCTCACCGGTGACAGCCTCAACAACATAATTAACGGCGGGATCGGTACCGACACACTCATCGCTGGAACCGGAAATGACACTTTCCCGTTCGATTGCGACACACCGCTGGGCAGCAAGACCATCGTGACGATTGGCGCTCCCGGGTTCAACACGCTCGATTTCTCCGGCACGCAGACCCAGCCCATCACCATCGACCTGGCGGTCCTGGGCGTGCCGCAGGTGGTCAATCCTAACCTTACCATCACGGTCCAGGGCGTCGGCATCCGACAGGTGTTCGGGGGCACGTTTATGAACACCCCGGGCACGTTCAGCAATACGATTCGCGGAAACTCCAGCGGTGACACACTCCATGGCGGACCCTTCGATGACCTGCTCCAGGGCCGCAGCGGCAACGACATCCTCGACGGGCGTGGCGGGCACAACATGCTGATCGGTGGCGGCGGGGTGGATACCGTGCTGGCGCAGGGTGATACGAACTTCACTTTGACCAACACGCTGCTGACTCAGTCTGACGGCACCACCGATTCGCTTGACGGTATCACGCTCGCCATCTTGACAGGTGGTGTGCATGCCAACACGTTCAACATTACCGGCTGGAGCGGGACCGCAACTATCACCGGCGTTAAGGATCCCACCAATCCGCTGGACGACACGCTCATTGCCGGCGCCAACGCCGACTTCACGCTCTCCGACACCTCCCTGGACAGCCCGAGCTTCTTCGCGCCCATCGCCCTGAGTGGTATTGACATCGCGATTCTGACGACCGGCGTGGGCGGCCATACCTTGGACGCTTCCAACTTCAGCGGTGAGGTCACGCTCAATGGCGGTGATGGCAACGACACGTTCATCCTTGGAGGCGGCCTGCAGAGCCATGCCGTAGTGAATGGAGGACTAGGGACCAACGCCCTCATCGAGAACTACACCGGCGTAGTTCCCGATATCAACTTCACTGTCCAGGACACCAATCTGCTGGCCATTATCAACCCAACGGCCGTGCACCCCATCCAGCGGATGGATGCCTTTACCAACATCCAATCCCTTACCCTCACCGGCGGCGCGGCAATCAACACCTACGACATCAGCGGGTGGCACGGAGCCAACCTGACCCTCAATGGCTCGGGAATTGTGAACACTCTCACGGCGCAACAGGCGGTGCCTGGCACAGTTACACTGACTGATACCTCCTTGGTGATGCCCAGCAGCGGCAGCATTACTCTGAACAATATCAGACGGGCGGTTATTACCGGTACTGTCGGTGATGATATTCTGGATGCTTCTGGCTATAGCGGCGTTGCCATTCTCCATGGCGGTGCCGGCAACGATACGCTGATAGCAGGTTCCGGCCTCGACCTGCTGGATGGCGGGCCCGGTAATGATCGCTTTGTGTTCCGTCAATTCGGCGCGCTGCACACGGTCTTCGTTCAAGGCGGAGACGGCGAGGATACGCTGGACTTCTCGGGCCAGATTCCGAGCCAGGCCGGCGCCAACTTCACGGCGGCAGTGGCCATCGACATTTCATTCCTCAACGCCACCCAGACCGTGGCGCCGGGCCTGCTGGCCCTTCACCTGGTGGGCGCGGGATCCGGCACCACGCCAGATATTGAAGATATCATCGGCAGCGCTGGCGGCGGCGTATACGTCGGCAACTCCCTCGACAACGTCTTCACGATTACCGGTGGAGTGAACAACATGAACGGCACCGGCGGCTCGAACACTATCGTCGCCACCGCCGACGCCAACATGACGCTGACCAACGGTTCGCTGGCGATCGGCGCTAATAATAGTCTCATCGCCAATTTCCAGACCGCCAGGCTGACCGGCGGCGCGACCCTCGTTCACACGATTGATGCCTCCGCCTTCACCGGCACCACCGTGCTCCAGGCCGGCCCCATGGGCGACACGCTCATTGGCGGGACCGGCACTAATACGTTTATCGACGGGCCAGGCAACGACATCCTGCGCGGCGGGTCGGGCAACAACACCTACGTGTTCAACGTGGACGTGCCGCAGGGCCAGGACACGATCACCCAGGCGCCCGGCGGTATCAATACCCTCGACTTCTCCGCTGCCCGGAGCACTGGGGTCACGGTCAATCTGGCGGGCGGCACGCAGCAGGTTGCCCCGAACCTGCAATTGACGCTGCCGGCGAACAGCATCCAGGACGTCATCGGCACGCCGCAAATTGATTACCTGACCGGCAATACGCTCAACAACAGCTTCACCGGCAACGGCGGCGCGGACGTCATCGTCGGCGGCGGCAGCGGCAGCAATGCCGTTTTGGCCACCGGTGACAACGATTACGTGCTGACGGACAGTTCCTTGACCACGCTTCGCTCCAACGCATTCCTCACGGCGGCGGACATCACCGACGTCGCCGCGTTTATCGCCCGGCTCCAGAACGATGCCAATCCGAACACCGCCCCGGTCTCCCAATTCCTGTGGAGCCAATTCTCGCCGGGGATCCAGGCCGTGCTGACGAACGCCAGCCTGCCGCTAAGCCAGCGCAAGGACACGCTGGTGGCGGCGCTCAACCAGGTGCTGCAGGGCGGGTCGATCTACAACGTCGCCCGGTTTGCCGGCGTGAGCCTCAGTGCTCAAACCAACTCCCTGCTGGGCGCGAACCCGCAGGGTGACGTGCTGGTCCTGCTCAATCGCTTCCTCCTCTCGGATACGTACCCCGCCCGTGTGCTCGCCAATCACGACCCGTTGTATTCCCTGCTCGACATCCGCGACCCGGTGGCGTTCGTTGCGCGCCTCCAGAGCGATCCCAATCCGAACACCGCTCCTATCTCGCAATTCCTCTGGAGCCAGTTCTCGCCGGCGACACAAACCGCGCTGACCACCGGCACGCCAAGCCAGCGGGCGGTGGCTCTGGTCAATGCGCTCAACCAATTGCTGCTGGGGAACTCGCTCTTCGATGTCACCCGGTTCATGAACGTGCTGCTCAGCGCGCAGACCACTATGCTTTTGGGCCAAAACCCAACCGGCGCCAATCTCATCCGCCTCAACCGCTTCCTGCTGGTGGATACGTATCGGGGCGACCTCGCGGTGAGCCTCACCAACATCCAATTCGGTGTGCTGACCGGCGGAGCCAGCAACAACATCATTGATGCCGGCGACTTCGACCACGGCGGGTTGGGCGGGGTGTACCTCTTCGGCATGGACGGCAACGACACTCTCATCGGCGGCTACGGCAACGATTATCTGGACGGCGGCAACGGCAACGACAAGCTTTACGGCGGGGCGGGCTCGAACGTGCTGGTCGGCGGTGCGGGCGACGATCTGCTCAATCCGACGGGTTACTTCAACCCGGCATACGGCACGGCCGGCATCAGCGTGCTGATCGGCGGCACGGGCAACGACACTTACTCCTTCGACCTGAGCACGCTCAAGCCTACGGCGGCCAATCCCACACCACCTAATCCGACGGTTTACGTGCTCGAGCAGCCCGGCGAAGGGTACAACGATACCATCACCGGCCTGGGCACCGCCGGCATCAGTGTCAACCTCACCGCGGCGACGCAATACTTCTATCTCAACCTGCTGACCAATACGGTCCAGAGCTCGACGACCGCGCCCGTCGGATTGAATTACCAGATGCTCCTCACGCTGGATATGAGCGCACCGGCAGTGAGCTTCTATCGCAATCTCCTTACCAACGGCCTGCAATTTGTCTCAGGCCCCAACACACAATTACTCCTCAGCTTGCCGCCGATTTTACCAGGTGGGGTGGAAAATGCGCCGTAATGGAATTTACCAATGGAATAGACTGATTATGAAAACAAATTTGCATCGCCGGCGGTGGGGCGAATGGTGGCGCCGGACCGGGTTGAAGGCCTTCTTGTTCATAACTCGGTTCAGGGGCGCTCCACCCGTCAGCGCACCGACCGCCATTGGTCCGAACCAATTCCTTCCTGCGGCCGCCTGTTTTCGCTTTGTAATTACGGGCGTGTTTGCCGGCCTCCTGCTGGCCGCCGCTCCGGTTGCGAACGCCCAGATCGCTAACGACGTTTGCACGGGCGCCATCAATCTGACCAGTGGCACGCCCTTCACGATGAGCACCGCCGGCGCTTCCTCCACGGGCGACCCCACACCGACCTGCCAGGCAAACTTTGGCGGCGGCGTCTGGTTTAAGTACACCCCGACGGGCAGCGGCCTGGTCACGGTCAGCACCTGCGGCAGTTCTTTTGACACCGTCGAGGAGGTGTACACCGGCACTTGCGCCGCGCTAACCCCGATCGCGTGCGACGACGACAACGGGCCCGCCTGCGCCGGCGTCCAAGCCAGCGTGAGTTTCTTCGGTACCGCGGGCCAGGTCTATTATATTCTGGCTGGCGGCTACAATAAGACCACCGGCACGTTGCAGATTGTGGCGGGCCTGGCCAACGACCAGTGCAGCGGGGCTATCCCCCTGGCGGCCTGCCAGCCCTACACCATGAGCACGGCCGACGCGACTTCGACCGGCGACCCAGCCCCAACCTGCCAAACGACTTTCGGCAAAGGCGTGTGGTTCAGTTACCAGCCGTCAAGTCCCGGGCGAGTTACGTTCAGCACGTGCGGCAGCTCGTTTGATACCGTGGTGCAAGTGTACACCGGCGGTTGCGGGAATTCTATACCCGTTGCCGGCGGCTGCGACGATGACAACGGGCCGGTCTGCTCCGGCGTGACGGCGAGCGTGACGATCACCGGCGCGGTCGGCACCGTTTACTACATCCTGGTGGGAGGTTACAACAGCGCGAGCGGTACGCTGCAAATGAGCGTCCTGCTTCCCGACCCGATGATTACCTGCCCGGCCAACCTCGTCTTCAACACCGACCCCGGAACGTGCAGCAAGAGCAATGTGACCTACAGCGCGACGGCGACCGAAAATTGCACCAACCTGCCGGTTGCCTTCAACCCGCCGAGCGGTTCGACCTTCCCCAAAGGCACCAATACGGTGACCGCCATCGCGACGGATGCCACGGGCAAGAATGCAGTGTGCTTCTTCACCGTGACGGTGCTCGATAACCAGGCGCCACGGCTTATTTGCCCGACCAATATGGTGGTCGGTACCGACCCTGGCACGTGCAGCAAGAGCAACGTCACCTACACCGCCACGGCGACCGACAACTGCGATGCCAGCGTGCTGCTGTACTTTTCGCCGCCCAGCGGTTCAACTTTCGCCAAGGGCACGAATACCGTGCTGTGTTTCGCGTCGGACTCGGCGGGAAACGGCACCAACTGCAGCTTCACGGTGACCGTCCTGGACACCCAGCCGCCGCAAATCGCCTGCCCGGGCAACCTGACGTTCCTCGTTGACCCCGGAACCTGCAGCAAGAGCAAAGTGACTTACTTCGCGACCGCCACCGATAATTGCGACCAAGGCGTGCCGGTGGTCTTTTCGCCGCCGAGCGGTTCGACCTTCCCGAAGGGAACGAACATCGTGCGTGTCTCGGCTACCGACTCATCGGGAAACACCGGCACCTGCGCCTTCACGGTGACCGTGCTCGACTATATCTCCCTCCAGTGCCAAACCGACCGCGTGGTAGCTGCTACTTCCACGGCGGGCGCGGTCCTGCGCTATTCCGTCGTCGCCTCGGATAATTGCGACCCAACTCTGTCGCTCACTTCCAGTCCGCCGGCCGGTTCGACCCTGCCATACGGCACAACTCCGGTTGCCTGTATCGCGAGCACCGCCAGCGGCAACAACACGGTTTGCGGCTTCAATGTGACGGTCGTGACCCCTTCCTGCTGCCAGGGAAAATTCTGGAGCCTGACGGATACCAGCAGCCCGGGGAACCGTTATGGCCACGCGATGGCTTACGATAGCGTGCGTGGGCGGGTGGTCCTCTTCGGCGGCAGCGGCGTCGGCGGCCTCCTCGGCGACACCTGGGAATGGAATGGCCTTACGTGGACCTTGATGGCCACCTCGGGCCCTAGCCCGCGCGTTTTCACGGCCATGGCTTACGACGATCGCATCGGTCGCACCATTCTGTTTGGCGGCCAGGCGGTGAGTGGCTCCGTTTTGAACGATACCTGGTCCTGGGATGGGACTTCCTGGCAGCAAGTGGGCGGCCCCGTTCCTCCGCCGCCACGCCAGGCCCACGCGATGGCCTTCGACAGCGCGCGCAAACGAACTGTGCTCTTCGGCGGTATTAGTTCCGCCACCACTGCCCTGGGTGACTTGTGGGAATTTGACGGCGCGCAATGGCTTTCCGTTACTCTTGGGGCGGTGAGTCCCGGCGCGCGTGCCGGCCATGTGATGGCTTACGGCAGCGCCCAGGCCCAGTTGCTGCTGTTTGGCGGCACGCCCGATGGCAAGGCGTTCCTGGGCGATACCTGGAAATGGGACGGCGCCAACTGGACCCTCTTGGCCAGCAACGGCCCCGGTCCGCGTGAGTTCTCCGCCCTCGCCTACAACGACAATTGCGACGCCGCCGTCCTTTTTGGCGGGTTGCAGGGCACTAATTACCTCAGTGATACCTGGGAATGGAGCGGCACCGCGTGGACCCTGACCGGGACCAACAACCCCTTTGCCCGCGCCGCTCACGCGATGGCTCACGACAGCGCAAACGGGTCCACGGTTCTGTTTGGCGGCACCAGCAGCCAGGGGACCCTCGGGGATACCCACCTCTACGGCCCGTCCCAAACCCCGCCCCAAATCGTCTCCACCTACGCCGCCTGCAACGAGAACCGACTCGTCATCGCTTTCAACAAACCCATGGACCCCGCCAGCGTCCAAAACATCAATAATTATACCCTCGCCTGCGCCGGCGTCGCCAACCCCATCGTCCAGGCCGTGCTAACCGACGACGGCCGCATCGTGGTGCTGACGACCGCCCAGCCGATTACTGGGAGTCCGACCGTGGGCTGCTGCTCGCTCATCATCGGCGTCCTCCGCGATGCCTGCGGCCACCTGCTCCGCGGCTTCCAGGGCACCATCTGCTGCACCAGCGAGCCCTGCACTCGCGGCAGCGCCGGCACCGAATACTGGCTCACCTTCCCGGGCAACTACGCCCCCGACCCCACGAATCCCCCTGCCCCGCAGCTTTTCATCGCCGGCTCGCCCGGCGTGCTCGGCGCCGTTTCGATGCCCCTGTTGACCCCGCCTTTCCTGGCTCTCTTTTCCATCCCCGCCAGCGGCATGGCCACCGTCACCCTGCCGGCCAGCGCCGATTTGGCCAACGCTAACGATGTAATCCAATCCAACGGCATCCACGTCGCCGCCTCCCAGCCGGTCAGCGTTTACGGTCTCAACCACATCAAATACACGACCGACGCCTATCTGGGCCTGTCCACCAAGGCTCTGGGGCAGACCTACCTGGTGTTGACCTATCAGAATCAGAACGTCGGCGTGCCGGAGTTGAACGGCGTCCAGTTCGCGATTGCGGCTACGGTGGATGGGACCAAGGTGACCATTGTTCCGTCCGAAACGGTCGGCGCTCATTCGGCCGGAATCCCATTCAGCCTGGTCCTGAACCGCGGCCAGACTTACCAATTGCGCAACACGAATGACGCCCCGGCCGATCTCACCGGCACCATCGTCGTCGCCGACCACCCCATCGCCGTCTTCGGCAGCCATCAATGCGCGAACATCCCCAACGCCAACACCTTCTTCTGCGATTACCTCGTCGAACAAATCCCGCCCACGGATGTCTGGGGGAGGAACTTCATCACCGTGCCGCTGGCCACGCGGCTCAATGGCGATACGTTCCACTTCATGGCGATGTTCAACGGCACCACCGTCCAGGTCAACGGCTCGCTGCTTCCGGGTTCCATTAATCGCGGCCAGTTCTACGAAGTCCAGCTCACCAGTCCCGCCCAGGTCAGTTCCAGCCAGCCCATCCTGGTTGCCCAATACTCCGATAGCTCCGACTTCGACGGGGTCACCAGCTCCGATCCGTTCATGGTCCTCGTGCCCCCCATCGTCGGTTATTCTGCGCGGTACACCGTCCAAACCCCCACTGTGGATTTCTCCGGGAACTACCTCAATCTCATGGCCCCGACCGCCGCGGTCGGCCAGATCAACCTCGACGGCGCCGCCATCTCTCCTGCTCTCTTCTCTCCGGTTGGCGCCAGCGGCTTCTCCAGTGCCCAGGTCGCCGTCGGCACCGGCCCGCACACCCTTTTTAGCTCCAATTCCCTGGCGTTCGGCCTCATCGCCTACGGCTGGAACCTCTACGATTCCTACGGCTACCCGGGCGGGACCTGCAACACCCCCCAGGGCCAGCCTCGTGGCTTCACCTGCCCGCCCACCAACACCGTCGTCCAGGCCGGCGCCGGCTGCGTCGGCGTTATGCCCGACCTTTCCAGCCAAATCGGCAACAACAACCTCGCCGTCGCCATCATCCAGAATCCGCCCGCCGGGTCCCTGCTCCCTCCGGGCACTTACCCGGTGAGCATCATCATCGTGGACCAGTTCGGTACGCGCACGCCGTGCAGTTCGAGCGTCACGGTCAACAACGGCACGTCCCCTGGGTTGGTGTGCCCGCAGAATATCTTTACCAACTGCTCCGGGCCCGCCGGCCAGGTCGTCTTCTACCAGGTCGGAATCTGCAACACCAACTTCGGCCTCAGCACTACCCCGCCCTCCGGCAGCCTCTTCCCGCCGGGCGTTACCGTCGTCTCCTGCGTCGCGAGCAATGCCGCAGGCGTCACCGAGACGTGCACGTTCACCGTTACGGTCAATTGCGTCACGATGGGGATATCGCAAGCCGGCGCCAACCTGACCATCAACTGGACCGGGACCGGCACCCTGCAAAAGGCCGCCTCGGTTAGCGGTCCGTGGATTACGATTTCGAACACGACGAGTCCGTATCGGATCTCCATCTCCGGTACCCAGGGCTTCTTCCGCGTGAAACAATAAAGGCCCACCGTTCACAAGCCACAGACTGGAAATCAGAGGTCGGGGGTTGAACGGCGATGCGCAGGCCGGGGAAAGGGTGCAGATACCTGCAGATGGGTGCAGATGGATGCAGATAGGAGGAGTGATGCGTAAAGGTGATCCTTCGCCAAAATCAGGGGAAAAATTGTTTTAATGTTCGGATTGCTTTGGATCAGGTCGGAGCGGCGTGGAGTGTCTCGGGGCCTCGGGGTTTTCATTTCGAACCGCGGATAGCGCGGATGACGCGGATGAAGCGGGCGGTGTGGAATATCACGGACTACAGGACCACGGGACCACGGGACCACGGGACTACGGGACTACGGGACTACCGGACTGCGGGACCATTGGACTACAGGACCACCGGACCACGGACCACAGGACTACGGACCACAGGACTACAGGAAAACGGACGGGGTGCGGGGGAATTTAAGTCGAAGTTGGTCGCAGGATGAGGGCGATAGCGCTCCCAAAAAATGTTACGCGCTCAGGATTGGTCGGGATTGGTCAGGATGACTCGGGTTTGCTCCGGCGGCCACTCGCCAGGAGGCCCATTCACGGATGACACCGATGAGGACGGAATGGCCACAAGAAGGCACGAAAAGGCACGAAGAGGTGATAGTCCGCGCGGAACCTCAATTTTGCTCACGATAGCTCACGATAGGTCCCGGCAGGTCTCGATAGGTCCTGCTGCGGGCACAGGCCGGCGGCAGCTATCGGGAGCTGTCCGGACCACGGGACCACGGGACCACAGGACCACGGGACCATGGACCGGAGGGCGGGCGGGGGCGATGCTTGGCGTGGGAACTAGGTGGACCACGGATGACACGGATGAGCACGGAATGGCCACAAGAAGCCACAAAATGGGGAAGTGGCGCGTGAAACGTGAAACCTGATCTTCCTTGGCCGAACCTACGGAGGACGAATGTGTCAAACTTCGCACGAGCGAGGAGCGAGAATCGGGGAAAAAAATGTTTTGATGTTCGGATTGCTTTGGATCAGGTCGGAGCGGCGTGGAGTGTCTCGGGGCCTCGGGGCTTTCATCTCGAACCGCGGATGGCGCGGATGACGCGGATGAAGCGGGCGGTGGGGAATATCACGGACTACAGGACCACGGGACCACGGACCGGGCGGCGGCGATGCTCGGCGTGGGAACGGGGCGGATGGCACGGATGAGGACGGGATGGCCACAAGAAGGCAGGGAAAGGCACAAAGCGGTGATAATCTCCGCGCGGAATGTCGATTTTGCTCCCGATAGCTCACGATAGGTCCCGGTAGGTCCCGATAGGCGCCGCTACGGATAGAGGTGGTCGGGAGCTATCGGGAGCTATCGGGACCACGGTTTTGGTCGAGCGGGAGCTATCGGGAGTTGGGAGCCTGGTGGTGTTGTGGGCCATTTTATTTTCTCCGCCGGGGTTGGGGTGGAGACCTTTCAAAGCGTGACAGTGTGACAAAGGCGACTTTACTGAGGTTTTGGGTGTGACAAGAGTGTGACGAGGCTGCGCCGGGTGTGACAGCGACAAAAGCTGAGAAGGTGGGAAGTTGAAGAGGTGAGGGGGTGGGACCGGGTAATTCTTTTTTTCGCCGCTACGGACGAGTTTTGGGTGTGACGCTGTGACAAGGCCCAATTTACCGAGGTTTTGGGTGTGACAAAGGGTGTGACAGCGTGACGGGTCTCAATTCCAAGGTCCAAAGTCCAAGGTGCGCAGGCGTGGCAAGAAGGGGTGGAAGATGTTGCGCGCGCACAGGGGGGGTGCTTTTTAGCCTCAAAGTGTCCCAAGCTCGGTAAACACGGGGGATTTTCGCCTTTTGAGACGTCCCCAAAGTGTCCCAAAAGTGTCCCGGTTTAGTCGAGGGTCGAGTGGCGAATGCCGGGTAACGGGTGACGGGTGTGGAACGCAACATCCATCCGGGTGCTGGTTATTGGTCGCCGTCGCCGTTGAGGAACCGGGCGAAGGGTTCGGCGAAGTCGGCGAACTCGTAACCCCTGGCTTGGGCATCGCCGATGCGAAGGTTACGGGAACGAACGCCGAAGCGACCCAGGCAGCGTGCGAGGGTGGCTTCGGTCATTTTGACACCCTGAGGCTTGAGGCTGGCGGGGTGCGAGTATTGGCGGTCGGGAAGTGCGCAGAGGGAATCGACCAACTCGGCCGAGAATAGGCGCGGCGCGGCGGAGTGCGCGAAGATGCGCTGGATGTCGCCCAGAACGACAAGGCTGCGGTCCTGGACCGGAGGATTCGCGTTGAGGCTGGTGAACGCGTCCAGGGCGCGCTGGGGCCAGTCGCCCCCGACCATCTGGGCGATGGCAAAGAGCGGCCGCCAGTTGTCGGCCACGCGGTTGAAGATGCCCGGAGGCAGGGCAGGTTTGCAGGCTTGGATGGCGGCGAGGTTGTCTTTGGCCCAGCGGGCCAGCTTGCGTCCCAGCTCCTGCTCCAGGGCGGCGTGTTGCGGGTCAAATGGCTCGAGGATTTCGCCTTCCTTGGCCTTGACCAGGTGGATGAGGATGGAACGGTCGCGCAGTGTTGCAGGCAGGGTGCCCAGGCCGGCCAGCGCCGCCGGCGCGAAGGCTTTGAAGGCGCGCACTTTGTTGCCGCCGCCTTCGCAGCGGTAGGCGCAGCCGCCACGTTTGTGGCCGGCATTGAGCAGGCCGCGCAATTCGTTGTTGGCGCGCAGGTAAGCGTCCAACTCGTCCAGCACCAGGGTCGGGGGCCGCACATCCACGACGCGAATCATGACACCCGGGGTAAAACTGTCGGCGCTCAAGGGCCTCGGGACCATCGTGCCGATGACTTCCAGAGCCGTGCTCTTGCCGCAGCCGGGCTCCGGCGAAAGGAAGTTGAGCCGCGGCGTGATGTGGAAGACCCAAAAGACGTGGACGTGGCCGGTCCACAAGGTGGTGGCGTCGGCGCCGCCGGCCGGAAAGACGATGCGCCGGGAGTAAGCCCCGGAGACTTGAGAAAAGAGCGCCGGGGCGTCGAGGATGGGTTCGGGCCAGGGCTCCAGCTCGGGCAGGACGACGACATCCGCTTGCGCGTCGTCCAGTTGCGAACGGCGGCGGGCGACTTCCTTATCCAACACCCGGACGCGAACCCCGAGCCGGCGAGCCTCTTTGCACCGGGCGCGCTCATAGTCCGCGGGCGAAAGCCGGGCCAGGCGCAGGAACGTTTCTTCCTCGGTCTCGTTTGCTGACGTTGAAGGTTGAAGGTTGAAAGTTGCAGGTTGGCCGTTTTCGATGGGTTGGATTGCAGGCGAGGCGGAGGGTTCGGAATGCGGAGTGTCGCGAGGGATCGAGGTTTCGCTTCGCTCAACTGACTGAAGGGCTGGTTGCGGAGCGGCGGAAATTTCAGACAGGACGTCGGGAGGCGAAGCGCTTGAGGGCTTCTTGTGTTCAGGTGAGGAGTCGCCGGGTTGTAGGGAGGGCGACGCCGGCGGGGGCGCCGACGTCTTCTCCGGGTGTTCTTCGAGCCAGCGATGGATGGCTTTAAACAGCCGGTACGGCTCGGGATCCACCGGCACGCCAGCTTCCGGGTGCTCCGGCATCGGCCAGTTTTCGGGCGCGGCGAGCGCCTCGACCTCGTGCAGGGCCTGGACCAAGGGTTCGGGCAGTGGCTCATCAGGCCGCTGCAGTACCCGGGCCAGCGCTTGAACGTAATAGCAGTGTTCGGGTGTGGTGGGCAGTGTATATTTTGAGGGCAACAAGTGGGTGAATCGGGCAAAGAACCGGTCGAGGAGCTTGCGGCCGACGTGGTAGAGGACGGAGGAATCAATGAAGAGTTTAAGCTGAGGGTTATTCATAGTGTTATATCAAATACCTACGGCTGTGCGGTTGGCGTCCTGGTGTGGTCTGGTCAGACCGGCCCTGGCGTTTGCCGCTGGTGGGCCTTGGTTAGGGGGCCCACACTGCTACAGCCAAGGGATCTTGACAGCATATTTTGTGCCAAGGAACCTTGACAGAGGATGCGTTAGGCTCGATTCGGACTCGAACAGGAGGACACGGAGCAAACAGAGAAAGGGATGAGATGATCATCTGCAGCGAACCTTGGTCGAAATTCTGAGGTCTGCTTTTACAAACGTATTGAAGCAGAACGGCTTACACAAACTGTTCGAATGGAGTAGCGCTTCAACCGCATCACCTCGCGCACCTGCTCCAGCAGCTTAAGCTTCGGATTCGGGGTGGTCCGCCCCAAGGGCACCCCCTCCCTGCGCTTCCAACCGCCCGCCCTGCCACTCGTCCGACCGCCACCTTGACTTTCCTGATTCATTCCATTACCCTTCTGAAGGTTGCTAATGGAACCAGGAATTATTTCCCGGTTTGTCGACTATTATCTGCTTAGCAGGAAAGGTTTCCTAGTACAAATATAGTTCGGTGAAGGACTGAAACATGGACCGCAATTGCGCTGATGCCCATTACTCCAGCCTCTTTGTCGAGGACAAGAAGCAGGGAATGGCGGGGCTGGAACTACACCGTACACGCGCTGGTCAGCAGGCCCGGGTTGCCCGGATTCTTTTCTGGGATGCGTCCGGTCGGTTCTCGGTGGAGACTTTCAATTGCGAAGTTCCCCTTGATGTCTTGGAAGAGTTGATCACCGAAGTAAAGGGGCTTGTCAAAACCACATGACACCGAATCGGGTCGCCCGGAGGGTTGCCCCTCCGGGCTCCCACACCACCGTACATGCGGGTCCGCGTACGGCGGTTCCTGGCAGTCCTTAGCGGATGCAGCAGCCACTCTTTCTCTGCCACGATGATCGCTGCCCAGATGCT
>DATMRF010000062.1:0-14047 GCA_035566435.1 Candidatus Acidiferrum sp.
TTCCAGTTGCTCTCCACCCCGTGTCGCCACGGAGCAGTTACTTTCAGTTTCCGGGCGGGAAGCTCCGCCGGGGAGGGACTCTCACCCTCTGTGCGCGCTCGCTCTCAAGCGCACTAGCCGTGGACTTCAGTCCACGGGGGGACGCGCCGATTGACCTTCGCGTCGCGTAGCGACGCCTGAAGCCCTCAACCAGGAATGGCCACAAGAGGGTAGGGCACGCTGTCTCAGTGCGCCGAAGTCCTCGACCGAGAATTGCCACGAGAACACACCGCAGCGGAGCCGTCACCAAGAAACCTCAACTACGGATTGCACGGCTAAAACGGATTTCTTTTCTTCTATCCGTGAAATCCGTGGTCAAAACCTTGGCGGACCTGCTCTTTGGCCTCGGATTCCTCAGACCCTTTGCGTCTTTGACTCTATGTGTTCTTTGCATTCTCTCGTCGCAATTCTCACCTCCTTTGCGGCCCGGTCCGCCGTCCCATGTGGCGCGCAACTCGCGCAGGTAGCCCAGACATTCCTCCTCGTGCCAAAACCCCTTGACCCGTTTGTTCCTCAAAGAAGCGTCCCACTTGGCGCCGTTCCGATGCTGAAAAATCCGCCGTCCCTCAAAATCATGCTGGCACATCGTCCCCTCGAGCGATTCAATCGGTGTTTGAACCAGCGCGTAGCGTTGCCTGACCTTCCTGAACGCCAGGTGAAATGTTTCCTTGTCCCCATGTACATACCGGTAATAGAAGTCGGAATTCTCATTGAACCACATTGCCAGGCAAAGCGCTCGCCAGCAGCGTTCCTTGTCCACCACCACCTGGCCGGTTTCAAATTCCCTCTCATCCGGCTGGCGCAGACCGCAGCTCTTCCATACGGGCATGGTCTTTGAGGTCTTTGTGAACCCGTGGTCCGGCCAGAAGATCGCCCCTGACTCCCGGTACTCCTCTGTCTCAAACAGGAATTCCGGGTCCGCGACCGCGACATTATCCGCATCCAGCAGCAGCACTTCGCGAAACGAGCAATGCCGCATCGCGTACGCCTTCAGCTCCCATCCGTGCAGGATGCGCGCCGGATGCCTCGCTCGCACTTTCAAGGCATCAACACATCTCACCCCCAACGGCTCCAACCGCGCCGCCATCCGCTCATCCATTTCCCGGCGGCCCAGGTGCCAAAGTTCGATCGGCAACCGGCACCCCGCGCGCCTCAACCGCATGATGCAAACCCAGGCGCACGGGAAATACCTGACCCCGCCGCCGCAGATCACGATTCCCCGGCCGTCATACCCGCCCGGATACGCCGGAATTGTCTGGATGAACCGGTCGCAAGCCATGCCGGCGCTGTGAAGGTTCAACGGCTGCCGGTCGTAATCGTTCCCGGCGCTGGCCGCCACGCCCTGTTCGGTGGCGATTCGCTGGCGGGGCGTCAGGTATTTCAACTGGCCATCCTGAAAATACAAACTGATCCGGCGGACCACATCCGCCGCGCTGATGAGGTCCATGCAGCGTGGCAGCCCGTCCACGGCGTTCACGCACAGATGCTCGCGCCGGTCCCGGCTGTCTCCATCCCTCAACCGCGCCGTTCGGTCTTTCCAGCACCCGCCGCTGGCGCAACAGGGCAGGGCGCCGTTCGTGTGAATGAACTGGTGGTCCGGATAAGCTTCCCAATGGGCCGGCTCGCGGCCGCCGCCAATGACCACGCACGGCCGGTTGGCCGGCTGGCCCTGCTTGGCTTCGACCGCCGCCGCCAGGTGCATCAGCGATGTTACCGGGCAGAGCACTCCCTGCGCATGATACACCAGCCGCACCAGCTCCCGGAGCGTCGTCCGCCCGCGCAAGTCGATCACCCCGTTCAACTTCGGGTGGTGATGGCCCTTCTGGCCGACCTGGACAAATTGAAGCTTCCCGCGAAACTGCTCCACCACCTCCTGGTACCGCTCCGTTTGCCACCACTTGATCGTCACGTCGTACTTGCCGCCCGCCGCCACGATCCAGAACGGCGTGTCCTCCCGGGTGAACTCGTGCACCTGCGAATACCAAACCTTTTCCTGGTCGTTCAGGTGGATATCTCCCTTGAACGCCGTCGGCTTAATCCCGAGCCGCAGCCGCTCATTCAGGAATTCAATGAACCCATGCAGACAATGGTACGGCGCCTCATTGCACCGGTTGATCAACGGATACGAACAGTCAATTTCTTCCGCTTCCGGCTCGTCATCGGCGATCGGCGTGATATGCGGATTGTTCTCCCACAGCTCCGGGCAAACCGTCCGGACGTCCGTGGCAAACTGGCCGGGGTAACAACGGTGCAGATCCCTTACCGCCGCCGTCAACATCAGGATATCGCCCGGCGCCAGTCCGCACTTCAGGATCAGTTTCCTCATCCGCACTCTCATCCTCGTCCTCTTTCTCTTCCTCTTCCTCATCGTCATCCTCGTAATCGATCCGCCTTTCCCGTTTCGTCTTCAGCTCGATCACGATTACGAGGACGACGACGAGGACGAGCACGAACAGCAAGGTGTCACGGGTCCCTCGCGGCCCTGCCGCGTCAGCCCTTTGCGTCTTTGCCTCTTTGCGCCTTTGCGTTAATCCCCTCGCGCCTTTGCGTCAACCCCTTCGCCAAATCACTCCACCCGCCCGGGTCACACTTTGCGAGCTGCCCCCATTGGACTCTGGGTGATCGGGTCCGGGCTGAAGCTGGGACTTGGCGATGGCGCCGTGGCGTCAAATGCTGTGAGAGTCCGCCGGGCAGGCGGCGCCGGTTTCGGACTATAGCCTGGTTCGAGTTTTGGTTTGCCCGCTGATTGCTTTTTCTTAGCCATATTTGTGTCTGTTTCGGTCCGTGTTTCCTCAACCTTGAAACCAATGCCCTAAAACGTCAATCCCGCTCACAGGGCGGGGACGGCCACGTCCCCGTGCATGCGAACAGTTGACCGCTCTCCCCCGCATCAGTCGGGGCGGGGACGGCCACGTCCCCGTGCATAGGAACAGTTGTAGGCTGAAAGTTGCAACTTGACGCCCCTCAGCGCAACCAACCCGCACCCTTCAACCTGCAACTTGGAACCGCAAAACCACGTCTTCACGCACACCCGTACCCCTCCTGCCTCATTCGCGCCGACAACTTCCTCAGTATGTCCCGCTCGACCTCACGCATCGGCCGCATCGCCGCGAACTCGTTCTCCACCCTGTTCGTTTTCGGGCGAAACACCCACGCCGGCCACGTTTGCCATTTGGTTTTGTTTTCTGCTTTCATAGTCACAGAGCCTGTTTGCAAATCCGCGTTGTTTGTGGGAGACGACATGAGGAGAATCGGAGGCGCAAAACCGCTGGTCTGAGGCCCAGGAACGATTTGGTAGGGACGCGTTCCACCCGCGTCCCCATTCTTACGCAAGAGGTCAGGGACGCCGGTGGAACGCGTCCCTACCGCTCGTCGGCAGCCGCTGATCTCGCCCCAGCTCGGGATTTCCACCCTCGGTTTGAGACTCCTGACGTCCTCTCCTGCAACTTTCAAAGACGCTTTCATATCGTTCATCCATCTTCCGCCCCTACAACGGTCTGGTCCGCAAATACTCGATTTCCTGCTTAATCAAACGGCTGATCCGGTGTTTGATCAGGTACACCCGGCCACGGTTCGTCCTGAAGGTTTGGGCCACCTTCGCTACGGGCCACTGCTTCATGGCAACGCAGTCAAAAATCTGGTAATGCCTCGCATCCACCTTGTTCTTTACCCGCTGGGTTGCCGCTTCGATCAGGTTCTGCTCCCATTCTTCATCCCACAACTCCTCCAGGCCAAACCCGGCCGGATCGGGCACTCGGTCGATGGTCGAGGTCCTGGTCGCGGTGTCAGTCCTGGCGCGCTTTACCAGCGGTTCCCGCTTTTGCAATTGATCGCTGATCCGCCGCGTCGTCACCCGCAACAGCCACGAGTTAAATGAACCCTTCTCCGGGTCATACCGAAAGTTGGGGATGCTCCGCGACACCGAGATGACCGTTTCCTGCACCACGTCCTGCGCCTCGGCATCCGTCAGGCCGGCTTTAATCGCCGCCTTGTAGATCAATTTCCAATAGGTGTCGAAAAAGAGCTTCCAGCTTTGCTGGTCGTTCCAGTCCTTCAACCGGCTGAGCAGCGATTGCCGGGTCGGAATCAGGCCGTCGCCTTCGTTGATGCGCGCGTCATTCACGAAATTCTCTATCAGTATATTCGCCGGAAACCGGGCGGATCTTTCAACAAAATTCAAAAATCTTTTATTGTAGGAGACGACGTAAGGAGTCTCAAACCTCCCGTGGCCGTGTAGGAGACGACGTGAGGAGTCTCAAACCTCCCATCTATCCGTGCCCATCTGCACTCGTCGTCGTCCTCGTTCTCGATCCGTGTGTTTCGCGTATTTCGCGTATTTCGCGTTGCCCAGCGGTTGTTTTGAGTCGCGGCGCAAGCCGCGCCAGGCCATCTGCGACTCAAAGTCAAACTATCTTTTCTAAACTGCAGATTGTTGAAAGATCGACCCCTTTTTTCCCGAATATCCTCTAGCGAGATGAAATGCATGACGAACCACCGGCAGCAAAACGACGACGTCCAGCGGTTGGGCTTGGTCCGAATGCTTCATCCCCACGAGAACCTGGTGGCAGCAGCGGCCGTAGCGCAGGCTTCCAAGCCTGCCGTATCGCCGACTTCCAAGTCGGCACTGCGTCGAACCCGAGCGGGCTCAGCAGGTTTGGAAACCTGCGCCTCACTCGGCAGCCGGCTCGCTCCACGCAATGACTTTAACCTGCGGGTTGTGCCAAGAGGTGACGGTTCGCTGCCCGGCCAGATGGACCTGGGCGGCTTGTAACAGGGGGAAGGCGAAGCTGCTGCCCGGGAGCATCCGGGCAGCAGCCCTTCTCACGATGGTAGGGCGCGTTGTCTCAACGCGCCGCTCGCCGGGCCGCGGGGCCTCGCGCGGCGGGAATTTTTGCGGGCGATATGGAAAAACCAAGCGCGGGCTTGATGGTCCGGACGCCTCCGGCGACGCGAGTCGCCGTGGCGTTCGACCCGAAAGGAATCAAAATGAGTGCTAAGCTAATAAATGGTGGACACCAGGGTGCCACGCTCACAGCAACGCCGGCGATTGCCAGCGCCCGCCCGCGCCTCGACGTCCCGCCCATAGTCCAATTCCCCAAACGGTTCCCGTTCTCGGCCCCGGCCAACGGCCGTTTTAATCCCGGCGCACGCTGGCTCGAGTTCCACCTCGACGGCCCCTGGTTCAAAAAACCTAAACCCGTCCGCCTGGACCGAGGCAGCCCCCTGTAGCCTGAATATTTCGCAGAGCGCGACCAATCTCCTTAACACCGGCGCTTTAGCCCGGTGGATGGCTGGATTCTTGCAAAGGGGTCAGTTGCACAGATTGCCAGATTTGCTCCTTTCAAGCCTGGCGAGCACCTCAAAATCAGCATGGCTGCTCTTGCTCGCCGAGTCATTAAGTATATTGACAATGTTCCGGCGCTGATCCATCCTCCCCGGCATGGCTCGCAAGCTGCGTGTCCAATATCCTGGAGCGATCTACCACGTTATGAATCGGGGTGACCATCTGGAGGTCATCTTTCGCGACGGTGAAGATCCGCAAGTGTTTTTACGAACACTCGATGAGGCCTGCACCAGGGCCGACTGGCAAGTGCATTGTTTTTGCCTGATGTCCAAGCATTTTCATTTGGTCATCGAGACGCCCCGTCCAAACCTGGCCGAGGGCATGAAATGGCTGCTGGGGACCTACACCTCTTGATTCAACCGCAAGCACAAGCTTTTTGGACACTTGTTCTCGGGCCGGCACAAAGCCAAACCGGTGGACGGCAGTGGCACCGGCTACCTCAAGAGTGCCTGTGATTACGTCCACCTCAACCCGGTCCGAGCTGGCTTGCTCACCCCAGAGCAACCGCTGCAACATTACCACTGGAGCAGTTACCCGCTTTACTTGCTTGCCCCGGAACGGCGCCCGCCGTGGCTGCGCGCCGACCGGTTCCTGGGCGAGTGGGGGATACCGATGGACACCGCTGCTGGCCGCGGGCAGTTCGCCCTCCAGATGGAAGCCCGCCGCAAGGCCGAAGAGACCGGCGACTTTAAAGCCCTGCCGCGCGGCTGGTGTATGGGCAGCGAACAATTCCGCCAGGAACTGCTTCTCCAGATGACCACCGTGCAAGGTTCGAAATTCGCCGGACCCGAGTGGAAGGAAACCGGCGAGAAAAAGGCCGAGCGCATTCTGGCTGAGGAGTTGGAGCGGCGAGGATGGAGCATTCAGAAGTTGGAGTATTTGCGCAAAGCCGATCCGGAAAAGTTGAAGATCGCCGAGCGCCTGCGCGCCGAGACCACGGTGACTTCCTTCGTCTGGAGCTGAGGCCCGTATAGCGTGATGAGCTCTTTCTCCATGTCGGGTGGCGTCAACCCAGCGGCTTTGAATTCGCCAATCAGCGAAAGAGTGACTCGGCCATCGCGCCGGATTTGCTGCACGGTGTTGAGGGTGGGCGCGCCGGGAAAAGAGATCCGCAGCGTGTCGCCTTCATGGAGCACAATGACATCAGGTTTCGGAGTCTCGCTGGGTTTGGTTTCTGAAGATTTCGCAGCTTCCGTCGAGTTGGCGTCTGCAAAGGCCGGTTGTTGCGTTTGGCAGCCGCCTGTAGCCAATAAGACACAAACCGCAGACACCCGTGGGCCACCTTCACGATCCTGTGCGTGAGGCTTTGGTTCTGTTGCCGACACGTTCCGTCGGAAGCTGTGCCTGAAAGTTTCGACATGTTTCCTTCTCGCTGTTCGTTTTTCTGTTGCTAATGATATTCTCGGCCTTGACGCTTCCCAATGGCCACGGCCAGTATTTTATCGCCGGATCCCGCGCGGTCAATGAACTTTCAGCGACGTGTAAACCATGCGCATTATGTCGGAAAAGCTTACAACAATGCGAGAATGGCCGTGTACCTTCCCACCGACCTTGATTTACCGCGTTATTTGTGGTTCTTTTCGCTCAAAGTCATCTCTGACGGCATTAATAGCGTCGGAAGATCTTACACTCTCGGAGAGAGAGGGGGGCTATCCGTAATTAACCTAGTCTAAATCAACTACCTAGTTCTAAACAACTTATATAATTGTCTCTGTGTCTGTGAACATATTGGCCTGGAACCTGCGCGCAATCGCAAGTGGACTTATGAAAAACTTTGCATTGAAATACATCGTGCCCGCAGGATTCCTGCTCAGCGTTACTTTGACGGTTCAAGCAATTCCGATCGTTGGAGGAATATCGTTGTCAGGCAACGTTACGTATCCTGTGGCTAACATCAACGCTGCGACAGCATTTCAAAGCTTCAGCGGAGTCACTGTATCCTCTGTTAGCGGGAGCTATCTCGATGCCAGCGTGGCCGCCGGCACTGGCGTCAGCATGTCCGCTTTCAGCTTCAACCCATTCGCGCCTGCCGGGATCATTCCACTTTGGCAAACGACCTCGGGCACGGCAGCCTCATTCGACCTTACCTCTCTCGGCCCCATAACCCAGGGCAATGGTTTCCTGATATTGACCGGCGAGGGCACTCTACACCTTGACGGATTCGACAACACGCCAGGGTACTGGAGGTTCTCGTCTCAGCAGGGCGACACGACCTTCGCTTTTTCCTCGAGCAACGGTGCGTTGACGCCTAGCGACGCGTCAGTGCCTGACGGTGGCACAACCGTCATCCTGCTGGGAGCGACGCTTTCCGGCTTGGCGCTGATTCGCCGGAAGCTCAGCTAAGTCGAGCGGCGCAGGATTTCAGCATGTTTTGAAGGCAGGGATGCGAATCCCTGCTTCTTTGCGTTCGGAATGCTAACCACCGGACGCACTGGCCCTGCGCAGCGGGACAATTACGGTCTGATTAGCCGTGAAGGTCCTCGACTTCCTCACCTTGAGTTTTCCACGCCGCTGGAGTTTACTGTCTGTGATGTTGCTACCGCCCCTACGGCCAGACCGAGAAAAAGCGAATATGATTTCCGTTGCGTTGTGTCGTGCGTCCCGAAGATCACAAGCCCTGCGACGTTATCTTTTAGGTTTTGCGAATATGATGGCGTGGTGCGTTATCGTATTTGCGGCGCCTGCCCAGACCAACTACCAAAGGATCTTCTCTTTCGGCCCTTCGGCGATCCAAGGCAGCGCGCCCCGTGGCCAGCTTGGCGAAGCCAGTGACGGTTTCCTTTACGGGACCACCTATCAGGGCGGCAGCAACAACCTGGGCACGGTGTTTAAGATCGCCAAGAACGGGAGTGGCTTCACAGTTCTGTGGAATTTTCCCAATGGTATGTTCCCGACCGCAGGAGTGATCGAGGGGCCGGGTGGTGCGTTGTATGGCACGACTTCGGGCGGCGGCACCAGCAACGCCGGCATTGCATTCAAGCTGCAGAAAAACGGCACCGGATTCGCCGTATTGCATGATTTTGCCTCCTTCACCGGCGACGGCAACACACCCTTGGCTGGCTTGGTTGTGGGCACGAACGGCGCTCTCTATGGGGCAACGGCTGGAGGCGGCCTCAGCAACTATGGATGCATTTTCACGCTGAGCCCGGACGGTAGTGGATTCTCCATTATCCACAGTTTCGCTGGTGTTGACGGGACCTCTCCGGTCGCCGGACTAATCCAAGGAAACAGCGGCGCGTTGTATGGGACCGCGAAGACGGGCGGCAGCAACGACCTTGGAACTGTTTTTGCGGTCGCTCTCGATGGCGGCAACTACTCGGTGCTCCATCACTTCGCGGGCAAAGGCCTGAACGACGGGAGTCTTCCTTTGGGGCCCCTGGTTGAGGCGGGTCCAGGCTTTCTCTTTGGGACAACCTATAACGGTGGCAGCGCTGCCGACCTGGGAACCATCTTCAGGATCAACACCAACGGCACCGGTTATGGTGTTCTTCATTCTTTTCAAGGCGGCGCTGGCGATGGGTCCCTGGCCGTGGCGGGTTTGAGCCCGGCGAGCGGAGGCGGCCTGCTTTATGGGACAACTCCGCACGGAGGAACCAGCGACGGCGGCGTCTTTTTCGGGTTAAGTGCTGACGGCGCCAGTTATTCAGTGCTGCACACTTTCAACAGCAACGTGGGCGACGGAAGCTTCCCTTTCGTTGCTCCGTTGGTTGGAAGCGACAATGCCATCTATGGGTCAACGTATTTCGGAGGGATTTATGTGACCAATGGAGTAAGCGGGACGTTGTTCAGGCTGTTCTCTGGTCCGCCTCAAGTCGCCATAACGGGCATCGCCTCGAGTTCCGCCGGCCTCGCCCTGCAATTCTCGGGGGGTGCCGCCGGCCAGACCAGCAGGATCCAGGCGGCCACCGACCTTTCTACCGAGGTTTGGCAGGTCATCGGTACAAACTCCGCGGCGCTCGACGGCACCTTCAACTTTTTCGACAACGCTGCCTCGAATTACTCGGTTCGTTTTTATCGCAGCGTCTCGCCCTAAGCCGTTCGACAGCGTTGCGTTCCTTAATTTCTCCGAGCGAAGTTTCACCCGCGCAGCGTCAAGTACATGTCGTGCGCCAAAAACCAAATTCCTATCAGTAACGCCTTGACCAGCGTCGTCACCTTCAGCCCCGTCGTCTCCGACAACTGCTCCGGCGTGGGTTTGCCGATTTGCAGCCCGGCCTCGGGCACCGCGTTCAGCGTTGGACTCCATTCTGTGACCTGCTCCGTGACCGATGCCGAGGGCAACTCCAACCAGTGCGCCTTCCAGGTGACCGTGATCCCCGGCACCGCCAATTTAATCGTCATCGCCGGCAATGGCACCAACGCCACCGTCGTCTTCGACGGCTCGAGGTCCTACGACCCCGACGATACCAACTTCAATTACTACTGGTATGAAGGCACAAACCGCTTCTCCACCAGCGTCGTGGCCTCCAGGGTTCTCTCGCTGGGCCTTCACAAGATTACCCTGCAACTTGACGACACCTTCCCCCTCGGCGTCAGCACTGCGTCCGTGATGGTCGAGGTAATTTCCGCCGGCGATGCGCTAGCTAATCAGCGCTCATGTTACCAGGAGGGGTGTCAAGGCTCTTCCTTTTTGCATCCACCCGAGCAAGGCGCACAGGGGTTCGTCGCACCCGCCTGAATGACCGATTGCATCCAGGTCTTACGACCTGGCGGCAGTTGTTTAAGTTTGCAAATCTTCCAATCGCCTCTGGGCCCACAGTTGCGCCGTGTCAACTTTTATGGGTCGCTATTCTTATCGGTCGTTCCTTTGCTCCAGTCAAAAGAGAATCAAGCCGAGTTTTACGGGCGCCTCTTCCGCATCGGTACGGAGCCAGGTGGCAGTCCGTATTAACCCTGGGTTTTTCCCTGTAAGCATGCGGTGAGTCTGCCCGTTCCGGCCTTCGTTGTCTGATTCGCAAAACGTAGCTCGAACTTTTTTGATGATTGTTTTTGACTCAACTCTGCCGAGATGCTAACTACAAAACAACGCCTATGCTCTCCTTGGCTTTTCGCCGTGCCTTTCTGGTACGGGCTGCCATTCCCTCACAATGCCTCAACTTTATTCCAAATCGGCTAATCGGCTGCGCTTCAGCCTTCTGAGCATCTTCTTCGTGCTTACCCCTGCGATGCCGGCTCAACAGCCGGTTTCGCTGATCCAGTGGGAGAACTCCAAACCCGGTACTAGCGATTGGATTATGAGCCTCGTGGCGCACGATCGAACGTCTTTGGCCAGTACCAATACTGAAATCGAAGGTTATGCCTCCCTCACCAGCGTAAACCGCGGCGGTTCCATCTCGTTTTTTGTCAATACTCCCGAGCCGACATACGCCATCGAGTTCTTCAGGATGGGCTGGTACCAGGGTACGGGCGGGCGTCGGATGAGTCAGCCGGTGCTGCTTCCAGGGACCATCCAGCCAATACCAACTCCTGCATCGGATAATACTTTGTTATTGGAATGTAACTGGACGAATCCTTATACCATAACAATCCCGACAAATGCCCCGGATGCTGATGGCTGGGTCAGCGGATTCTACGTTGCTAAGTTGACTTCCGGCGCAAGCCAGCATCAAAACTACATTCCTTTCGTAGTGCGAGACGACCAACGCGTATCTACATATCTCTACCAGTGGCCTTGCAATACCTACGAGGCCTACAACAACTGGGCCGGAATTTCATACTATGCCAACTCCAACACGAACCTCGCCGGCCTGGCTCACACGGTATCGTTCAACAGACCTTTTGTATATATCGATCAATATTTTGATTACGAGTCGATGATGATTTCATTTTTGGAGCGGCAAGGGTTTGATGTGAGTTATTGCAGCAGTCTGGACGCGCACGAGCAAGGCAATTTGCTGCTGAATCACCGCGTTTTCCTGACGGTGGGCCACGACGAGTACTGGTCCTGGGCAATGCGCCAAAACGTCGAAACTGCCCGTGACAGCGGGATCAGCCTGGCATTCTTCTCCGGCAACACCTGCTACTGGCAGGTACGGTTTGAACCCAGCGGCATAACAGGAGCGCTCGACCGCACAATGGTGTGCTACAAATACTCGGCCTATCAGCTCGACCCCTTCGCTACAGGCGGTAATCCCTCCCAGTACCCCTTCATTACGACACTCTGGCGAAACAATTCCGTAAAACCGCCCGAAGACGCCCTCGTGGGTGTTTTGTATGGCTTCCAGGTAACCACAAACATAGTGATTTATAACCCGTCGCACTGGGTCTGTGCCGGTACCGGCTTCACCAACGGGTCGGTTTTGCAATTGTTGGCGGGGTACGAAATCGATGGTCTTGGGACAAATACTCCCGTTGGCACTGCACTCATCGCGCACAGCCCCGTTGCCGTGACCAGCGGAACCAATCACCTGCTGGGTTACTCGGACATGACGATGTACACGGCACAAAGCGGTTCCGACGTTTTCGGTGCGGGTACCGTGCAGTTTGCCCAGGGCTTCGACCCGCTTTTTGTTTATGGGCCTAGGCCATTGATTCACCCCAACCCCGGTGCGCAGCAGATGACCCGCAATATTCTGGCGCGATTAGCTCGCTGCGCCGGACCGCAAAGTAACATGGTCAGTTGGTGGGCGGGAGAACGCAACGGCAGCGACGAATTGGGTCGCAATCCAGTCACTTTCCCCCAGGGCGTTTCCTTCACAAACGGCATGGCGGGCCAGGCCTTCTGGTTCAATGGCACAAACCAGTACTTGGTCGTAACTAATGCGTCCACCACCAACTGGATCGTGTCGCAAATCTCTCTAGACGCGTGGGTGATGCCGGCGCAACTTAATGCGATCCAAGGAATTATATTCGCGGCCGCTGACGCAAGCGGTTCGCCCTGGTGCACTGTCGCTGTGGCGGCGGACGGGACCTTGCAGTTGCGGCTTACGACCACCAACAATGCAGGTTCTACCACGGCAACCTACCTGTCTGGTAGTCCAATCCTCCAGCCAGGCAAGATGCAACACCTTGCTATAACCGCAGACGTTGTTACCAACCAGATCCTCGCCTTTGTCAATGGCGCGCCAGTTCCCTTGGGACTCCAGCCGGGCCCACAGCCGGTGGTTGGCAGCCTTTTTCCCAACGCCAGTCAGTTTTACATCGGAGGCGTTCCTCAAACCGGCTCATCGAATTTTTACCACGGTCTAATCGACGAGGTGGGACTCTATGCTCGAGTCCTTTCTACGAATGATGTATTAGCGATCTACAACGCGCGAAGCGGCGGCCGGTGCGGCGAGGCAGCGCTTCTGACAGTTACGACGATGGGGAGCACCAATCGTCTTTCCTGGCCATTGGCTGCCTTGGGCTTCGTCCTTCAGTCAAGTACCATTCTCTCGGGCGCGTGGACGCAGGAGACAAACGCAATCGTAATGAATGGTGACCGGTTCGTTTTTGATGTTAGCCGGGCATCTGGCCAGAAATTCTTCCGGCTAACCAAAATCGCCAACTAGACTCAGCCGCAGCCTTGCGCGTGAAGGGTCGCGCTGGGCGAGAATAGGACTTGCAGTTTAGCAACGGAATTACCAAGTGACTCACTAAACGAGACCAAACGGGTGATGGCCCTTTGGCGGCGTAAAACGCTATTCTTTGAAAGTGATCACTAGACCTGAAGTTGGGTTGACAGGCAAAACATGAAGGGGTCGTGAAGGGGTCGGTCAAAACTTTTGACACAGACTCAATTCCTCGGCTGCTCGATGAGTGAACCGCGTCGTACGCGCTACCTGTACCCACTAATCGTCCGGGGAGATGACGGTCAGGAACAGCCCGTTCGCCAACCACACGGCCCATTACATGTACGCCAGTCGAGGTAACTCCGTTTCCTCCCTTGCCTCCTGTAACAATCCGGGCTGCTGGCTCCTGCACAACCCGGTTCCCACCACTCCTGCTTCGTTTTTGCCGCGTTCCATCCCTTCCCATCCGCGCCATCCGCGGTTCACTCCGTCCCCCGAGACCCGGCACTCATCCCTCAACTGAGTCAAATTGGCACACCTGTGCCACCCAAGAGTGCCATAATGTCACACCTTCTCCCCCGGCTGGCCTGTACCGCAGGGCTGTCGAGTTCTCTAATGCGACTTCGCTCTAAGTCGCATCATCCTAATCACCAACCCTTTGCGCAACACTCCACCACTCCGGCATTCCAAAAACCCGCTCCTCCCGCGAGTTGGCACGCTCTAAGCATTTGGCATCCGCGGCCAATGATGCACAAGGCCAGTATCAGAAAATCAGAATACCCTTTCTTATCCTTTACAGTGCTCAAACTGAAATCTTCAAAAATCTTCGCGCCCGGCGGGAAAATCACACTTCTGACCGTCCTTATATATATAGGGACTGCGTATGACAGCCCCGCGGCGCGCAGCCGCAAAATTGAGAATATGGAAAACTGAATATGAGCTACCAACTGGTCCCCGCCAGCAACCAGGTCGCCTCCATCCGCACCATCCGCGGCTAAACTCGTCTTCCCCCGAAATCCAAAATCAAAAATTAAAACTCCAAAATCAACCATGCGCCGCCCCATCCTACCCCACTCCCCCTGGCGTCCGGGCAAAGCCCGCAACGGCAAAATCGCCCGCCTGCCCGAACCGCTCCGCGAAACCGTCAACCTCCTGCTCCTGGACGGCCTCACCT
>DATMRF010000063.1:0-25664 GCA_035566435.1 Candidatus Acidiferrum sp.
GCGTAGACATAAATCACCGCCGAAGCACTGGAGGCTGAAAAATCAGGCGGAAAACCCGGCCCATGACACTCGAGACAAATGCCTTGCAGATACGGACCGCCGGGACGATCCGGCAGAATGTTCAGGTGATAGGAAAGGCGCACGAGTTGCGTGATCGTCTGTGGCGCGGTCCGGGCCTTCATTTCGCCCGTGACGCGGTCCGTGTAGCGATCCGCAACCTGGAGAATGTTGGTGTAAAGGCCGGTCTCGTTGAGTTCCGCCGCATCAACAGTGGGTGTGCCACCGCAGGAGCCGTTGGTAGAAAGGGAAACTCCGGCCGACAGTTGGCCGGAGAGCAAAGACCAGGTTAACGGCGCTGTCCCGTTCGTGGCCACCAGCGCCACATTGGTCGTCACCCCGGCTTTAAAAGTGATTTGGGTTGTTAGAATCTGTGGAGCTGGAGCCACTACCCTTACGTCGTAAGCCCGGCTGAGAGTCGCCCCGGCCGCATCCTTCACAGTCACCGTGAACTGGCCTCGCTGGTTCGCGATAAGGTTTGTTCCCGCTGCGCTTAACAGCACCAGCGCGTTCACTGTGTTGTTGCTGAGCACTACCGCCGTAAGGCCTTCCGGCGGCGAATTTGAAACTTGCAGGCTATACGGCCCGCTGCCGGTGGAACCGGGTGTAAGAGTGGCGCTGTAATCAATCCCAACCGTCGCGTCAGGCAAGCTCACCGCTCCGGAACTCAGGCTCGGAACAGATGGGAAGAAAGCGAGCATGTGTGCCGGGAGGCCGGCCACGCGATAAAATCCGGTGACCGCGCCGGTTGTGCTGGAAAAGGATAGTATCCCGCCGTCGCCCACCCGGTTGGTGATTTCCGTCCAATAACCCTGGGGGCTATCAGCGGCTTGCAGCGTGTAAACGCACCCGGTAACGGAGTTGATGCTGGCGTTGAGCACGCCGCCCTGGATGCCATACGCAACAATGCTGAAAGGCGGGACCGTATTGGGCCCTGCGGTCACGGCGCAACACTGGACGATTACCGTCAGCAGGCAGACCCCCCAGGCAGGAGCACGTGCAGCCGGTTTCAGGCACGAATACTCTTGCATGTGGAAGAGTGCTGGCGGCCAACAATAGACCCGTCTTGCTCAAAAAGCGTGCCGACGTCCTCCGAGTTGAGAAATCGGAGAACCATCTTCGCGGCTTCGGTTTGGGTGGCGTTTTTCACTACGACCACCATATCGCTGAACTGGATTCACTCACCAGGATAAGCGGCAATGACCGGGTCGGAGCCGGGTTCGCGAAAATTGCGAACACTCAGGTTGCTCGGTCGGAACGCCTCGACATGGCCGTCGTAGAAGAGTCCGTTGAGGCGACCGTTGTGGCGCGGAGGATAGTGCGTTTCGCTTGCTGCGCCGACGAACGGCAGGAACGGCGGGCGCGGCGGGGCCGCAATGCGCGAGTCAGAACAGCCGGGCGTCCGCCGGTGATCCCAGGCGACCAGCCGGATGCTGGTCTGCGTCACGAAGCTTTCGCGCTGCCCGGCCGGACTGCCGGTGCTGTAATTCATCGCATAAGCACATTGCCATTGCTTCTCGATGGGGCATTTGAAAATGGTCGCGCTATTGGTTGTGCCAAGAAAGGGAGAGAGCAAGCCGTTTCTGTAACCTGCCCCGGGCGTGCCGTCGGGAACCTGGGTCGGATCGTATGGCGCCCACCAAACTTCATTCGGCCCCGTGGGCGGTGGACTGCCCGGACTGGAGCCGCTCGGAACCGGTGAGGAAAGCCCATAAGGATCATTCGGCGTGTCCGGACAAAGCCGCTGAGGACAATTGACCTCGTTGTTGTCGGTGCGGTACATGACGTAGGCCAGGCCGGTCTCCTTGAGACTATTGAGACACGTGGTCTGCTGCGCCTTGGCCTTGGCTTTGGCGAGGGCGGGCAGCAGCATCGCGGCCAGGATGGCGATGATGGCGATGACGACGAGCAACTCGATGAGCGTAAATGCGCGCGGCGAATCACGCCGGGGGTTGAAAGTTTGTCGCATGGAAATGAAGATGTACCCATGCGATATATTCTGTCAAATATGACGGCCATAAACCCGAGCCACTCGCGCGAGGCCATCACCCCTTTAATAGCCTGCGAAGCTGTCGCCAGTTGCCGGCACAGGCCTTCAGGCTTTGCGCTTCCAATTCCCGGTAGAGCTTGAGGGCCGTTCGACCCGTTTCCGTGAGCACCGCTCCCCCGTGCTGTTCTCCGCCCCGCGAGGCGGCGACCAGCGGCTCACGGAAGCAGGCGTTCATCGTTTTGATCAGCGTCCATGCTCGCATATAGGACATGCCCATCCGCTCGGCGGCGGCGCGAATCGACCCGGTTTCAGCGATCAGCGCAAGCAAATCCACTTTGCCCGGCCCAAGAGCGACCTCTTCGCCGCATAACACTCGCATGCGCGGCAGCAATCGTGCCACACGCCCTGAGTTGGATTTCATTCTGAAGACGGAGTGTAGCAGTGGTCCGTCCCCCTGCCAACCACCTGCGCAACCGCAAAAACGGCGGTTAACGGCACTTAAACACACAGGCTCTTTTCCCTATGACTCCATCACTCCATGACTCCACATTCGTTCTGCACTCCCCACTCCGATGGGACGGTTGGGACGGTCTGGGACGGTCGTGGGACGGCTGCAAAAGTGAGAATCGTCCGTGTACACCGAGCTTGGGACGGTGGGACGGCTGTACACCCCCAAAGCACCCCCCCACCCTATGCCGCGCGGTGTTGTCCGCCAAAGCTCCAACCGACGACGCTCCGTTATCCAGCCGCCAACTCGCCGACCCGCTCGCACCGAACCACACTTCGTCGGCGCTATCCGGCGCTATCCGGCACTAATCGGCGCTACTAAAGGTAATATTTTCTGATCACCTGGCTATCAACTATCAACTATTTCGGTGCCCCCTGGGACAACCGCTCTTTGACATCTTAAACGGGAAACGACGCCGCGTTCCGTCCGGAGCGCGGAGCTCCGGCTCTGCCCAGGCCCAGGTCGAGCCGCCCTCCGCGCTCCGGCGTCGCATGAATTCTCATGAGTTCTCACCATTTCTCACCAATTCTCACGGTTTCTCAGTTTTTCTCATGAGTTCTCACGAATTCTCGCGTTTTCTCGCTAATTCTCGTTAGTTCTCGTTACGTGCACTCGGCTATCTCCCTACTTGGACCTCGAGACTTGGGACCGTGACCTGTGGACTGGGGACCCTGGACGGCCCCGCCCTCCTGCGACCAAGCCCGCTATGACCGACCCTCCGCCCGCGCCAACAATTGAAAACGCTCGTTGCGTACCAGCGTGTCGCGTGTGTTCCGGGAGCCGACACGAATTCCGCAAATCTGCACGAGCTACTGCCGGTTTCGTGTCGGCGCGCCCTTCGCTTACCGGGAGGCATAGGCTGAGCGGTCGATTCAGCCCAGCACCCGAGTTGGCCCTGCGGGGACGTGGCCGTCCCCGCCCCTGGGGTGTGATTTTATGCGTGCTTTTGGGGGGTGGAGTTTATTAATTATCTGGGTATGACGATTTGGTTATTGGCGGTGATAGTGCTGGCTTCAACGGTGGGGCTGGGGTTCCGGCAGGGGGCGATCAAAGCGGGTTTTTCGTTTTTCGGCATCATCGTCGGGGCCTTGCTCGCGGTGCCATTGGGGCGGCTGCTGGGGCGGGTGTTGGGCATGATTGGAATGAAGGACCCGTTGCTGGTCTGGGCGCTGGGGCCGGTGCTGGTGTTCATCCTGATCTCGATCATTTTCAAGGTGGCGGCGGCGCCAGTGCATGAGAAAGTCGATGTGTACTTCAAGTACAAGACAGGCGACCTGCGCCAGGCTTTGTGGGAACGGCTGAACCACCAGCTGGGCTTGTGCGTGGGCGTGCTCAACGGAACGGCGTATCTAATTCTGCTGGTGTTTCTCATTTCGGTGCCGAGCTATATGACATACCAGGTGGCGTCGGGGGACAAAGACCCGACGTGGATGCGGTTATTGAACCGGTTGGGCGAGGACCTGCAGAGCACCGGCATGGCCAAAGTGGCGCGGTCGATCAACTCCATCCCTCAAGTGGATTATGACATGGCGGATTTGGTGGCGTCGCTTTATCGCAATCCTTTGGCGGAGGCGCGGGTGAGCGGTTACCCGGCGTTTCTGGGGCTTTCGGAGCTAAGTGAGTTTCAAAGCCTGGCGAATGACAGGGATTTTACGGAGGCCTGGCAGCGGCAGGAACCGGTGGCGACGTTGATGGCAAAGCCCAGTTTTTTGGGGATTCGCAACAACCCCGCGCTGCTCAAGACGATTTGGACTACGGTGGAGGAGAATCAGATGGACTTCCGCACCTACCTGGCGACCGGGAAATCGCCGAAGTACGACCCCATCCAGATTCTGGGCCGCTGGCGCTTCGACGTAAGCGCGGCGATTGTGGCGATGAGACGAGCGAAGCCGAATATTCCCTCGAGCGAAATGGTGAAAATGCGCAAATACATGGAGGCGGCATTTGCCAAGACGCGACTGGTAGCCAAGCCCGACCAGCAGATCACGATTCGGGACGTGCCCGGCCTGAAGGCGCCAGGAGGCGGCGTTCCGGCGGGAGGCTTGCAGACGCTGCAGGGCCAGTGGCAGGACCTGGGCGGCGGCAAGTATCAATTAACGCTTTCGGGAATGGAGTTGCCCGCCACGGTTGAGGGCGAGCGGCTGGGGATCAAAGCCAATGGGATGGAGTTGGTGTTTAACCCGGAGCAGTGAGCGGGGGCGGCGGGGAGAGTTGAAAGTTGCAGGTTGGCGGCCGCCAGTAGCGAGTAATCAGTAACCAGTGAATGGCGACTGACCATCAGTATCCAAGAATCAGAATTGGGACGCCGGGGACGGCGTCCTTACCGTGATCAGTGGTAGGAGGGCTAGTTCCCGGCGGAAAGGCTGAAACTGACGGGCTGGGCGTGGGCGCGTTGTTCGCCGAAGAGGGAAGAGCCGGGGTCGCCAGCCGTGACGACGCCGCCGGTGTTAGAGAGTCCGACGCCAGCGCTCTGCCGGAACAGGGAGTTGCCGGGCTGGCTGGCGAGCTGAGTAACGGAGGGCTCCGCCGTGGTGGTCGCGAAACTGGTCTGGGAAGGTTCCACCTGTTCGGAATAAACAATACCTGAAACGAGGAGACCGCAAACAGCGACGCCCAGGGCGCCAGCCAGAAGGGGCTTGGTGTCGAATACGGACCAAACGCGCTGGAGCCATGGAGCTTCCCAGCCGAGCCGTTCGAACCACGATGCTTCGATGAGCTGCTCGCCGCAACGGATGCGTTCGATGACATCGCGGGAGAACCTGTTGAAATACCCCGGGGGCGGCTGCTCGTAGCGTTTGAGGGCCAGCAAGCGGCGCAACGATTCGAAGTTTTCCTGATCAGGCGTCATATTCATTTCAAATAATCCGACAGATAAGCTTGCAACTGTTGCCGGGCGTAAAACAGCCGGGAGCGGACCGTGCCGATGTTGCAGTCCATAATCTCCGCAATTTCCTCATGCGACAAACCCTGCACATCGTGCAACGTCACGACCAATCTATGAGGTTCAGACAGCTTCTGCAGGGCGGCGTTCAATTTTTCCTGCAGTTCGGCGAGGCTGACTTCGCGGCGGGGGGTTTTGTCGGAAATCAAGGCAATGAAGTCGGGGTCATGCTCGGCGTTGAAGTCGAGGTCGTCCAGGCTCATCTGGGCCTTGTTCTTGCGCTGCTTAAGGAAATTGATGGTTTTGTTGACCGCGATGCGATAGACCCAGGTGTAGAAGCTGGAGCCGCCCTTGAAGGATTTAAGGGCCTGGAAGGCCTTGATGAAGGCGTCCTGGGCGAGGTCGTTGGCGTCCTCGTGATTGGCGGTCATGTGATAGACGGTGGCGTAAATACGCTCCTGGTAGCGGCGGACGAGGTCGTCGTAGGCGCTGAGGTCGCCTTGTTTGGCGCGTTTGACCAGCACCATTTCATCAGGAGGCTCAGGCGCCGGGCCTGGGACCGGCAACGGCTCGGGTGGTTTGGCCGTCTTGCGGCTGGCCGGCTCCGCCATAATCATAGGCTGGTCACAGGCACGGTGCCGAGGGCCCCGGTTTGGCGAGAGAGGTAATCGGTCAGGCCCAGCAGGCCGGAGCGGCCGTTGGAAGAGCGCAAGACGGAGAGATGCTGGCGAGCCTGGTCGAGGTATTGGCGCATGATGGCGAGCGAAGCGCCGAGGGTGTCATGTTTTGCCAACAGCCCGGCCATGCGTTTCATGGAGCCGCGCTGCCAGTTTTGAACCAACTCCTGCAACCGGGCGCGGTCGGCGGCATCGGCCCGTTCCCAGGCTAAGAGCACCGGCAATGTCAGCTTCCCTTTGGCCAAATCAGTGCCCAAAGACTTGCCGGCGGCGGCCTCCGAGCCGAACAGATCGACGCAATCGTCATAGACCTGGTAAGCGGTGCCGAACGCCAGGCCGAACTGGCGCAGGGCAGTTCGCTGGTCCGGGGTAGCGCCGCTCAGCAACGCGCTGAGCCCGCACGAGAGCGCGAACAACTCGGCGGTTTTCATCTCCAGCACTTGAAAATACTTTTCGCGGGTGAATTGGAAATCGCCGCGCTGCTGGTTCTGGAGAATTTCGCCCGAGCAAACGGTATTGGTGGCCATGGCGACGGCGCGGCAGACCTCGGGGGTGGGGAAGCCGGCGGCGAGTGTGAGCGCGCGAGCGAACAGGCAATCCCCGAACAGCACGGCGATATCGTTGCCCCAGTGGGCGGCCAGGGTGAGTTTGCCGCGCCGGATTTCCGCCTCATCCATGACATCGTCGTGGACGAGAGTGGCGAGATGGACCATCTCGATAATGACGGCGACGGTGACGTGCGAGTCGTCGGGCTGGCCGAGGGCGTTGGCGGTGAGAGCGACCAAGGCGGGGCGCAGATGTTTGCCCTGGCCGTTGAGCGCGTAATCCGCATAGGGGGAGATGGCCGGGTCGAAAGCCTCGACCTGGAGGGCCAGTCGCTGGCTGACGGCTTCGAGAAACGGCTCGACTGGATCAATGATTTCTTTCCAGGAATGGGCCGGCTCGGGGCGTAGGGTGTCCGCAAGGGGAGGAGACACAACTTTGGTATCAGCCGCTAACATGTGCGCAGGAATCTAAGATTGCCTGAGGGGTAAGTCAAACCTGTTGTATTTTGCGGAAGATTCCCCATTTCAGTTTGCTGAGAATCGGGTATCTTCTGTGCATGTAGAACGACTTCTTACCGTCGGCGATACGCACTCAATCTAGCCCTTTTAACCGATTCAGACGATTTATCGCTTGTAACGTTCTAACCTTTCAACGTTTTAACGCGCATTCGACGTGTCCACTTTCCCTTCACAATTTGCGGAACTGCCGGCCCTGAACCAGGTGACGGTGCCGGACCTCTGGCAGCAACAGGCGGTGACGGCGCTGCGCGAGGGCCAGGATGTGGTGGTGCAGGCGCCGACGGGGTCCGGGAAGACATTGATTTTCGAACTTTGGTCGAACCAGGGCAAGAACCGCGGCCAGGCGATTTACACGGTGCCCACGCGAGCGCTGGCGAATGACAAGCTGGCGGAATGGCGCGCGCGAGGCTGGGACGTTGGGATTGCGACGGGGGATTTGGCGGAGAACCTGGGAGCGCCGGTGCTGGTGGCGACGCTCGAGACGCAGAAGCACCGGTTAATCCAGGGGGACGGCCCGGCGCTATTGGTGGTGGACGAGTACCAGATGCTGGGTGACCTCGACCGGGGGTTGAACTACGAATTGGCTCTGGCGCTGGCGCCCGCGCAAACGCAGTTGTTGCTGCTCAGCGGCAGTGTGGCGAATCCGCAAGACGTGGTGAAATGGTTGCGGCGACTGGGACGCAAGGCAGTGTTGATCCGGCACGACGAACGGCCCGTGCCGCTGGAAGAGGTGCATCCGAACAGCTTGAGCTACCACGTGCCGAGCGAGATCCGCGGCTACTGGCCGAAGCTCGTGGCGAAAGCATTGGCCGAAGATCTGGGTCCGCTCCTGATTTTCGCGCCGCGCCGCCAGGCAGCCGAAGCGATGGCGGCGGAACTGGCGCGCCAGTTGCCGAATCCGAATCCGCTGGCGCTGAGTTCCGAGCAAAAGCTGGTCGTTGGGGAGCACCTGGCAAAACTACTAAAGAGCCGGGTCGCGTTTCACCACAGCGGTTTGAGCTATGGAACCCGCGCCGGGGTTATCGAACCGCTGGCGAAAGCGGGCCAACTCCGGGTGGTGGTGGCGACGATGGGGCTGGCGGCGGGCATTAATTTTTCGCTCCGCAGCGTCGCGCTGGCCGGCGAATCGTATCGCCGTGACCAGGTGGAGCAACTGCTCAAACCGGACGAGATCCTGCAGATGTTCGGGAGGGCGGGCCGGCGCGGGCTGGACGAAACCGGTTTTGTGCTGATTACCGCCAACGAACTGCGGCTGCTGGACGCGCACCCCGGCCACTTGTCACGGAGCGGGGCGGTTGATTGGGGGGCATTGCTCGGGCTGATGGCGGAGGCAGAGCACCAGGGGCGCGATCCGTTTGTCGCAGCGGTGCAGGCCCAGGAGCGGCTGTTTACGACCAAACCGATCTTTTTGGGCGTGGAAGAGTCGCTCCGGAACCGAGAGGTCCCTTGCGGGCTGCACACGGACCCGGAACGGGCGCGCCATGTGCGCAAGCGGGTTCGGGAAATGCTGAACAGCCGGGGGGAATGGGAAAGAACGCCGGATTGGGTGAGCCGGCCAGTTCGGGACATTTTTACTCCAAGCGGCCAGGCAGGTTCGGAGTCTCAAGTCCCAAGTCTCAAGTCCCAAGTCCCAGGTCCGAGCGATGGAACCGACGGGGCACAAAGGGAAGTGACGGGTGACGAGTGCCGAGTGGCGAGGGACGAGGGCGAGGCACAAGCTAATGAAGCAACCACGTTCCGGCTCCGGCATGACGCATCAAACAACAATTCCCCTACCCTACCTCGGCTGGTCTCGATCCTATACGTTCCCGCCGCGCTGGAAAAGGTGGGCCTCGGGACGTTATGCGTGGTGGCGGAGGATGCGGAGGGCAAGCAGTATGGCCGGGCGTTAACCGTAGCGGAGCGGCTGAGCGGTGAGCGCGTGCTCATTGCCAAATGGGTTCGGAGGCTTACGAACTGGAACGGGCGGCAGGCGCCGCTGGCGGTGTGGCGGGAGCAAATCGCACCGCTCGTGGAAAAACGGCTGGCCCAGCAACGGACGCCTCTGGTGCGGTTTGCCGAACAGGACCACAAGATTCTGGCGCAGGTCAGCCTGGCGGAATTGACGATGCGGGTGCCGGTGGATTCGCACGGCGTCGCTCTCTGGCGGCCGACCGAGCGGGAGGTGCTGCCCTACGATTGCGCCCGGTGTTCGCTGGTTGAGGCATGCAAAGGATTGTCCGCGGCGACGGGCACGGCGATGCTCTGGCGTCGCCTGGGGTTGGTGGATGCGGCGGGCGCACCGACGCTGCGTGGCAGGGTGGTAAGTTTCTTTTCACAGGGCGACGGGTTAGCCATCGCCGCCGCGCTTGAGGATGAAAGCTACCCGCTGGATGAATTGATTTACGACGTGGCCGACCTGGATGGAGGATTCCGGTTTTGCGGCGAGGACAATCGGTGGGGTGGCCGATTGGCCATCGTGTGCCATGAAAAGTATGGGCTGCAGTCGATCGCAGGCTACCTGGAAAACGGCGTGCCGCCGAAATACGGCGCCGGGGCGGAGCAGGTCGTGGCGTCGGTGCACAAAAACCCGGCGAACAAGCATGCGTGGGTGACGGACCTGCTCGGGCCGGGGGATATCGATCGGGTGATCATCGAGTGGCGAAGCCTGCTGCGGCAGCTCGCGCACGCGCCGGAGTTGGATTGGCCGCGCTGGCGAGCCTTACAAGCGATGGCGAAGGGGCTGCTTAACGAAACGGAGTCACCGACGCTGACGGAATTGCCGCCGCTGGCTTTCAACCAAACGCGGCGGGTGGACCATCGATTGATATTGAGAAGGCACTAAGATTACAGAAAAGGCGAGCCGAGGGGGCCCGCCTTTGCAAAACGGTTTGGAAGTCTAATTAGCCCTGGGGCGAGGGCTCGCGCTCGCGGTCGGGGCCGCGATCCCCACCGCGGTCAGCCGGTCGGTCTGGTTCGCGATCAACGGGCCTGTCCGGCGCGCGGTCAACAGGCCGGTCCGGCCCGCGGTGACCACGGTCGCCACCCCGATCGCCGCCGCGATAGCCGCGGTCGCCCCCTCGGCCACCCCGGTCCCCGCCACGGTGGGCACGATCGCCTCGAGGTTCACGTTCACCGCGGTGTTCGCCGCGGTGCTCGCCATGGTCGCCGTGTTCGGATGGCGGGGGTTGTTCGCCGGAAGGGCCGGCCTCGCCTGGAGCGCCGCCCGCTTGCTGGTCGCGCTCAGCCATAGCGGCTTTGCGGGACAGCCGGACGCGGCCTTTTTCGTCCACACCCAGACATTTGACCCAAATTTCATCGCCGAGCTTCACGATGTCTTCGGTCTGCTTGACGCGGAAGTTGGCCAGCTCGCTGATGTGCACCAGGCCATCACGGCCGGGGAGGAATTCGACGAAAGCGCCGAAATCCTTGATCGTGACGACCCTGCCACGGTAGATCTTGCCGATTTCGGCTTCGGCGCTCATGCCGAGGATGGCGTCGCGGGCGATTTTCATGCCTTCTTCGGAAACCGAATAGATATTGACGGTTCCGTCGTCTTCGATATTAATTTCGCAGCCGGATTCTTCGACCAACTTCTTGATGTTTTTACCGCCCGGGCCGATAAGGGCGCCGATCTTCTCCGGGTTGATCTTCAGCGATTCAAGGCGCGGGGCGTACTTGCTGAGTTCCTTGCGAGGAGCGGCCAAGGTCTTAGCCATCTCGGCCAGGATATGAAGCCTGGCCACGCGGGCCATTTCGACCGCCTCGGCCATGATGTTGAGCGGAATGCCGGGCAGCTTGAGGTCAAGCTGGAAGCCGGTGATGCCTTTCTCGGTGCCCGCGAGCTTGCAATCCATGTCGCAGAAAGCGTCCTCCCACCCGATGATGTCGGTCATCAGCTTATAGCGGGAGATCTTGTCGTGGTCGGTATGCTCGGTGCAAAGACCGATACTGATGCCGCCGACGGGGCGGGTCATGGGCACGCCGGCATCCATGAGCGCCAAGGAACCGCCGCAAACGGTCGCCATGGAGGTCGAACCGTTCGACTCCATGATCTCGCTCGTGATGCGGATTGAATAAGGGTAGGTATCAGTGGGCACCATCGGTTCGAGGGAACGCTCGGCGAGGGCGCCATGGCCGATCTCGCGCCGGCCGGGGCCGCTGATGCGGCCGGTCTCGCCCACGGAGAAATTCGGGAAGTTGTAGTGAAGGATGAATTTTTTCTCGCTGGCGCCGCCGGTGTAGGCATCGAACTCCTGAGCATCCTCGCCAGTGCCGAGCGTGCAGAGGGTGAGAGCCTGGGTTTCGCCGCGCTGAAAGAGGGCCGAACCATGGGCGCGGGGCAGAACGCTGGCCTCGCTGTAGATCGGGCGGACGGTTTGGAGGTCGCGTCCATCCAGCCGTTTGTTGTGGTCCATGATTAAGCCACGGACGGATTCTTTCTGGATGTAATAAAAGGCATCCTTGAGCACGAACTCCGTCACCTTCTCCTGGCCGAATTTCTCGACAAGCTTCTTGCCGATCTCTGTTGTGATTGCGCTCACCGCCGCTTCGCGGGCGAGTTTACCCGGCGTGAGGAGGGCGGTGACAATGCGGTCACCAGCGAGGGCTTTGGCTTCGTTGAGGATTTCAGGAGGGACGACATTGAGGGTAATCTGGCGCTTCGCCCTGCCGGCACGGGCGACGAGATCTTTTTGGGCGGCGATAATCGGCTGGATGGCTTCCTGGCCGAATTTCAAGGCGGCGTTAAAGTCCGCCTCAGTGATTTCCTGAGCCGAGCCCTCGTACATCACGAGGTCGGCGTTATTGCCGACATAGACCAGGTCGAGGTCGCTTTCGCGCATTTGGGTGTGGGTCGGGTTGGCGATGAACTGTCCGTTGACCCGGCCGACGCGGACGGCGCCTATCGGGCCAGCCCACGGAATATCGCTGACCATCAGCGCAGCGGAAGCGCCGACGAGCGCGAGCATGTCCGGATCATTCTCGCCATCGGCACTCAGGACGATGCATTGGACTTGAACTTCGTTGTACCAACCGCGGGGGAAGAGAGGGCGGATAGGACGGTCGATGAGGCGTGAGGTTAGAATTTCCTTCTCCGTCGGACGGCCCTCGCGTTTGAAGTAGCCGCCCGGGAATTTGCCGGCGGCGGCGGCCTTCTCGCGGTAATCGACGGTTAGCGGGAAGAAATCCTGGCCTTCCTTGGCCTTGGTGGCGCCGACGGCGGCGACGATAACGATGGTTTCGCCGAGCTGGACGGATACAGCTCCGTCGGCCTGTTTGGCGAGTTTTCCGGTTTCGATGATGATCTGCTTGTCCCCGATGGGGGCGATGGCTTTCTCTGACATTATGTTCTTTCCATTCCGTTGCCACCGAGGAACTTCAGTGAATCCCGAAACCATTCGGGACTGAACGAAATTACCCGGTGCAACAGAGCCTTAATTACGCGAGAGTTTAGACAGCGAATCGAGCCGTTCGCGTTTGCCGGCCCAATTTAAACCAAAAAGGATAGAAATGCGCCTGCGCTGAAACACAAGGCAGGGTGTTGGGTAGAGGTTTACTTGCGGAGCTTAAGCTTCTTGGTGACCGCCTGATAACGCGTGAGGTCGATGGTCTGGAGGTAATCCAGCAAACGCCGGCGTTGGCCCACCATCATCAGCAGCCCGCGACGGGAACTATGGTCTTTTTTGAACGTCTGCAGGTGCTCGGTGAGGTGATTGATACGCTGAGTGAGCAGCGCAATCTGCACATCCGCAGAACCCGTGTCGCGTTCGTGAAGCTTAAAATCGCTAATCGTTTTCGCTTTCGCTTGCATGTCGTTCGTTCGATCCTGTCAATCTTTCGTTAATATAATCCGTAAAGCTTAGTTTTGAGACGGGGGACTGTAAAGAACTTTTCAAACGACAAATTCGAGGTCCTGGCGATGCGGAATCAGGCCACGTTCGAACCCCAGGCCGAGGAACCGGCGGATGGATTCCCGGCCCTTGTCGCCGTAATCCAAAGTCCAGTGGTTCACGTACATGCCGACGAATTTGTCGGCCAGGTCGCGGCCCATGTCGCGTGCGTACTGGAGGGCGTGCTGCACGGCTTCGGCGCGGTGGTCCAGGCTGAATTGGATGCTGGCGGTGAGTATGTCCGAAACTTGCTTCCGGGCGGAGGGTTCGAAACGTTTATGAATGACATTGCCGCCCAGCGGGAGGGGCAGGCCGTTATTCTCGCGCCCCCACCAAACACCGAGGTCTTCGCAAACCTGCAAACCCTCCTTTTGCCAGGTGAGCTGGCCTTCGTGAATGATCAGGCCAACATCCGCGGCACCTGAGCGAACGGCGCTGAAGATCCGATCGAAAGGCACTACAACATAATTAAGCTCTTTGGCAGGTCTGCCCAGCCAAAGCTGGAGTGCCAGGAACGCGCTGGTCATGGTGCCGGGCACCGCAATCCGCTTGGAGGCGAGTTCAGGTTTGGCGAACTTCTCCCTGGCGACCAGCATCGGACCGTAACCGTCGCCCATGCTGGCGCCACTGGGCAGCAAAGCGTATTGGGAACTCACGTAGGCATAGGCATGAATGCTGATGGCGGAGATGTCGAGTTCGCCCCGGGTAGCGCGTTCGTTCAGGGTTTGAATGTCCTGCAGGATGTGCTGAAAGCCGAAGCCGTCCGTCGGAACCAATCCCTGAGCCAAGCCATAGAACATGAAGGCATCGTCGGGGTCAGGCGAGTGACCAAGCGTCAGAATGCGTTGCGGCATTCCGGCATTGAAAGGGGAAACCGCGAAATTGCAAGGCGATGGTGAGTGGCGACCAGCACTCGGCGGCCAGTAATACCGGTCCCGACCGCCGAGCCCCGACCACCAGTCTCACCAACGATCCCCATGTCCCCTGCAAAACCGCGGGCGTGTGCCACCGGGCACGCGCTATTCAGAGACCGTGAGGACCGAGTTTCGGCCTCCGTAGGGATTCTGAACTGTCTCCTTGGCATTCGGGTCGGGCAGCCATTGGCCGTCCACGACGAAAAGATATTCATAGCGGCCGGGATCGACCGCGAGGTTTCCGACCCAGTGGCCATCGCCCACTGGAATCAACGGGGCTTTTTCCGGTTTCCATCCGTTGAACGAGCCGGCGACGCAGACCTTTTTCGCGCCCGGTTTGACCAGTTCCAACGAGACGCGGCCTGCTTTTGGAAGGGCGGGTTGAGCGGCAAGAAATTTTGTGGGTTCAGGTTTGGTTGGTTCGCTCTTAACAATTGTGCTTTTCAATTTTCTCGTATTCTTAATCATAGGTACTATAGAAACAAATCTGTGCGCTGAGGTGTTCAAAAATCGTCAGACGCACGGGAGCAAGCAAACGTTGTGCCGACGCCACAGGAATCTGGTTTCTGACCCAAATTAGCATAGGAAGCGTCAAAACGTTCGATGCAACATCTTGGTGCACGGGTCCATTCGCTGTTCGGTTTTGCACAAGGTGGGCAGAATTGGCGAACGGTAGCTGAGCAACAATAGCGGTTGCCGGAACGCCAGTGCCTTCGAACAAGTCACCGGGCGGAGCTTACCTCATCATCACGCCGCAGTCCCCTGCCCCACTCGCTCAACCAGTCTTTTTCAACTCTTTGAGTCTCTGCGACTCGGGCTTCGCGGCATAGTATTTATCGAGCGGGTAGCAGCCACTGATCAAGCCGTTGCGAGGTGCGGTGGTGCAGTCGCTGAAGGTGCGGCAGATGGATTTGGTCGAGAGCGTCCCGGTTTGGATGGAATCGGCGAGCATCGCTGGATAGGCCAGTATCATCCGTCCCAAGCCGACCAGGTCGCTCCACTGATGGCGGAGCACATATTGCGCGACGTGCGGGAGGTATTCCTGGAGATAGCTGTACGCGGAGCCGACGAGGACGAGCTCCTTTGGCGCGCGGGCTTTGAGTTCGCGGACCGCGTGAATTTGGCGAGCGACACCGACCAGCGGGTCCTCGGGAGGTTGATAGCCGTCGGAGGGTGGATAGGCGGCCGGACGCTGGATGTGGGGATTGTAGTAGGGTGAACCGGCGCTGATGTTTACCAGCTTCACGCCCAGTTGCGCGCACAGTTCCAGGAAACGGGAGGCTTCAGCCAGGTCGTAATGGACAGGATTGTCCTGGTTCACCCCAAACGCGTGCCGATAGGGCAAGCAGGCGGAAAAGTCCTCGGGAATTCCAGGGCCGGGCTTGCCGGGCAGGGAACGAGCGGGATCGGGTTTAAACGGGACAAAGTCGAAGGCGCTCAGACGGACGCCGATTTCGATTTTATTGCCGCCGGCACGGATACCAGAAATGCTTTCGCGCAGGACCCGGGTTCGGTTTTCAAATGAGCCCCCGTATTTGCCGGGGCGCGTGAAAGCACTCAGGATCTCGTGGAGGAGGTAGCCGTGGCAATGTTTGATATCGACAAAGTCGGCGCCGACATCCCAGGCGAGTTGAGCAGCCTTGATGTAGTCGCCGACGAGGAGATCGAGCTCGCTGTCGGTAAAGACCTGGCTGTCGCTGGTGACGTTGAACCTCTTATCCAGGAACGGATGGCGATAGGCGACGCGCGGTTCAAGCCTGGATTTATCGTTCGGCTTGCAGAACCGCCCCGAGTGGGTGAGCTGAAAGCCCAGCACGAGATCATCGGCTGTGCCGTGGCGTTCCTTATGGGCGGCAACGAGTGTTTCGCGCAGTATTGCGAAGCCGGCTTTGTTGGCTTCAGAGAGGATCAGTTGGTTGGGATTGGCGCGCCCATCCGGGCGCACGGCCATAGCCTCGCCGCCGCAAATGAGCTTGGCGCCGCTCTCGCCAAATCGGCGCCAGCGGCGGAGGACATCGTCGGTGATCCCGCCCGTCGTGGTGCCATCCCAGCCTTCCATCGGCTGGACAGCAAACCGGTTACCGATGCGTTTGCCGTTGATGAGGCTATGTTGGACGGGCTGATTGAGAGGAGAGCTGGCGCCAGTGGCGATGGCATCCTCGCACGGCAGAGCGAGGTCGAGAGAAGCGACATGCTGCCGGAACTCGGCCACCGTTTTAAGCGAGGCGATCCGAGTGAGCTTGAGGGCTTCAGGCATAAGGCTTGGCGAAGAAAGTGGGATACGTTTGGCCCTGGGCTTCACGCAACAGAAGCAGCGCCAGCTCGCGCAGGTGGTAGTCGCCCCACATGGAGCTTTCCCCATTGGGCACTTGTTGCCCACGAGCAACGTAATCCCAACCATTCGGCCTATGATAAACGGAGTGGAGCAACAAACCCTGGTGCTTTGGGTCCGCGCACAAATAGGGCTCGTCGAGGACGGTGCGGGCCACGGTTAAACCGGCCTGACGATATCGGTTGCCGGCTTTCTGGCTGCGGTTGGCCAGCAGGTGATTTCCCAAGCGCAGCAAACCCTGCGCCGCAATGGCTGCGGCGGAGCTATCCACGGGTTCCCAGCGGTTGAAAGGGACGGCGGGTTTGCCGAGGTAATCGCCCAGGCGACGCAGATTCGGCGCGCCCGTGTCCCACATCGGAATGCCATCGGCGCAGGAATTCTCGATGTAGAAATCAGCGGTGGCGGTGGCCGCGCGGAGCAAGGTCGCTGACATGGATGAGGTGGAGCGCCCTGTCCCCGGTGCGTGGCGAGCCGCGGAGGCGCGCGAAGGTCGCGGCGCGCTGGAGACAGTGCGCCTTGCCTTTAGGGTTTCGAAAAACTCCAGGAGTTCGGCGAATCCAAGGACGGCCCAGGCCAAACCGCGGGTCCAGGTCGAGAACGCAGAAAAGCCTTGTTGCGAGTTCGGGCAGCGGTAGCTGCCGTCATTCAGGTTGAAAATGCACTCGTGAGCGGTGCGGCCGCGAACATCATAAATATCGCGGCCCTCTCCGTAGTAAACGTTGTGCTCAGCCGTGAGGGTGGCGTGGGCGCACAGGCGCTGCAGGAGCGAGATCTTCCCGTCGCGCTCACCCATTAACACGTGTCCGAGCTGATGAGCGACCGCGAGTGAACGCAGGGAGCGCAGCGTGTCGACGAACAGTGAATGGGGTCCGTTGAAGGAATAGATATAACCCCGGTCTTGAGGCAGAGCGGTCCAACGCGCCGCCTGGATAGCTCCCGAGACCTTCAACGCCAGCTCGTAGTAAACCTTTTCGCGCTCATCAAAAGGGATTTTACCCTCGCGCATCAAGCGCCAGAGATTGCCGTAGGTGGAAATGTTATTGAACCCGTGGTCGTGAACGCCGACATGTGAGACATGCGTCGCCATGAGCGCGAAGGTCTTGCGCCGGCCCAAATCCAGAAATTCCTTCTCGCCGGAGGCGTCGAACTGCAGAAGCGCGGAGCCAAATTGGAAGCCTTGCGTCCACTCGGTCCAACCGCGCGAGGTGTATTTGCCTTCGACCGTGAACACCGGGGTGCCCCGGGACGGATTCCAGGTCCTTTCGAGGCTGCGGATTTTGCCGGCGGAGATTTCAAAGAGGCGATGGATTTTGGGAACAAGCGTACCAGCGGATAACCGGTGGTCGATTTTGAGTGCCATAATTCTGTTCCAACGATTCTCGAGCTATATGAGAGCTGCCATGCGAGCCCGGTCCGGGCGCTCACGCGTAGCGGAGGTTTCCAACCCTGCCAGATCGCAGGTTTCCAAACCTGCAGGCAACCCCTCCGATTCGATCCCCTGCCGACTTAGAAGTCGGCGATACTGCAGGTTTGGAAACCTGCGCTACGTGCGGGCGCTCGGGCGAAAGGTTTGGGCTAACGCTGTCCGGCTTCACGCTTCGTTGATCCCTTATTCGCGGGCGGGCAGAGCAACTGAAAGCGTTTGCTGCCGATGTCAGCGTAATTGTCAAGCGTCCGCTCATATCTTGGCTCATGAAAGACGTTGGCGGCCTGGCGGAGCACCGGGGCCAAGCCGGCGGGATCGTACGCTTTAATCTGCTCGTAAGGCCATTTCCTGGCGGGAACATCAACGTAAGGGAGGAGGAAGTCCAACGCCTTGCGGGTGCTGCGGTGATCGGGGGTTTCGTAATGCCAGAGGTCGATGCCGACATACTCTGCCACCGTCGCCAACGAAAACAGGGCCTGGAGGTTGAAGCTCGAGTAGCCGAGCGACGCGGTGCGCTGCAGTTCCAGCGGCTGCCGGCCATCAGGTTCGATTTGTGCCGCGATCCGCTTTGCGCCGGCCGCGGAAGCGATCTGTTTCGCCAAATCGGTCTTGCCGAGAACCAGTGCCAGGCGCATGACCTGTACGTCGTAGAAAGTCCCATGGTTGTTGCGAGCGGCAGCCTCATCCCGGCCATGCTTGCTGGTCAAGAGCCAATTGAGGAACTGGGCAAGCCAGTCCCGAAATGCCGCGTCGTCCTGTCTGGTCCAGGCAGCCGAACCTGCAAGTAATTGGGCGGCGTCGGCGGCCTCAGCGATGCTACGGCCCTCGAGAACGCCCGTGCCCCGCCCCGTGTTCACGCCGGGGACACCCTGAGCAAAATCCATGTTGGGCTTCATTCGGGCGGCCGGATCGAGGAACCAAACGCGCAGAAGTCTAGCGGCCTGGGCGGCGTACGGCTCTTTGCCTGTGAAATAATAGGCCAGCGCAAGCGTCTGGACCGTGCTGGCCATGCGCCCGAGACGGTCGTGGTCCGAGGCCGCGCTGCGACTCTCCGGGTTGACTTTGCCATCATGGCGGATGTACGGCAGGCCGTTGGAGCGAGCGGGGTCGGGCCAAAAGTACGGCGCGGTGCTCATGTAATCGTGCATATCGCCGCTGGGCGGGAGCCTGGTTTTTTCCATGACGGACGGTGGGGCGACGAGCAACGCCCGGTCGGCGTCGTGAAGCAGCGCCGCAAGAGCCGGCTCGAACGATTTGTCACCGTTCTTCAGATGCAGCTTAACCTCCGCCATTGCACCGGGCGAAGCGCCGAAATATTTGGGCACGGGGTCTTCGGATGCCGCCGCCACAAACGCCGCCACGAAGGACAGGACCCATCCTATCGTGATTCGTTTCGTGCGATGAGATGCGTTCATTAGAGCCGCCGGATATGGAACCCGCCATCGACATTGATGACTTCGCCGGTGCTGAAGGGCAACGCGCCACGGGCCAAGGCAGCCACGGCCTTGCCAATGTCCTCCGGGGTTCCCCAGCGTTTGAGCGGCGTCAAACCTTCCTGGATCAACTTGTCATACTTTTCTTTAACCGGCTCGGTCATATCGGTAGCTATGATACCGGGGCGGATTTCATACACCCGGATGCCGTACTCAGCGAGGCGCGTGGCGAACAGAGGCGTCAGCATCGAGAGGGCGGCTTTGGCAACGCAATAATCGCCGCGATTGGTGGAGGCGGCATAGGCGCTCACCGAGGAGATGGTTATGATTTGGGGCTCGATCCAAACGACCGGGAGAGCGCTTCGGCGCTGTTCAATCATCCAACGGGCTGCCAGTTGCGTCAGAAAATAGGGGCCTTTGACGTTGATTTGGATGAGGCGGTCGAAGCTCGCTTCACTGGCCTCGAGGATGTCCGCGCGAACCTCGGGCGCGACGCCGGCATTGTTTACGAGCAAATCGAGCCGGGCGAACTTCGAACGTGTGAACTCAAGCAGCCGCTGGCGGTCGATCCCGTTGGCAATGTCGGCCTGACAGAGCTCGGCTCGTATGGCTTTTCCCTCGTGGCGGGAAGCAGAAAGGCAATCCTCCGCGGTTTGTTGAGCGGCAGGGGCGTTCCGCGCGTAATTAATGACCAAGTCGCACTCAAGTTTGGCCAGTTCGAGCGCGATGCCTCGGCCGATCCCGCGCGACGCGCCGGTGATGAGCGCAACCGGATTCATGCGGAGCTAGAATAATCAGGCGGAAGTTCAGAAAAAGACATTTCTCACTGATGCTTGCTCTGCGCTAACAGAACGGATTTACCCAATCGTGACACGTGGGGGCGGGGACGGCCAGGTCCTCGTGAATCGTTCGCGGAAAGGGATACCACGGGGACGTGGCCGTCCCCGCCCCATGACATCGCCCCTGGTTCCAGCGCCTGTCATTAAATTTTGTGCTCGAGTATTTCCATTCGTTCTGGCGTCATTACCTGCATGAAGAATTCGACTTTGAACTCGGGCATGACTCGCCGTCACTTTCTCGCCGCCAGCGGACTGGCGCTTGTCGCTCCCACCATCATTCCAGCCAGCGCACTTGGACAGGGGAATACGCCGGCGCCGTCGGAGCGCATCACGCTGGGCGTGGTGGGTTGGGGTATGCAGGGGCCGAGTAACACGGGCGCGTTCCTGGGCCTCAAGGAGTGCCAGGTGGTCGGCGCGTGTGACCTGGACAAGAATCATCTGCAGTCCGCCGTCAACACCGTCAATGGTCATTACAAGAACCAGGACTGCAAAGCGTACCATGATTATCGCGAAATGATGGCCCGGAAAGACATCGACGCCGTCATGTTGGCCGTGCCCGATACCTGGCACGCGCTTACCGCGACGGAGGCGGCCAACAACAAGAAGGATATCTACGGCGAGAAGCCGCTGGCCCGCACCATTGCCGAGCAACAGGCGATTGTTAAGGCCGTCCAAAAGAATAACCGAATCTGGCAAACCGGCTCGTGGCAGCGGTCACAAGCGCCGTTCCGGAAAGCGGCCGAAATCGTCCGCAACGGCTTGATAGGCAAGGTTACCCGGGTAGAAGTCGGACTGCCGGACGGCCACACCGATTTCGCCGGCACGTCGAAGGCGCTGTTGAACAAACTGGCGGTGCTGCCCGAAAAGCCGAATGATTTGAGCAAAGTGGTGGCTGGTACGCCAGCCTGGGACCTCGCGGTAACGCCCCCTCCTGACGAGTTGGATTACGAAAGATGGATTGGACCCTCGAAGATGGAGCCTTACATCCAAGCTCGTGTCCACATGAATTGGCGCTGGAATTATAATGTCGGTGGCGGCCAGTTGCTCGACTGGATCGGCCATCATTGTGACATTGCACACTGGGGCCTCGATTGCGACCAAACCGGCGGCCCGCTCGAAATCGAAGGCAGCGGCCAATTCCCGTCAAAGGATGCGATCTGGAACACGTGCGGCAGGTACCGCATCACCTGCAAGTACCCGAACGATATCACGATGATCATTGCCGGGGGCCATTCCGACATCAGGAGCGGCACGAAATGGATTGGCACCGACGGCTGGGTTTGGGTCGATCGCAACGGATTCGATGCCTCGAACCTGGATTGGTTCCGCCAAATCCCCCCGGAGCAATACAAGGTCAAGCTCTACCGCTCGGACAACCATCAGAAGAACTTCCTCGACTGCGTGAAGTCGCGCAAACCGACCATCACCCCGGCCGAAACCGGCCATCACTCCGCGATCCCGGGCCACCTCGGCCTGATCGCCATGATGGTTGGACGCAAGATCAAATGGGACTCGACCAACGAGGTGATTGTAGGCGACGAAGAGGCCAGCAAGCTGCTGAGCCGTCCTTACCGGACACCTTGGGCGCTGGCGTAAGCCTGGAGCACGCAATTTACGATTTACGATTTACGATTTACGCGCTTGCAGGAAAAGGCAGCGTCAATCGGAGTTCTGAGTTTCTTGGCGCATCAGAGAGCTTCATCGAGTTGACAGCGAATTCCCCTGCCGAGAAGGAGCGATTGCAGGGTGACCGAGTCCTGACCAATGGCGACAAGGCAAGAGGGGCGATCTTTTGAGTTTCGTGAGTTCATTGTGGCTACGTTTCGGCCGCGGTTTGCTGGAGCAACTCCCACGCGGCTCGCACGTGGCGTTCTTCGGTATGGGTTTGGCCGACGCACAGGCGCAGTGTGTACCGGCCATTGAGCACCGCGTGGGTCATGTAAACTTTGCCGGTCTGATTCAGGCGCTCCAACAGCCGCCGATTGAAATCGTCCCCGGCTCGATGCGCGAAGCAGACCAGGTTCAGCGGCGCCGGGGCCATCAGCTCAAAATCCTTTGACTGCTCCACCCAACGGGCAAACTCCTGCGCGAGTTGGACGTGCCGCCGGATGTGATGCTGCAAACCCTCGACGCCGTAATGGCGGATCACGAACCAAAGCTTGAGCGCGCGAAACCGCCGGCCCAACGGCACCTGCCAGTCGCGGTAATCTATGACCGCGCCCGATTCCGTCGCCTGGTTGCGTAAATACTCCGGCAGCACGCTAAGCGTTTTGATCAGCGCGGCGCGGTCCGCGACATAGAAACAGTCGCAGTCAAAGTTCGTAAACATCCATTTATGCGGGTTGAAGGCGTACGAATCCGCCAAATCCAGACCCAAATGGATATGCCGGAATTCCGGGCACACCGCCGCCGTGCCGCACATGGCTCCATCGACATGCATCCACAAACCGTGCTCACGGCAAATCCGGCCTATCTCGTGCAAGGGATCGAACCCGTTCGACGAAGTCGTGCCAACGGTCACCGATACGAGACAGGGTGTTAATCCAGATTGGCGATCCTGTGCGAGTTGGTTTTCGAGGTCCCCAGGTCGCATCGCGCACCGTTCATCCACCGGAATTACCCTAAGGTTCTCCCGGCCCAGTCCGGCAACCTTCGCCGCTTTCTCGACCGACGAATGCGCGTGGGGCGAGGTATAGGCCACTAGGCGGCCATCGCAGCCACGCTCGTTGCTCTGAAACCCGGTGGCGCGCTCGCGTGCGGCGAGCAAGGCGCACAGTACGGCGCTCGAAGCGCTGTCCTGAATCACGCCTCCGCCGGGACCGCTTGACTTGAACTTCTCCGGAAGCGCGAGCAGGTCCGCGACCCAATCCAGCATGTGCGTTTCGAGCTCAGTGCAGGCGGGGCTTGTCGCCCATAACATTCCCTGCACTCCCAACCCTGCGGATAATAGCTCCCCAAGAATGGAGGGCCCCGAATTATTGGCTGGGAAATAAGCGAAAAAGTTGGGCGATTGCCAATGCGTAATGCCTGGGAGGATCAGACGGTTCATATCCGCGAGGATGGCCTCGAAAGGTTCCCCTTGAGTCGGCGGGCTCGAGGGCAGCGCGGCGCGGAGTTGACCGGCTTTGCTTCGAGAAAGAACCGGCAGCGTTTCGACCCGCGCCTGGTAATCCGCCACCCAGTCAACGACCGCATGTCCCCACCGGCGGAATTCCTCTGGAGCCATGTGAAAGTTTTTTTCCATGGCCCCAGAAGATAAAACACTTGCCCTTGCTGGCCAGCGATTTCCCCAGACTCTGACCAACCAACGCGCGTCGCGTCAGTCGCCTCGTTTTACCGTTCTGACGCTTCAACGTCTTAACGCCTCGCTGTCAGCCCATCTTCTTCTTGGCCGCCTCGGGCACCTCGATGTTGGTCGTGCCGACATCCTTTATTTCCACCGTCGTCGTCCTATCGACATCCCTATCCTCACCATTGAAGTTGACCGTCCCTTGCACCTTGAGCTCGTATTTCGACAGTACGCCGTCTTTCGTCCAGAATTTAACCGAACCCTTCGCATTCTTCGGTTCCGGCGCATTGCCGCCGCGCCGGCCGCCGAACCCGACTAATTCCTTCGCGCCGGCTTCGGTCAGGTCGCCAGAGTAAGCGTCACCGTCCTTTTTCAGCTCTTTGGCTTTGTCCGCGAGGTCCGCGACTTCCGCCACCGGTGCTTTGAAGGTTTGTAGTCGCCGCACCAGGAACCGCCTCGGACCTGGATCTGTGTTGGCCGCCATGTCCGACAGCGATTGCCAGTCCTGGTCCGCCGCTTTGACCGCCCCCTTGCCGCCTTGTACAAAAGCTTCGGTGGTGTTGTCGCCGAACGTCATAGATAAGCAGACCAGGCCCTCTTTGTCGGTCTTGCCGTCGGTAGTGCCGTTGAAATTCCCGGCCTCCATAGTTGATTTCCAGCTATAGTTCCCCTTGTCTCCCAACTTCTTCGCCGCGCCGGTAACGTCCTCTTTGGCGCCTGCTTCCGCCGCGAGCAGCGACCCAGCCACCATCATTACAATTCCGAGCAGAATGTTTCTTTTCATAATTGAGTTTATATTGAGTTGGATTGCACACCACAACGCCCGCCGCGCGGACCTTGCCACTGCCTTTCGAGCGCTATCTAAACCCCTTTCCCAGACCCCGGCAAGCCGGTAATTGCCCTCAATTCCCCTGGGTGGAGAGGTGTGGCGGCCGGGGGCAAGCGTCAACAAACTTCAGCGCTTCGTTGACCAGGATTTCGCCCGTGCGTTCCCCCAGACTCGTGCGCGTGATATAGGCATAACGTTCGAAGCTGTCGAAATCCTCCTTCGTCAGGATATAGCCGTAGGCGTCGTTCGTCAGGCCAAAGAGGAGGTTATGCTCCCCGTGCATTTTGCGTTTGAGGTAGTAGCCGATGTTCGGCAGCGCTTCGCCGGGAATCGTCAGGATTTGCGCGTTCCCCACGTTCACCACGTTGACCTGCGCCGTCACGGCGTCTGCACTCACTCCGCTGACGGAAGGCATTTGCTTCATTAACGCGCGCATCCCGGGAGAATCCACTGGCAGCGACACCGACCGGGCCGCGCAAAAGAGTCCGGGAGAAGCCTGTAGCGGTGCGTCCCGAACAATCCGCAGGGCTTCATCCGCCAGCAACGTCCCGATCCGCCGGCATTCGGGCCAATCCCGGGCCTCGCCACCGCCGGGCAGTCGGTTATCGGCAGTCACCATGCCACCCTGGGCGCTATTCATAAAAATGCCCGTTCCTCCGCCCTTAGCGGATAGCTCATCGTAGAGGGGTCCGACGAGGTCCGGGCTGCACACACCCGCCTGAGTGCCCAACACCTCGGGGTGAATCGCATAATTCACCAGTATCGCGAAGGGTTTGCCCGACTCATCCACTACCTGGATGACGCTGCAGCGGGGATCATACAATTGCTCCGCATAGTAGTTATAGGCGATCTTGCCTTTGGCCGTGCCGGTAGCGATCCGAATTCGCGCAGGTTGCAATGTCGTGACGGCCTCGCTAAGAGCTTCGGTCATGCGTCGGCAAACGGTCTCCAAATATTTCGGGTCGCTCGCAGTGCCGCCCTTGCCATCGGGAAATCCGTAGCAATCCGGCGCGCTATGCGTATGCGTCGCGCCAATCAGGATGTTCCCCGCCGGAATTCCTTTCACCTCCGCACGGACGCGGTTACCCAGCACTGCCGGAAATCCCAGGAAATCCGAACTCACAAACGCCACGCGTGTTGCCCCGTCTTCCAGCACCAAAGCCCGCACAGTCAACTCGCCTTCCTTGCGCGAAACGGGGTGCGACGGGCCGATGCCGCCAATAACGGGCAGCAACGGGTCTGGGGTGACGTTGCGCACGGCGATGGCTGCCCGAAACGCAGCGGCCGCATCGAAAACGGCGACGACTAAACAGATGAAAACGACCAAGTGTTTCATATCAGTTGAGGAGTTTGGTACCGCCAAGTAAGACAGGTTGCGGAGGGCGAGGCAAGCTCTGCGAACAATCCCAAATCGAGGTGGCGTAAGAGTGGTTGTGTAAAAGCGTAGAGAGCGGGTGTATCGGGGTTTAGAGACAAATGAAAACCCAAACCTTAACGAAAGGCGATACACCCATGAGAGCCTGCGAAGCCCTCACCTACGAGCCTGCCGCCTGTT
>DATMRF010000064.1:0-71979 GCA_035566435.1 Candidatus Acidiferrum sp.
CCACTAACTGGAGAGCCGGATGCGGGAAATCCGCCCGTCCGGTTCGGAGGGAGGGGTGGCGCACCTGCGCCATCCCTACCCCTATCCATCGTTGCATCGCTACGCGATGCATGCAGGTGTTGGCTACCATCAAGCTGCCGCCCCGCGGCGCGGGAATGGTAGCGAATTCCGGGCATTTTCCTGCGGATTTGCGCGGCCAAGAAGGGAAACTCATGCTAGGCTCAGGAAGATGTGGGTAATGGCAAGTCACGGCTACCATCAAGCTGCCGCTCCGCGGCGCAGAGATGGCGGCGAAGTCCGGGCATTTTCTTGCGGGTTTGGGCGACCAAGAAGTGAAACTCATGCCATGCTCAGGAAGATGTGGGTAATGACAAGGACTGAAGTCCACGGCTAACTTCAGCGCATCGCTACGCGATGGCAGGCCGGGCGCGGCGGCCCGGCCTGACCAGGGGTTGGCAGTTCGTTTGAAAAACCATTTTGTGCGTGTCTGAAGAGTTTCTATGCTGAAGCTCATGAAATGTTTCGTCACCGGCGCGTCGGGATTCATCGGCGCGAACCTCGTGCACGAGCTGGTGGCGCGGGGGCACCAGGTGAAGGCCTTGTTGCGTTCGGGCAGTGATGTTCGCGGGTTGCAGGGCGCGGACTTCGAGCGCATCGAAGGCGACCTGGGCGATACTGACCGGCTCAAGGCCGCGATGCGCGGGTGCGATTGGTGTTTTCACGTCGCGGCCAGTTATCATTTATGGCTGCCGGATTATCGGCCGATGTATGCCACCAATGTCGAGGGCACGCGCACTGTCATCGAAGTCGCGACGGCAGCCGGCTGCGGCCGGATTGTTTATACCAGCACGGTCGGCTGCATCGGGCTGCCGCGACCCGTTAATGGGCGCGTCGTTCCCACGGACGAAACCGCGGCGACATCGGAGGCGCAGATGAGCAACCATTACAAGCGCTCGAAATGGCAGGCCGAACAGGTGGCGCTCGAACTGGCGGGGCAGGGGAGGCCGGTCGTGATTGTGAACCCGAGCGCGCCGGTCGGCCCGCGCGACGTGAAGCCGACGCCGACAGGCCAGGTGATCGTGGATTTCCTGAACCGCGCGATGCCCGCCTACCTGGATACGGGGCTCAATTGGGTGCACGTGCGGGATGTGGCGATTGGCCATATCCTGGCCGCGGAGAAGGGGCGCATCGGTGAACGCTATATCCTGGGCAATGCCGAGGGGAATTGGACGATGGCGAAGGCTTTCGAGGTTTTGCACGAACTCACCGGGCTGCCCGCTCCCCGGGTGCGCATTCCTTACTTTGTCGCGTTGATGGCTGCGTATGGCAACGAAGCGCTGGCCGCAGTAACCGGCAAGCCGCCCAAAGCGCCGCTGGCAGGCGTGCGCATGGCGAAATACAAAATGTTCTTCAATCCGGGTAAAGCGATACGTGAGCTTGGCTTGCCGCAGACGGCGCCAAGGCAGGCGCTGGCGGATGCGGTGGAGTGGTTCAGGGAGAATGGATACGTGAAGAAGAAGTGAAACTCGCCACAAGGGAACACAGAGGCCACAAAGGGCGCGGTGCTCCGTCGGTCCGATTCACACGCCGTTGGGGGAGCCGACTGGTTCCCGCCGGGTACCTGCTGAGCGCCTGCCTGGCTGCGGCCGCGGCTCCGGCGCTGCCTATCGATTTTGCTGAGATTCAGCGGCGCGCGACGGTTTCGTTTCAGGAGGGCAATTTCTTCAAGCCCGTGGAGCGCGATGTTGAAGCGCTCACCTTCAGGCTCGCGCCGTTGCTCATCCAGGAGGTCCAGGGCCAAGACGGCGCGAACGCCTCTGCCGCGCCTTTCGGCACGCTCGTTCTCACAAACGGGACTGCGGTTCTCGACACTTCGCGTCCCGCGATTTATTTCCAAACCGATGGTGTCCTCGTTCACGGGAAGCCGCACGTCAGCTTTACGTACATTTGGTTTTACAAAGCTCAAGCGGAGCGGCGACGAGGCGGAAGCATCTCCGCTCAAGGGGTGCGTCTCACCTTAAATTCCGCCGGTGAGCCCGTGGTGTGGGAAATCCTCGCTGAGCCTTCGGGCGCGGAATTGATTTTCGTATCGCACAGTTTGGAAGCGGCGGCGCTCGCTCAATTCGGCAAGCCGCTTCCGGGGCGCCGATATGCCGTCGAACGCGGCACCAATGAAACGCCGGGGACAGTCGTGGCGCGTGTCATTGAGGATGGCCCTGTCCCCATGGGGCCAATCGTGTATCTGCGTGCGCGGACGCACATGGTCAGCACGTTGATTTGCCGCTGCATGCCGGCCCAGGCAAAAAAACTGCGAGCAACCGGGACGTACGGTTTGCTGCCGTTCCCAGAAGCTGCGCCGGAGTTGGTGCGGGTTCGCGAGGATATCCGGGGTCTCGCTTCTATTTGGCGTGGAGAGAAGAGCGGCGAGAAGCGCTTGCAAACCTGCCTGCGCCTGCCGGCTGGGGCTTGAGCGATATCACAGGCGGCGCGCTGGATCACTATATCCGGAAATGCTGGTTTTCTGCGCGGGTTCTTGCGGTTCCAAGTTGCAAGTTGAAGGTTGCAAGTTGGCTACGCTGCAACCTTCAACCTGTCACCGTTCCCACAACGAGGTTGGTTCTGGCTACGCCGGCCTGAGGATGGCGCACCCTACCTATTGGAAGCGGTGCGGCGAGGCGGTGAAACGGGCAAAGCGGCAGAGGACTGCCGCACTCCAAAACGCAAGCGAGGTCCCTCCGGGACTGCATTATTCTCCGGCGACTTAGATGCGTATACCCTGAGAACACTCTTGCCTTTGCGGGTGCGCTCGGGAAACATTTCGCCACTCTATGGGACATGTTAAACTCCATATTCCGGGCCCGGTCGAGGTCAGCGAAAAGACTTTTCGCGCTTTTTGCACGCCGATGGTTGGGCACCGCGGGCAGGGTTTCAAAGACCTTTACGGAAAGATTCAGCCGCAGCTCCAGCAATTACTCTCCACGAAACAGTTGGTTTTCATCAGCACCTCCTCCGCCTGGGGCGTCATGGAAGGCGCGATTCGCAACCTCGTCGCCAAAAAGGTGCTCAACTGCATGTGCGGCGCGTTTTCGGACAAATGGTTCGACGTTTCCAAGCGCTGTGGCAAAGAGGCCGAGGCGCTTCAGGTTCCCTGGGGCTCGCCCGTCCGCGCCGCCGACATCGAGAAGAAACTTGCCACTGGCCAATTCGATGCGCTGACGGTGATTCACAACGAGACGTCCACGGGCGTCATGAGCCCGCTCGCCGAGATCGCCGCGCTCAAGAAGAAATATCCGGATGTCATGTTCATCGTGGATTCGGTGAGTTCCATGTCGGCCGTGCCGCTGAAGTTCGATGAGCTGGGGATCGACGTGTTGCTGGCCGGAACGCAGAAGGCTTTTGCCCTGCCGCCCGGCAGCGCGGTGTTCGTCTGCTCGCCCGCGGCGCTCGCCAAAGCCGCGACCATGAAAGACCGCGGGTACTATTTCGATTTCGTCGAGTTCCAAAAAAACGCCGAACAGAATATGACGCCCAGCACCCCCAGTATCGGCCATGTGAACGCGCTGGCGTCGAAGCTGGAGGAAATCTTTGCCGAGGGGCTGGAAGCGCGTTACACGAGAAATCGCCGCACCAACCAAATGACCCGCGACTGGGCAGCGAAGCACGGCTTCACGCTTTTCCCGGAGAAGGGTTTTGAATCGCTCACGCTCACGTGCGTTAGCAACGGGGCGCGACCGGCCGGGCGGGTGGTCGATGTCCCCAAGCTGCAGAAACTGGTCAAGGACCAGGGGTTCCTGATCGACGGCGGCTACGGAAAGATCAAGGGGACAACGTTCCGCGTGTCCAACATGGGCGACGAGACCGAGGCGACGATGGGGCAGCTGTTTGCGGCGATGGACGGGGCGATGAAACAACTGTAACAGCCACACCACACGATTTATGAAACATCAGACGCACGCTCGTTTATTCGTTCTCCTGGCCCTGGCGCTGGGTCTTGGCGCGGGGATATGCCGCGCTGCCGAGACGCCGGCGCAGCACGATGCCCGGATGGCATGGTTTCGCGACGCCCGCTTTGGGCTGTTCATTCATTGGGGAGTCTATTCCGTTCCCGCCGGCGAGTGGGACGGCCACACTAATTATGGCGAATGGTTTCTCGAAGAGACCAAAATGCCTGTTTCCCAATACGAGAAGTTCGCCTCCCAACTCAACCCGGTGAAGTTCGACGCGAAAGAGTGGGTGCGCCTCGCCAAGAACGCCGGGATGAAATACATCGTGATCACCTCCAAACATCACGACGGATTCGGGATGTTCCGATCCGACCTGACGGATTGGTGCATTAAATCGACGCCGTTCCAACGCGACCCGCTCAAGGAGCTGTCCGAGGCCTGCCGCGAGCAGGGGATCAAACTGTGCTTCTACCATTCCATCATGGACTGGCATCATCCCGATTGGGGCGTCCGCCGTGCCTGGAACGACAAGGCCACCGGCACGCCCGACATGGACCGCTACACGGCGTACATGAAAGGCCAGCTCAAGGAGTTGCTCACGCGGTATGGGCCGATCGGGATTCTGTGGTTCGACGGCCAGTGGGAGAAGCCCTGGACCGCGGAGCGCGGCGTGGACCTCTACGACTATGTCCGCGGCCTCCAGCCTAATATCATTATCAACAACCGCGTTGGGAAACCTGCGGATTCCGCTTCCGGCATCGGCTTCGCCCAGCGCGGCACCGTGGGCGATTACGGTACTCCGGAACAGGAAATCCCCGCTACCGGCTTCGGTCCCGGCGTTGATTGGGAATCATGCATGACGATGAACAATCACTGGGGCTACAACAAGGATGACCAAAACTGGAAGTCCTCCACCACGCTGATCCGCAACCTGATCGATTGCGCGAGCAAAGGCGGTAATTATCTGTTGAATATCGGCCCGACCTCCGAAGGACTGTTCCCGGATACCAGCATCCAGCGCCTTGCCGACATCGGCCAATGGATGAAGGTCAACGGCGAATCCATCTATGGCACCAAGGCCAGCCCCTTTGACAAACTAGCCTGGGGTCGCTGCACTCAAAAGCCGTTGGGTGGCGGCAAGACGCGCCTTTACCTGCACGTTTTCGATTGGCCCAGCGATGCAAAACTGGTTCTGACCGGCCTCGCGAACAAGCCGGTCCGGGCATACCTCCTCGATGGCCAGCAGCCCCTCGAAGTGGCCTCGGCGGATAACCAGGTTGCCATCTCGCTGCCGGAAAAAGCACCGGACCAGAACGCGAGCGTCATCGCGCTCGATATCAAAGGCAAACCGGAGCTCATCAAGCCCGACCCTTACGCGGACGAGACCCCGGCTCAGCGCGATGCGCGGATGCAATGGTGGCGCCAGGCCCGTTTCGGCATGTTCATCCACTGGGGCGTCTATTCCGTCCCCGCCGGCACCTATAATGGTAAGCAGATCCCGGGCATTGGTGAGTGGATTATGAACCGCGGCAAAATCCCCGTCGCCGAGTACCGCGAATACGCGAAGCAGTTTAACCCGGTCAAATTCAACGCCGACGAATGGGTCCGCACGGCGAAGGAAGCCGGGATGAAATACATCGTGATCACCTCGAAACATCACGACGGCTTTGCCATGTTCGACTCGAAGGCCTCCGACTGGAATATCGTGAAAGCTTCTCCGTTCGGGCGTGACCCGTTAAAAGAGCTTGCGGCCGCCTGCAAAAAGCACGGCCTTAAGCTGGGCTTTTACTATTCGCAGGCACAGGACTGGAACAATGGCGGCTCGGCGGCGGGCGGCAAATGGGACAAAGCGCAGGAGCGCAGCATGGATGACTACATCGACAAAGTCGCTGTCCCGCAGGTGAAGGAGATTCTCACCCACTACCGCGAATTTCCCGCCGTGCTCTGGTGGGATACGCCGGTCGATATGAACAAAGAGCGCGCCGACAAGCTGAGCGCGCTGCTTCGACTGAAACCGGGCATCATCCATAACAACCGCCTCGGCGGCGGTTACAAGGGCGATACCGAAACCCCAGAGCAGTTCATCCCCGCGACTGGTTACCCTGGTCGCGACTGGGAAACCTGCATGACGATGAACGATACCTGGGGTTACAAGAGCTATGATAGCCATTGGAAGAGCACCGAGATGTTGATCCGGAACCTCGTCGATATCGCGAGCAAAGGCGGCAATTACCTGCTCAACGTCGGCCCGACCTCCGAGGGCCTCATTCCAGGGCCGTCCGTCGAGCGGCTGAAAGAAATCGGCAAGTGGATGAACGCCAACCACGAAGCCGTTTACGCCACCACGGCCAGTCCGTTCAAACGGTTGTCCTGGGGACGGTGCACCAAGCAGCTTACCCCTGGCGGTGCGACGCTTTATTTGCACGTTTTCAACTGGCCGGCGGACGGCAGACTCGTGGTGCCGGGTCTTAAGAACGCCGCCGACAAGGCTTACCTGCTTGCTGACGCTGCGAAACATTCGCTTGCCTGTCAAAGCGGGGCCGAGGGCCTGACCATTTCTGTACCCACAACCGCTCCCGACCCTATCTCCTCGACCATCGTGTTGAAAATCAAAGGAGCGCCCGAGGTCGAGCAGGCAGGCATTGCCCAGGATTACGATGGATCGATCGTCCTGCCTGCCGGCGAGGCCCGATTTCACGGCGAGCAAATCAAATACGAGTCCGGCGGTGCGCGGGACAACATTGGTTTCTGGATCGAGCCTGCTGATTGGGCGGACTGGGAGTTTACTGTGACCAAACCAGGCAAGTTCGAGGTCACTACCGAAGTCGCCGCTCCCGAGCGGGCTTCGCTGGAGGTTTCTATCGGCGCTCAAAAGGTCAAGGCCGAGGCTGCGGCCACGGGTGACTATGGGAGATTCCGGCGGTTGAGAATTGGTACATTGGAGGTCGCCGCGCCGGGGAAGGTAACTCTCGCGCTGCACGCGGTGGCGGAGGGATGGCACCCGCTGAATGTGAAATCGATCCGGCTCAAGCCGGTCCCGTAGGCGTATCTGATCAGTCGAAGTCTTTAACGCAAAGGCGCCAAGGTGCAAAGACGCAAGCAGAGGATGTGGAGTGCTCACTTTTCAGAGGAAATGGGGACGCTGAGGACAGCGTCCCTACCAGTTTAGGTGCGGCTTTGCCTTGGACTCTGGGTAAATGCTTAAGACTAAGGTGGCGGTTTGGAGTTTGCCGGCTTGAGTGTCTGCGGGGTGCTGGCGGTTTCGTTCGTTCCCGTCCAACCGCCGCCCAGCGCCTTGATTAGGCGGACGGTGGCGGCGAAACGCTCGCTTTGGAGCAGGGCTTCCTGTTGTTGCTGCTGGAGGACGGTGCGCTCGGCATCAGCTACTTCGAGATAGCCGGTGGCGCCGGCCTGGTAGCGTACTCGGGTCAGTTCGGCAACGCGTTTGGCGGAGGCCAGGGCTTCGGTTTGCGCGGTCGCCTGGTCGTTCCGAAACCGAATTTGCGCGAGGGAATCTTCGACTTCCTTGAACGCCGTGAGTACGGCTTGCCGATAGGCTGCAAGCGCCTCCTGGTAAGCGGCCTCGGCTTGCCTGACCTCGGCAGCGGTCCGCCCGGCGGTGAACAGGGGAAGGCTGATGCTGGGCCCGAGCGACCAGACCCGGCTGTCCCAGGAAAAGAGGTCCGACGCTTCCGCGCTCAAGTATCCGGCCTGGCCGGTCAGGCGCAGTGCGGGAAACCAGGCGGCGCGAGCAACCCCGATTTCGGCATTCCTGGCCGCCAACCGCCGCTCGGCGCCGGCAATATCGGGTCGGCGCTCCAATAGCAGCGAAGGAAGGCCGGGAGGCACTATCGGCGGCGATGCGGCGCTGGTGTGCTCGGCGACTTCGAAGGAGCTGGCCGGCGCGCCGCACAGGAGAGCGAGCGCATTGATGGTTTCGGCCTTTCGGCGGAGTGTGTCGGCCAGTTCTTCCTTCGCACCCGCCAACTCGGTTTTCGCGGTAGCCAGCTCGCTCTCCGGGATGGCGCCGGCGGCGAAACGCGTTTGGAGTATGGTGATGGTTTCATTGCGCAGCTCCACCGTGCGACGCAGGCTGGCGGTTTCGAGATCCAGCGAGCGCAGCAGAAAATAATCCACTGCGACGTCGGCGGTGAGGGTCAGCAGCGTGTTTTGGTAATCGGCAGCACTAGCCTCGGCTTGCGCTCGCGCGGCTTCGAAGGAGCGGCGGACCCGACCCCAAAGATCGACTTCGTAACTCAGGTCCAGCGGCAGGCTGAAGGTATCAAAGGTTGCGGAGGGCACTTTGAACGGGATGGGCGTGGGCAGATGGCCGGAAGTGCGTTGGCGGCTGAGCGACGGTTCCAAAGACAGGTCGGGGAAAAACTGGCTCCGCGTGAGCCGGGCGGCTGCCCGCGCTTGATCGACGCGAGCGACCACCGCTTGGAGGTTTTGATTGTGGTTTACCGCCTCGGTTTCCAAGTGGTCCAGGACGGGCTCGTTGAATGCGGTCCACCATTCGCCCTTGGGGATTTCGTCGCGGGGTTCGCCCTGCTTCCAGCGCCAGTCGGCGGGAGTGAGGTTCGTGGTGTCTGGTTTTGAGTAATTCGGGCCGACTGCGCAGGCGCCGAGCAGCGCCGGGAGGAGTGCGTACCAGGCGAATTGTCGCAGAGCGTGTTCTAGTATCGCAGGAGATGACGTAAGGAGTCTCCAAGCTCCGGTAGAAATCTGGACGCCGCGGGAGATCAGAGACTCCTTACGTCGTCTCCTACAGAGGATGGCGATTTCCAAACAGGTTCTAAGAGGTTTCATACACTAGAAGTCTTCATTGGAATTAGTCGAGCGTCTGGTGGTAGCGCTTCACGCCGAGGGTCAGGGCAACGGTGGCGAAGAGCGCGATGGGCCACAGGTGCACCAGCACGTCGGCGAGGCCGTTGCCTTTCAGCAGCACGCCGCGGATGATTCGCAGGAAATGGGTTAGCGGTAGAATTTCGCCCAGCATTTGGGCCCAGCGCGGCATGCCCCGGAACGGGAACATGAACCCGGACAGCAATATGGAGGGCAGAAAGAAGAAGAAGGTCATCTGCATTGCCTGCAACTGATTCCTCGCCAAAGTGGAAAACGTGATGCCCAGAGCGAGGTTCGCGATGATGAAGACGAGCGTCACGCCCAGCAGCAGCACGAGGCTGCCGAGCATGGGGACATGGAAGAGAACCCGCGCCGCGAGCAGAATCAATCCCACCTGGAGGTAGCCGAACAGGATGTAAGGAATAATCTTGCCCAACAGCACCTCGAGCGGACGAGTCGGCATGGAGAGCAGGTTCTCCATTGTGCCGCGTTCGGTCTCGCGGGTGATGGCGAGCCCGGTGATGAGGATCATCGTCAACGTCAGGATGACCCCCAACAGGCCGGGCACGATGTTGTACTGCGTGACAGCTTCCGGATTGTAGAGAGCGTGGATGCGGAGGTCGATGGGCCCGGGCGTGCCGGCGAGAAAGGCGAGCGGGCCTTTGAGATCGTTGACCAGGGCAGAGTTGAGCACGGTCGGCAGGGAACCGAGCGCGTTGCCGGTCGCCGCGGGGTCCGTGGCGTCCGCCTCGACGAGCACAGCCGGCTGGTTCCCGCGAAGCAGATCGCGCGTGAAGTCTTCCGGGATGTTGACGACGAACTGGACTTCGCCGCGCGCGAGCGCTTCCCGCCCTTCGGCCTCGCTCTTCACCAGCCGGACGAAATCGAAGTAGCCGCTGTTCTGAATCGCCGCGAGCAGGGTGCGCCCCTGCGGGCCGCGGTCCGCCAGCAGGACGGCGGTAGCCAGGTGCTTGGGATCGGAGTTGATGGCCAGGCCGAAGAGGACGAGCTGGAGCACGGGGATGCCCACCATCATCGCAAAGGTCAGCCAGTCGCGGCGCATCTGGATGAATTCTTTCACCACGATGGCCCACAACCGCGCCAGCGAAAACTCATGCGGCAGTTTCATGCTGAGTCGTGTTCCTTTCCATGAGGTGAATGAAAACGTCCTCCAACCCGGACTCGACCTGGCGCCATTCGAAGGGCGGCACGCGAAACGGCGCGAGGTCGCGTTCGAGGGCGGCCGGGTCGCCGCCGCTGACGTGCAGCGCGCTGCCGAAAACCACCGCCTGCTCGACAGCGGGCCGGCGGCGGAGTTGTTCCGCCAGCTTGAGCAAATCCGGACCGGTGACCGACCAGGTGGTTAGGGCCGAGTGGCGAATAACATCGGCGACCGTGCCGTGCGTCAGCAGTTTGCCGTTAAGGATGAACGCCAGGCGGTGACAGCGTTCGGCTTCGTCCATGTAGTGCGTCGCGATGAGGAACGTCAGGCCCTGGCCGGCGAGCTGGTGGATCTCTTCCCAGAATTCGCGGCGGGCCTTGGGATCGACGCCGGCGGTCGGCTCATCGAGAAGCAGCAGTCTCGGCTGATGAATCATGCAACCGGCCAGGGCAAGCCGTTGTTTCCAGCCGCCAGAGAGCTGGCCGGCAAGCTGGTGACGCCGGTCCACGAGACCCAGCCGCTGGAGTGTTTCGTTCACCGCCTGGCGCCGGTTGGGGACGGAATACATGCGCGCGGCAAAATCAAGGTTCTCAGCCACGCTCAAGTCCTCCCAGAAGCTGAATCGCTGGGTCATGTAACCCACGTGCTGCTTGATGCGCTCGCTTTCGTGGAGCACGTCGTAATTGAGGCATTTGCCGTTGCCTCCATCGGCGCGCAGGAGGCCGCACAGCATGCGGATGAAGGTTGTTTTGCCGCTGCCGTTGGGACCCAGGAAACCGCAGATCTCGCCGGTTCGCACCTGGAGGTCAACCTCGTTGACGGCGACATGGTCGCCGAACCGCTTGGTCATTCCGCGCACATCGATGGCGAGATCCTCGGGCATGAAATCAATGGCCGAATTGCACGTCCACGGGCTGGCCCGGGTGGAGGTTTGCGGCGGTTTCAGGTTCGAAGACCAGCTCGACGAGGAAGACCAACTTGTCGCGGTTCTCCTGGCTGTAAAGAACCGGCGGGGTGTATTCGGCCTGGGGTGAAATGAAACTCACCTTCCCAGTGTACGGCGAGGCGGCGCCATCGACCGTGACCCGCGCGCTGTCTCCGGGATGAATTGCGCCCAGGATGGTTTGCGGCACGAACACGCGCACTTTGACGTTCTGCGGCGGTAGCAGCGCAACCACCGGGCGCCCGGCAGCCACCCATTCGCCTTCGCGATACAAGGTGTCAAAGACCAAACCTGCCTGGGGAGCGCTCTGATGTTTTTGAGAGAGATCCCACTCCGCTTTGGCGAGGCGGGCTTGCATCGCCTTCACGTTGGCCGCCGCCGCGGCGACCTGGTTGGTGCGTGAACCCAGTTGCGCCGTCTTCAGGTCGGCTTCAAGCTGCGCGACCTTTTGGTGGTCCTGGTCCTGGAGCGAGCGGGCCCGATCAACGTCCTGCTGCGCCGTTGCGCCTCGCACGTGGGCCATTTCTTCCTGCCGAGCGAGTTCCTTCTCCGACAGGGCCAGCGTGGCGCGAGCCTGTTGGAGCTGCGCTTCGAGGGATTCGATTTCCGTCGGACGCTTGCCCTGCTGTGCGTCCTGCCAATTCGCTTCGGCCTGCCGGAGCTGGCCCTCGGCTCCATCCCGCGCGTCCTTCTCGGAGGCACTGTCCAGAGCAAAGAGGAGGTCGCCGGGTTTGACCTGCGAGCCCCGTTTCACGTTGAGCGTTTCCAGCGCGCCCGCCAGTGGAGAGGCGACATAGACGAATTCGCCTTCGACATATCCTTGCAGCATTTGAGCGTTGGGCCGGCTGCAACTCGTGAATACACAGGGCGCCAGCGCGAGGCTGCCCAGCAGGAGCAGCAGCTTGTGAATCGAAGCGGGTGGGGAATTCAGATTCATAGGAGTTCTTTCCCTTTGTTGGTCAGCACGCCTGAGAGAACCACTGAAACGACGGCGGAGAAGCCGTCTCTCACGGTGAGGCCGAGCTCGGCCAGTTTTGGCGGATTCACAAAGGCCTGGGTGGCGCCGAGCAAAATATCGATCATCCATTTGATTGGAATGTCTTTGCGGAGCAGGCCCACGCGCCGGCCTGCGGCAAACAGCCTGCCGAAGTGGCGTTGCAACAACTCCGCCCGGCGTTGTTCCGCGAGCTTGAACAGTTCCGGGGCCTCGCGCCGGACATCGCGAACGAAGGCCGGTTGGATTTCGTCGGTGTGCCGCTGCATGCAAGCCAGGAGCTGTTGCAGCGACTGGATAAAGTTCGATGAGCGTGCCCGCGTGATGCGGTCGAGGTCGGCCTCCACGTCCTGGAATTTATTGAGCAGGACCGTTTCCAGCAGGGCGGCTTTGCTGGGGAAATGGGCGTAGAGCGTCTTCTTGCTCATGCCAAGTTCTTCAGCCAAATCCTCCATGGTCACCCCGCGGAAACCGTGGGCGAAGAAATGGCGCCGGCCGCCGGCGACAATTCGCTGGCGGGCGGGCGGCTCGGCAGTCTCCGCCGCGGCAGGACGAGGTGGCGATTTGACGGTCATAAAACTATGGAAACTATTTTAGTATTTATAGTTTCCTGCGTCAAGTTCGAGAAGGGCTCGGGCGTTGGCCGGAGCCAGGTGCGGGCGGAGGGCGGGACTTCGAGAGAACTAAGGTGCGACGAGTCGCGCGAAGGGTGGAGGTGCGGTTTGAATTCCGGTTTCGGGGTGCGGAGGTCACCGAACCGGGGCGCCGAAGTCTGTAATGCGAATTAGCGCAAAAGAGCGAAAACAACTGCAAAAAAGTGCAAAAAAGTGAAAATTCCTGACAAGAACTGAGTACAACTGAGTACAATTGAGTACAGCTGACAATTAATGCTCCTGGCTGTCACTTGCGGAGGAAGCCAAAGAGGACCAGGGGTGGGGGGTGGTTTGGGGGTGTACAGCCGTCCCACCGTCCCAAGGCCGGTGTACACGGGCGATTCTCACTTTTGCAACCGTCCCACAACCGCCCCAGACCGTCCCAGCCGTCCCAGGGAGCGTGGGAGCGTGGGAGCGTGGGAGGGTAGTGTGTGAGACAGAATTCTTGCTCCTTAATGGATTCTGTTGGGATTGGGCGATTCTGTATCTCATCGGCTAGAGGGCGGCCCACGTCGGTCCATCTCGCAGCGCCGGCCGACACCTTCTCTCCGCCCGGAGCTTCAGGCGTCGCGACGCGACGCGAAGGTCAATCGACGCGTCCCCCCGTGGACTGAGGTGCACGGCTACCATCGTTGCACCGCTGCGCGGTGCATGCCGCTGTCGGGTTCAGAAGAAATTTGTCCCACACCCGGGAGGGTATTGCAAACGAGTCTGCAGTTGACGGCTGCTGGCTTGCCGCTATCCATGGAGCGATGGGAAAACGAATTTTGTGTGTCGAGGACGACCGGAATTGGCGCCTCATGGTGACGACGGCTTTGAAAGACGCCGGCTATGAGGTGGTGGCGGTGCCGGGCGCCGCCGAGGCGCTGCTGCAGAAGAACGAGAGCGGGTTCAGCTTGATTATTCTGGACCTGGACCTTGGCGGCGAAAACGGGCTCATGCTGCTGAAGCACCTGAAGCGGAACCATCCTGCGGCTCCGATCATCCTCCACACGGGTCTCGAGCATGACGAAAACGCGATCCAGCAAATGCTTGAAAACGGGGCGCACCGATACGTGCGCAAGGGGGCGATTGCCGACTTGGTGGCTGTGGTGGCGGGCGTGTTGCCCAACAAGCTGGCGAATTGAGGACGCGCGGCGGCGTCTCCGAACAAGGGTTGAGGCTGCGCCTGGCTAAAATCCGGCTTTTTCGACGACGGCCTTCATCTTTGCCAAGCCGGTCCGAGCAACCTCCAACGGGTCCTCAGTCCAATACTTGCGGTTGAACAGTTCCAGAGAGAGCACCTTCTGACCTCCAGTGGCGTGCAGCGCGCGGAGGATATCCGTCAAGGGCGCGGTGCCGTCGCCGGGGTATATCCGGTAACTGTCATCGATCTTCTCCCGCGGCGGGTCGGCCGGGAAATCGTTCATGTGGAGAACCTGGATGGCGTCGGGGCCGAGCAAGCGCATGCCATGAAAATCCGTGCCGCCCTTGTAAAGGTGAAAAACATCGGCCAGCACGCAAGCGCGGGGGTGGCCGGTTTCCATCGCAACGCAAACGCACTCACCCAGCCGGCCCAAGTTTTTGGAAAAACCCCACAGCTCGAGCTCGGGCGTCAGGCCGAGCTGGTCACCTATTTCCAGCAAGGAGCGGTACCGCTCGGCGGCCTTCGTCAAATCCAGCCTGGGTAAATTCGTCGCGCCCGCCGGCGGAGCAGCGAACCGTTTGCCGCCGATTTGCGCGACCATGTCCATCTCGCGTTTCGCCCGCTCGAAACCTTTGGCGCGCCGCTCGTCATCGTCCACGATCCATTCAGGAAACCCGATGGCGCCTTCGACCGTCAGTCCTGAGTCGGTGATTCGTTTCTTGAGGTCGGCCAGCGCGCCACCATCCCTGACAAATGCATCCAAAGCTTCGACCCACGGCTCAATGCCGTCGTAGCCCGCCTGGGCAGCGACTTCGACTTCCTTAACGATGCCGAGTTTCTGGCCGCGAACGGTGGCCATGTTCAGGCAGTAGCGGAAGGGGCGCGCGGCGGCCTGCGCCGGCGGAGCAGCCGAGGCCTGCGAGAGCCCGAGTTTTCCCCCCAGGAGGCCGGCGCCAACGAGCAGGCCGGTTTGAGCGAGCGCCTCGCGCCGTGACAACTTGCTTGTGTTCATTCCTTTCCATTAGACAAAAACGATGCGTTTGGCCAGCCCAGTTTGCGGCCTAACGGCGCAACCCTGGAGCCGGAGGGCCGATTTGTAAGCGGCTTTAGCGCGGGTATTTCACATCGTTGCCGGTAGCGCAGGTTTCCAAACCTGCGGGTACCAATGCAATCACGACACTCTGCCGACTTGGAAGTCGGCGATACGGCAGGTTTGGAAACCTGCGCCACGACCCCTGCTGCCGCGGCACAGTCGTGGGTGTGTAATATTCGGTTTAGCGCGTGCGAACTCGAGGCGTTTGAGCCTGAGGAGATACGGTTGCTTTACCGGGCCTCTTTCCGGGCGGTCTTGTGCAACATCGCGATCAACGGGCTTGGCGGCTGCGGCGGCCTGATTCGGCCTAAGCTGGAGCCCAACCGGGTGCGGCTCGAACAGGATTTCATGGCCTTTCGCGACAAGTTCTTCGCCTGCACCGGCTGGCAGGGCCTGCTCAGCCTTCAACGCGAGCGGATTGATCAACGGTTCCTGACGGTCGCTGTGGCCAAAGAGAACCTGGCTTGGTAGCTTAGCCTGCTCTATTCGGCCGAAAGGCTTAACGCAAAGGCGCAAAGGGGCAAAGACGCAAGCAAAAGCAGCAGAGAATAACCGCGGAATACGCGAAGCAAACTGATGGAGGACGAGGACCGGCCTTCGCGCTGCGCTTCGGCCGGCAGGCGAGAACGAGGACGAGGAGGAGCATTTGCGCGAGCTGCGCAAACCTTGATAGATAGCAGTACACGCTTTTTCCCAGACTTCGCTGGGAAAAAGAGGTTCGCCTGCGGCGAACAGCCATTCACTGGATTTGCGAGTGAAGGTATGTTCCTGTTCATGAGCCTGTCTGACGAATTTTCTACGTATGTCGCTGATCTGTTGGATGGCCGTTATGATTGTGTCGATCGTATCGTCCTCAACGGCTACTTCCTCATGGGCCAGACCAGCGGCGGTTTTCTGACCTGGTGGAACCAACTTTGGCCCGGCGCGCCTCTGGATCAAGAGCGGCTGGAGCAGATGGCGGGTGACTTCAGTCGCCGGCTTCATGCCTTCGCCAAGAAAGCGAACCTCCCCGTCATCCACTGTCTGCTGGGTGACAAAACCAAGCACCAACGAGCCGAGAAACTCCTGCCCAAGGATCCCGCCTTCCAAGGCGTCTTTGCCATCCTGGTGGCTCGAGCCCCGGCCTTGGTCTGGAAAGCCAGGCGGAACCGGGAGGGCAAACTGGTCCTGCGGCGCCAAGCACCCTGGCCGCTGGTCCAGCATTACCATTTTCACATTCTGGACCGGGTCTGGGGGCACCTGACCATCAAAATGAGCGGGCATCCCCCCTTTGGTGTGCAGGTCAGTCTCAATGGGCATGAATGGGTGGAACGCCAAGCTCGGCACCAGTCCATTCGCTGGGTCAAGGAAGGCAACTGTTTTGAAAGCGGCAGTGATTTTGAGGCGCTGGACCAACTGGCCCGGGGTCTGCGCCAGCCCCAAGGCTTGGGAGAATTGGCCCAGGTGGTGGATCGTTGGATTTATTCGGCCTGTCTCTGTTTTGGGCTGGACCGTCAGGCTCAGGAACGCTCGCAGTTCCATTACAGCTATTCGTGCTACCAACTCGAATACAGCCGCAATCTGCTCTTTCAGAACGGTCGACGCATGGACCAAATTTACCAGGGGCTCATCGAGCGCACCCGAGGGTTGTTGGACGTGCGCCGGCTGCGGACCATTTTCGGACGCAAACAGCGACCCTCGCGCCGACGCAAAAGCGGCGGCCGGATCGAAGGTGTGGTGGAACAGCCCCAGTACGATTTGACGGTCTTCAAGCTGATCTTCGGCAAGCTGGTGCTCAAGATTTACGACAAAGGTGGGCGGCTCTTGCGCATCGAGGTGGTCGTCAACAACGTGGAGGAATTGCGCTGCGGCAAGCGGTTGGAGAAGCTGCCGCCGATGTTGGAACAGTTGGAGCGCATGGTTGTTGACTTCCTGGCGGCCGTACAAGCAGCCCACCTGAGCTACCTGGACAGCGGGGCCTTGGATAAACTTCCTACCCCCAGTGTTCGGGGCACGCAGCGTCTGGCGGGAGTGGACCTGCAGAAGCCTCGGATGCAAGCGGTGGCGCAAGCGGTGGTGGCGTTGGCGCCTCAGCCGGGCGGCTTTACCGCCGCCCAACTGGCCCAGCGCCTCCAGCAGCAGCAAGGCCCCAAGCTGGCAGACTACAACGGGCGCCGAGGCGCCTATGACCTGCGCAAGCTGCGCGGCAAGGACGTAGTGGAGCGCGTCGCGCGAACGCGTCGTTATCGCGTTAAGCCGGCCGGTGTCCGGGTCTTGGCTGGCTTGCTGATCCTGCGCGAGAAAGTCCTTAAACCGGTGTTGGCAGGAGTCCAGCACCCCAAACGTGGCCGTCCGCCAAAGACCATCGCGCCACTCGACCTGCACTACCAAAGCCTCCAGAAAGAAATGCTCGCCACGCTCCGCATTCTTAAGTTGGCTGCCTGAATGCCCATTCCATTCCGACCAACATGTTGGTCTTTGTAGTGCAATAGTCCAACATGTTGGCAGGTTGCGACGAAATGTCAGTTGGGACGCGTTCCACCGCCCCGAAACGCTTCCAGAAGAGATGGGGACGCTGAGGACAGCGTCCCTACCAATTTACTTGCGGCTTCGCCGCGTTGCGCCCTTGCGTTAAACTCCCATTTCGAAGATACGGCGCAGCTGTCCATTGACATTAGAAATCAGGCCAGTACTCTCTTTAATAGCGCTTCACGACGAGCGTGTGTAACGCATAGCGAACCGTGGCTGAAAAAGACGATTATCTGATCGATATCCTGGTGGACCTCGGGTTCGTCACCCCGGACAAGGTGGCCGCGCTCCGGCCCGAGGCGCAGGAGTCGGGTGTGGGCCTGGTGGACCTGATGCTGGCCAACAAATTGATCCGGCCGGCCGACGTCACGCAAGCCAAAGCCGCCCATTTCGGGGCGGAGGTCGTCAACCTCAACGAGGCAAAAATCGACGATGATGTCATCGCCACCATTCCCCGGCACATTGCCAAGAAGTACCGCGTGGTGCCGGTGTTCAAGCACGAGAACAGCCTCACGGTCGCCATAGCCGATCCGTCGGACCTGGACACGATCGACAGCCTGACGCACTTGCTGCACATGGAGATTACGTTGCAGGTGGCCTCGGAGGCGGACATCGAGGCGGCGCTGAGCAAGTATTACGCGGAGCGGGGAGGGGGTGGCATCGCTTCCGATCCGCGGTATAAGGAAGCGATCGAGGACCTGACCCGCGAGCACGTGGAAATCGAGCGGGCGGCGATGGGTGAGGGGGGGGAACTCGCGGCGGACGCGCCGCTCATCAAGCTGGTCAACTCAATGATCGTGGAGGCGTTCAAGCTGCGCGCCTCGGATATTCATTTGGAGCCGCTGGACAAGAAATTTCGCGTGCGCTACCGGATCGACGGCATGCTGCACGAGATGAAAGCGCCGCCCAAGCGCCTGCAGCCCGCGATCATCAGCCGCCTCAAGATCCAGTCCAATATGTCCATCTCCGAGCACCGGATTCCGCAGGATGGACGCATCCAGACCAATGTGGGCAACAAGCTGATCGATTTGCGCGTTTCCTGCCTGCCCACCAACCATGGCGAAAGCATCGTCATGCGTATTCTCGACAAGGAAGGGCTGCGGCTGGGCCTGCCGGAGCTGGGTTTTTTCACCGACGACCAGCAGACTTTCGAGCGGCTGATCGGTCTGCCGGACGGCATCCTACTGGTGACCGGGCCGACCGGGTCGGGCAAGACCACCACGCTTTATTCCTGCCTGCACTTCATCAACCGGCCGGACCGCAAGATCATCACCGTGGAGGACCCCGTGGAATACATCCTGGCGGGCATCAACCAGGTGCAGGTCAATGAAGCGGTGGGGCTGACATTCTCGACGGCGTTGCGCTCGATTCTGCGGCAGGCGCCGAACGTGATCATGATCGGGGAAATTCGCGACATGGAAACCGCCTCGATCGCCATCAATGCCTCCCTCACCGGGCACCTCGTTTTCTCGACCCTGCACACCAACGACGCGCCGAGCGCTGTCACGCGTCTCATTGACATCGGGGTCAAGCCCTTCCTGGTGGCTTCTTCCACCCGCGGCCTGATGGCCCAGCGACTGGTGCGCAAGGTCTGCAAGCAATGCGGCGCTCCCTACGTGCCGACGCCGGACGAGATGCGCCAGCTCAGCCTCGACGCCTCCAACTCCCAAGGGGCAACCTTCATGCGCGGCAAAGGCTGCGGCAATTGCTCCAATACCGGATTCCGTGGCCGGTTCGGCATTTTTGAGATTTTTGTGATCGACGACGATGCCCGGAAGTTGATCTACGAAAAAGTCTCCTCGTCGGTCCTGCGCACGCGCGCCCGGGAAATGGGGATGCGGACGCTACGCGAAGACGGCATCCGCAAGGTGCTGGCGGGGCTGACCACGCCCGATGAGGTCATCCGGGCCACCATTGGTGATTCGGAGTAGCCGGTGTTATGCCAGTCCTGTTCCCGTGACATTTGTGCTTCACGGCTGTCTGTTTATATGGCTAAACTAAGTGCCTGACTGATTTCGATTTAGCATGTCTTACTCAATGTCCGATCTCTTGCAGTTGGTGGTGTCTGAAGGCGCGTCCGACCTCCACATCCGGGTGGGGACGCCCCCGACCATCCGGGTGCACGGCATTTTGCACCGGGTGGAGGGGCCGCAGCTCGGGCCGGAGGACACCGAGGAGCTGATGCGCAGCATCACGTCCGAGGAGCATATCCAGGGCGTGCGCGAACGCGGCGGCGCCGACTTCGGGTTCGCGTTCGGCGACATGGCCCGGTTCCGCGTGAGCGTCTTCAAGGAGAAAGGCAACTTTGGGATTGTCCTTCGCCAAATCCCCAACAAGCTCCTGACCATGGAGCAGATCGGCATCCCGCCTTCGGCCAAGGAACTGCTGTACAAACCGCGCGGGCTGTGCCTGGTCACCGGCCCGACCGGATCGGGCAAGACGACTACACTGGCGTCGATGATCAACATCATCAACGAGGAGCGCGACGAAGCTCACATCATCACCATCGAAGACCCGATCGAGTACTATCACCACCACAAGAAAGCCCTGGTCACCCAGCGCGAGATCGGGGTGGATGTTCCGAACTTCGCGGAGGCGTTGCGCCGCGCGCTGCGGCAGGACCCGGACGTGATTCTGGTCGGCGAAATGCGCGACCTGGAGACCATTGATGCGGCCATCACCGCGGCAGAAACCGGGCACCTAGTGTTCGGCACATTGCACACCACCGGCGCGGCCAAAACGATTGACCGTGTGGTCAACGCCTTCCCGACCAACCAGCAGGAGCAGATCCGGATTCAGCTCTCGACGGTCTTGCAGGCGGTGATCTCACAGTTGCTGATTCCGCGAGTGGATAAGCCGGGCCGCGTTGCCGTGTTCGAGATCATGGTCAACACGCCCTCCATTGCGGCGCTGATTCGTGATAACAAGAGCTTCCGCATCCAGTCCGACATCCAGACCGGGGCGAAGTACGGGATGGTGACGCTGGACTCGTTCCTGATTGAAAAATATCTGGCCGGGATGATCGCGCGCGAGGAAGTGATCACCAAGGCCCAGGACCCGGTCACCATCCAGGCGAAGCTCCAGGAGCTCGAACTGGCCCAGGCGGTGGGGGTCGATACGGGCGCGCTGGTGGAGGGCAAGACGTAACCCCGAGTTTAGAGCCCTATGGCCGAGGAAATTTCAAGTCCGCTGCTGGCGCTGGTCAAAGAACAGGGCCTGGTGGACGATCTGCAGTACGAAGAAGTCGCCGGCGAGTTCAAGCGGAGCGGCAAGCCCGTCATCCAGATTCTGCAGGATTTCGGCATCATGGACCTGGACGCGGTGCTGCAAGCGATGGCCAACCACCTCAGCACGGAGGTCATCACGGTGCGCGACCGCGACCTCTCGCCCGAGGTGGTCGCGGCGGTTCCGGCCAAGACCGCCCGGATGTACGAATGCCTGCCGGTCGCCCTCGCGAATGGCACACTCAAGATCGCGCTGGTGGATCCGCTCAACCCGGGGCGCATCGACGAACTGGGGTTCGTCATCAAGAAGGACCTCCACTTGGTGGTGGCCGACCCGGCGGCGATCCAAAAGGCAATTGAGAAGTTTTATCCCGAGGGCGGCGGCGGCGACGACGAAAGCTTTTCCGAAATCCTGAGAGAGCTGGGCGCGGACCAGGAACTGGCCAAGGAAGCCAAACTCGCCGGGGATAACGTTTCGGTCATGCAGGACCTGGCGAACCAGGCGCCGATCGTGAGGTTCGTCAACCTGGTGATGTTCCAGGCGGTGCAGGACCGCGCCAGCGACATCCACTTCGAGCCGTTCGAGGACGAGTTCCGGATCCGGTACCGCGTCGATGGCGCGCTGTACGAGATGTCGCCTCCCCCCAAGCACCTGGCCTTGCCGGTCATTTCCCGCCTGAAGGTCATGGCCAACCTGAATATTTCCGAGCGCCGGCTGCCGCAGGACGGCCGCATCAATTACCCGATGGGCAGCAAGACGATCGACCTGCGCGTGTCCACTCTGCCGACGCAGTTCGGGGAATCGGTGGTGCTGCGCGTGCTGGACCGCACCGCGGTCAACCTCGAAGTCGAGTCGCTCGGCCTGCCCAAATTCATTTACGAGTACGTCACGGAAGCCATTCAGCGGCCTAACGGGATTCTCATCGTCACCGGCCCTACCGGCTGCGGCAAGACGACGACGCTCTATTCGTGCCTGCGCCGGGTCAACGCGATAGACTCCAAGCTGCTGACGGCCGAAGACCCCGTCGAGTACGACATCGAGGGCATCATGCAGGTGGCGATCAACGAAGGCGTCGGGTTGACCTTCAGCAAAGCGTTGCGCTCGTTCCTGCGGCAGGACCCGGACATCATCATGGTTGGTGAAATGCGCGACCTCGAGACGGCGCAGATTTCCATCCAGGCCTCCCTGACCGGCCACTTGGTGTTGAGCACGCTGCACACTAATGATTCGCCGGGAGCCGTCACGCGCTTGATCGACATGGGGGTGGAGCCGTTCCTGATCTCTTCCACGCTGATGGCGGTGCTGGGACAGCGGCTGGTGCGCACGGTTTGCAAGAACTGCCGCACGCCGTTCGAGCCCACCGAGGCCCAGTTGACTATGCTCAACCTTTCGGTGCACGACCTCGGTGAGAAGGTCTTCTATTATGGGCGGGGCTGCTCGAATTGCAACGACACGGGTTACAAGGGGCGCAAAGGCATCTTCGAGCTGCTGACTATTAACGACACCATCCGGACCCTCATCAACGAACGCGCTCCCACGGTGGTGCTACGCCAGAAAGCGGTCGAGTTAGGCATGGTGACCCTCCGCGAAGACGGCTTGCGCGGCATTTTTGAAGGTGATACAACCATTGAAGAAATCGTGAAGTACACGTGAGCACTTGGATTAATGGATTAGTGGATTGGTGGATTATTGGCGGGCAGCCAATCGTTCGCTTTCCGATATTCGGGCAATCCACTAATCCATCAATCCACGAATCCACCAACCCATTCCCGTATGCCCAAGTTTAATTACGTCGCCATGGATGCCCATGGCAAAGAGACCAAGGGCACGCTTGAGGTCGGCAGCCAGAACGAAGCCATCGGCCGGGTGAAGGAAATGGGGCTTTTCCCGACGAAGATCGTCGAGCTCGACAAAGCGAAGGACAAGTCGGACAAAGCCGGAGCCGGCAAGCCCGCCAAAGCCGCCAAGGGCGGCAAGAAAGGCGGGGGGATGAACATCAGCATCAAGATCCCCGGGCTCAGCGGCAAAGTTAAGACCAAGGTCCTCACTACTTTCACCCGCCAGTTGGCGACGCTCGTGGATGCCGGTCTGCCTTTGCTGCGCGGCTTGCGAGTGCTCGAAAAGCAGGAGCGCAACCCCACGCTCAAGTCCACCATCGCCGAGCTGGCGCTGGCGATTGAAGGCGGCAGCACTTTTTCCGAATCCCTGGCTCAACATCCCAAAATCTTCAATCGCCTGTTCATTAACATGGTCAAAGCCGGTGAGCTGGGCGGCGTGCTGGAAGTGGTCCTCAACCGCCTCTCCGAGTTCATGGAAAAGGCGCAGAAAATCAAGGGCAAGGTCATCGCGGCGATGTTTTATCCCTGCGCCGTGCTCGTGGTGGCGACCGGCATTCTGATTATTCTGATGGTGAAGGTCGTGCCTTCTTTCAAGGCAGTGTTCGAGGGCATGTTGGAAGGCCGGCAACTGCCGGCGTTCACGCGCCTAGTGCTCGGCATCAGCGGGATGATCAAAGACCACATCCTCGAAACCCTGGGGATCGTCGTGGTGCTTGTCATCATCTTTAATTTGGTTATTCGCACGAAGTTCGGCCGGCTCACCTGGGATAAATTCAAGCTGAAGATGCCGGTCATTGGGCCCGTTGTCAGCAAGGTCGCGATTTCGCGGTTCACCCGCACGCTCGGCACCCTCATCAGCAGCGGCGTGCCCATTTTGCAGGCCCTCACGATCGTCAAGGAGACCGCCGGCAACGTCATCGTCAGCAACGCCGTGAACTCGGTCCACGAGAGCGTCAAAGAGGGTGAAACCATCACCGCGCCGCTCGAAGCCTCCGGTATTTTCCCCCCCATGGTCATCAGCATGGTCGATGTCGGTGAACAGACCGGCGCCCTGCCCGAAATGCTTCTCAAAATCGCCGATAACTACGATGACGAGGTCGATAACGCCGTCGCCGCCATGACGTCCCTGCTCGAACCAATCATGATTGTCTTCCTGGCCGTCATCGTCGGCAGTATCGTTATCGCCATGTTTCTGCCCCTTATCGACCTGATGAACAACATCGGGGGTGAAGGCGGCGGCAAGAAGGGGGAGGATTGAGGACATGGATTGGTGGATTATTGGAGTAATGGATTGATGCAAGGCCAATCTGCTGTGGCACTTACAACATTCGGACCGCGCTACTTCACTCCGTTACTCTCACACTCTACCGCTCCAATTCCGTTGCGGCGCGCTGAGACAGCGCGCCCTACCACTCCGTTTCTGCCATACTCCACCACTCAAATTCGCCAATCGGCGCTTTTTTTCACAATTTCTGTTGACAGGATAGTCGCTCATGTGTAAATACAATGTAACGACATTGCATGTGCGAACGATATACAATTGAACGGATATGGAGTTCGATTGGAATAACCCGCCCTTCAATCTCGATAGTTCTTTGACGCTGCAGGAAATCGAAGAATCGTTCGAAGACCCTTTTGCCATTCGGCTTTTGCCGGACTCGCCGAGGTTCTCGGTGCAAACCCGGTTTTTCAACCTGGGGGTATCAGTCGGAGGCACAGGCATCTTCAGTGTTTACCGGACGAACGGCAAGCAGGTTCGGATCATCCATTCCCGGGCCTTCCAGCCCGAAGAGCGGTTCTTCTACCAGCGAAAAGTGGACCAAACGCTGGCCAGTAGCGGGTGACCCGCGCTGGGGGTTAGTGACCAGTGTGACCGGTGACCAGTAATCGGTAATCAGTAATCAGCGGTCAGTGGTGAGTGATAGGTGATTGGTCCGAAAGGCGGTTCGATCGCCCTGGGGGGAGCGCTAATCGCGGGTCGCCAAATACCGAGCATCAATTTTGGAAATGCAAGCAATTGCCAAATGGGAAGATGTCCCCCTCTTCGACAGCGAAGAGGCCGAAGCGGATTTCTGGGCCGAGAACAGGCCGGACCTGCGCTTGATGGAGACGGCGGTGGCTGGAAGCAGCGAATCCGCCGAGTCGATCACCATCACGCTCCGGATGGACCCGCGAATGCTGGCGCGGATTAAACGCCTGGCTCGGTCCAGGTATTTGAACTACCAAAGCATGATCAAGCAATGGTTGAGCGAACGGATGGAGAACGAATTGCGCGAACGATGATGCCAACCCTATGAACCTAGCTAAAACCCACTCGAGCGGTCGCGGGCGAAGTGTCGCGGGCGAAGTGTCAGGTGCCAGGTGTCGGGCGTCAGGTTTCACGTCCCGCTCGACCACCGGTTTTACTTTAATCGAACTGCTCGTCGTCATCGCCGTCATCGCGATTTTGGCGGCATTGATCTTTCCGGTCACCGGCGCGGTGAACCGGGCCAAGATTCGTTCCAAGGCTCGCGCGGAGTTGGGGGAGGTCCAGTTGGGTATTGATAATTATAAGGCCAAGCTCGGCCACTACCCGCCGGATAATCCGGGCTTGCCGACGACCAACCAGCTCTACTTCGAGCTGCTCGGCACGACGAATATCGGGACCGCGGCGGCTCCGATCTATCAAACGCTCGATGGCAGCGCGCGGGTCGCCGCGTCGTTTCTGAACGCCGATTTCGGGTCCGGCGTCAGCGGCTTCGTGAATTGCACTCCGGCCGGGGGAGGGGACGAAGGCCGGTTTGCGACGCCTTTTCTCAGCGGATTGAAGCCGGGCCAGATTGCTTCGATGCCGTCCGACCAGAATGTCAAATTCATCGTGTGCTCCGTTCCGTCGCCTAATACCGCTACTCTGGGCTACCTCGGGGCAGGCACCCTGACTCCCTTTTATTACAACTCTTCCAACCCGACGAATAATCCAGGCACATACGATTTGTGGGTGGACGTCATGGTTGCGGGCAAAACCAACCGCATCTCCAATTGGAACAAAGAGGTGCTCTATCCCTAGGAGGACCGCGTTATGGTCAAACCCATTAAACGAACAATGACCACCGGGCAAACCCGGGTGCCGGTGCTTTGGCGTGACTACGCCTGGAGCGCACGCGTCCAGATTCTACCCGGGGTGATAACGTCCATCGCACCGCCGGCGAGCCCTGTGCCAGGCCGGTGGCGTAATGCGGACGTTCGAACTTTCCACGGGTCCGGCGGCAGAGGTTGCCGTCCCCGCCAGTTTGCGAAGCCGCGCTTTGCGGGAGAGTGCGCCCGGTTTGCCGGCGCGGCCGTCTCTCTCCCGGCGCGCCGAAGAAGTGAGCAAGCTCCGCGCACTCTCCCGCGAAGCGGGACTTCGCGAATCGGGGCGGACGGTCGTGGACCCCGGCTCGGGCGCGTCCTGGCAGGCCATCGGGCGCCGCTGCTGGCCCTCGCCGGTCTGCCTTTGGGCGGCGCTCCGTCGCTTAACCTTAATATCCGGCACGTTTTCGAGAACACCCCATCCGACTTGCTATGAAACCAGACCTGAAACGGACTACGGACTGCGGACTGCTAGACCACGGGACTATGGACCACGGGACCACGGGACTACGGACCAGAGACCGCATGTGTCGTCGCTCGACCGGCGGCTTCACACTGATCGAACTGCTGGTGGTTATTGCCATTATCGCGATTTTGGCGGCGATGTTGCTGCCGGCTTTGAGCCGAGGCAAACGAGCGGCGCAAATCAGTGAAGCGAAGATCGAAATCACGGATATCGTCAAAGCGATTCGCGATTACGAATCCACGTACAACAGCTACCCTATCTCGCGGGAAGCGATGACGTCCGTCGGCCAACCTAACCTCAGTGAGGACTTTACTTGTGGGACGTACAACGTCGCCTGCTCGGGTGCCGCGGTGAACTTGGGGTTCAGAACGCCCACTAGCAACGCGCAGGTCCTTTCCCTTGGGACATACCAAACCAACAACGCCGAAGTGATGGCCGTTCTGCTGGACCTGGAGAATTACCGGAACGGGAACCCTACTATTAATAAGGGTCACGTTAAGAACCCAAAGAAAATCGCTTTTCTCAACGCCAAGTTTGTGAGTGACACGACCTCCCCCGGGATCGGGCTGGATGGCGTGTACCGTGATCCCTGGGGCAACCCCTACATCATCACGCTCGATCTTAATTACGACGAAAAGGCGCGTGACGCTTTCTATCGGAGCCACTTGATCTCCCAGCAGAACCTGCAATCCGGTTATAACGGGTTGTTCAACTCGAAAGACCCCAGTGGCAACGGCGATCGCTTCGAGGCCAACGCGCCGGTTATGGTCTGGTCGGCCGGTCCGGACAAGATGATCGACCCAAACACCAAGGCTAACGAGGGAGTGAACAAAGACAACGTCCTTAGTTGGAAGTAACTGTGAAAACCGAGGGATACATTTCAAGTGCCGGTAGGCGCATGGCTCTCATTAGCACCTCGGTTCAGCGCGGTGAATTGAGGCTTGGGCTAGCGAGAAACCGTTTTAACGGTTTTGGCCAAGCGCGTGAAACCGTTGAAACGGTTTCATCTGCGCGAGCAGCCGCTGGCACCCCGCTGAAGCGGGGTGTTAATGAGAGAGCTTCGCACCTGCCGCAATCGGCGGGTGAGTCTGGCGCCGGCAAGCTGGCGGCGTACATTCGTTTGCTCGAAGGCGTAGCGCAGATTTTCAATCTGCTGTATCGCCGATTTGCAATCGGCAACGCGTTGCCACGCTTCCAACGGCCAGCAGGTTTCAAACCTGCGATACAGCAGATTGAAAATCTGCGCTACGACTCCTGCCGCCCGAACGCATTGCGCACTCCGCGCTCTGCGCTCCGCGCTTGCCTCGCCTTCACCCTGCTCGAACTGCTGGTGGTGATTGGCATCATCGGGTTGCTGGCGGGGCTGGCGGTGCCGATTCTGAACAACTTCAAGCCCAACTACTCCGCCAACGCCACGCGAGCGCTGATGGACGACCTTTCCCGCGCGCGCCAACTGGCGATCAGCGAACACACCACGGTGCTGATGGTGTTCGTGAAGACCAACTTTTGGGTTAGTTCAATCGATAAGGCGGTGCAGAGTTGGCAGCCAGCCGATTGGGTCCGAGCGACCAATCTCGTGAACAAACAGCTCGTCGGGTACACGTTCGTCTCGGTACGCAGCCTGGGGGATCAGCCGGGGGTTCACACCCCGCAGTATTTGGCGGGATGGAAAACTTTGCCCGACGGCGCCTTCCTAACGTTGCTGAAGTTTACCCTGCCCAGCGGCGGTGCGGTGCCGTTCACCATCTATACGAACGACCTGAGCGGAAATCCGGTCCCCGCGTTCCCGCTCTACGGATTCAATTATACGGCGCAGGTGCCCTTTCCGCGGCTCGAGACGCCGATTTTCAGTCCCAAGCAGCCCTATGTCCTGCTGCCCTACATCGCCTTCAACTATCTGGGCCAGCGATGCGATGATAACGGCAATGTGCTGCAACAGAACGCTGTTTTCCCGCTGGCCAAGGGAAACATCAGCTTCGCGCGCGACGAGGCGACGCATACTCCCAAGTTTGCCCCGCCGACGCTGTTCGAGCAGCCGTCCGGCAACGCGACCAATCCGGTCAGCTATAACCTGGTCTCGGTCGATTGGCTCACAGGCCGCGCCCGGGCCATCCAGCAGGAGGTCCGATGAAGATAAAGGAGAAAGCAGACCACGGACCACGGACTGCGGACCACGGACCACGGACTACGGACTACGGACTACGGACCACGGACCACGGACTACGGGCTACGGACTACGGACTACGGACCACGGACCGAGCGCAGCGGGCCTTCACGATGATCGAAATCGCGATCAGCCTGGCGGTGATCGGGTTCGCGCTGGTGGCCATCATCGGCATTTTGCCGACGGCGATGAACGTGCAGAAGGATAACCGGCAGGAAACCATCATCAACCAGGACCTCAGCGTTTTCATGAACGCCATCCGCAACGGCGAGCGCGGCCTGGACGACCTGACGAACTCTGTCCTGGCGATTACGAACTATTGGCGAGCGTTCAGTCCGAGAGGGGCCCCGGTCGGCCCGGCTCACACTTATGGCTACAGCTTCACAGGGTCATCGTACGATGGCGGCCCCAGCGTTCCCCAGTTCCCGATCACCAACGGCTTTCGGATAGTTGGTTTGTTGACCACCCCAAAGATCCTCCTTGCGAACGCGAACGGCGCGTACTACAGCAATCACGTGGTAGCCTTCGTCCGCTCGATGAGCGGAGGGGCAAGCGAGAAAGTACCCCAGACCAATTCAACAATGCAGGACTTCGCCCTGAGCTACAAACTGATCTCGGAGGTCATTCCGTACGGGACGAACTTTTTTAATCCCGCATGGATCAACATTGGCGACCCAGCCCTTATTCCGGGCAGTGCTGAGGCTGTGGCGAGGACCAACTACTTGAGGCTTGTAAACGAGTTGCAAAGGAACTTGTACGAGCTACGACTGACGTTTCGCTGGCCGATTCTCCCAAACGGCAACAGCGGTCCGGGGCGCCAGGTCTTCCGCACGACGGTTGCGGGTTCCATCGACGGAATTTTCGTACCCCCAGGCCTCACGAACCTCTTTTCCGTTGGCCTCACTAACCTTTATTTCTTCCAACCGGGCAACTTCGTCCAAGCGCAGTGAAAACGACATCTTCAATTTGCGGGTTACCATCGGCGAGAGGTGAATCTTACGCCGGTTCGCAGGCGCATTCGCGAGTGGCTCGTAGCGCAGGTTTCCAAACCTGCTGGGGCTGGAAGCATCAAGGCCCTCGGAACCATCGGAGCCTGGCCGACTTGGAAGTCGGCGATACGGCAGACTTGGAAGTCTGCGCTACGGCCGGTTTGGAAGTCGGCGATATGGCAGACTTGGAAGTCTGCGCTACGGTGAGTGCCGCCGTTCCGGCAGGCCGCTCGTGCGCTCCTCACGCCTCACGCTTCGCGTCTCACGCGCGGGCTTGCCTGCGCACTCCGCGCGCCTTCACGCTGATCGAGCTGATGGTCACCATCGGCCTGCTCTCGTTCATCGTGCTGGGGCTGATGGCGATGTTCAACCAGACCCAGCGCGCCTTCCGCGCGGGGATGAGCCAGACCGATATTCTTGAGTCAGGGCGGGCGACGATGGAAATGATTGCGCGCGAGCTCGAGCAGACGACCCCGTCGGAGTACCCCTACCTCCGCGTTGAACCGTTGGCCGCCACGAACTTTTTTGTCGAGCCCAACCCGGGATTCAACAATCCGCCGCTCGCGCAGGAGCTCCCGGGCAACTACGACCCGCGCACGAATGTCGTGCAACGATTTTTCTTCCTTACGAAAAACAACCAGGACTGGATTGGCACCGCGTACCAGGTCATTCCGGATGACGTCAACGGCTGCGTAGGCAGCCTTTACCGGCTGGCGGCCACGAATATTTCGCCCCAAGGCCCAATTACCGTGAGCGCCGCTATTCGGTACGCGGGCGCCATATCGAAACTTAATGCCGCTAATCCCGCTCCAGGCGTTGACGTGACGAACGTTCCTTACTTTGACAAGGTCTTTAATGCCTGGGTCACGACTTCCGTCAACCGGATTGCGGACGGGATCGTCCATTTGCGGATACGGGCGTTCGCGACGAATGGGTTCCTCATCGTCACCAACGTCGGTCCTTTTGGCAACCTGGGCACTAATGGCATGTTCCCGGTCGGCACCAATGCCTCGTTCGGGCTGAGCTATACCAATGTCTGGGACACCAGCGTTTATGGCGGTCCGCTCGACCGCGAACAGTGGGCCTGCTATTTCATGAGGGAGGCCGTGCCGGCTTACGTGGAAATCGAGTTGGGGATCCTCGAGCCACAGGTGCTGAGGAAATACCGCTCCATTCCCATCGCGGCGGCTCAGCGCCAGTACCTCTCGAACCATGTCGCCGAGGTCCATATTTTCCGCCAGCGGGTTCCGATCCGTAACGTCGATTACACCGCGTATCCATGAAATTGATTCCGCAAAGCCCGTCCAGAGAGCGCCGGGAGGGGTCTGCCCGGCTCCGAGTTCGCCGCGCGGCTGGCCGCGAGCGGGGCATCGCCCTGGTCATTACGCTGATCCTGCTGGCTGTGATCACGTTCATGGCGATCGCCTTCCTCGTGCTCAGCAGCGGCCAACGCAATGCGGTCACCAGCTCGACCGATCAAAACGTCGCCAAGTACGGAGCTGATGCCGGCCTGGCCAGGGCGGAGATGGAACTGATGGGCTCCATTTTGGTTTCCACCAATCCTTTCAGCATCGGCCTCCAGGTCTCGACGAATTACATCAACCGGTTGGGATTTTTGCCGGGCGTTTCCAACCCGACCAATGTCAATTATGATTTTACCAGCACTGGAACGCCGCTCACGCGCGACCAGCAGCTTCAGAATCTCACCAACCTGGTTTACGATCCGCGCCCGCCGGTGTTCATCACCAACAGCCTGTTGGCGTCCAATGACTTCCGGTACTACATTGATCTGAATCGCAACCGCCGGTTCGAGTCGACCGGCTGGCTGCCGGTAACCGATCCGCTCGGCAGGACAAACGTTGACGCCAATGGGAAGCCAATTCTCTCCTATCTTGTGGGAGACCCGCAATGGATTGGCGGGCTGGAGTTCCCCGACCGGAACCATTCGGCGAATAACCCGTTTACCTACCGCTACGCGTACGTGGTGGTGCCGGCGAGCCAGACGCTGGATATCAATTACATTCACAATTACGCCAAACGCCTAGCTCAGATGGGGCCGGGCACTGACAGCTTCTTGCGCAATCAAGGCGTGGGAACCTGGGAGGTGAACCTGGGCGGGTTCCTGGCGGACCTGAATACCAATTTATGGGACACTGTCGGCGCTCCCTATACGTACTATGCCGACCCGGCGACCTACAATACGCTGGCAAACAGGGGAACCGCTTTCGATGACGCACTCTCTCTGTTGCGCTACCGGTACGCCGCTAACCTGGCCACGCTTGCGAGTGTCTCCACCATGTTTGGAACGACCGGAGTAACAGCGTTTGCCTCTGACTACATCGATGGTTATTCCGCTGGACCGCCGATGACCGGGACTTGGTGGCCCGGTGCTGGCATACAAGATCGGGATGCAGCGCGCGTGGGCCTCGGCTGGTCCGGCTCATTCAATACGAACCATTACCTCAGTACGCAGGAGCTGTTCGATCCCACAAAAACGTCCCTCCAGTTCGCTAACCGGCTGGCGAGTGCAGGAACTGCCCGTGACTCCTACGACCAGTACACCTTCTACCGGCTGCTGTCGCAGCTCGGCACCGACTCCACGCCGGAGCCGCCGGGGAAGATCAATCTCAACTATGACAACCTGGCGCGCCCAAACGGGCGGGGGATCATCAGCGCGACCAATTTCTACCCATGGGACCCTGTGACCTTTTTTACCAACACCGCGGCTAAGTTGTTGATCAACGCCGGCTATACGGTGGGGGACGAAGCCTCCAACTATGGTACGAACCTCAATCTGATGGTTGCCAACGCTCTTGGCCAGGCCAACATCCAGATTCCTGTATGGCCGGTGAACTACTACACGCCGAGCATCCACCGGACGTTCCAAATGGCCGCCAACATTTATGATGCAACGACGAACCGCGCCTTTGTTGCCAACCAGGCATATCCCTACTGCCCAGCCGTCTTCCGACCACTTTTCCGTCAGAAAACCTACCCAACCCCTTATGGAACGAACATCACCGTAGTTTATATCGTAGGCTACCGTGAGGCCCAAGGCACAACCCTCGCTTCCACATTGACCAATGGAGCCGGACCGGCTCCGCTAATGTACCAACTGGAAACGCTTGGTCCAACGGGTATTCAGAACTCTCAAATTCCTCAGCTTGGCACACCCTTCCGCCCGACCGAAAGGCAAGAGCCCCTGGTTTGGGGCGTTCCTCTGGTGGTTGGCGCCAAAAAGGGCTTTCCCAATTTCAACGAATTTTCAATGCAAACAGGAATGTTTATCTCGCGTCTGCTCGAGTTTCGTCGCGCTCCCGGTGATACGCAAGGGCCGGTTGTACAAACTAACCAGATGTATGTGGTCGGCATTACCAACGCGTTCGGCCTGGAGGCCTGGAACTCTTATAGCAACACTTATCCACGGAAACTGCAGTTAATTGGTTCCGCTACGATGACGGCTATCCTGACCTTAACCAATGAGTCCGGTCAGGCGCTGCGTTATACGAACTCAGTTCCGGAGGTTCTTAACATTCCTATCGCTCAAAACGCCTGGCATGGCTGGACCGGGCTTGGTGATGTCGGCAGGTCGTTCATACTCCCGTGGGGTGCTACGAACGCCATCATGTTTTTGACGAACTCTACCTACCACAATTCTCCCTCTCCTTCGTTTGGTCTGCAGACGCACATTTTTGTTCCGGAGCCCGGAGGAGTACCCAAGTACATTCCTCATTTATTTTTGAACCTGAATACGCGTTTGTTGTGCATTCTTGTGGACGTAGATGCCCAACGAATTGTCGATTACGTGAACCTCGACAATTGGCAGGACCCTGTCGATGTTATGGGTATACTTTCCGCGAGTGCACAATGTAATGGCGATCCGAGATACTATAGTAACCCGGCTGAGCAGTGGTGTACTAATCGAAACAACTGGGGCGTGCCTTACGGTATCTTGAACCAAATTGGACTTAGCTTCACAGCGACCAACGCCCCTGACATTAACAGCTTCAGCCAGGACCCTTACTCTGGTCTCGATGTCGAATCCGCCGTCGATGGTTTTCGTTACAACTTGATGGGTTGGGGGCCCATTTTCCAAAAGGATCAGGGCAAAGCATTCTATAAGTCTAATGTATTCTACGTGCCGTTCGATCCGTACAAGCCCCTCTACGTGCATGCTTCCTTCCAGGCGAATGATCCATTGGTCCATTACACGATTGGTGACCTCCTGGACCTAAGCGTTCCTCCAAGTAACCGAGTTGATTTTGTCAGCCACCATCCGCCGCTCGACAACATTGGCCAGATCAATCATCGCTATGATCCTTGGGGAGGCAGTCCCAGTGGCACCAGCCAACCTGATTTTGCAGAGACTGAGGTTGCAGTGAAAGACCCGCTGGTGACCCGGTCAGATGCCTGGGACTTTCCCACCAACAGATTTCCTAACGTCGGCTGGCTGGGCCGGGTCCATCGTGGCACCCCGTGGCAAACGATTTACCTTAAATCGCCGAACATCCTGTTGCGGCAAGGAGTCACTCAGGTGAATCAAAACCTGGCGAGCTGGGAAAAATGGACGGGCAATCGCTTCACCTACGTGAATCTGGGTCAGATCTCTGCGACCATTTATAGCAACCGCGCGGTGTACACGGATGCGGTCTTTTCGCTGCCGACGAACGACTGGCGAGTTCTGGACCTGTTCACAACGGCGTTCAATGACAACGCGACACGCGGCCAACTGTCCGTCAACCAGACGAATCTTGCGGCGTGGTCAGCGATTCTGAGCGGCGTGAATGTCCTTCCGGATGCCACGACGAATGGGTTCATTGCTCCGGCCGGGGTGTATGACCCGACCGTGCCACCGCCGTTGGTGCGACTGGTGAACGGGATCATCAACGCCCGGACGAATTTTCCGAACAACTCCTACCAGCGCCTGGGTGATATCCTGGCGGCGCCGGAGCTGACCGTGAACTCGCCCTACATCCTCACCAACAGCGCTTTTGTGAACGACGATGTGATGGAGCGGATCCCACAGCAGATTCTCGGGTTGCTGAAGGGCGGGGAAGCGCCGCGATTTGTGATTTACTCGTATGGCCAGGCGTTGAAGCCCGCGGTGCGCTCGATTGTCACCAGCGGTCCGTACTTTGGCTTGTGCACGAATTATCAGATCACCGCCGAGGTGGTGACGCGCGCGGTGGTGCGGATTGATGGCGCGCAGCCAGTGCCCGGCCAGCCGTACCGGCCGCACGCGGTGGTAGAGAATTTCAACGTCCTGCCGCCGGATTAGGCGGCGGGTAACCGGGGAAGCGGGATTTTGGCTGGAGCTAACCTTGAACGATATGCGAGCGAAAGGCTGGTGGGGGAGGCGGAGAGTTTTAACCGCGGATAGCGCGGATGACGCGGATAGGAAATGTTGTGCCACCCGAGGTGAGCAGCGTGCTCCGCCGCGGTCCTGCTGCTCTGTGCTACGTAATTCGCGAAGCGTATGGAGTGCGCCGGCAGAGGGGAGCGGCGACAGCGCTTTGGCTTCCGGCGGAGCCGCTTTGCTTGTCGGGCAAGTTGTTTGGGTTCTCACCGGCTCAATCCGACAGCGAAAGCGGTGTCGCGCTTCGCTTGCCACCGCACTCCATACGCTTCGCGAGGCCGGGCGGTTCACTTTGCGGGCCGGTCTCATGGAGCCTGGGGAATCGAGGACGAGGACGAGGAAGAGAAAGAGGAAGAGGATGAGTGTTAGAGCGGTCCCAACACCCGATTACTCCATCAGCGCGTCCTCGTTCCCCCTTCGCGCTCGCTTTTCAACGGACAATCTGATTAACTGAACCCTCTTATGCGCTGGCGACCTTGGTTTTGGCTCACGGTGAGCATGTGTTGTTTTCTGGGTGCGCTGTATTTCTGGCGGTTGGGCGACAAATGGAACGCCGAAAAGGCGGCCACTACCCCGCCAGCTTCTTCCAACCAGGCGCAGCCAGCCAGGCCGGCGCAGAAACCCTCCGGTCACACGCAGCTTCTGGCGCCGATGTCTTTGTTGAGCCAGCCCGGCAACCTCAATTCCTGGCCGGTGCCGCCCGCGGCCAAGTCCAACCAGACCTCGCGGTTGGCGTACCGACTGAGCAATACCAAGGAGAGCCTGCGCCAGCTCGCGCGCAACGACCACGCGATCCTGCTGGAGAATGCCTTGCTCGACACGGCTAAGGGGACGGCTTTGCCGATTCCGGATTCCCTGCGCGCGGATGGCGACCCCGGCGCTTACATCGTCCAGGCCCGCGGCCCGCTGGGCAACGAGTTTCGCGCGGCCTTGAAGGCGGTCGGCGCCTCGGTGATCTCGTACATTCCGAACAACGCCTACCTGGTGCGCGGGCCGGAGGCGGTTGCGCAACAACTGCAAGCCAACCCGGAGGTACAGGCGGTGGTGCCCTACGAACCGTATTACAAGATCAAGCCGCTGGACTTCGCGGTGGAGCAGAAGCCCTTGCCGGACGGCACGGTGCTCAACCTGCTGCTGTTTGCCGACGCGCGCGAGGCAACGCTGGGGGCTCTGGCCGGCCTGGGGGTTGCGATACTATCCGAGGACCGTTCGCCTTTCGGGCCAGTGGTGAAAGTGCTGCCGCCGGGCAACGGCCTGGCGATGCTGGCGCGGATGAGCGGCGTGCAGGAAATAGAGTTTTCGCATACGCGGATCACGGCCAACGACCTGAGCCGGGCGGCGGTTGGGGTGGCGGCCGATTCGGTCACCCAGACCAATTATATGGGGCTGAACGGCACGAACGTGCTGGTGGCGGTGGCCGATACCGGAGTGGACACGAACCATCCGGATTTGCAGAGCCGGGTGGGGTTTGATGTGCCGATTAGCGGGGTGGACTCCAACGGGCACGGCACGCATGTGGCGGGGATCATCGCGGGGGACGGGACCAAATCGACAACGGTGACGAATGCGGAGGGTTCGATTATGCCGGCAGTAGCCGGCCAGTTCCGCGGGAAAGCGCCGGGCGCCAACCTGTTCTCAATTGATTTTAACCGGCCGGACTATTACCTGCAGGAGACGGCCGGTCGGACCAATGCGGTGATTTCGAATAACTCGTGGACCTACGGTGTGGCGGACTACGATTTGGCGGCAGCCAGCTACGATGCAGCGGTGCGGGATTCGGTTCCGGAGGTGACGGGCTCGCAGTCTTTGGTATATGTCTTTCCTGCCGGCAACGGAGGCGGGGCGAATATCTGGGATGACGGCTCGAACGATGGTGGGTCTGGCGGCAACGCTGGCACTATCCAATCGCCGGGCACGGCCAAGAACGTGATCACGGTGGGAGCGGTCGAGCAGCCTCGGAATATCACGAACCAGACTTGGATTTGCGACAGTTCAGGTGCGAACTGCACGACCAACCAGCCGTGGCTGCCGAGCACCGATTCGAGCAACCAGGTAGCCGGTTTTTCGAGCCGCGGCAACGTCGGCATCGGCATTGAAGGGGATTTTGGCCGGTTTAAGCCGGACGTGGTCGCGCCGGGGACGTTTGTTGTGTCCACCCGTTCGGGACAATGGGATGAGAGCGCGTATTACAACTCGACCAATTTCACGCCACAGTTGCTTCAAGGCCTGGTCGTGCAGACCAACTCGGCCTACAGCTCGGGCATTTTCGTGCCGGACAACGCAGTGCAACTGATTGTGACCGCTTCGGCCACGACCCCCATTGTTAACCTGCCGGTGACTGTGACGGATCCGAATGGGAACGCCACCAGCGGCATCAACACGGTTTCGGTCGCACCTCCGGCGGGGACGACGGGCAATTTTTGGAATTACAGTGTCAGTAACCCAACTCCGCAACAAGTCACGTTCGACCTGCAAGCCTTGCTGGTGACGACGAACGACCACGGCAATTTTCTGCAGGTGTTGAGCAACATGAACACTTCGTTGGGTGGATTCTACCGGTATGAATCGGGAACCAGCATGGCGGCGGCGGACGCGTCGGGCACGCTGGCTTTGATCCAGGATTACTTCCAACGCCTGCCGGTACCACTAACCAACAGCCCAGCCTTGATGAAGGCGCTGCTGATCAACGGCGCCCGCTCGCTGGGCAGCGCGTACGATTTCCAGGTCACAAACGCCATCAACTACCAAGGCTGGGGCCAGGTCTTCCTGCCGACCACCCTGCCGGCTTCGCTGTCGAACTCGGTCAGCGCGCAAGAGGCGCTGGGTACGACAGCCTCGATGTTTGTTTTTGATCAGAACCCGACCAATGCGCTGGCGACGGGTCAGAGTTACACACGCTCGTTTACTTTATCAGGGACCGCCCAGACGCAACCGCTCCGTGTGACCCTCGCCTGGACCGACCCGCCCGGGGACCCGCTGGCCAGCATCAAACTGGTGAACGACCTGGATCTAGTGGTGACCAACCTGGATACGGGGGAGGTGTTTTTCGGCAATGACATCATCGCGGGGAATGATTTTAACCTGCCGTGGCAAACCAACACCGTGCCGAACGTGGACTCGATCAACAACGTCGAGAACGTTTATCTCAAACACCCGCTCGGCACGAACTTCTCGGTAACGGTCATCGGTCATCGGGTCAATGTGAACGCGGTCACGGCGAACCCGGATAATGTCGTGCAGGACTACGGGCTGGTGGTTTCCAGCGGGGATGGATTGATTCCCGACGCGCTCACACTTCAGGCCACCAATTCCCTGAGCCTGACCATCCCGAACGTGGTCGTGATTACCAACCAGTTTCCGCAGGACCCGGAGAACCCGGTGACCGGCGGGTTGCTGTTGCATCAGCATGTCGGGGCCAACACGCCGTTGCTGGGGACTAACACGGTGCCGATCCCGACGGATGCCAACGCGGTCATGACGGTGGGCATGACCAATCAATGGCATTTCTATGTCCTCTCGAATGATCTGAATTTCACCAATGCGTCGTTCGTGACGTTCCTGCCGCCGAACCTGGCGGTGCCGCGCATGGGGGTGACGAATGTGGATAACCCGGCCAATGCCACGCGGCCCGAGGCGGACATCGATATGTATGTATCGACCGACTTCACGCTGACGAATCTGAGCACCATTGCAATTGCGGCGGCCGATAAATCGGTGGGCCGCGGGGGCACGGAGTTCGTCGTGAAAAGCAACGCCGCTCCGAAAGCCGTGTATTACGTCGGCATCAAATCGGAAGACCAGCAGGCCGCCGAGTATAACTTTTTGGGCGTGTTCAGTCTGCTACCGCCGAGTTCGTCGGACACCAACGGCAATGTGTTTATCCGGGGCATGCCGGTTCCGTCGGTCATCCCGCCCGGCACACCGCCCGCACCGCAAGCGGCGATGGTGCTGGGGATCGCCATCCAGCCGGTGCATATCCGTCGGGTGGTCGTGACCAACACGATGACGCATACCCTGCCCGGCGGGTTACTCGGCACGTTGAGCCATTCACGGAAGTTCGACGTTTTGAACAACCATACCTGCGCGACGGATGCGACCGGCACCTGTATCACCAACATTCATGATTATATTTATGAGGACAACGGGGAAGGGAACGTAGGCAACCCGCCGGTTTCGCGGCCGTCGGATGGGCCGGGCAGCCTGAAGGAGTTTATCGGTGAAGAGGGTTTGGGGGTCTGGCTGCTGACGGAGGTGAACAATTTCCCGTCGGGCACAGGCGTGGTGAACCGGCTGCTCATCGAGCTGGAAAAGCAGAACCTGGATACCAACGGAGTGCTGGTGACGATCCTGCCTGATACGTGGCATTACGACTCGATTGACGTGCCGCCGGACGCGACCAACCTCACGGTTTGCGTTTCCGGCAACACCGCGCCGGTCGATTTGTATGTCTCGCGCGACTCCATACCGACGACCACGTCGTTTGATTATCATCTCACAATTAATGTGCCGGGTGCTTGCCTGCCGATCACGGTCTTTGACACGCCGCCGCTGCAGGCCGGGCGGTATTTTATCGGGGTGTTTAATTCGAGTTCGACGCCGCAGACCGTGCGCATCCTGGCGACGATTTACCGGAATCCGTTTGCGATTGCGCAGTCGATCACGAGCTCGGCCGGGCCGGTGACGATCCAGGACGACGCGGTCACGTATGCCTACATCACCAATTTGAGCCACTTGCTGATTTCGTCGTTGGACGTGGGGCTGTTGATCAGTGATCCGCGCATTTCAGACCTGGCGATCACATTGATCAGCCCCAACGGCACGCGGGTGTTGCTGTTCGAGGATCGGGGGGCGCTATCGACCAACGGTTTGGGCACCTTCAGCGCGGTCACCAACGGTCTGGGTTTGCCCGTCTTCGGCACGACCAACCTGACGCCCTTTTACACGAACAACTTTGACGATGTGGCCACAGGGCCATACGCGCCGGGAGCGGTGTTCGACGGTTGGAATGTGCTGACCAATTTTGTGCGGGTGTATCCGGAGCTGCCGGCGCCGTGGCTGAGCAACAACGTGCTCATCCTGGGCTACGGGGCGGTCTCCAACACGCTGCCGACGACGAATTCCACTTCCTACAGCCTGAGCTTTGAAGTGACGCACGCGCCGTACCTGGTGGGAACGGTAGGCTGGTGGCCGTTCGACGAGGATGCACGGGATATCTTCGGCGGGTTCGACGGGTTGTTGTTCGGCAACGTCTCGTTCAACTCGAACACGGGGATGGTCAACGAGGCGTTTTTTGGCGATGGGGTGGCGACGCGGGCGGTGGTGCCGCGGGCACCGGCACTTGACGTTGGGGCAGAGGGGAAGGGCTTCAGCATCGAGGGGTGGATTAGGCCACCGAACATCACCAATAGCGCTCCGTTAGTCGAGTGGGATGATACTCCGACGAACGTCGTGGTGGGTATCGGCGCGGCATCGGCCGTGCCCCTTCAAAAAGCCACGGCAACTTTTTCCCAGACGTCCACTGCCAACTTTTCTGTCGCCAAAGCGATCGATGGTATTGTTAACGATAACCTGGGGTGGGGCAACCAATTCGACCCGCAGCGGGGCGCGATCGCGGCGTTTCAGACCGTCAGCGACACAGGTTATCCGGGCGGCACTCAACTCATTTTTACGTTGATCCAAAACGCGATTTGGTCCGACCCGCCGGATACCCTGGGCCGCTTTAGACTCTCGGTGACGACCGACAACCGAAGCACCTTCTGTGATGGACTGCCGACAGGGGGAAACGTGACCGCCAATTGGACCGTTCTGCAGCCGATTTCGTTCTCCTCCCTCAACGGCGCCACGTTAACTCTTTTGCCGGACAACTCCATTTTGGCAGGCGGTTTCGCACCCCGCACAGACACTTATACGGTGGTGGCCAGGACGTCGCTCAACAACATAACAGGGGTTCGTCTTGAGATGATTCCTGACACTTCACTGCCGTTTAGCGGTCCGGGCCGCGAGCCGGCGAACGGGAACTATGTATTGTCGGAGTTTCAGGTCCAGGCTTCGCCGATACTCCGAGGGGTTGACCCGCTGGCCCAAGGCGTGCAGCTCTGGACCGGGAACGCCCTTACTAATACCTTTGAGCCGGGGTCACTATCGGCGGCGATCTGGGACACCAACTCGCAGCCTCATTTCATTGAGACACCGCTTTACGCGCTTACCAATGGTGGCTGGCAGCACGTGGCGTTGACGTTTGATGCCGGCACGCGCACGGCCTTCATTTACACCAACGGGACGCTGGCCGTGGCGCAGGTGGTTTCCGCGACTAACTTTGTTCCACGCACGTCGGGGGATCTCTACTTTGGCTACCATCCGGGCACCGCGCTCAATGCAGCAACGTTCGAGGGCGGGCTTGATGAATTCGGCCTGTACAACAGGCCGCTTACCGATTGCGAGGTGGCGGCCATCTTTAAGGCACAGGTGGGCGGCAAGTATGGCACGAACGTGCTTTCCTGCCCGGTCACCAACATGGTCCAGCTTGCCACGTCGCTGGGCCTGTTCAATTTCACTTTCGTCAATGGCCTGTTCTGGCCCAACGGTCCGCAATGGGAAACCAACAGCATCACCTTCCCGAATCTACTTCAGGCGGCCTTTACCAACGGGCCGGGGACCAATGTCACCGGCATCACCGTTACCCCGCTGGATCCCAACGCAACGGTCGATAACTTTGTTCTGTCGGCGGTGCTGACCAATTACGTCAACGGCCTGCTGCACTTTACCGAGGACACCAATGTGGCCCTGGTGCCGATTAAGTTTGCCCCGGCGCCTTACGCGGTGTCGAATTTCCCGCCGACGCTGATTTTCTCGAATGAGTTCGAGAACGCGACCCAGCGGCTTTATGCGGTGGGCAGCACGATTCCGGGCACGAGCAACAATCCGGCCTTCGGACCGCGCGATTGGACGGTGATCTCAGGGCCGGTGACCGTGCTGAGCAACATGGTGGTGGACGCTGTCGGCACCAACGCCGTGGCGCTGGGAGGGGGCGGGTTGCAGTGCACGCTGCCAACCGCGCCGGGCCACCGGTACCAGATGAACTATTCGGTGCGAGGGCCGGGTATGGTGAGTTGGTGGAACGGAGACGTCGAGCCGCTGAGCCAGAGGGCCTGGGACCTCATCGGAGGCAATAACGGCGCTTTCATTCATCAGGCAACGAACTCTGCTACCGGCCTGGTCCAGGCGCTCAACAGCACGAATGCGCTGTTCTTCCCCGGCCTGGTGGATGCGACCAACCAATTCGTGTCGAAGATCGAAGTGGGCGACCCGGCCAATCTCCGGCTGACCAATGCGTTCACTATCGAGGGCTGGGTCAAGCCCACCACGCGGACCAACTTTGCCCCCGAGCAAGTCGAACAGATTCTTTTCCGGGGCGACAGCCGCGATTGTCTCGACCCGTATTGGCTGGGGGTCGAGCGGGTAACGGGGAACACGTTGGACATTGTTTTCCACGTCGAAACCGGAACGAACCACGACTGCGGGGTGATCCTCGAAACGGCGACTCAGCCGGTGGTGGCGAATCGATGGCAGCATATCGCGGCGGTGTTCGAGCGAAACGTGCAATGGACCAACAACGCTCCCTGGCCAACCAACCAGCTCCGGCTCTACCTCAATGGCCAGCTCCTCAGGGCCGAGAATCAGGAGGTATTCCTCGAAGACCCAATTGTTGGCTTCATTCCTACGGATTTCACCTCCCAGGGTCCCTTCAGCGATCTCAACCCGGCGTTCAGCCCCGGTGTTTCCATTGGCGCGCGCAGCCGCGCCGATAATTCGCAGGAATTCTATGGGTACATCGATGAGCTGTCGGTCTATGGCCGCGCTTTGACTGACCCGGAAATCGCCGCGATTGCGGCGGCCGGCGCCGCCGGAAAGGCCGATTTCCGCGTCCTGCCGGCGCACGGGTTGGCGAAGCTCAGCGTCTCGCTCAATGATATCCTGACGGATGTGGGCTACGGCGACAACGCCACCTGGACCTACCACTCGTTTGTTTTTACGGCGCTGCAAACGAATACGATCCTGAAGCTCCAGAGTCTGGAACCGGGGACCATTGTCGATGGGATCACACTGACTGAATTGCCGGAGGAGCTGACATACCTTCCCGAGGAATCATTGTCGGTGCTTAACGGCGAGGATGGTTTCGGTGTCTGGAAACTGGAGATGTGGGACACCCGCACGGGCATCGCCTTAACCAATGCGCTGCCTACCCTGCTGGACTGGCAGCTCAACTTTGTGTTGCTGCCGAGCAATCCGCCGCCGGTGATCCACCTGGTTCACGGGATACCGTACACGAACACGTTGGCAGCTTTCGGGTTCCAGAACTTCGTGGTCGAGGTGCCACAGTGGGCGACCGACGCGACGAACATTCTGGAGTTTGCGGCGGACCGAGCGCTCATCAACCCGCTGCCGGTCGGCGTTCTTTGGGCCCTGAACAATCAAGCGCCGAGTTCAACCATCAACGCGATCTTCTGGCCGCCGGTGACTAGCGGCACGAACGTTCTTTCCACAAATACCAACAGCCTGCCGTATATGGTCCCGGGCCAGCCGTATTACCTCACCGTGACCAATCCCAACCCGGTGGCGGTGACGTTTGCCTACGAAGTAACCTTCGATATCCTTTCGCTGACCAATTGCGAGCCGCTGTCGAACTTCGTGTGGCAGGCGGGCATCCCGCGCTATTTCCAATTCGATGTGCCGACCAACGCGGTACCGCCGGGCTTGCCGGCGCGGGAGGTGGTATTCCTGTTGACGGGCGTCCAGAGCAATTACGTCGGCCTGGGCAGCAACGTTACCGTGGTGCTGAGCCAGCATCTGCCGCTGCCGGACCTGACCCATTTCGATTACATCAGCAGCCAGCCTGACACGAATAACGACGTGGTCCTGGTCACGACCAATACGACGCCGTTCCCGATCCAGACCAACCGCTGGTACGTGGGGGTGTTCAATAACACGTACACGAACGTGCCGTTCATTGTGCAGGCGTGCTACGCCACGGCGACGAATTACCCGATTATTATCCCCCTGACCAATGGAGTGCCTTTCGTGGCGGATTTTACCAACCAGTTTGTCGCGCCGCCCGGCCCGCCGGAGTGGTTCTTCTTCCAGTTGCAAATCACGAACTTCGTCGATGCCGTCCTGTTCGAGATGTATAATCTATCGGGTGACGCCGACCTGGTATTGCAGCGGGACACGGTGCCGGGCATGGCGGCGTACTTTGACGGGAGCTTTGAAGTGGGCCGTGCGCCGGAGCAAATCGTGCTGCGGACCAGTGCCGACGTTCCGGACCTGCGCGGCAACTGGTTCCTGGGCATCTTCAACAATGAATCCACGAACGTGGCCTACACGCTGCGCGCGGTGGTTCAGAGTAATCTCATGCTGCGCAGCGCGCAGCCAATCCAGGCGCAACTGTCACGGATGCGCACGCCACCGGGCGGCCTCCTGTTCCAATGGAACTCAGTCGTAGGCGAGGCCTACCTGGTGCAGTTTACACCCAGCCTGTCTCCGGCAACCTGGGCGGATGTCGGCTTGCCGATCCGGGCGACTACGCCACTTACCACGGATGTTGTGCCCATCCCAGTGAGTGGCATCGGGTTCTATCGAGTCATCCAGGTTCCGCAGAATTATCTGCCGCAGCCTCAGTTGTTTATCCGATTGGCGACCAACAACCTGGTGCGGATCTCGTGGTCCACCAACTTCCCAGGCGAGACCCTGCAGTTTTCGACGGCTTCTCCAGTGACGGGACCGTGGGCCAACGCGAACCTTCCAGTGACGGTCGAGGGCAATGAATACGTGGTTTATGACATTATCGGCCCGAAGCCGAAATTCTACCGCCTGATACCGTAATGAATTGCTTCGTAGCCTGCGTCTGTTTAGCCTATAAGAGAATCGTATCAGATGCGCTGGCGCCCGTTGATTTGGCTCTGGTCGGGCCTGTTGGTATTGACCGTTCTGTTGCGCCTCGGCGCCTACCGATGGCCTAATCATAGCCGAGACCGCGTGTTTCCGCCTGCGCGCGTCGCTGCTGAGCAGTCGCTTACGCGCAGCGCGGTCCTCCCGGGCAACGCCGTCCCGGCTTCCGCGTCCCGTTTTCCTCATCGACTCAGCAACACCACCCGGACGCCAGGTCAATTGGCTCGGAATGACCGGGCCATCCTGCTGGAAAATGCGCTGCTCGACACCGAGCAGCCACTTGCCCTGCCGATCCCCGCCAGTTTGCGCTCCCAGGCCGAACCCGGCAGTTACATCGTTCAATCCCGTTTGCCTATCGACCGAGCCTTCCGGTCGGTTCTGGAGGGAGCGGGCGGTGTCATTACCGCCTACATCCCCAACAACGCCTACCTCGTTGAAGCTTCCGCCAGCGTGGCGCGAAGCGTGGCCGCCTCCCCGGAAGTCCAGGCGGTCCTTCCATACGAGCCGTACTACAAGCTGAAGCCTTCTTTGCTGGCGTTGGTTCTGGAGCAGCCGGAGCCAGGGGGGCAGGGGGCGGTTCACGGTTCAAGGCCGGGAGGTTCTCCCGCAGCACCGCTCGCGTTGAATGTTCTACTGTTCGCAGCCGCTCACGATACTGCGCTCGGCGCGCTTAGAGGTTTCAACGTGGACATCGTCGCGGAAGAACCCTCACCGTTCGGGCGCTGGCTCAAGGTGCGAACTTCGCTCGGGCAAGTGCCGGCGCTTGCCCGTTTGCCCGGGGTTCAGGAGATAGAATTGTCGCGCTCGCGCACGCCGGCGAATGACTTGAGCCGCGTCACCGTAGCGGTTGCTGCGGACGCGCTCACCTCTTCCAATTACCTTGGCCTCACCGGCACGAATGTGCTGATCAATATCAACGACAGCGGTGTGGACGCTGCCCAGCCGGATTTGTCGGGCCGCGTGTTTTTTGACTCTCCTGGCAGCGGTGTCGATGCCAACGGGCACGGCACACATGTTGCCGGGATCATCGCGGGCAGTGGCGTCCAGTCCACAACCGTCAGCAGTGCGCCGGGCTCCAGTCTGCCGCCGGTGGCGTTCCAATTCCGCGGCAAGGCACCTGGGGCGACCCTGTTCTCGATGACGGCCGCTATGGGCGCCGGCCCGGCCGGCGGGGATGCTTACCTGCAGCAAACCGCCGCGCAAACCAATGCGCTCATCTCGAATAACAGTTGGCATTATTCAAATGATAACGAGTACGACCTGGCGGCGGCCAGCTATGACGCAGCGGTTCGGGACGCCTTGCCCGGCGTGCCCGGGTCGCAGCCATTGCTGTTCGTTTTTGCCGCAGGCAATTCCGGAGAAGGAAACGATAACGGGAGCGGCGGCCGTCCGGACACCATTCAATCGCCCGGAACGGCGAAGAACGTCATCACGGTCGGAGCGCTGGAGCAACTCAGGCTCATCACGAACGCGACGTGGACCTGCACCACCAACGGCGCCACGACTATGTGCCAAACGAATATTCCGTGGCTGGCGATGACCGACAGAACGAACCAGGTCGCCAGTTTTTCGAGCCGCGGCAATGTCGGAATCGGTGTTGAGGGGGATTTCGGCCGGTTCAAACCGGACGTGGTCGCGCCCGGGACGTTCATCCTCTCCGCACGCTCTACCGGATGGGCCGAGCCCGCGTACTACGCCGACACCAACAACGCTTTTAGCGCCTCGCCAGACGCCAACTACTTCGAGGTGCTGAGCAATCTGAACCAGCCGCTTGGCCCGTTTTATAGGTTTGAGTCCGGCAGCAGCATGGCGGCGGCGGATGTGTCCGGGTCGCTCGCGTTGATGCAGGAATTCTTTCGAGCGCGCGTGGGCCGCACCAACAGTCCGGCGCTGATGAAAGCCCTTTTGATTAACGGCGCCCGCTCCCTGGGCGGCCCTTACGACGTGCAGGCTACCGGCCCTACGAATTTTCAAGGCTGGGGAATGATCCGATTGCCTAACAGCGCGCCGGCCGCGTTGACCAACATTGGTGCTACCGCCCACCCCATGGTTCTCTTCGATCAGGATCCGCTTAACGCGCTGGCCACTGGACAATCCGAAACGCGCTATGTGGCTTTGTCTCCGTCCGCGCGGAACCAGCCGCTGCGTTTCACACTCGCCTGGACCGACCCCCCGGCCAGCCCGCTGGCCAGCCTGAAGCTTGTCAACGACCTCGACCTGCTCATCACCAACCTCGACACCGGCAGCGTCTTTTTCGGCAACGACATTCCCCCCGGCTCACAATTCAACCTCGCGTGGCAAACGAAACTTGCGCCAAATCTCGACTCCGTCAACAACGTCGAGAATGTTTACCTCGCACCACCGCTGGACGCGAACTATTCCGTCACCGTGCTGGCACGGCGCGTCAACGTCAACGCAGTCACCGCGAACACCAATGCTATCGTTCAGGATTATGCGCTGGTTATGTCCAGCGCCGACGGTCAGGTGGCGGACGCGCTCAGCGTCACAGACGCCCCCACAGTGTCGGCCGGCGCGCCGCTGCTGACGGTCATCAGCAACACGTTCGACGCCAGCCCGGTTGATTGGGGGACTGTTATGCTGCACCAGCGAGTCGGCGCCAACGCACCGCTACCGGACACGAATTCCATGCCGTTACCGGGCTTTACCAACGCAGTGCTCACGATCGGCTCGCCAAGCCAATGGCACTTCTACGTGCTTACCAACGAAACCGCTTTCACCAACGCTGTTTTTCTCACCTTCCTGCCCGCGACGATCGCACTGCCGCGTGGTGGCGTAACGGCGACCATTGGCCCCACCAATGCGACGCGCCAGGAGGCAGATATCGACCTTTACGTTTCGCGCGACCACGGGCTGACCAATCTCGACCCTGCAGTCCTCGCGGGGGCGGAGATGTCCCTTAGTCGTGGAGGAGCGGAAACTATCGTCTATTCCAATGCGACCCCCGGCATGTATTACATCGGCGTCAAATCCGAGTCCCAGGAAGCGGCCGAATATGGCTTGTTAGCTGACTTTAGCGAGCTGCCGTTCGCGCAGGACGATGGGTTGGGCAACGAGGTTTTGCGTGGTTTTCCGGCTCCGGCCAGGCTTCCCGGAGGCAGCTCCTCGCGGCCTGGGATTGCCGACCTGTTCTGCCTGGACCTGAATCCGATGGCAGTGCGCCGCGTGGTGGTCACCAACACCCTCACGCATCCGAACCTGGCGGAGCTGGTCGGCACTCTGACGCACGACAACGCCTCGGTTGCCCTCAACCAGCATTCTCCGACCGGGCCTGCCGTTCAGCAGTCATTCATCTACGATGACAGCGGGGAAGGGGATATTCCCGGCGTGCAGCCGACAGATGGCCCAGGCAGTTTACGCGTTTTCGATGTCGTGTCGGGCCTTGGTCAATGGCGGCTTACGATGGAAGGTACCAACCAGCCGGGCACCAACGAGAGTCTTACTTTGTTCCTCGAACGGCAACCCGACCTTGCCGCGGGCGTTAGCGCAACAATCCTGCCCGGCGCCTGTCGCCAGGATTTCCTTTACGTGCCGCCCCAGGCCAGCAACGTGACCGCATCCGTAAGCCTGGTCGCCGGGCAGGGGCCGCTTTCGTTGCAGCTTTGTCCGGTTGACGCAGCAACCACTGCTTGCCTCACGCTTGTGATAACTGGCGCCGGGGCCTCGGCGACTCTAACCGCCGATGATGCCAGCCATCCGCCGCTGAATGCTGGGACTTATGTGTTGCGCCTCTGCAACCAGGACACCGCGTCCGTTTCGGTAAACAGCCTCGCTACCCTCGTCCTTAACCCGAACCCACCTTCCCCTAACATCTTCATGTCGCCAGGACCCGTTTCCATCCTGGATGATGCGGTCACGTCTTCGAGCATCCAGGTGACCAATGCCGACGCCATCAGCTCTGTTGCCGTTGGCGTGCGCATTGATCATCCGCGGGTCTCCGATCTGGTTTTGCACCTAGTCAGCCCGAAAGGCACCCGAATCCTGCTGGAGGAGAACCGCGGGGGCGCCACCACCAATGGTCTGGGCGGAGAGTTGATCACAACGAATGTAACGCCGGTTTCATTTGCTGGTGGTCCCGAAGCAGTCACCAACGTCTTTGATACCGGCCAGACGGCCGGCACGCTCACAATTAATTACGACTTTTACGCGCTTCCCGACACGATGCACCTCTATTACGAAGGCCAGCTTATCTGGGACTCGGGCCTGGTCAGCTTTGCGGGCGTCACCAATATCCATTACGGCCCCGGGGGTTCGACCCTCATCACGGTCATCATGAACGAAGGCGGCAACCCGAACACCAACACTGCCTGGTTTTACAAGTTGACTTCAACGCGGGTGGACCCGTTGTTCCTGACTTTTTGCGAAAACACCAACCTGGCCGTCGTCCCGATCAAATTTGCGCCAGCCCCGTTCACCAACTTCAATTATCTCGGAACAATATCGGCGCCCTCGAATGGCCTGTTTTATCTTCCGGAGGAAAGCCTGGACATGCTGGCCGGCGAGCCAGCGCGCGGGTCCTGGACGCTCGAGATTTCGGACACCCGTGCCGGCGCAACCGATCCGCCGCCGCTATTGTTGAGCTGGCAATTGGGCCTGCTCCTGCGCAGCTCGCTGCCGGTCCCTCTGCCACTGGCTGCAGGGTTGGCGAGCACCAATGCTCTGGGGGCGGGGCAAATCCAATGGTTTACAGTCGATGTTCCCGGTTGGGCCAGTTTCGCTTCGAACACGCTGGTGTTTGCGACCGCTCCTGTGCACGTTTGGTTCAACCAGACCGCTCCTCCGGCGGGCACCAACGCCGGCGATTTTGCGCTGCTGCTCAATTCCACAGGCGGCTCCAGGTTGCTCCAAACGAATGGCACGCCGCGCCTGACTCCAGGCGCGCGCTACTATCTCGGCGTGCAAAACACCAACCTCGCCGCGGTGACGTTCGATCTACAGGTGAGTTTTGACGTGGGCAGCGTCGTCGTCCTGCAAGACGCAATTCCTTATCCCAACACCAATCCCGGCCCCGGTAACTCTGCTGACTATTACCTCTACGTCGTTTCCACTAACGCGGTGCGCGCCCAGTTCGAGATCAACGGCCCCACCGCCGACATGACCTTGATCGCGCGCAAAGGCTTGCCACTGCCAACGCTTGCTGCTTACGACTACCTCAGCGCCAATCCCGGCACGAACGATGAACTGGTGGTTGTTTATGACTATTCCAGCCCCGTCCCTCTGACGCCCGGGAATTGGTTCCTGGCGGCCGTCAACGTGACCGGTCTTCCAGCAGCCTACTCCATCCTGGCCACTGAGTTTTCGACCTTCGGAACCAACATTACGGTCTCGAACGAGTCTGCGACCAGCAACGATTTCTGTTTCTCCTGGACCTCTCTGCCCGGAGTGCATTACTTCGTCCAAGGCAAGGCTAGTCTCCAGGACACCAACTGGACCACCGTCTCCCCTACCGTCACCGCGAACGATGTCCTCACCACTTATTGCGTCGCCCTGCCGTCACCGTTTCATTTCTTTCGTGTCCACGAGGGCATCGTGGTTACGCCTCCGCCCGTGCTGATTTCTGCGCTTTCGACCTCGACCGGGAATATGGTGCTGAAGTGGACCGCTCCCACGAACAGTCAATTCAGCGTCCACTGGACCCCTTCCCTCAACCCGGCGACCTGGAACGCTTTTACCAATATTGTCACATCCGCCAACAGCTCGTTCTCGTTCGTGGACGATGGTTCCCAATCCGGGAGACCACGGCAGGCGCGATATTACCGCTTGCAATTGGTGCCTTAAGTCAATGCAACTTGTAGCTTGCAATCATGCAGCCCCACGGTAAGATAATCATATTCGCAACGTCAGGAAGGAATTATGAGAAACATCTTGAGGATCTTCGCACTCATCGGGGCGATCTGCAGCGCCCAAGCGCAGGGAACTTCCGAAGCGGTGTCGAGCTACACGCTTCCCGCTGCCGCAGGTTTCTTGTCGGGCACAGGCGGCTGGGCTTTCAAACCCAATATCAACATGGCCGTCACTAACCTCGGCTGTCTGCAGTATCTGGTTTCTGGCCCCAACGGTCAGGGGAATATGCAGGTAGGCTTGTGGGCCAATGGCGGCCAGTTGTTGGCCTCGGCCTCAATCGCTTCCACCAACCCGCTGCTGAACTTCACGCTCTATGCCGCGATTAACCAGGTTTTCCTTAACGCGGGGAGTACCTACGTGGTCGGAATATATTCACCCAGCGGTAGTGTATTGCTCAACCTCGTCACTCAGGGCGTTGATGGCTCTGCTACCCTCTCGCCAGATCTTCAGTTGCTGGGTTCAGCGACGGGGACTCCTGGCTTTGTTTATCCCGGTTCGGTCAGCGCCAACAACACTTTGCTCCTTGGCCCCAACTTTCAATACCGGCCAGTGGTTCCCGAACCCTCCGCCTTGGCCCTGCTCAGCCTCGGCGGCGTGGGTTGGGCCGTCCGGCGCAAGACGAGACGTAACGTGTGATGCGTGACTCGCATCACGCACGCCTCCGCTCCGCAGCGAGACCGACAAGGCGTGCGGGTTCCACCGTGCTCGGTCGCTGCCATCCGTGCTGAGTCTTTGTGGCATTTGCTGAGGATTTGGGCTTGTTCTGACAGCAGTTCTTCTTTGCTTCCTCGAGTTTGCCCGGTAGAGTTATCGATTGTTTAACCGGAGAATTCGGGTCTGTGAGCAAGCAATTCATCAGGATCGGCGGCGCGCGTGAGCACAACCTCAAGAACCTCACGCTCAATATCCCGCGCGACAAGCTGGTCGTCATTACCGGCCTGAGCGGTTCGGGCAAATCCTCCCTTGCGTTCGATACGATTTACGCCGAAGGCCAGCGCAAGTATGTCGAGTCCCTTTCCGCCTATGCCCGCCAGTTCCTGGACCAAATGCAAAAGCCGGACGTGGACTTCATCGAGGGTCTCTCTCCGGCAATCGCCATTGAGCAGCGCGGATCGGGCTCGAGCCCCCGTTCCATCATCGCAACTACGACGGAGATATACGACTACCTCCGTCTGCTCTATGCCCACGTGGGGCAGCCTTACTGCCCGGAGACCGGGGTGCCTATCGTCCGCCAATCCACCAGTGATATAGTGGACCGGATACTCTCCCTGCCGCCTCGCACGCGAGTCATGCTCCTGGCCCCGGTCGTGCGCGAACAAAAGGGCGAATTTCGCGATGTCGTCGAGCGACTCTCGCGGGAGGGTTTTGTCCGGGCTCGCATCGATGGTGAGTTGGTCGAGTTGGCCAACGGCGTTCGCGTCAAGCTCGACGGGAAACAAAAGCACACGATCGAAGCGGTCGTGGACCGGCTGGTACTCGACGAAAGAATCCGGATTCGGTTGAGCGATTCCGTCGAAACTGCGCTTAAGTGGGGCGACGGCGTTCTGCTCACGCTGCACCAAGCCTCGGACGGACAGCCTGCAACCCGTGCTGCGCAGTCCGCTGCCGCCGAGGTTCCGACTCAAACTCCAATCCCCGAAGGCGGCGTTTCGCATACAGGCGTTAGTCTCATCTCGCAGGCCCCGCGCATCACCAGTCAGCTTTCCAGTCCCTGGCTCGAAACCCTCCATTCCAACCGTAATCTCAGTCCGGCCACCGGCAAGAGCTACGAGCCGCTGACGCCGAAGCATTTCTCGTTCAATGCCCCGTCCGGCGCGTGCCCGGTCTGCCATGGCCTCGGGCAAAAGATGGTTTTCGACGAGGGCTTGATCGTGCCCGATCCCGAGAAATCGCTCGAACAGGGCGCGGTCCTGCCGTGGCGCCGCGGCGGCAAACGGATGGTCGTCTATTACAAAGCGTTGCTGCGCGCCGTCGCCGGGCATTACCAGCAGAGCCTGGAGGCGCCCTACAAGGATCTCCCGGAGGATTTTAAACAGGCGCTGCTTCACGGCTCGGGCCAAACCGAGGTCGAGTTCACCTTTTGGCGTGCGGGCAAACTGAGCAAAATCACCCGCCCGTTCGAGGGCGTGGTGCCGAACCTGGAGCGCTTGTACCAGGAGAGCGAAAGCGAGTTCACCCGCAACCGCCTGAAGGCCTTCATGAGCCCCCAATTCTGCGACGCCTGCAATGGCCGACGGCTCAAGCCCGAAATCCTTGCCGTCCGTTTGGGGGGTGCCAACGACAGGGAACACTTCGCGGCACGCGACCTCTCGTCGCCAGACAACGTCGCGCCCCAATCATCGCCCGCCAATCATCCGTCACGCATCACCCACCACGCACCGCACCCCGCCCTCCCCGGCCTCTCCATCATGGACGTGTGCGCCCTTTCGGTAGAAAAGGCCGACGAGTTTTTCGCCACCCTCAAGCTCACTGAATTCCAGGAGAAAATTGCCCATGACGTCGTCAAGGAAATCCGGGCCCGGCTCGGTTTTCTGAAGAACGTCGGTTTAGGTTACCTGACCCTCGACCGCGAGAGCGGCACGTTGAGCGGCGGCGAAGCCCAGCGCATCCGCCTGGCTACGCAGATCGGCGCCGGGTTGGTGGGTGTGCTCTACATTCTCGATGAGCCGAGCATCGGCCTCCATCAGCGTGACAATGACCGCTTGCTGAGCACCCTCGAAGGGTTGCGCGACCTCGGCAACTCTGTGCTCGTCGTCGAGCACGATGCCGACACGATCCGCCATGCCGATTATATTCTCGACCTCGGCCCGGGCGCGGGTGTGCGTGGCGGTGAACTGGTCGCGGCTGGCACTCAGGCTGAGGTGCTGGCCCATCCGCAATCATTGACCGCCAAATACCTCAACGGCGAACTGTCGATTCCCGTTCCCCGCCAGCGTGTCAAACCTGCGCCGGAGCGCGGCTGGCTCGAAGTGCTGGGCGCGCGCGAGAATAACTTGAAGAACATCGACGTGCGCATCCCGTTGGGCACCTTGACCTGTGTGACCGGCGTCAGCGGTTCGGGTAAGAGCACACTGGTGGATGATATTCTGCGGCGGGCGTTGTTTCGGAAATTTTTCGGCTCCAAGGAGCGTCCCGGCGCGCACCGTGCCATGAAGGGATTCGAGAACCTCGACAAAGTCATCGTGATCGATCAGACGCCAATCGGCAGGACGCCGCGCAGCAACCCAGCCACTTACACCGGCATGTTCAACCACATCCGTGATTTGTTTGCACGCCTACCCACCGCCAGGATTCGCGGGTACGAATCCGGCCGCTTCAGCTTCAACGTCAAAGGCGGACGTTGTGAAAAGTGCCAGGGCGACGGCTTGATCAAGATCGAGATGCATTTCCTGCCGCCGGTCTATGTCACCTGCGAGGCCTGCAATGGCCGGCGTTACAATCGCGAAACGCTCGAAATCAGTTACAAAGGCCAGAACATCGCGGACGTGCTCGACATGACCGTGGACGAGGCGGTCACGTTCTTCCGCGCCGTGCCCCAGATTTATGAGCCTTTGCTGACCCTGGCCGAGGTTGGCCTCGGGTATATTGGTCTGGGCCAGGCGGCGACCACCCTCAGCGGCGGCGAGGCGCAGCGCGTCAAACTGGCGGCCGAGTTGAGCCGCAAGGCCACGGGCCACACTCTCTACATTCTCGACGAACCCACCACGGGCTTGCACTTTCACGACGTCGCCAAGCTCCTCGAAGTGCTCTTCAAGCTTCGTGCCTCCGGCAACACCCTTCTGGTCATCGAACATAATCTCGACGTCATCAAGACCGCAGATTGGCTTATCGATCTGGGCCCTGAGGGCGGTGACGCGGGGGGCGAAATCGTTGCCCAGGGCACTCCCGAAACCGTCGCTCGCTCCGTTGCGAGTCACACCGGCCAGTATCTCAAGCGCGTACTAAAGCAACCAGTGGCCGGTAATCAGTAATAGGTACTCCTCATAAGCAACCCACCACTCACCCATCACCACCCCATATGAAAATCGCTCTCTTTGGTTTCACCGACCTCAAACTCGGCAAACACAACCTGAAAGATCCGCGGCTTGACCTGGCGGACAAATTGGTCGAAGCCGACAAAAAAGCTTACGCGCAGGTGGACGTTATTGGCGAGGACCAATTGCTGGATGCCGATGCGATCCTGGTCCTGGAAGAGAATAAAGCCGACCTGATCCTGAAGGATTTGGAGTTCGTGGAAACCCGGCTGGGTCGCGATCCGCTGGCGGACGAGCGCGCCGCGCTGCAGAAAATCAACTCGTTTCTCGAAAGCGAAAAGTTTCTGTTCAGCGCCGGTTTGACGCCGCAAGACTTGCAGGCAGTCGCCGCGCATCATTTCTTTACGAACAAACCCATCGTGGTCGCGACTCGCGCACAGCTTGAAACCCCGGATGAGCTGCTGCTGCGGGCTTTCGCGGAGGCCGGGTATATCTCCTTTCTGACGGTAGGCGGGAAGGAAAACCGGGCTTGGCCAATCCGCAAGAACATCTCGGCCTGGGAAGCCGCCGGCTCTATCCACACCGATTTACAGAAGGGGTTCATCCGTGCCGAGATCATCAACTTCGCCGATTTCGTGGCCGCCGGTGGCGAGACTCAAGCGAAACGCGCAGGGAAACAACGCCTCGAAACCAAGCAATACCTCATACAGGACTACGACCTGACCAACTTCCGCTTCAACAAGTGAGGGGGACCCTGCGATGAGGGGTGATGGAGTAATGGCGTATTGGGGTGCTCTGATGCCGGATGCCTCCAATCTTAGGCATAAACCGCGCATCACACTTCATGTTTCATCTTTCAAGCATCACTTCCTCCTTCCTTCTGCATTGCTCCTGGCCTAAATTCGGTGCTTTATGGGCATCGTCTGCCGATGGATTGTAGTTTGCGGCCTGTTGCTTACGGCTGCGCCGAGCCTTTGGGCGGCGAGTGCGTCGGAGAAAGCGGCCCTCGAGGCTGCCGCCGGTGATTTCAATCTTTCCATTTGGGATCGCGCGGAGTCAGAGTTCGCCCAGTTCGCGAAAAGCTATACGAATTCCGCGCGCCTGCCGGAGGCCTTTTTGTATCAGGCAGAAGCACGTCTGCAGCAAGGCAACTATCCCGGCGCACTGGAATTGCTGGCGAGCCATCAAGCCCAGGCTGGCAAGCTGGCCGATCTTTATGCTTTTTGGCGGGCCGAAACCCTGTTTCGCAAAGGCGACCTCCAACGAGCTGCTGACGGCTTTGAGACCTTAATTCGCGACTTTCCTGGCTCCACCAATCGCCTGAACGCGGCGGTTCGAGCGGCGACCGCCTGTTCGAAGCTTGCTCAATGGCCGCGCGTTATTCAGATTCTGCGGCCGCCGAATGGTCCGTTCCAGCTCCCTGCCGGCACCAATGCCACAAGCGAGTTGGTCATCCGTGGCGGGTTGCTCCTCAGCGAAGCCTATCTGGGCCAGGCCAGCCTCGATGCAGCTGATGCCGCTCTGCTTCCGTTCGACACGCTCCAGCTCCAGCCAGAGGTTGATTGGGAGCGACAATTCCTTCGCTGCCGAATTCTGCTTGCTCGCGAGCACCTCCCCGAGGCCTGGGACCTCAGCACCAATCTTCCGCCGCTGGCCGCCGCTGCCGGCAGACGCGAGTTTCAGGCTCAGACCGTGTCCTTCCAAGCCGGCTTGCTCGAACAGCTCGGCCGCACCGAGGAGGCTATAGCCATGTACCAAAGGAACCTGGCGGACGTCTTTCCTGCGGAACGCCAGCGCCAGGCCTTGCTCAAGATCACCGAACTTTACCTTAAGCAAAACCGCCTCGACGAAGCTGCCCGAGTCTTGGAAAGATTCCTGACCCAGTATCCCGCTGCTGAGTCGGCTGACCTGGCCCTCTTGACCCTTGGGGAGCTTCGCCTCCGACAATACGAGTCCGGGCAGTGCACGAACGTGGTTTCGACGCTGGTGACGAATCTGCTGGCCGCCACCAACTGCCTTCAGCAGGCGCTCGCGTCTTTGGAGAGTTTTACTAACCGGTTCCCACGGAGTTTGCTTCTGGGCCGGGCTGATTTGTATCTGGGCTGGTGCTTTTGGCGGGAAGGCAGCATCCTCGCGAGCCAAGCCGCCTTTCAGGCTGCGGCGGACCAGCTTCCCTTCTCGGCCGATCAAGCCATCGCCTATTTTAAGCTGGCCGACGCGGAGTACCGCCAAGCCATCGGCTATTCTAAGCCGGCCGACGCGGAGCACCGGCGCGCGAACTTTATCGCCGCTATCTCTAATTATACAACCGTGCTCGACAAGTTTGAAGGCCTTCCTGAGGTAAAAACAAACCTCTTCGAGCCCGCACTTTACCATATCGTCCGCGCCGGGCTCGACGCCACGAACCTCCCGGCTGCCAGCAACGCTCTTGCCAAACTGCGCGCCTCGTATCCGAGCGGCTTTTACACCGACCGCGCCGTGCTATCCACCGGCCAGGTTGTCGGCAAGAGCGATCCGGCGGGGGCTCGCGAGATGTTTCAGGATTTTGTCCAGGCCGTGCCACAGACGGGCTTGCTGCCGGAGCTGGAGTTGGCGATCGCGGCTACTTACGAACAGGAAAACCAGTGGGACGCGGCCATCCGGGAGTACGACGCTTGGGTGAATGCCCACACCAACCACGAAGCCCTGGCGCGCGCCGAGTACGCGCGCGCGCGTGCCAACTTTCAGGCGGGACACGATACGAATGCCCTCGCCCAGTTTACCAACTTTATCGCTCGTTTTCCGACGAATGAACTCGCCCTGCGGGCCCAATTGTGGGTCGGCGATTACTATTACCGGCTGCCCGATTTTCAGAAGGCCGAGGAGAATTATCAGTGGTGCTACCAGAACACGAATTGGCCGGTTTCCAAGCTCACCTACGAGGCGCGAATGATGGCCGGCCGCTCGGCGTTCGCCCGATCCTCCTGGAACGATGCCAAGGACTATTTCGGCCGGGTGGCGGAAAATACCAACTGCCCGATCGAACTACGCGCCCAGGCCTTCTTCGCGTTCGGCGATACGCTCGTGAGCCAGTCCTCGACCAACAAGCTCTCCGATTACAAAGAAGCCCTCAACGCCTACGACCAGGTCGGCTACCTGTGTCCGACCAATCCCATCGCCGTTCTGGCTCTGGGCGCCAAGGCCCATTGCTTTCTCCAATCGCAAGACTACGCCGGCGCCACCAACGCCTTCCTGCAGGTGGTCAACTCTCCCGTGGCGGACGCCGTCGCCCGCGCCGACGCCAAAGTCGGCCTGGGTCTCACCTTTGAAAAACTTGCCCAACAACCCACCTCAACCAACCGGGTCGCTTTGCTCACCCTCGCCCGCGACCAGTATCTCGACGTTTTCGAAAGCCCGAGCTTCCTGCGCGACGGGGAAACGGCGGACGACTTTTGGACGATGAAAGCCGGCACCGAAGCTGTGCGCATCTGCGAAGCAATGAAGCAGCCCGGCCAAGCCAGGCGCTTGTGCGAGGCTCTGCTGGAGAAATTCCCGGTGCTGCGGCTCGAAGACAAGATTAAGGCCCTCAAGGCTCAGGAACAACTCGCTCGGGGTCAGAATTGATCCCCGCGGGCCCGTTTGACAGTCCGGCCCCCGGGGCTTAGCTTGAGCCAGAAATTGATATGGATGTCGCTGCAGCAATCGATCCGGTAGTGCTTCTCACGGCCAGCGCAGCCGGCGAAGTCAAAGCGCTGTTGGAACGACCGGAGAACGCGGGCAAATCCTTGCGCGTTTACGTTGAGCAGGGCGGCTGTTCCGGGATGCAATACTCGATGACCTTTGACGAAAAGCGGCCCGATGACCTCTCCGCGGAAATGCACGGTGTCTCGGTGCTTGTCGATCCTTTCAGCCTTCAATACATCCGTGGCGCCGTCGTTGATTTCAGCGACAGCCTCACCGCAGGCGGGTTCAAAATCTCCAACCCCAACGCGCGCCAAAGCTGCGGCTGTGGCAAGTCCTTTACGGCCTAGGCAAAACAGACAGTGCCTGGCTGAAAAATGCCGTTCCGTGTGATGCGGAACGGCTTTTTTTGACGAACATCGAGTCCACCCAAATCCTCCTCTCATGTGCGCGCAGACTCAATGCCAAACCTGCGTTGACAACGCGCCGGCAGCGGGTAGCATTGCAGCAGCCCGATTGGCGCGTTCGTCTATCGGTTTAGGACACGGCCCTCTCAAGGCTGAAAGACGGGTTCGATTCCCGTACGCGCTACCAAAACTGACGCAACCCTCAACATCCCATGGCTCCCTTCCAAATCATATTCAACCCGACCAGCGCGGCTGAGTTGGCGCGCATGCCCAAGGAGCTGCAACTTCAGATCCTCGGCGATTTCCGCGGACTGCCTCAGCAAGTCATGCACACCGAGCTGGATGAGTTCGGCAAACTCGAACGCGCCGGCCGCACGTTGCACCGCTTCCGCGTGGGCGATTATCGGGTCTATTTCGAGCGCCATGAACTGGGCGTGGTTGTCCACCGCATCCTGAGCCGGCATACCCTCAAGGATTTCTTCTTCCGCTCCGGCCTCAAAATGCAGGAGGACGAAGCCCTCCAACAGAATCCCAAGTTCTGGGAGCTGATCGAGACCGCCAAGGTCGCGACGCAGACTAAATGAGGGGTAAGCGCCCAGGGCTCTGGGGCGAGTGTTTCTGACCGCTCACCCTCCTCGACACTCTCCCTGAGTGAACCACCGCCTGACCAAACTGTTCATCTTTCTCGCGGGCATCATTTTCGGGCAAGCCGTTCTTTATGGTCCTTCTTTGATCGGCCAGAAAATCCTATTGCCGCTGGATATCCTGGCGTATCCCGGTTTTTACCTGCCGCGCACGCTCTGTGTTGCGCAGCCTGAGGTCCAGAACATCTACCTGCAAGACCTGGTCTGCGTTTTTGAGCCGGCCAGGCGCTTCGCCGTTTCGGAAGTCCATGCCGGCCGGTTTCCAAGGTGGCTGCCTTACGAGTTCGCCGGCTCGCCTTTCATCGAACCGAAGTTCTCCCCATTCATGGCGCCACAACTGTGCATTGCTTCGCCGATCGTGCTCGCGTGGACCCAGATGTTCGCCGCTCTGGTTGCAGGCCTTGGCGCATACCTATTTTTTCGGCGCGCCCTCGGGGTTGGGTTTTGGCCGGCGGCCCTCGCAGCCTGGTGTTATCCGCTCACCGCCTTTTTTATCTTTTGGCAGGGCTACCCTACCGGCTACTCGGTCTATTGGCTGCCCTGGCTATTCCTGGCCGTTGATAAAACGGCACGCCACGCCAGCCGCTGGGGGCCATTGGGACTATGCCCTGTCACGTGCCTGGTGCTGATTAGCGGCCACTTGGATGTCGCTGCCCAGGTCTTGGCGGCGGGTGGCCTGTACGCGCTGTGGTGCCTGTATGTGGCCTATCCGAAGCCGTGGTTCCAAAGCCGAGCCAGACAGGCAGCGCTTAAACTCGTGGCGGCGTGGACTCTAGGCTTCTTGCTCGCGGCCCCGCATCTTCTGCCGTTGCTGGAATATAGTCGGACGGGAGCTCGCCTGGAGAGACGCAGTACCGGCGATGAAGAACGCCCGCCCGTCGGCCTCGCTGCCCTCCCGCAAGTGGTTCTGCCGGATATGTACGGCGCGTGTGGACCTGACAAGACCGGCAGCTTCCGCGTTGTGCCGGATAACCAGGTTGAAAGCACTGCGGCGGCTTATGCGGGTGTGGTGGCAACGTTGTTGCTGGCTCCGCTGTCATTTTGCAGCCGCCGGCACCGCGCGCTTTGCCTCTTCCTTCTCGGGATCACGTTTTTGGCCCTGAGCTGGTGTTTGAATGTGCCAGGACTCGTTACCGTTCTGCGCCTGCCCGGGCTGAACCTCATGTCCCATAGCCGGCTCGTGTTCGTGGCGTGCTTCGCCATCCTCACTATGGCCTCGATCGGACTCGAAGCGATTTCAGAATCCAGAACCCTTTGGCGGCCGTGGATGTGGGGTCCGGCGTTGCTGCTGGCGGGCCTATTGGGGTGGTGCATCTATCGCGCAATCTCCCCACCGGAACCAGTTGCAACCCAGCTCGAACAGGCGGTCTTGCAGGGAAAACCAATGGGTTGGGCTAAGAGCGTGGAGGCAGTGCACCGGGTCCAAAGTTGGTTCGCGAGTCGTTACGGAGCTGCGGGAGCGCTTTCTGGCCTGGGTTTAGCCGGCTGGCTGGTGCTGCGCTTTCGGCCTCATTGGCAGGCGCGACTGCTCCCCTGCTTAGGGGTCGTGCTGCTGGGAGACCTTCTTTGGTTCGGTTATGGACGGAATGTGCAAAGTGACCCTGCGTTGTACTTCCCGCCGGTTCCGGTATTGGAACAAGTCGCGAGGTCAACCCCCGGCCGCGTCGCGGGTTACTATTGTCTTCCAGCAACTCTCGCTGGCGCCTGTGGCCTGAGCGACTTACGAGGATATGACGGCGTGGACCCGGCGCGCATCGTGGACCTCCTCCAAATCACCGCCGGACCCCCTACCTCAACCCCAAAATACGCTCTCACCCAATACCTCGTGCCGAAAGTCACCCCCACCGCTGACGGCAGCATCCGGCTCCCACCCGTGCTGGATATGCTAGGAGTTCGCTATGTGATCTTCCGCGGCGCACCCACGCCCGGGGCCCGTCCTGTTTTTCAGGGACTGGACTACTGGGTTCTGGTGAACTCCAACGCGCTGGACCGTGCATTCGTTCCTCGGCGGGTCGAATTTCTGCCCGACCTGAAAAGCCAGTTGACCAGGATGGGCTCCGACCAATTCAACCCCCGGGACGTAGCCTATGTCGAGTCGCCCTTAGGCTTGCCATCCTCATGCCGTGGGAAAGCCGAGATCGTTGAGGAAATCCCCACCCGAGTCACAGTCGCAGTACGGATGGAGACTCCCGGGCTGCTCGTGCTGGCCGACCGGTGGGACAGCGGCTGGGGGGCCTACTATAACGGGAAAGCAGTGCCGATACTGCGGGCGAACCACGCAGTCCGAGGTGTGGTGGTCCCTGCGGGAGAAGGCACTATCCAATTCCGTTACGAGCCGGCGAGCCTGGCGCGGGGACTGGAACTATGCGGCGGGGCGACAGTGCTGATGTTCAGTTGGATCGTGGTCACTGCAAGGAAGACATTGAGGACCATCCACGATTTAGCGGCCGAACCAGAACACTAAAAAGCCAGTCAGGAGCACCACGGCTACCATCCACCAAAACCAATGAACGCCACGCGGCACCGGGCCGCCGCCGCTAAACTCGCGTTTGACGTAATCATCGTAGTCGAAGTCCTCTTCCGGCAGATCCAACCCGCTGGTTTGGGCCTGCTCCGACCAACCCGTCTGTTCGTCCGACCCGCACTCGGGGCAGGCTCGGGCTTTGGGCGGGACGTCCGCGCCGCAGTGGGGACACGTCATGGGCAAATGCGGACTGTAAGACGCAAGGTAGCGGAGAATGGCAGGCGACCATCTCCATTCCGCGTTCCACACTGTACGTTCCTCACTCGCTTAGCCGACCCCGGCATATTCCTCGTCCGTCTTGAGTTCAAGTCCCATGAGGATGTAGTCGTGGGAAATGCCCTGCATGTCCTTTACGTAATCCTCCAGCCGGACCAAATTACTGAAGCCCAGCAGAGCGAACATTTTCACCGCCGCCTCCTGCCCGCCAATGAATTCCGCCTCGACCTTTTCCAGCCCGACGCCGCGGGCGAGGTCGGCAATCTCCGTAACCAAGGCGCGCGCCAGACCGCGTCCGCGGTATTGGGGCAGGACCAGCACGCTGACGCGCCCGATGTGCCGTTTCCAACCGCCGAGTTGCTGGTGCAGTGTACCGGCGCCGACGATTTTCCCATCCATCGAAGCCAGGAGCGGAAGGTTGCGGCCGAGGTCGATATTCTGGCACCAGTCACGAATCACCCCCACGTCGGTCACGCGATGCTTGATAAACATCCGCTCCGGCTCTGGCACGGCGAGGAAAAACTGGTGAAACGCCTTTTCGTCATCCTTACGCAACGGACGGAGCCGGCAGCGTGACCCGTCCTTGAGCTTGATTTCTTTAGGATACTTTTGGAGTTCAAATTCAAGAGACATAGGCTTCCGGGATTGTTGTAAAACCCATCTTCTTCGAACACTGATCAAAATGCAAGGGCGCGGTGGCAGCACAGATCCCGTTAAAACGTTAAGACCGTCAACCGCTGTCCGAAGATCGGCGTTTTAAGGTTCCAACGTTTTAATCTTAGTTCAGAACCGCCGCGATGGCTCCCCGGCGACCCCTCGTTCCCGCTCGAGGAATCGCTGGTCAATGCGCGCCGGGTCCAGGCTCCAGCGGGCCGCTAAGAGCGGTACCTTGTCAACATTTAACGAGGCGGCATCCGGCTGGCCGAACGCTGCGGGCTCGACAGGTTCTGCGTAGTCAAAGCACTTCAACTCCAACTCCTTTTCGGCCGAAGTGCGCGCACCCTGCTGCCAGAGGGTTTTCCCCGCCCAGGCATACGCCCGCACGACTCTGCCGCCGTCCGCTGTGACCCAGGCATGGTGATGCAGCACACGGCTGGCGCTAAAAAACTGCACCTGGCCGAGCTTTCTGCTGAGCCGCAGCACAAACCGGAAGCAGGCGTCCACATCCTCGCTGGGATCAGGCAGGCCGGCCCCCATCACCAATATCCATCCCTTGACCGGGGGCGCGACAAACAGCTTCTCGTCGCCGGCCAATCCCTCGATCCAGGAGCAGGGTTTCGGATTGTGCAGTCCGAGCGCGGATTGAACCGCGGCCAAACTGCGGCTTCTGACCGCAAGCCAGCAGCCGGGCCGCCGGAACTCGCAAGAACGTTCGTAAGCGCAGCCTGAGAACGCAGACACCTCCCGCTTTGGCGCTAACTTCTCGCGCCGCGCCTGGCGAACCACCAAAACGGCGATGCCCAAGCCGATGCTCAGCGCAATGCTGAACAACAGCAGGAGCAGCACTGGCATTATGTCCCATCCATTCACCCTGTTTCAATTTACGCATGAGTGACACTCGTTCAAATAGGATTTGGCGGGATTTGTACGGAGGCTTCGAGGAAGACCGACGGCTCAGCCCGATATTTCATACCCCGCACGAAATGCCGCCAGTCCGGAACGTCGGCACTGTTGCCGGCTTAGGCTGTTCGGACCGTGTAAGCCGGCAACATGCCGGCGCTCCGTCGTGGCAGTTGTGAACACCCGAGGAGTGTTCCGCAACACGGATATAGCCAGCCGGTTTGCGTGATGGATTATAGTCTTGCGCCACACGCCAGTCGTAGATGGAGGTAGCTACCTGCGTTCGGGTAGTTACACCACGCACGCTCGCCACCAATCCAGATACCGCCTGTTTCCGCCATTTACGCCGAGCACAATAAATTCTGGCGTGTCGTAAGGGTGTTCAGCGATGACCAGTCGTTCCAAAGCCGCCAGGCGGCGCGCGGTGGTTTTCAGGAGCAGGACTACTTCCGTTCCATGTTCAACCTTCCCTTGCCACCAGTAATGCGACTCGATTTTCGGTATCAGGTTCGCGCAGGCAACCAACCGCCGCTTCAACGCGGAGCGTGCGAGCCGCCGCGCGGTTTTTAGCTCCGGTGCTGTAACCAACACCAGCGCGAATCGAGTGCCCGCTTTCATATTCTTACATTTTGGCTAGAGGATGAGGTGCTCTGCATTCTCTTGACGGGACCAGACGTTCCGGTGATGGTGCGGGCAACAAAAAGCCGCCGAAACGTACCAGAAGACGGCTTGTTGTGCTTTTTTGTCGCAATTTGTTTCTGTTCCATTCCAGCGACCACTCCGTAGCTGCTCACCGTGGCGTGATTCTTGGCCAGTCCAGAGGCACGCCTTGCCCGGCGAGCCGGTTTTGGAAGGTTTTGAGCCGTTCGCCGTTCTTGAGCACTCCGCGGGGTATGGTTTTCTTTTCGAGGCAAAATGCGGCCAGAGCGCCGACCGCTTCGCCAATGTTCCACTCCACGGGATGGAGCCGGTAGCATCCGTTGCTGATATGTGTGACGCCCAGATTCTTGCAGGCCGGGAGCAGATTCTCCAGGCGCCGGGGAATCAGTGCGCCCAACGGGATTTGGAACGGCACCGAGCTGATATCGATATAATTCACACCGCCGGTGCTGGGATGCAAATCGATGCGATAGCTGCCGATGCCAACCGAATCGGCGAAGTGGGCGGCCCTGACTTCGTCACGGGCCACTCCGGTTTCTTTGAGCCGGTAGTCGGTCGATACGTGCTGTTCCAGGATGGTGAACTCGGCGCGTACGCGACGGCTTTCTCGTATGTATGGGTATTTCGCCAAACCGTCGTCAGTCCCGACGATATCCGGCCGCAGGCGCAAACCCTTCCAGCCCGACCCGCCGTCCGGCCGCGGTGCCTCCGTCTGCATCCAATAGAGTAATGACAGGCTGAGTTGTTTGGCCCGCGCAAGGTGGCGGGCCGCCTCCTCGCGTGGCACTTCACAAAGATTCCCAAGCAAATAATCGTTGTGAGGCCAGTTGACCAGCGAGATGTCGCCCGGGTAAGTGCCCGGCACGAACTGACTTTTGTCCGCAATCCGGCGGTAAACCCAAAGTCCTTGCCCTTTCTCCGGATCGATCGGGTTCTTTTTCTGCTTCAACGTTGATGGGTCGCAGAATTCCCAGGAAAATAAACGGCCCGTCCAGGGCGGATTCAGCGCCGGCACAAAGTCGCGCCAGAACTCATATTCGCTCGGCCGCTCGATGGTATGGTCCTCGCCGGCCAGGTAATCCATGGCGAAACAGCAAGTGAACGCTTGCATATTCTGTGGCGCGGCCTCGGCCGGAGCGTGCGGCTCACCCGTCTCCTTTTGCGATTCCGCCCCGGCGACATACTCAGTTTTCGTAAGCGGCAGCAAATCGCCCAATTCTGTCGCATCGACGAAGCAGGGCGCGCGGAGCACCACATCCTTGCCCGATTCCAGGCTGCGCACGCGCACGGCATCGACGCGGTCACCGCTGGTGGCGGCATCCATTGCTTGATGGCGCAATAGAAGCAACACGCGCTGACCTCCAAGATACGGCGAAAACATCTCTTCCAGCGCCGCGAGAGCTACGCGCGGCTCGTGGCAAAGGCGCGAGACATTGCCGTTGCCCGGATTCAAATACAGGCTGGCCCGCGCCTCGGCGGTGAGGGGGAAGTTGCGCAGGTAATATTCGCGAATGCGCTGGCGCAACTCGAGGTAGCTGCGCGTGCCGCCGAAAGTTTCGATCCAGGGATTCTCGTCAGGTGGCACCGCCTGCGAGGTAAGCTGGCCGCCAATCCAATCGGTCTCTTCGGTCAGAATGACCCGCAAACCGTTGCGCGCTGCCGCCAGCGCAGCAGCACACCCTCCCAGCCCGCCACCGATGACCACCAGGTCCGCAGCCAGTTCCTTTGGCGGCGGCGCGTTCCCAACGGCACCGGCGGAAGTGGGTGGGGACTGCGCGGGCTGCGCAGAAGCAAGATGCGGCACACCCGCGAGGACTGGCACGACGCCCAGCGTTTTGAGAAATGAGCGACGGTGCAGTTTTTTGTCAGGTCTCATCGGCGATCACCAACTCAGCGGGAAACACATGTTGGTGGAGCGGAATGTGGGGATTCCATCTCTCCCTGGCAAGGGTTTTTGCCCGTCAGGTGGCTGCCGCTCCAAACGGCAACACCTTGAGGCGGGCTAGGGCGCACGATTCCGATCGTGCGGTTGATTTTCCGGCGCAGATGGGTGATTGGAATCGTGCGTGCCTGTCGTTCCGAGCCGTTCTGCAATATTAGCGTCCCGAGTGACTTGCAACAGCGTTCCTTAAACATTGCCCGACCTCAGCCTCCGGTTTAGGGTGGCGTTCAGACCTTACTTTTGACTTATGAAACTTGATGCGTTGCTCAGTGTCATTGTGGCGGCCGCCTCCTTCGCAACCAGCGGCGCGACTCCTGCATGGCCGGGGTTTCGCGGGCCTAACAGTTCGGGCGTCGCCGCCGAGGCCACGCCGCCCATCAGCATCAGTCCCACCAACTCGGTCTTGTGGAATGTCAAGGTGCCTTGGTCGCCCTCTTCCCCGTGCATCTGGGGCGACCAGATTTTCCTGACCACGTTCAATGATCACGAACTCCAAACCCGCTGTTATCACCGCCGGGATGGCGCACTGACCTGGTCTCAAGGATTGAAGCCGGTCAAGCTCGAAACCTTTCACAGCACCGAGAACAGCCCTGCAGCCACCACACCTGCGACCGACGGTCAACGGGTGGTGAGTTATTTCGGCTCTTTCGGGCTCATTTGCTACGACCGCAAAGGCACGGAGCTGTGGCGCCATCCGTTGCCGGTTGCCCTCAGCGGTGGCGGATATGGGACCACAGCCTCCCCGCTCATCGCGGGAAACCTCGTCGTGGTGGACCGTGACCAGGACGAGGGCTCCTCCTTGCTGGCGGTGGAACTGGCCACGGGTAAGACCGCCTGGGAAACCCCCCGCCCTGACGCGCACGGCAGCTTCGGCACGCCCATCCTCTGGCGGAACAACGGGGTCGAGGAGGTAATCACCCCTGGCTCACTTCGCCTGAAAGGTTACGCGCTCAAGACCGGGTTGGAGGACTGGATGGTCCAAGGCACGACCGCGTTTGCTTGCACTACACCGGTGGTCGGCGATGGACTTCTCTTCTTCGCGGCCTGGTGCGACGGCAAGGCCGATGCCCCCTGGCCCACGTGGGAAAAGTTTTTGGAAGAGCATGACCGGAACAAAGACGGCGTAGTTACGCTGGACGAATTCGACGCCGTCAGCCGCGACTTCTGGCGCGGCCTGGACCTGAACCGCGACGGGAAGATTGACAAAGCCGAATGGGATGAGATTCAGGCCAATATCGCCAAAGGGGAGAACGTCCTGGTGGCGGTCAACCCGGGCGGCCGGGGGGACATCTCCCAGAGTCATGTGGCCTGGAAGGTCACCCGTGGCCTGCCATATGTGGCTTCGCCGCTGTTCTACGACGGCCGGATTTACCTCATCAAGAACGGCGGCATGCTTTCCTCGTTCGAGGCCAAAACCGGCAAACCATATTATGTCCAGGAGCGCCTGGACGCCCCGGGGAGTTACTATTCCTCACCGGTAGCCGGCGGCGGGCGGATTTACCTCGCGTCATCCGCCGGCAAACTTACGGTGGTCAAAGCCGGCGGTGAGAAGCCTGAGATCCTCCACCAGGCTGAGTTTGGCGAGCGCATTTTCGCTTCGCCGGCTCTGGTCGGGGACAAGCTCTACCTCCGCACCCAGTCCACACTCTATGCCTTCGGTCCTAAGACCGTTCATTAGTCGAAGTCGGTCGCAGTTAGCCGCAGGAGGAGGAAGACGGGAACTATGACGAGAACGAGGACGAGAACGACGAGGAGCAAGGGGGTGCGGGAGGGCGGTAGGGGGGTGGTTTGGGGGTGTACAGCCGTCCCACCGTCCCAAGGCCGGTAAACACGGGCGATTCTCACTCTTGCAACCGTCCCACAGCCGTCCCAGACCGTCCCAACCGTCCCACGGAACGTGGGAGCGTGGAGCGTTGGAGCGAGGGCGCCGCGGCACAAACGAAAGACCCATCAGCGGCCCAACTCCCCTTTCCGCTGATGGGCGTTGTTGCTGGTCTTGTTTATCGGGCAGCCAATCCAGCGGCGCTTGTTGGGATACCACCCTTGAAACCAAGCGATTGGAGTGACCCGCTGACGGTGACATGAAACGCCCCGAGAGTCCCGTTTCCGTTGGCCAGGGCGAACAGGAATCTGCCATCACGGCTCTCGGCCATGTCCGCCGGGTGGCTGCCAGCGCCGGTTACTGCAGTCACGCCGCTCGGATCCAGCAACTGCAGGGCTCCATCGGGTGCAACGCTGAAACCGGACATGGTGCCGCTTGCCGCGTTCGCGGTGTAAATAAACCGCCCGTCATGAGATAAAGTCAGCCAACAGGCGGCGCTTTGTTCCGTCGGAACCGCCCCACTGATGACCTCGAGATCACCCGTGTCGGAAACTGTGTAGGAAGAAGCGGAACTGCCATTAGCAACCCCGGCATTGGCCTCGGAGACGAAGATGCGATCGCTTCGCCCAACGGCAAACCCGAATGGCGTCGGTCCTCGCGATTGAAACGTCTTGTGAGTCGTGGCCAATCCGTCGTCGTCGAGGGCAAAGGTATCGATGAGACCAGTAAGTCTTTCGGTCACGATAAGGACGGTGCCGTGCTCCGTAAAAGATACCTGCGCAGGGCCGGTATTGTCCCCGCTCAAGGAGCGGGTTGACTCGGGCAGAGCAACCAGCCTGCCGCCGGCGAACAGGAAGCCCGTCATGTTGTCTTTATCACCAACCAATCCTCCGGCGTTCAGCACATACAACAAGTTGCGATGCAGCGTAAGGCTCAACGGAACGCGTCCGCCGGAACTGACTTTATCGACGAGTTGAAGACTTCCTGGCCCGGTCGCAAAGACCGAAATCTCGTCGCTGCCTGCGTTGCACACGAAGAGCCAACGACCGTCATGGCTCAAGAGGACTGAACCCTGGTCCGACAACCCCGCTCCGGTGCCGGCCCCGCCGGTGGCAACATTGCCGGCGCTGGTTATTTGCCCGTTCTCTGCCCTTCGGAAAACGAGAACGTGGTTACCAGCGGCTGCGTTGTCCATGGTATAAACAGCCCCCTCCTCGCCGGCTTGAGCATTTGTTGCGAGGAAGGCCAGGCTGAGTCCTAGCCCGCTGAACAGTTTTGTGAATAATGAGCGTTTCATAATTGATTGAACTACCTTTTAGTCTTTCTTTGTGTTTCTACCGAAGGATTGCCTCGCGCCCAAGCGCCAGGTTCATCCGGTTACGTATTCGGTGTGAGCGACCGGCTCTGCTAAGAATCGGGGCCAGGCGGCCACACGCTGCGAAGTCGGGCGAGAGAGGAAATCCTTACAACGGAATTATTCAGCAGAGGGAGGGCGCTTTTTAAGGCCCTCCTGCAGGTGTGCGAGCATTTTCTCCTTTTCTTGCCTGGAAAGCTTCGGCCAGGGCGCATCAAGGGCTTCCGCCGCAAGTTCCCTGGTGGCCAGGCGCAGGAATTGCAGTTGAGCTGCATAGCGCCGGCACCAAACGCAATAGAGTAAATGAACCCTTACCGCCAGGCGTCGATGCCATGGAAGTTTGGCATCCATCGACTGCGATATCAGGTGCGTCGTTTCGCGGCAATTCAACATAATCGTCGGTTTCCGTTGCTGACCTGAATGACACTAACAGAGGCGCGGTGGTTCATTTGTCTTTGCGTTTGTTTCCGAACCAGCGCACTTCCAGACAACGCCGCAGGCCCATCCTCGCGCGATGCAGCATTACCCACAGGTTGTTCGGAGACAGGCCCAAATCCTTACAGATTTCCTCGGAGGGAACGCCATCAATTTCCCGCAGCAGGAATACTTGAGCGACTCTATCCGGCAATCGTGACAGACAGCCTTTGAACACCTCTTGGAATTCCTTGCTGACGAGGGTTCCGTCGGGTGTTTCCCAGGGCTTCGGCGCGAGCTTCATCACCCAGCCATCCTTGCCCAGTCCGCTGGTGCCAAAAGCACCCTGTTCTTCGGGCAAGGGAGATTCCGCATCGCTGATTGCGACTTCCCGGCGTTGGAGCCGGTAATAGTCGGCCAGTTTGTTGCGCAGGATGCCAAACAGCCAGGAGCGTTCGGAGGAGCGTCCGGCAAAGCGCTCAGTGGCCTTGATCGCCGCCAGGAACGTCTCTTGAACCAGATCCTGCGCTATGGCGCGGTCTCGCACGCGCGCCGCCGCAAACCCCAACAAAACATCCCCATATTCTTCGACCCAGCGCTCAGGGTTAAGCCTGGGCGTTTGGCCAGCAGGCGTGCCCTCGGATGATGGTTCCGCTGAGGCTGGGCTTGACACTTGGTTCGCGTCCATTAAGCGTCCTCAGTCGGGAGGCTTCCCGCGTGCTCGACCGTCAGGTTAAGCGCGGAAGCACCAATGGGTTCCTGCGGCCAAAAATGGAGGTTGAGATGAGTCGCGTCGGATGAGCTTTTTCGGTTGTCATGTGCTTTCTGGCTTTTCGCGCTTGCCTAACCATAGCACACCGACGCGCTGCGACAATCGCACGGCATCGAAGCTCCCGGACCATCCCGCGGCGATCTTCAAGGCTCGCGGACTCTTTGCGCCACTTAGGGCGGTGACGGAGGCGACGAACCGCTTCGCAGCAGTCGCGCAAAATCCCGCAAATCACCCTGGTTCATATCCGACACGGCCTGATACTCCATGTCGCCTTGGCTCCAATGGATTACGTTATAGCCTTGGTGTGTCCGGAAGTCCTCGGCGGTGCTCGCGATACGACTCGAAGGCCAGGTGAACAGGTTGATGAGATGCTTGCGATGCTGATAAACCAACGCAGCCACCGCATGATTTTCCAAATAGTCCAGGCGACCACCGACCAAAGGAAATCCCCCAGCCTCCAGGTCGATGGTCAGTGGCGAAAAGGGCAGCTTGCCATTGAACCACGGCTTGACCGTGTGCTGGTCAGAAGAAGCAACATCAGTCAGGTGGTTGGCCATTAACGAACGCACGTGGGCAGAAACAATTTCCTGCGACAGTCGGTCCTCCTTCGAGGTGCGCAGTGCAAAAGGTATGGCAATCAGAAGGACTAGGGTCGCCGCCGCCAACGGCGCTGTGACTCGCGGCCAGCCCCAGGTAGAGGCCCAGCGCCATGACCAGCGCGGTGATTCCTCCTTGCTCGCCTGGCTCACCGCTGAACGCAGGCGCTTCTCCAACCCTTTCGGAGCCTCAAAATAGAGCGACCGGCCGGCCATCACCGTCCGCAACGACTGTTGCCCTTGGACGGATCGCGCGCAGGCCGCACACTGCTGCAGGTGTTGCTCGACCGCCAGGTTGTGGACCACGTCCAACTCACCATCCAGATATCCATGGACAACCTGTTGTGTTTCTTTGCAGTTCATTTGAGCTCCAGGCGTTGAACCACCAGCGTTCGCAGGTGCTCGCGGGCGCGGGCTAATCGCGACATCACCGTGCCCAGAGGCACCTCCGCGATGTCCGCGATTTCTTTGTACGAAAACCCCTCGAGCTCGCGCAAGACCAGGATCTCGCGAAACTCGAACGGGAGATCCTCGATGGCTTTTCGCATCAGCTCATGGTCTCCTTTCTCCAGGAGCAATGTATCCGGCGTTCCTGTTTCGTCACCCGCGCTATGGAGTTCTTCATCAAAAGGGGTCCCGGTTTCCTCCCGGCGGTTGCGCTTTAGCCAATCGTAAAAGGCGTTGCGAACGATGCGCAGCAGCCAGGAACGGCTGTCGCCGCCCCGGAATCCGCCCAGAAACTTGAAGGCTCGCAGGTAGGCTTCCTGGACGACGTCCTGCGCGTCCGCGTCGTTGCCCGCGAGCCAGCGGGCCAAATTATACGCCGCATTCATGTGTGGCATGATGCTTTGCTCGAACCGTGCGAGTTTGTCCTGTGCGTCCAACGTTGTGCTCCGCGATTCCGGGCCATTCGCTATCCAGACTGGTTCTGTGGGGATTTTATTCCCGAGACAGACTGTAGCCCATCTGCGGGAATTCTCACGCGCCAATTCGGTCCGCGGCCTTGGAAACAGCGCGGAGGACCCAGCCATCTGATGGACAGAATTGTTCACCGTTTCAGGTGCTGGACTGTGCCTCCCGCGATTTTATTCCCGGCAAGAGAGATTTTTTCTCGGGAATAGAAACCGGGCACTCACGGTCTGGATGGACGAACGCACAGCCGCGAGCGTGGTTGCGCTCAACATAAACCAACAAATTCAACTCGAAATCCAAT
>DATMRF010000065.1:0-20245 GCA_035566435.1 Candidatus Acidiferrum sp.
AGGTCTCAAGTCCAGAGGCGTGGCAAGAAGGGGTGGAAGATGTTGTGTGCGCGCAGGGGGGGTGCTTTTTAGCCTCAAAGTGTCCCAAGCTCGGTAAACACGGGGGATTTTCGCCTTTTGAGCCGTCCCCAAAGTGTCCCAGAAGTGTCCCGGTTTAGTCGATAGTTCATAGTCGATAGTCGACCAGAGCGTCAAAGGACGGGGACGGGGTGGCGACGTCCCAGGGCGTCCCAAGCGTCCCGAAGTATCATGCGTAGGATGGTCAGGTTGAGGCGTTCATGAACAGTCGAGTGGCCAAGAGTGCAGCGTCTTGGGACGGGGTGGCAACGTCCCAGGGCGTCCCGGTGAGAATTTTGATTTTTGATTTTCGATTGGCGCTGCGGCGCCGGGCGTGAAAGATGTTGTGTGCGCAGGGGGGGTGGTTTTAGCCGTCCCAGCGTCCCAAGCCCGTGTTTAGCGATGGATTTTGGCAATTTTCTAGCCGTCCCAAGTGCCGTCCAGGGTGGTAACGGAGCCGTCCCAACGTTGGCCGGCGGTGAGGGGCGAGGGACGAGGGCGAAGAGGGAAAGCAGGCGGGTGAGCGGGCAAAACATTTCTTTCTCAGACGATGCTCCGATGCGATCCCTTATCCGTTAGGACGGTGGGGGCGGAGATCCGAGGGCTGAGCGGCAAGATATTTCTTTCTCAGACGATGGCCCGGTGCGATCCGTTATCCGTTAGGGCTTGCGCCGCTAGAAATCTCCGGACCTGTGAATGGGGCGGACCATAGGCTAGTCCGTTCGCAAGCGAACCAGCGCCGATCTCCGGTCTGCCCCCGGATGGGGGCGGCAGACCCTGTGGGGCCTGCCGCCGTGGCCTACTTCCTCTTTTTGAGGAAATGCCGAAGCCTCGGCAGGGCGGCCCAAAGGGCCAGACCAACGAGCAACAAATGCTCAGAGGTAAGCTGTATTTGGACCGTATCAATTTTAACAGTCATAAAACACTCGCCAAAATCTTGGTGAATATTTCCCTCAACTCCGATTTTTGTTGAGGACGCTCTTTCGGTAGGTGAGCAATTTGACCGTTCGCGCTGCGCGGGGTCGCTTTACGCGCTGAGGCTGGCCAACTTCCGCCGCTGGCCAGAATTCCGATGACGAATCGGAGTTACGTCTTTCCGGTGACGAGTCGGAGGTACGTCTTTCCGATGACGAATTCGGATAGCGTCAACGCAATCTCGCCGGAAAATGATATTTGTCAAATCACCACGGGTCGGGTGTGCTGTCGCCACATCAGACCATAGCTGGCCCGTTCGCAGGCGAAACAGCGCGGATCTGCGGTCCGAGCCCTTTTCTGAGCAGCCACGTTCCTTGCGGCCGAAATTCTCATGTCCGGTTTTTGGCTGGTCGGGTACTGTAGATTGGCAATGACGCCCGATTGTGAATTGCTCCGCAGGTATGCGGAAGCGGGAGCCGAAGAGGCCTTCGCCGAATTGGTGCGGCGACACCTGCCCCTCGTTTATTCAGCCGCATTGCGGCAGGTCAACGGCGACGCGCATCTCGCGCAAGACGTGGCGCAGGCGACCTTCACCGAGCTTGCGCGAAAAGCGAGCTCGCTCTGCGATCGTCAAGTTCTGATCGGCTGGCTCTATACCACAACGCATTTCGTCGCCGTCAAAACAGTGCGCGCGGCACGCCGGCGCCACCGGCGCGAACAGGAGGCTCATGCGATGCAGGAATTACTGAATGTTCCCGAGCTCGGTTTCGACTGGGAAACCATCCGCCCGGTGCTGGACCAGGTGATGCACGAACTCAATGAGCCGGACCGCGAGGTGATTTTGATGCGTTATTTCGAGAATCGCCAGCTTGCGGAGATCGGAGAACGAATGGACCTGAGTGAGGACGCGGCGCGGAAGCGAGTGGAGCGTTCACTGGAAAAACTCCGCACGTTTCTCTCCAAACGCGGCATCACGGCTACCGCTTCGATGCTGGCGGCTCTTTCGACGAACGCGGTTCAGTTGGCGCCGGCGGGTCTGGCGGAGGTCATCACGAGCGGATCGCTGGCGGGGGCAGGAACCGGAACGACCCTCACAATTTTGAAACTTATGTCCATGACCAAACTCAAAATCGGAATCATTGCCGCGCTAGTGGTTGCCGCCGGCACGACCCCGCTGGTGCTCGAACATCAAGCCCGAGCGCGGCTGCGGGAAAAGGACGAACGGTTGCGGCACGATGCTGAACAACTGGCGCTGCTAACGGCAGAGAATCAACACTTTTCAGAGCAACTCGCGAAGCAGAACCTGCAGCGAAGTCCTCGCCTGCCCGCACCGCCAATGCGGGCCACCATTTCGCGAGGCGAACCGCCACCGGAAGATCCGCAGTCCATCAATCGAATGGCCCAGATTCTCAATTCAGAGAAGCCGCCGCAGTTGACCCCGGCGCAGGTCGAATCGTACCTCAAAGAGAACCGGCGTAGCGCCGCCAGCCTCCTGGCGGCCTTTCGCGCCACGGGTGACCCGGCTCTTTTGCAAGAAGCGATGGACAAGCATCCCAATGATCCGCGAGTGGACTTCGCGGCAATCCATAAGCCAGACGCCTCGCCGGAAGAGCGGCGCCGGTGGTTGGACGCTTTCAAACAGTCCGCTCCCGATAATGCGTTGGCGAATTACCTTTCGGCGTTGGACTACTTCAAGTCAGGACGGACCGACCAAGCCGTTCAAGAACTCAGCGTGGCCGCCGGCAAAAAGCAGTTCCAGGATTATACCATGGATTCCGTTCAAAACTCAGAAGAAGCGTACCGGGCGGCCGGGTACTCGGTGGCGGAGACCAAGACGATAGCGGCGACTGCATTGCTGCTTCCGCAACTGGGGGAGTTAAAACAATTGAGCCAGAACATGATGGAGCTGGCGAATGCCTACCGGCAGGCGGGCGACGATGCCTCCGCGCAGACGGCCGTGCAGATGGTCTTCAGTCTCGGCCAGCGTTTCGATGGGTCGCAAGGGGAGGCGTTGGTCAGTCAACTATTTGGCATGGCGCTCCAAAGCCTCGCTCTGAGAGGGATGGACCCCACCAGCCCATACGGGAGCACCGGACAGACGGTTCAGGGCCGCCTCGACGAACTCACGCAACAACGCACGAAAGTGAAAGACCTCGCGGATCAACTCGGCACGATCCAAGGGATGATTTCCGCTCAGGACTGGATCAGCTACGCCGATCGTTCGCGGGCGTTCGGCGAGGACGCCGCGTTGCGGTGGGTGATAAGCAAGTATGGTAAGCAATAATGCTCACGGGGCGATGGCGCCAGATGCCACCGGTTATGGATGAGGCCTCGGGGAACAAAACAAATTCCCAAGGGAATCGCGGGGGTCAGCCATAGGCCGGCCCGTTCACAAGTGAAACAGCGCCGGTCTCCGGTCTGACCCATTTTTCTGTTTTTCCGGCCCAGGAGCTCGACGGCATGAGATAAGCTGTTGCAGGTCAAAGGCAGAAGCGAACTATGATACTACTGAATCCAGGGGGCATATCGCAAGAGTTACACCCGTGAAGACGAAGTTGAACGGGGTGTGGCTCGGGATTTTGGTCGGATTGGGTGGCCAGTGTGGGTTGGCGGCTCAAAATTGGACGCTAACCGCCTGCAGTGCGCCGCAATTGGCTTGGCAGGCAATAGCATCCTCCGCGGATGGAGCCAAAATCGCCGCTGTCGCGACGGACGGCAGTAGCGGGGCGATCTACACCTCGACGGATTGGGGCCGGACCTGGCGATCCAATGACGTGCCCTCGCTAAGATGGTCCTCGATTGCTTCATCAGCGGATGGGGCAAAACTCATCGCCGCAGGGAGTGGGGTCGTTTACGCCTCGACCAACTCCGGAGCGAGTTGGTGGTCAAACAGCATGGCAGGCGTCCAGATCACCGGCATTTACATAGTTACCTCGTCTGCAGATGGAAATAAATTGGCAGCCGCAGATTCCTCCGGCTCGATCTACCTTTCGACAAATGCCGGTGTCTCGTGGGCGACAACCGCGGCGCCTTCGAACTTCTGGTGGGCTGTGGCATCCTCGGCCGATGGCAGCAAGCTGGTAGCGACGGCATGGAGCGCGGGGATTTACACCTCAAAGGATTCTGGCAACACCTGGGTGTCGAACAACGCACCGGCTCTCAATTGGTCTTTTGCGGCCTGCTCCGGGGATGGAACCAGGCTCCTCGCCCGGGCAGATACGCTCCTTTACACTTCAACGGATTTTGGGACGAACTGGGCATTGCTTGGACTGCCGGCAGATGACTGGACAGAGTTTTCGACCTCCGCCGATGGCAAACGCATAGTGGCGGTGGCTGCGACCGGAAATTACGGCAGCGGCATGATGTACCTTTCCGGAAACGGCGGGGCAAGCTGGGCGACCGCCAAAGGGCCCCAGCAAAGATGGAATTCGGTCTGTTCGTCGGCGGATGGGACCAACGTTGTGGCGGCGGCCAATGTCGGTGAGCTTTTCAGGCTGACGATTGCACCGGTTTCCTGGACTGCCACCGCGGCGCCGGCGAGCGGCTGGTCCTCGCTCGCTGCTTCGGCGGATGGCAGCAAGCTGGTGGCGGTTGGCGTGGGGGGTATCTACATCTCTGCCAACTCCGGCACAGCGTGGGCGCCAACCACCGCCCCGAATTATTCCTGGAACGGAGTGGCGTCCTCAGCGGATGGAAATAAACTGGTCGCCGTGGGCGGCACCGGTTCGATCTTTACTTCAACCAACGCGGGGAGCAGCTGGAACTCGAACAACGTGCCGAGTCTGCTCTGGCAGGTCGTCGCGTCGTCCGCGGATGGAAATACGCTCGTCGCGTTGTCTCGCACGCAAACACTGCCCGGCTCGATCTACACCTCGCTCGACTCAGGGACCACTTGGGTTTCGAACACCGTACCCGCGGCGGATTGGTACTCGATCGCTGCCGCGGCGGATGGAAAAAGGCTTGTCGCAGTAGGAAGCGCACGTGTCTATACCTCTCCCGATTCGGGAGCCACATGGAACCAAAGCCCAACCCCTCCTGGCCACTGGGGAGCCGTCGCTTCCTCTGCGGACGGCGCGAAACTGGTGGCCACGGCTTACAACGACCAGGCGGGCGGAATCTGCACCTCGACCAATGGCGGCGCCACCTGGTCATTGACCACCGCTCCACCGGAGTATTGGTATGCGGTGGCCTCTTCAGCAGATGGAAGCAGGTTGGCGGCAACGGTGTTTTTCCCGGCTGCCTTTCCGGGTTTCGGCCAGATTTACACGTCGGCCGATTCGGGCGCCACTTGGACTGCCACCGACGCCCTCGACACAAACTATTGGGTTTGTGTCACGACGTCAGCGGATGGAAGCCGGCTGGTGGCTGGACTCAACCCAGGAGGGATTTATACCTCGCGCTTAACCCCGACTCCACAGTTGAACATCAGGCGCGCCGGCCAGAACGCGCTGGTTTCCTGGACGATCCCTTCGGGTGATTTTGCGTTGCAGCAAAGCTCCGACGTGGCGACGAACAATTGGAAGCCGGTCACAAATCCGCCAATGACCAACCTGACGAACCTGCAGTATCAGAGCATCGTGACGCCGACTTCGGGCGTCGAATTCTACCGGCTGGCGTCTCCCTGAACATTGCTCGAAGATGCCGTAAAGGGCTGAACGAACGGCCGCAGGAAGCTTTTTTGACAACAATCTTTTCCATGTAATCAGCCGGGCCCCGCAACCTAGTTTACGGGTTCACCATGATTGGTTTTGGGCATAAACCGGGCGATTGCCACTGCGGCCTGTTCAAGCTTCGGGCCCGGGATTAGCTGGTTCAAAACATTCGGATGGTCACCCCTCCGTCCACGACCAGCACGCTGCCGGTGATGTAGGCCCCGGCATCGCTGGCGAGGAGCAGCGCGACGGGAGCGAGTTCGACGGGTTGACCCCAGCGGCCGAGGGCGGTGCGCGAGGCGAACCGCTGCTTTTGTTCCTCGGTCAGGATGGTCATCGGCATTTCCGTGGCAAACGGGCCCGGCGCGAGGCAATTGACGGTGATGCCGTGGGGACCGAAATGGAGCGCGTTGGCTTTGACCATGCCGTGCAAGGCAGCCTTGGTCGTGCTGTAAGCGACGCGGTCGCCGGTGCTCGCCAGCGCCATGATGGACGAGGTGTAGAGGATGCGGCCCCAGCGGCGCTCCTTCATGCCCGGCGCCAGCGCACGGGTGAGCACCATCGAGCTGGTGACGTTGAGCTCGAGCAACGCGTCCCAGTCGGCGTCACGAATGGCATCGGCGGGCTGCGGCACGTTCCAGCCGGCGTTGCTGATGAGGATGTCCACCTTGCCGAGGCGCGCAACGGCTTCACGGGCGAGTCGCTCGGCTTCGGGGCGTTTGCCGACATCGGCGGCCAGCGCTTCGACGCGCACACCGGTTTCACCGGCTAGTTCGGCGGCGGAAGCACGGGCCTGCGCTTCGTTGCGACCGCAGATGGCCACTTCGGCTCCGGCTTGCGCCAGGATCCGCGCCATTTCCTTGCCGAGCCCGCGCGTGCCGCCGGTGACGAGGACCGAGCGGCCTTTCAGATGGAAGGGGGTGCTCTCGTACATGGGGTGGTTCAATTCGGATGGCGGCGCAGCCCGCTTTACAGTTTCGGCAACAACTTCAACACGGCAGGGCCGGGGCGGGCGACGACGTGCGCGGCAATCAGTTTGCCGAGGCCTTCCACTTTGGTCTGGCCGGCCGCGACGGCGGCTGTCACCGCCGACAACTCGCCCTGTACGACCACCGTCACGTAACCACCGCCGAGCTTTTCCTTGCCGACCACTTCGACGTCCGCGGCTTTACAGGCGGTATCAATGGCTTCAAAGACGGCGGTGAATCCCTGAGTTTCGATAAAGCCCAGAGCTTGGGGATGGGATGGGTTCATAGTTGAAATGGCAGACGGAGTTGAGGAAACAGCGAGGGGGTCGTCCGGCGCGTCCGCGTCGAAGACCACGCTTTGCTGGATGAGCGGATTGAATTCGTCGCGGGAATGGATTCCGGGAAGAGCGGCCGGGGCGGGGCGCGTCAGGACGCTGGCGACGGGCCGGCCCTGCATTTGTTGGGCGATACCATGACCGCGGAGGATGGCCGTTTGCACATCGGCCACCGCCCCGGTGATTTTGACGCAGACGCCGTAGAAATCATTAAGTTCGACTTGCAGGACGCGCACGGCGGCGGCTTTGAGCATGGCGTCCACGGCCACCAGGGCGGGCGTCAGCCCCGTGGTTTCCAGGAACCCGACGGCGCCGTTCACGCGATTCCCTTTTTCCGCAACTCGCGCATGATGTCGGTCACGATGGCGTTGACGGGATCCGCGGCGGTTTGGGGTGGGCGGGCCGGACAACCTTCGGCCGGCGGATCGACGCCGAAATCCGTCATCAGGCAGCGGAGCACCTTCTGGAGGTTCTCGCGGCCGGTCTGCTGGCCGGGGCTGAGCGGCTGGCGACTGCGGCCGAGCGAGAAGCCGCGCAAATCGACCGCGGCGCGGAAGCCCTCAGGGAAATCCGCCGAGTAAAGCATTGCGTCGAAGAGCTCCAGCAAGCGGTACTGCACCGCCACTGCGGGTTCGAGCTGCCCGGCGCGGGTGAGCTGATACAACTGGCGGGTGAGTTCCGGGACGACGCCGCTGGTGGCGTTGGTGCCGCCGTCCGCGCCCACCAACAGCATGGGCACGAGCACGGCATCCCAGCCGGTGAGAAAACAGAAGTTGGGACGCAGCGGCCGGATGGCGGAGATGAGGCGCATCATGAACGCGACGTCGCCGGAGGAATCCTTGATGCCGACGATGCGTTCGAGTTCCGCCAGCCGTTGCAGGGTGGGCAGGTCAATCGGGCTGGCGAACATCGGGATGTTGTAGAGCGTTACGTCGATCGGGCTGTTCAGGGCAATCTCGCGGAAATAGGCATAGACGGACTCGGGGCTGAGCCGGTAGTAAAACGGCGAGACGATGGCCACCGCGCGGGCGCCGAACCCGGCATAGGCCTCGCAGGCCGCGACCGTTTCACGCACGTTGGCTTCCGCGGCGCCGGCCAGCACGGGCACCCGGCTGGCGGCCTGTTCGCAAACGATCCGGATGATGCGACGCCTCTCTTCGGGAGTGAACCGGATAAACTCGCCGGTTGAGCCGTTGGGATACAAGCCGTCCACGCCCTTGGCAATGAGCCAGTCCACGTAGCGCCGCAGTTCGGCTTCGTTGATGTTGCCGCGAGCGTCCAGCGGCACCATGTGCGGGGTGAGGATGCCTGTGATTTTTGATGACATAGCCACGCGAGATTACAAAGCTAGTTTCTCGCGCGCGTACTGCAAGCTTTGTTGGACGTTGCGGCGCTCCAGTGCCAACTGCTCGGCTAGGGGCAGTCGCGACACCCAGGTCTGTTTGGCGGCGCCTTTTTCTTTCGCCAGTTTGAGCATCGGCTCCATCGCGCTGCGCGGACGGCCGGGGAAGGTGGCCCAGTATTTCTCGGTGCGCACGGGCACCAGGATCGGATCACGGGTGATCGTTTCGAGGTTAAGGTGCACATCGGGCTTCGCCTGACGCAGCACGCCGGCGATGGCCGGCAAATCGAGAAAGCCCGCGCCCAGGGCTTCATCGGCCAGCCAGAATCCATCCTCGGATTCGTGGATGCTTTCGTCCTTGAAATGCACGGTCATGGCATACGGTGCAAAAGCCCGCACGGTTTCGAGGGGGTCCTCCAGCAGGGCGACGTTGTTGAGCACATCCACGCAGAGTCCCACGTATTCGCTGCTGATTTGCTTGAGGACTTCGAGTTTCTCGGCCACCAAATGGTCCTTGTGGTTTTCCAGGGCCAGGCGGAACTTGTGCCGGGCGGCAATCGGTTCGGCGAGGCGCACTGATTTCAGGGCCTGCTCACAAGCGCGCTCGAAATCCTGCCGCGTCTGGAACTGTTCATAACGCCGTCCCGGGAGCATGGTCATCCGCGCCACGGTGGCGCCGGCCATCCTGGCGGCGACGAGTTGTTTCTCGAAGCGCTCCAGGTCCGCCCCACTGCGGGGAAGCTCCAGCATCGTTTCCACGTACATCCCATATCGCTCGGCCTGCTGGCGGAGGTTGTTGAGGTAGCTCTGGTCCCGGACGCCCAGGGGAACTTGCATGCCCCCCGCGCCGAGGCGATGGCATTCCTCGAGGAAATTCAGGGGGTCGCTCAGGTCCACCATGGTCTTGTCGGCCTTCGCGGCCTTGGTATGGACGTTGAACACGTAAGCAACCAGTCCCAGCTTCGAGCGTTGCCCTTCAGGCTGACTTCCTAAGGCGGAAGCGGAACCGAAGGCCAGCGTGGCCAGGGCCGTTTTCGCCAGAAAGTCACGCCGGTTGATGCGGTTTTTCATTGAGAGCGTGTTTTTGAAAATGTAGGAGACGACGTAAGGAGTCTCAAATCCAGCCTAAACTTTAAGATCTGAAGACAGATCAGAGACTCCTTACGTCGTCTCCTACAAATCACTGGAATTTCCAAACACGCTTTAGGCGTTGGGTATTTTCATGTTCAGGCTATCCCACGCGCAGTGCCTTCAATTCCTTGTCCCAGGGTGCGCGATACGGGCGCGCCAGCATGGCGTTGGCTTCCTTGTCGCCCACGACTGCTTCCTGGTCAGCGTTCCAGACCAGCTTGCGGCCTCCCAGGCGCAGGGAAATGTTGGACAGGTGACATGCGGTGGCGACTTGATGGCCGCTCTCCAGGTCGGACAAAGGTTGCTGTCGGGACTTCACACAATCCAGGAAGTTGCGCGCGTGCCGAGCGTAATCCTTGATCGCGTCTCCGCTTTGATCCTTCTCCGGGGTGGTCCAGAACTGGCCTGGCTCTTCCGGCTGAAGTTGCGGACCGCCCACCGGGTGGCCTTTGACGCCGAGGATGCCCGCCACAACGTTGTTTGGATTGATCTTGGGATCGGCGTGCAGTTCAAAACCCGCGCGGGAAATGGGCAGATAGCCATGGGTGCCGTAAAACGTGAGGCCGCCCATGCCCAGGCCGCTGCGGCCCGCCGTGGCCTCGCGATACTGGCAGGTGACGGTGAAGCCGGGGTACTCCATGATGATGTCCTGGGTGTCGGGCACTTCACAGTTGTCCTTGAGGAACCAGCGTCCGCCCGCGCTGTAAACGGACTTCGGCGCCTTCACGCCGAGCATCCAATGCACGAGATCCAGCGAGTGCTGGCCCAGATTGGTCGCCTGACCGCCGGAGTAATCCCAGAACCAGCGAAAATGATAAATGGAACGGTTGGGGTTGTAGGGCCGTTTCGGCGCCGGACCGAGGAAAAGGTCGTAATCGAGATCGGGCGGCGGCGCCTGGTCGGGCGGATTGCCGAAGCCGGGCGACACGTTGCGCGAATTGTTGTTGGAGGCCGAAACGATGGCGCCCAGCTTGCCTTGCCGGATGAGTTCGCGCGCCCGTTGGAACGGCGGGCCGGAGCGGTTTTGGGTGCCGACCTGGACCACCCGTTTGGTGCGGCGCGCCACCTCGAGCATCCAACGGCCCTCGCGCACGAACAACGTGGTTGGCTTCTCGACATACACGTCCTTGCCGGCGGCACACGCCATCATGGTCATGAGGGCGTGCCAATGATCGGGGGTCGCCACCCAGACGGCGTCCACGTTTTTGTCTTCGAGCAATTTTCTGAAGTCGCTGTAGCGAGCGGGATTACTGCCGGCCATTTCTGCGCCCTGCTCGAGGCGGCCTTTATGCACTTCGCATATGGCGGTCACCTGCACATCCGGCTGGGCCTTGAGCGCGGCCAGGTGGAAGCGCCCGATCAGCCCGAAGCCGATCAGGCCGACGTTGATTCGCTCGTTGGCGCCGAAAACACGGCTGGCGGACAGCGCCGTCATGCCGAGGGTCGCGGCGGTGGTGGTGTTGATAAAAGCCCGGCGGGAGAGGCCGGTGGGTTTGGGTTCCGTGCGCATGGCAGGTTCAGGGTTCAGGCTTTCTCAGGCACGAGTTTCACCGCAAGTTTATCATGTTTCAGGTTTCACACCCAGTCAATCAGACTGTTTTCAATGAGTGTCCGCGCGACTGAAAACCGTACGCGGAAGTTCAGCTTTTCCCAGGCAAGACTGCTCCTGCTAGTATGTATGGCGCGATGAATGTTGTCTGACGGCGAACAAGGCCCTCAGCGTGCCTCGCCATTTTGGCGAGTGGGCAGATCGATTACGAGGACGAGGACGACTATGATGGGGGTATATACCCCTAGGGGTGCCGGGACCCGTCAACCCGTCAGGGCCAGCATAAAATGGGCGTTTTTTGGCGATTTACCCGTCAACTGAGCCGTCAGAAAACGTCAATGAACCCGTCAGGTCGAAAGACGGAAGTTTAAGGTCCAAACTCCCAAGTCTCAGGTCTCAAGGCCAAGGTTAAGAGTCCCCTGGCCGAGGGGCGGAGGCCCGCCGCCCAGGGCGCAACCGCTGGCGACTACTGGGCCGGCCAGACTTGCGGCTAGCGGGATGGGGAGGTTCCTTTCCTGCGAAGGGCCTGAAGAAGTGACGAGAGCGTCTCGAGCGGAATTCGTGCTATGGGCGAACCCTTTCTCGGAACCAGACCTTCGGTCTGAGAACTGGCCCAATCGTCGAGCGCGCTCTTAGGGATGTGCCAGCCGGAAGAAAGGGTGATTGGTTGAGGTTCCCAAAATCACCTGTTCCTGGTTGTTTACAACAGCGGGAGTGTAGGTCACGTTGACCCAATTGGTCGCGCCGAGATTCGAGCTTTGCTGCAGCCTGAAGCCGATCGCAAGCGTGGGCCATGTCAGAGAAATCTGGCAGGGGTTGACAACTTTGAATGCGGGAATAGCTTAACATTCATTGCCGAGTCTGTAGCAAAATGCGGTGTGTATGTGCCTGGCGAGAGAGAGAGCAGCCCATTCCAATCCAACGTATGAAAACGAAGAGAGCATTCCATCTCCGATGTCTAATGGGAGTAACTCTAGTAATCGTCAACTCGGGTGTGTCAGCGGCGCCACTGACTTGGTTTGCCGGACCGTCTTTAATCCAGCCGTTGAGCGGAGCAGCGACCACTGCCGGCGGAGGGTTTGGCAACATCCTCATCGGCGGCGACGGAACCACCTATTTTCCGTTCCCGATCGGTTTGGTGGCGACGAACAGTTCCTGGACGATTTTTCCAGCGTTGAACGCCACCGCCCCCATCGCCGGCGGAGTCGCGGGCAATGGCGACCCGATTCTCTTCTTTGGGGGGACCGACGGCTCCAACTCGACCAGCGCGGCCATCAATTATAGTCCTTCCGGGGACACGGTGTCTGCGGTTCCTTCCATGAACGCAGCCCGTTCCTACCTCGGTTATGCGACGGTCGGTGGCAGCGATGCCTATGCTATCGGCGGTCTCGACGAGAACGGAAATCCGCTTGCCTCCGCGGAGAGGTACAGTGGAGATGCGAATGCCTGGACGCTCATCGCCAGTCTCCCGACACCCCTTTACAACTTCTCTGCGGCCTACGACGGGGCCAATTACCTCTACGTCTTTGGCGGTCGCACGAACACAACTCTGGGCGCCGAAACCGCCACCGTCTTCCGCTATTCGATTAGCGGAAACTCCTGGACCACGGTGGCCTCGATGCCTGTGGCCGCCGCCGGCAGCGCGGCGGCTTTTGGTCCGGACGGTAAAATCTATGTTGTGGGCGGTGTTTCCGCGGGGGTTACGCTCGACGTCGTCCAGATCTATGCTCCCGGTGCCAATTCATGGACCCTCTCGACGTCGTTGCCCCAGGCTCTGAGCGCCGCGGCCATGGGCGTGGATAGCCTGGGACGCCTAATCGTCATGGGGGGCAGGGACGCGAGCGGCAACGATGTCGCCAACGTGTGGCGCAGCCAGCAACTGCTGCTGCCGGACAGCGCCCCGGCGTTTTCCCAGTATCCTGCAACGAATGGCGCTTACCATATACCCTACAGCTCATCGATCGTCGCCACGGGGGCTCCCCCGCCGTATTATACGCTGGTGAGCGGGCCGACCGGAATGTGGGTCGGTTTTTATAGCGGCGATATCGCCTGGACGCCGCAAGGGGATCAAATCGGTCCCAATTCCGTGACCATCCGGGCCACCAACTACTCCGGCTATGTCGATTGGACCTTTAACATCACCGTTGCGCCGCCGCCCCCGCTGGTCCCCACCAATTTGATGCTGCTCGCCGTGAGCGATACCTCAGTAACGCTGTCGTGTGACCCCGAGAATCCGTTCGTCGGTCCGGTTTCTTACTCCATCTATTACGTGACCTCATCGGGAGGAAGAGTTCCACAGCCGGTTTACCACTTACTGGGCACCAGCCCCACGAACGTGATGACCGTTTCCGGGCTCCAGGTTGGTCATGGTTACAGCCTGGTCCTGAAAGCCTCGGCCCACGGCATTACCACCGGCTATTCCGCGTGGCTCGGGGTGGTGACCACCAGTCCGCAACCGCCCCAAAATCAGCAGGTAACCGGCGTGACTTCAACCAGTATTTCCTTTTCCTGGGGCGCATCACCCGGGCACGAGCAGAACAATGCTTTCTCGGATGTCGTGAGTTATACGATCAGCCAGTACATTCCGAGTTATGGCACCTATCAGCTCATTCCGAAAGCGACCGGGATTACGGATACCTCCGGAATGGTAACCGGCGTGACGCCCGGCTCCGCGGCATTTTGGGTTATCCAGGGCTTCGACGCCCAGGGCTTTGGGTCCTCCCTGCTCTTTTATGACATATTCGCGGTAACGAATCCCGTGCCGGTGCCCCCGCTGACGAGCGGCGGCCAGGTGTTGCCCGGCGGGCATTTCCAATTCTCCATCCAGGAGCGAGGGTCGGCGATTCAAACGGTTCAAATCCTGGCCGCCACGGACCTAACCAACCCGAACGGGTGGGTGCAAATCAGTTCCGTTTTTCCCAGTAGCAACCCGTTTACGTTTATCGACACCAACGCCGCGTTGTATCCGACTCGCTTTTATAAGGTAATTGCGCCGTAAGCATATTCGCGAACCCTGCGGCTCTCAAAAATGCGTCCCGAGAAATCGATCTGCCGCTCATGAAGGGGCGTCCGCTCGTCGTCAGGTGAGTATCACTGCTACGTCAGTGCTCTACGTTACTTTGAAACGGTTCGAAGTCGTCGAACACCCGGAATGGACCACGTTTGGCGCTCAGTTGCTCCCAGCAGGACTTCTTTGGAGAGTCGGAGCGCTGGAGTATTGGAGTGGCGGAGTGTGGGGCCGGATGACAAAACGGACCGAAAGGTCTGCCGGGCGCAATGATCTTTGGGACCGCGAGGTTGATTTGGATCTTCATCAGGAAATTCAACCATGAAAGCTAAACGAACTATACACAGCGCCACAAGTCAACGACGGGCGGGGACGCCCCTCGAACCCGCAGGCGAGGACGCCTGCGCTACAACAGCCGCAAACACTTTTGGCGTCGTGTATAGCAAGCGAGCGAACCGGCACGATTCGCTTTCAGGCGCTTATGGACCCCGCGTATGGTTAGGCAGGCGAGCGCGCCGGGTTTCGGCGGCTTCGAGACTCAAGTACATGTCATGCGCCAGAAAGGAATTTCCTATCAGTGTTTTCAGATAGGGGTCAGGACAAAGTTTTTGCACAAAACCGCCGCGCGGGACCGCAGAGTGATTCGGGGTCCTGACGTTGCTTGTTTTGGGCGCATGCTGCCGGTGCCGTATGGCTCAGAAACTCAGAGTGCGGCATCCAGGAGCGATTACCATCCGCCATGGAAAGTGCCACGGGCTACAGGGGGACAGGCGCTGCAGTGGATTGTCGACCAGCTCCAGAAGGGGGCGCGGTTAAACACCTTGCCGCGTTGCTCCAACGCGCGGAGCTCAAATCCCAAAACAGTGAGAAAAACTTCGTTCTGACCCCTAACTGCGTTGGCCTTTTCAGCCGTTTATTTCGCCTCTACGTCGGTGGGGCGTAGTATTGAATTGGCAACGCGGCGTTTACGATGAAGCCGGAGGGACATATGTTGCGTTCTGACCCGGTGATTTGATGAGTGGATCAGAAAGAAGTGAAGTGGATCTGTTTACGGAAGCTGTGCAGCTTCCGGTTGAACAACGCTCCGCTTTCCTCGAAGCGGCCTGTGGAGGAGACGCCGAGCTGAAGGCCAATGTCGAGGCTCTTTTGAAAGCTCACATGCAATCCGGCGAGTTTCTCGAACAGGCTCCGGCTGAAGCCAAAGCTCAAGCCAGGGTGCCGGGAGAGAAACCGGGCGACTGGGTCGGTCGTTACAAGTTGTTGCAGCAGATCGGCGAAGGCGGTTGTGGGGTGGTTTTCATGGCCGAACAGGAGCAGCCAGTCCGCCGGAAGGTGGCGATCAAAATCGTCAAACCGGGAATGGACACAAAAACGGTCATCGCCCGGTTCGAGGCCGAAAGACAGGCTCTGGCGCTGATGGATCATCCGAATATCGCGCACGTGCTCGACGCCGGTGCCACCGAAAGCGGACGGCCGTATTTCGTAATGGAACTGGTTCGCGGCATCAAGATCACCGATTACTGCGACCAGAATTCGCTTAAGACGGCCGCTCGCCTGGATATGTTTCTCGATGTCTGTGACGCGGTGCAGCACGCGCATCAAAAAGGAATCATTCATCGAGATCTCAAGCCGTCGAACATTCTGGTGACGACACTGCCCTCAGGAAAACCCCTCGCAAAAGTCATCGACTTCGGGATCGCCAAAGCGACCACCGACCAGAGGCTCACCGATAAAACGCTGTTCACGGCATTCGAACTATTGATCGGCACACCCGCTTACATGAGCCCCGAACAGGCCGCCCTATCCAGTGTGGACGTGGACACCCGCAGCGACATCTACAGCCTTGGGGTGTTGCTTTATGAATTATTGACCGGAAGCACGCCCTTTGACACCACGGAACTTCTCAAACGGGGCCTCGATGAAGTCCGGCGTGTGGTTTGCGATGTCGAGCCCATGCGCCCATCCACGCGACTAAGCACACTCATGGCTGCCGATCTTACTACCATCTCCCGCCATCGTCAGGTTGAGCCTTCTCGGCTGCTTCGCGAGGTGCGTGGAGACCTGGACTGGATTGTGATGAAGGCGCTGGAGAAGGACCGTGCGCGCCGGTATGCGACGGTGAACGGCTTCGCGATGGATATTCGACGTTATTTGGGTGGTGAAGCGATCCTGGCGCGGCCTCCCAGCAAGATCTACAAACTTCGAAGGTTAGTCTTCCGGCATAAGCTGTTGTTCGCGGGTTTGGGCATTATTTTGCTGTTATTCGTCATCTGCCTGATGCTGACAACTCGTCTAATCATTGAGGAGCGTCAGATGCGAAAAGATATGACTGTCGAAGAGGCCAGGCGTGAGGCAAAGCTTCTGGTTGATGCCGGTCAGGGAAGCAGGGCGGCAGCCAAATATAACGAGGCGCTTGAGCTTCAGAAGAAGCTGTTTGGCCTGGAGCAGCCCAGAGCAGCCGAATTGCTTGGAGAGGCGGTCAGCCAGCTAGTATCCCTCGCGAGGATCGAAGATGCCCATCGGCTTCTGATGCAATATTATATTCCTCCGGAGATGGGCCACAACGGCGGCGATTGGCTCGCTTGGCGCGCCGTTCTCTTCGCCAGACAGGGCCGCTGGCGCGAAGCAAGAGACGACGCGGCCGTGAGTGTGAAAATCCGACCCGATTATGTGGAAATATATCATGGGCTTGCCTCTTTGCTGGTCGCGGAAAAGGACGTCGAAGCCTATCGGCAGCTTTGCACGGAGATCGTTACTCGCTTTGGCGGAACGACTAACGCTTCGACCGCCGATGTTGCTGCCAAGGACTGTCTAATCCTTCCTTCATCCGGCGTGGATTTGGACTCAGTAGCGGCGCTTGCCGAAACTGCAGTGACTCGCGGAAAAGGCCAGACTCCATATACATTTTACCTGTGCACTAAAGCGCTGGCGGACTATCGCCAGGGAAAATTCCCGGAGGCCGTAGCCCGGACTTTGGAGATTTTGAAGGATCCGTTTCCTTATACTCAAGCCGAGGGCTCTGCAGTACTCGCGATGGCCCAATTCCGAATGGGGCACAGCGAAGAGGCGCGCGCGGCCCTTGCGAGGTCGGAGAAGGTCGTGCAGGAAACACTGCCAGCGCCTGGGAGCCGCGATCTTGGATTTGACTGGAAAGATTGGATAATCGCCCATGCTCTACTGGACGAAGCGAGGAGTTTGATCGAAGGTCCAAGTTCGACTAATTTGGACTGGCGCGCCAGATCTCATGAGTGAAGCCACGGCCATGCTGGATGCGATCGGAAAGGGCGATGCCGAAGCCCCGTCGGCTCTTTTCGACCTTGTCTATCACGAGCTTCGGCGGCTCGCAGCCCATAGGATGGCGGGGGAAGCGCCAGGCCAAACGCTTCAAGCGACGGCTTTGGTGCACGAGGCATGGTTACGGTTGGTGGGGAATGGGAATCGGCGTTTTGAGGACCGAACTCACTTCTTCGCGGCTGCGGCCGAGGCGATGCGTCACATTCTGATCGATCGCGCCCGCCGCCGGCGTGCGGTGCGTCACGGTGGCGAGTATGCGCGGGTCCATCTGGAAGAGGATATGCTGGCAAGTCCTGAGGACGATCAACAATTGCTCGCCCTAAACGACGCCCTTGAGAAGCTTGAGCTTAAGCATCCGATTCAAGCCCGGGTGGTGAAGCTGCGCTATTTCGCCGGGATGAGTAACGAGGAGATTGCCGAACTCATCGGGGTTTCACTTTCCACTGTCAAGAACTATTGGGTTTTTTCGAAGGCCTGGCTGTTCAGGGAGATAAAAGCAGGTTAACGCCTCCTCCCTTACGGCGGAGCGCGGCTTCCTTCCTGGACCAACCGCAGCTCGCACGGATTCACGGCCGAGTCCGACTTAGAAAATTCCCCAACTTCATTTGGCTTTGCGGCTTCGAAATTTCGCCTTCCTCAGTGACGGGATCGAAATGACGAGAAAAGAAGACCGAGCCGTATGAGCAATATGATTGAAAACACTGGCCGAACGAGGCCGCGCTGCAATGGCGCCAAAGGACAGCGTATGGAAATAGGAACCATCGGAGCAGGAGATTTGGCACAAGCGTTCGCAAAACGGGTTTTGAAGGCAGGCCATAAGGTAAAGCTTGGCAATAGCCGAGGCCCCGACAGCCTCCGAGGAATCGTCGATCAACTTGGTACTGGAGCAACGGCTGCTACCAAGGAAGAGGCAGCGGCTTGCGAAATGGTTCTTCTGGCTGTGCCCTGGGACAACGTGCCCGGCACACTTGCAAGTCTTCCCAAGTGGAATAACCAGATTCTGATTGATGGGACCAATCCTTTTCACGGTAAGGCCGGAGATTTCACGCTAGCAAATGTTGGAAACCTGTCCACCAGCCAGTTCGTTGCGGCGCTGGCCTCCGGAGCACGAGTGGTCAAGGCATGTAACCACATGCTCGTGCGTAACTTGGAAGCAGATCCCGTGGTCAACGGGGCGAGACGAGTTGCATTTATTTCGGCAGACGATGACGACGCGAAGAAGCGAGTTCAAACCTTGCTCGAGAATTGCGGCTACTCCGTCGTTGATCTTGGAAGCCTCCGCGATGGAGGCCTGATCCAGCAAGCGGGCGGCCCTATAGCAGGCCGGGATTTTTTTGAGAGAGGAGAATATCATAAATGAAAGCCATTCATCTGACGGCCTACGGCAATCCGGCTCAGAACTTAAAGATGGTCGAAGGTTCGGAACCAAACGCGCCGTTTGCGGGCGAGGCTCTTGTGCGCATGGAGTATGCGCCGATTGCGTACAGCGACCTCCTTTTAGCGAACGGGGCTTACCTCTTAAAACCGAATCTGCCTTGTGTCATTGGAGGTGAAGGTGCGGGAATCGTCGAGGCGATCGGGTCGGGAGTCACCAGCGTCAAGGTAGGCGATCGTGTTACCATCCCGTTTGGAACATTCACCTGGTCTGAAAAAGTCCTTGCTCCAGCGCAAGGTCTTTTCGTCGTTCCTCCTTCAGTCGACGCCAGAACGGCCTCGATGTTAAATATCAATCCTACGACGGCAGTTCTTCTCTTGAGCGAATTTGTAAAGCTAAAGTCTAAAGACTGGATTGTATTAAATGCAGCCAATTCCCAGATCGCGCGATGCCTGATCGCGATTGCAAAATCGCGCGGTCTCCACATTGCTGGTATCGTGAGACGGTCCGAGCTTATCCCGGAAATTGAAACACTGGGTGTTGATTTCGTTGGCGTCGAATCGCCGGAACTCACAAAGCAAATTCAGATTGCAACCGGCGGAAGGCCAATATCGCTGGGTCTTGATGCGGTAGGTGGTCCAGCGACAGCGAGGATGGCAAGTGTGCTCTCTACGGGCGCTCATCTCGTCATCTATGCGTGGCTGAGTGGTTTGCCGATTCACGTGCCGCAAGGCGACCTCATCGTCAAGAGGCTAAACATCCACGGCTTCTGGATGTATTACGAAGAGTATCTTCCAAAAATTCGAGTGGCATTGACTGAAGCAGCGAAAGTAGTCGCTTCCGGCGAATTAACTTTGCCAATCACCGCAACATACAAACCGTCCCAAATCAAGGAAGCAATCGAACACTCCCAGCGTGGTGGCAGGGTTCTATTGGATTTCAATAAGGTATGAGCAATTACACGCACGAAAGGGTTCCGACACAATTTGTCGAGGCCAACGGAGTCCGCTATGCCTACCGCCGTTTCGTCGCCAGATAAAAGGTTTTCCAACTTCTGCTGGCTTTTTGGTTCCAACATTTCGCCTAACTCAGTGGCGACACCTGCAATAAGAAAGGAAGGTGAAGCCTTAGTCGACGAACTGAATAAGCAAACAAAACAAACTGAAACAAGATCGAAGGAGACAAAAATATGCGAAAACAAATAGAATTCGGAGTTGTAACGCTCGCCGCTATGCTGATGGGCGCGATTCTGCTGCTGGAGAGGACTGGTAGAGTTGTTGCTGCGGAGTCGCCAACCGGCATCAAGAACGTGGTTCTGGTGCATGGTGCATTCGCCGATGGCTCCGGCTGGGAAGCCGTCGCCAAGATCCTCGAGAAGGATGGCTACACGGTGTCGGTAGCGCAGCCCCCCGAGACCTCCTACGCCGACGACATCAAGTACACGAAGGCGGCCATCGACGCCATGGACGGGCCGGTGGTCATCGTCGGCCACAGTTATGGCGGGTCCATAATCACCGAAGCCGGTAACGATCCGAAGGTTTCGGCACTGGTCTATATCGCCGCCTTCGCGCTCGATGACGGTGAGAGCTGTGCGTCGATCGAACAGGCCCTGCCGCAAGC
>DATMRF010000066.1:0-18713 GCA_035566435.1 Candidatus Acidiferrum sp.
ACTAGACCGAAGCAACTGCGGGATCGCGAGGTCTCGTGGGAAGGAAGCCACCGGTCAAAGCTGATGAGCCGACGAACAGAAAGACCATATAAGGTTGACGGAGCGGGCGAGCTGGCACCACACAGCGCAGCCCGGCGTTCAGCTCCGGAGATAAATGGTCCGGTTGTGCAGCAAGAGTTCACGTTCTTACTCAGGGAGACCTGTCGCCCGAGCCCATCGGCAACTCCGATAAATCGCGAGCAGGCGGTGGGGGCGGTGGCCAGAAATGGTTTCCGTGCGGGAGCAGGAGTCAGCAGAGGCCGTAGTACCGAGGGCAACGAGCCGGGAACACCGGACGGACTCACAACTCGGGAAGGGCTGAACTTGGCAGGCAGAACACGACCATCGGTGGTCTTGTCCTGGAGCGATGAAGCCGACCGGCTGAGCATCTGGGCAGCGATCATCGTGGCAGAGAAAGAGTGGCTGCTGCATCCGCTAAGGACTGCCAGGAACCGCCGTACGCGGACCCGCATGTACGGTGGTGTGGGAGCCTGGAGGGGCAACCCTCCGGGCAACCCGATTGGGCCAATGTCTGTTTGGCTCCATAAGTCCAAAAGTAGTAGACACCAAGAGCGTCAAGGAGAAGAAAGAAAGCCGTAGAGGCCGCCTCCCGCCTCGCGAGTTGAGTATAGAGCAGGTGGTCCTCCTGCTCGTACGCAGCCTGTGTGGCTTGGGACGGATGCTGGTACCAGGCCCGATGCGCATCCATTCTTTCGCTGATCCGGTATGGCTCCTCGATGACAGCCCCGTGGGGGCACTTCTTTGCACCGATTTGCAGTTGTTTGCCAGCTATTTGCAGTTAATTGCAGCTGTTTTCGCTTTTTTGCGCTAATTCTCGTTCCAGAAAATTAATGACTGGCGCCCCTTCCATGACAGCATGTAAACTGGAGGCGCAACGGGCGTTGACGTGATATTGTATCACGAGAAATGAGTTCCGGTCCGGCCATGTCTTCGCCGGGATCGGGCGGGCAGCCGGTAAGGGTCGCGCGAGCCGAGCTGGTCCGCCGCCTTTTCCGCGGCGGAGTTCCTTTGTTGTGGTGCCCGCCGGTGACACACTACGATGACGCGGGCGCGATCGATGCGGCCAGGATGGCTGCGCACCTCCGCCACCTCGCGCCACATGCGCATGGACTCCTGATTCCGGGATCGACCGGTGATGGGTGGGAACTCACAGCCCAGGAGGTCCGGCAGTTGCTCGAACTGGCCCTGGTTCAGGCGCAGCAGCTCGACTTGCGTCTGCTGATCGGCGCGCTGAGGCCCGACCCCCAGGAAGCGCTCAGGTTCATTCGCGAGAGCGTCGACTGGCTGAAAGCCCGGACGAAAAAACCAACGGCGTTGGAGGCTCTCGACGAGGCTCGCGTTTGCGGTTTTACTGTATGTCCGCCACGGGGAGCGGAATTGTCCCAACACCAAATCGCGGGCGCGCTCGCGTCGGTCCTCGAACTGGGTTTGCCGACCGCCATTTACCAATTGCCCCAGGTCACGCAGAACGAAATAAGTCCGGAAGCGGCCCTCGATCTGGCGCGAAGCTTTTCCAATTTTGTTTTTTTCAAGGACACCAGCGGCGCGGACCACGTCGCGCTGGAGGGCAGGGGACTGGCTGGGGTGTTCGCGACGCGCGGGGCGGAGGGAGATTACGCGCGCTGGCTGAAGAATGCGGGCGGTCCGTACGACGGTTTCCTGTTGGGATCGGCCAATTGTTTTGCGCCGCAGTTCCACCGGTTCATTGACGACGTTTCGGCCGGGCGAGAGGAGCCGGCGCGGCAGTTGTCAGACCGGCTGACGGGTGTGGTCAACGAGGCTTCCAGCCTTGTGGCCGGCCTCTCCGTCGGCAATGCGTTTGCCAACGCCAACAAGGCGATGGACCATTTCTTCGCCCATGGTCCGCAGGCCGGCAACGTGCCGCCGCCGAGACTTCATGCGGGGGGCCGGCTGCCGGTTGAAGTGATCCGGGCAGCGGGAGAACTGCTGCGGCGCTACGGGTTCATGCCGGCGAAGGGTTACCTGGAGTGAGCGCCAGCACACGCTTGCGTTTTGGAGTGCGGCAGTCCTCTGCCGCTTTGGCGTTTCTGCCTCCTTCCTGCTGACCACTTCTGATCCCATCCCATTGGTGTTGGGGATGACTTCGTTCCGTTGCGCAACGACTCGTGACGGGGCCGCGCTCGGAAAGCAGTGTCGCCGCTGCGCTCTGCCAACGCACTCCAGGTTTTGTCCATCCGCGAACTCTGTGCAATCCGTGGTCAAGAACTCGAAACTGGACTTTGCGCCTCTGCTCCTTTGCGTCATTGCTTTAAAATCCGGTCGCAGAGTTATAGCCTAAAACACCGGCCGGAGATCGCCGGTGGGATCAAACTCAGGTTGCGACGGCTCGCCTTCGAGCCGCAAATCAGAGCGCGCGCGCGCTTCTCCCAGGTAGGTCTCAGAAGCCAGGATGGTTTCGCAGCTCAGCGTGTTCTTAATCCACAGCACTCTTGCTTCGCGCGGGTCCTGGCGGCCGCAGGTCTGCAGCGCCACCTCGAGCGCCTGGCGATCGGTCGGGAAGTGCAAGGGCACACGAGCGTTGGCGGGCATCAGGGAGGTGATGACGTTGACCGAGGTGGCCTCCCAGTCCATCGCCTTAAGCAAGCCGTCGTGGACAAAGTCGGCCAAGCCGATGCCGGCGGCGTTGCCGTAGCCGTCTGGGTGCAGCGAACGGACATAGATGCGTTTGACGGGGTTGGGGCCGGGGAGAATATAGCTTCCCTGGGTTTCGCGCCGAATCACGTTGGTGTCCATTCCGGTGCCGCTGAGGTTCTTGCCCATTTCATCCACGATAAGCACGTCCACCTCATCGAACGGCAGACGGGGCATCAGCCGGCGCGCCTCGTCCAGAAGTTTCATTTCCTCCGCTTCCATGGTGGCCGCCGGGACCGCAACCACGCGCGCGGTTTGGTGGAGCGGGTTTTCGATGATGCCGATGCCGAAGAGAATTTTGCTGAGCTTCAATACTTCGCGGGCGACCGCCAGGAGGGCTTGGGCATGGCCGATGCGGACAGTGGCCTGATGAAACTGGTAGGCGCCCTTTTGTTTGCCTAGTCCAATCGCCGCCATCTTCATCAGGCCACTCTCGATGGGGCCATGGAAATCGGTGTGCGGTTTGATACGGTTGATCGGCACGATGGCGTCGGCGCCGGCTGCATGGCGGTCCTGGTAAACAATGAACTCTCCGGTGCGGCCCAACTCAGCAGCGTCCATGCTGCTCTGGATGGGAACGCCCATGGCACTCTCCGTGATGCCGTAGTGGGCCAGCACGTCCAATTGGCCGGCAGGCGTTGCCCCGCCGTGACTGCCCATGGCCGGCACGATGAACACCTCGGCGCCAAGGCCTTTGAGCTCCGCGCACACCGTGCGGACGATCACGTCATAATTGGCTATCCCACGGCTGCCGGCTCCGACGGCAACCTTCATGCCTGAGCGGATGAATTTTGTCGCCGGCAACGCCGCCAGCGCTTCGCGCGTCGCGCGCGCCGGGTCGGACAGCCCCGGCGTATCCACGAGTTGTTTTAGCCGAAAGAACCGAGGCAGGGAGTTATTCACGGGAGCGGGAATATTCTGATCCAATCAACTCTGGAGCAACTGCCGCAATGCGGCCTGATGTTCGGGGTTTTGTTGCTCGTGCGGGTCGAGCGACCATTTGACCGTGCTGCTGCCTAACTCAAAAGCGCTCTCGATGCGTGCGGGAGTGATTCCTGTCTCCGCAAAATCGTCGGCATGAAACACCGTGTAGGCCCGAATGCCAGCACGCTCGATTCGCCCGCGCGGGAAACCTTTCCAGTACGGCTTGAGCTGTTCCGCGGTGACCTTTGTGCGTTGCGCCCAAGCCTCCGCCAGGTCATCGACGACAAAGCGCCGCCAAACATCGCCATGCCAGAGGTCGCCAAAATCTTCCCAAGGGAACGCGTACAAGCGCCATCGCGTCGGAAACCGCACGACATAATAGACGCCCTCCTTTCCTGCCGACTCCCGAAGCCGGCTTGCCAGCCGGGCCGTTGTGGCCCGGTCCTCGCTGCAGGCGTCATCCTTCATGCTGTTGTAGCCATACACTTGACTATGGACCGGGGAGCATTGCGTGACAAGAGCGCATGTCAGTCAGCCCGGATTTTTCATACCTGCCAGGACGATGCGCCCGCATGTTGCCGGCTTACGCCGTTCGGAGCGGCCAGGCCCCCCTCCCCAACGACATCGAGCAGGTCGCCTATTGGTTCCAGAACGAGAGCACCATCGGTTTCAGAATCTCCTGGCCCTCCAGCGGCATCTACCAGCAGTTCGCCGCCCAGGACCTCCTCCTCCGTCCAGGCCGTACTTGACACCCACAAGCGCTGGTCACAATAATCATTAGTTCGGCTATGCGAACACGCACCATCAAAGTCCGCAGCAAGCCGCCCGCTGGCGGCTGCGGTCCCGGCAGCGGAGTTTCGTCGGCGTTTACGTTGATCGAGTTGTTGGTCGTTATCGCGATCATCGCAATCCTCGCCGCGATGCTGTTGCCGGCGTTGAACAAGGCCAAGGGCCGGGCCAGGCAAATCTCTTGCGTGAACAACCTGCACCAGATGGGGATCGCCGGCACCATGTACGTGCATGACTACTCTGCTTACACCGGCTCGCTTTCCACCACTTACGGCTTCTACTACGTCTGGGCGCCGCGGATGCTCGCTTACATGGGCAATAACCGCAAAGCCTTCTGGTGCCCCGCCGCTCTCCCGGAGAGCGCCTGGGACACCAACGCCAACCGGACCCTCGGGGCGACGGGTCCCACCGGAGTCCCTGACGTTTACGGGATCAGCGATAGGGCCCGTTTCTCTTATGGCATCAACGATTGGGGCCTCGGGCAGGCTGACATCGGCAATCTTGGCAAACCCCAACTGGGCTTGGGCGGCGACATTAACGGCGGCCTCTATCACGGCCCGGTCAGGGATACGACTGTGGTGAGCCCTAGCCAAATGATTATGATCGGCGATGTCCCAGCGCTCAAAGACGCGACCCAGATCTCGTTCAATGGCAACATGGACCCCACCGATTCGACCGTCGGCCATAGCCAATGGCCGTCCAACCGTCACAATTTCCACACTGACCTCGTCTTTTGCGACGGTCATGTGGAATCGCCGAAACGGAACGACGTGATCAATTCGACGCCGAGTAATGTCTGGCGCAACCGCTGGAACAATGACAACCGGCCGCACGACGAGTACACCTGGGTTGTCAACCCGGTCTGGGCTAACACGCTTGATTTCTAAAGCCCGGCAGATCGCGGCTGCCCTTTTCGCGTTCGGCTTTCCCGAGTGGTGATGGCCGCTGCGTCAGAAGTGTGTCAGAACTGTTGCCCTCTGAATCCTGAACATCGAAACTGATTCCGCTATGACTCAAAGTTCCATACGCAAGCTTGGCCGCTGGCTCGGCTTCGCACCAATGGCCTTCACCCTGGCCGCGGGCGCGCAAACGGCGTTGCGTCCCCCCGCCGTCCCCTTGGTCGCTTGCGATCCCTACTTCAGCATCTGGTCGCCGGCGGATAAACTGACCGACGCCAATACCGTTCACTGGACCGGCAAGCCGCATCGGCTCACCTCCCTCGCTCGCATTGATGGCAAGCCTTTCCGCTTGATGGGCAAAGACCCGTCCGAGCTGCCCGCACTCACTCAGACCACCCTGGAGGTTTTGCCCACGCGGACCATTTATCACTTCGAGGGAGAGGGCATCCACCTGACTCTTACCTTCCTGACCCCGGCCTTGCCGGATGATTTGATGGTCTATTCCCGCCCGGTAACTTATCTGACCTGGGAGGCCCGGGCGATGGATGGCAAATCTCACGCGGTGTCGATTTACTTTGACGCCTCGGGCGAAATCACCGTCAACACCCCGGCCCAGCTCGTCACGGGCTTTGTCGAGAAATTTGGCCGCCTCGCTGCGGTTAAACTCGGCTCAGTCGAGCAGCCGGTCCTGGCCAAGCGCGGCGATGACCTCCGCATCGATTGGGGTTACCTCTACGCCGCTTCGCCGCAGGCCGTCAGCGCTGTCGCCGACGCCCCGGCAGCCCTGCGAAAAGAATTCGCCGACGGCGCCAGGCGCTTGGGCGCCGCGTCGGCCCCGAAGGAACAGCCCGCTCCGGCTGTCGCCGCGGCCTTCCTTTTCGACCTCGGCAAGGTGGCCTCAAACCCCGCCGCCCGCTGGCTCGTACTCGCTTACGACGACGAATATTCGCTTCAATACTTCAAACAAAACCTGCGTCCTTACTGGCGCCGCAACGGCGACGACGCGGCTGCCTTGCTCAAGAAATCCGCCATCGAATACGCCGCGTTGAATCGGCGTTGCGAAGCATTCGACGCCGAACTCATGGCCGATTTGCGCAAGGCGGGCGGCGAAAAATACGCCCGCATTTGCGCCCTGACCTATCGCCAATGCGTCGCGGGTAACAAGTTGGTGGCCGACGCCAATGGCCAGCCGCTGCTTTTTCCCAAAGAGAATACCAGCAATGGCTGCGTCGGTACCGTTGATGTGATCTATCCCATGGCTCCCCAGTTCCTGCTCTTTGGTCCGTCGCTGACCAAGGCGATGCTCGTTCCCAACCTCGACTATGCCAGTTCACCTCGCTGGAGATGGCCATTCGCCCCGCACGACCTCGGCACCTACCCGCTCGCCAATGCCCAGGTCTATGGCGGCGGCGAACGCACCGAGGAAAACCAAATGCCCGTCGAGGAAACCGGCAATATGCTCATCCTCGTGGCTGCGCTCGCCCAAATGGAGGGCAACGCCGGGTTTGCCGGTCAGTATTGGCCTGCCCTCACCCGCTGGGCCCAATACCTGAAAGAAAAGGGCTTCGACCCCGAAAACCAGCTCTGCACCGACGATTTCATGGGCCACCTCGCGCATAACGTCAATCTGTCCGTCAAAGCCACTTTGGGTATCGCCTCCTACGCTTATCTCTGCGAGCTGCGCGGCGACAAAGCCGCCGCCGCCGAATACCAGCAACTCGCCCGCGATTTTGCCGCGCGCTGGGTAAAGGAAGCCGATGATGGCGACCATTTCCGCCTCGCCTTCGATCGACCCGGCACCTGGAGCCAGAAATACAATCTCGTCTGGGACAAAATCCTCGGCTTCGGCCTGTACCCCGACAGCGTGCGCCGCAAAGAGATGGATTATTATCTCAAAATCGAAAAGCCGTTCGGTGTGCCGCTGGACAACCGCGGCGATGGCGCGAAGCTCGACTGGAGCCTGTGGACCGCCACCCTCACCCAAAACCCAGCCGACTTCGCGGCCGTGATGGACCCGGTCTACCGTTTCCTCGATGAGACCCCGCAACACGTCGGCGCGGGCGACTTCTACCACACCGACAATGGCCGCCATATCGGCATGCACTCCCGCCCCGTCGTCGGCGGCGTGTTCCTGCAATTGCTCTACGAAAAGCCGGTCTGGAAAAAGTGGGCCGCGCGCGACACGACCCGCGCTGCCAATTGGGCGCCGCTCCCCACGCCGCCAAAAATCAACATCGTGTTTCCCGCGGCCGACCAGTCGCCCGCCACTTGGAGCTATACCACCACGCGCCCTGCCGACCGTTGGTCCCAACCCGGCTTCGACGATAGTTCCTGGCAAACCGGCCGCTCCGGTTTCGGCACCCGAGGCACCCCCGGCGCCATCATCGGCACGACCTGGAACACAGCCGACATCTGGCTCCGCCGCGAAATCGAGTTGCCTGCCCGCACATGGCACACCCCTCAGCTCTGGCTGCACCACGACGAGGATGCCGAAATCTATATCAACGGCGTCCTTGCCCTGAAAACCACTGGCTTTACGACCGCTTACGACTGCTTCCCGCTCCTGCCCGCCGCCAAAGCCGCCCTCAAAACCGGCAAGAACCTGGTCGCCATTCATTGCCACCAAACCACCGGCGGCCAGTACATCGACCTCGGCTTCGCTGACGTCGAAATGAAGAAGTGAGCGCGGTCGTGGCCCGCGTTCCTCACCAAGCTCCCGGCCGCTCCGCACCGGCTTGAGTTCACCTCAGGTCTTCTCGCTGCCGTTTGAGTTTAGGCCGCGCTACCGCAGTAACCAGGGTAGGGCGCGTCGTCCTCAAGCCGGCGTAGCCGGAACCAAACTGTTTGTGGAAACGGTTGCGGGTTGAAGGTTGAAAGTTGCAAGTTGACGGTCTGCAACTTTCAACCTTCAACTTGCAACTTGTAACCGCGGAAATCTGCGCAGAAAAAAGACATTTCCAGATATAGTCATCCAACGCGCCGTTCCGGCTTCAATCCGATCCCCGCTTTCGCCACCAGTTGAGAAACGTGCGCAGGGTCTTTTGATGGCGATGTGACAGTTGGTTCAAGTGGTTAGCCCTGCCCCAACGGGGCAGCGTCCCAAAGCCCAACGTTGCCCCGGTCCCCCGGGGCTACGTTGGGTAAGCGCGCCAAAAGACGTTGCAACCCCAACGGGGTTGCGGCCATTCTGCGGACGTAGGAGATCGGGCGTTGGCAAATCTTGCACGCTCCGTGATGCAGCCCTGACCCACCGTTTCGATAAAAAGAGTGGTCCAGCAATCGCGGGCGGCACGGCGGATGCTCTAATATCCGCCAAGAGTGAACCCTAAACTGCTCTAACCTGACGATGCGAAAGCCTCATGCAAGCTGGGCGCATTGCTACGATTTTGTTTACGAAAACAGTTACGGCAACCTGTGTGGCCGATTTACCGACCTCACACTAGCAACACTCAAAAAGCTTGCACCAGGTCCGTGGCGGGCGGGGTCAAGCGTCAGGGCGTGGGGCGTGCAGCGAGGGAATCGATGCGTCGGCGGCTATGATTTCGCCCTGCCCCAACGGGGCAGCGTCCCAAAGCCCAACGTTGCCCCGGTCCCCTGGGGCTACGTTGGGTAAGCGCGCCAAAAGACGTTGCAACCCCAACGGGGTTGCGGCCATTCTGCGGACGCGGGAGATCGCGCTTGGAAAAATCCTCCACGCTCCGTGATGCACCTCTGACCCACCGCTTCGATTAAAAGAGTAGTCCGTAATCGCAGGCGGCACGGCGGATGCTCTAATCTCCGCTGAGAGTGAACCCTAAACTGCTCTAACCTGACGATGCGAAAGCCTCATTCAAGCTGGGCGCATTGCTACGATTTCGTTTACGAAAACAGTTACGGCAACCTGTATGGCCGATTTACCGACCTCACACTAGCAGCACTCAAAAAGCTTGCACCAGGTCCGTGCTCCGTAGTGGATTTCGGCGCCGGCACCGGCAGGTTGAGTATCCCTTTGGCAAAGATGGGATATGCCGTAACAGCGGTCGAGCCGTGTCCAGAAATGATGCAAGTGCTCGAGGCCAAAGCGAACCTGGAGGGTGTGAGAATTGAATCTCGAACCCAGAAAATGCAGGATTTCGACGCCGAGGCCCGGTTCGATGTCGCCTTGTGCGTGTTCACGACACTTAGTTATTTACTGGACAAGGATACGCTGGAACAGGCGCTGACCCGATTAGCGCGGTCGCTCAAGAAGAAGGGCAAACTCCTCATCGACATCACCAGCCACGACGCGTTTCAAGGCTACCGGAAGCAGACCGACCTCCTCGAGAGAATTGTCCAAATCCTTCCCGCCGGGGGCGACCTTTACAGCTACCACGAGAAAACTCGATATCGAATGAACGGGCACTGGAAGGAGTGCAAGGATGCCTTCTCCATTCGCTACTGGCCTGCCGCGAGCGTTCTGTCGGTCCTCAAAGCCAACGGCATCAAGTGTGAAGGGCCAATCAAGGGCTTTCAAAAAACGGGAGCTGAGTACTACAGCGGCACGAAAACCCGATAGTACCGATCCGACTCTCAACCATCCACTCGCCCCGCCACCCCCTCCAGCATTTCCGCCACCCCGCCTCGTGCCTGTGCGCCGAACTTAGCCAACCGCCGGCTCACTTGCCCTTGTAACTCCTTCACGCGTTGCGCCGCCGTTCCCAACCCTCGCGCTATCTCCCGACGCTTTTCACCGTCCCAAACCCTCTGGAAGACATCGCGTAACTGCTTCCGCTTCCCCAGAGTCCCCTCAAACCCCGTCTTAAACTCACCCAGTAACTGTTCCTTTTCCTTTCGCAACAACTCCTCATCCGGCCCTGGTATCCGGCCGGGCAGATAATCGAAGATACTCACCCGCTCGCCGTCCGCCCTCGGCGGCAGCACGTCCCACTCACCCACCACCAGCCGCGTCTCGGTCCTTTCGTGCAACCATCGCACCCGGTGCTTAATCAGCACCTGCAGCTCACGCCGGATATCCTCGGCGCTGTAAAAAATTTGGACGCTCCCAGCCTCCCGAGACATGAGTCGCTCAAAAGCCGCTTGCACCACACCCTCCGCGTCATATCCGCCTGCCAGCACCGGCTCGTCTTGTTCCCGCCATCGCGCATACCGCCCAATCTCCCACCGCGCGTACCGCACCGCCTCCGCCCAAAAAGCGCTCAGCGCATCGCCAGCCAGCTCCTTCACCCGCCCCCGCCAACCCGGCGGCACCAGCTTTTCCCACTCTGCCGCCGTTCGCGCGATCGGCAGTCCGTCAGCACCTGGGTTCAGCGTGTAAACCAGCTCCAGCTCCGCACTATCACTGTCATTCATACCTATAATACTCCCCCGCGTAACTGTTAAATTGCAGCAAGATAAGTGCCATTAACACGGTAAGGATACCGCTCACAGCATCCCTGATACCCAGGTAAGGCCACTGTTCCCAGCATCCCTGATTCATCATGAGGGCACTCGCCCGCCCACCCGCCCCTTTCGGCCTTTGAAATCTCAAAATTGTAGGAGACGACGCAGGGAGAATCGGAGGCGCAAAACCGCCGGCATGAGGCCCGGGAACGATTTGGTAGGGACGCGTTCCACCCGCATCCCCATCTTTACCCAATGGATCGGGGACGCGGATGGAACGCGTCCCTACCGTTCGTTGGCAGTCTCAAACCTGCGATGAAAACTATGGCACGTCGGGAGATCAGAGACTCCCTCCGTCCTCTCCCAACGAGAAAGGAGATTTCCGAACGGACTCTAAGACGCCAACGGCGTCATTCATACCAGCCGGGCAACGCCCCAGGTTCATCCCGTCAAAACCCCATTCGAGCGCTGAAAGCGCGCCTCATTCTCCCCATTCCCACCGGATTGCACCCCACCAATGCTCCAATCTAGGTTGCTACGCTCGGTGTGAATCGAGTAATGGTGCAATCGCATCACGTTCCGAACCCGATCCGACAGCCTCCAAGATGGCCCTTGACTTTCCATTTCAACCCTCTAACATTGGGTGATGGGTTCTTGGACTTTTCACCCTGATATTGGCTGCCCTAATATCAGGGCGAAACTGCCCGAAAATCACGCCAATATCTTATTATCAGGGCAAAACGCCTTGTCAATAAATGGTTAGTCGTTACATGCCAAGAGAACCACAGCCAATTAACGTTTGCCCTGTCTGTTCGTCACCAATAGATGATGTCCGGCCCGTTGGCGGTATCTGGACCGGAGGAGTAAACGCGAGGGCCGCCAACGGTCCTATGTACGAAGCCAAATGCAAGAAATGCGGGGCGGAACTGACTGCCTTCCCGACAAACGAGGAAGCTGATGCTGGGCAGTTCCTCTGGGAAAGGCAGGAAATCAAATGACAGCGACTAACAACCGTAATGAAGGCGACGGCGGGAGCCCGTCCTGTTTGCAGGTCGAACACGAGTGGCCCGCCGCGCCTTATCACGAACGTTGCGGGCGCGTTTGGCTACAGTCTCATGGCATTTTCCAGGTCCGTGGGACGAGGTCCGCGAAACGAGACTTGCTTTCGGGCGCACAGACCAGAAAATGGGCCTCATGAATTCCCGCAGGCACAAATCTACAGTCTCCGCAAAGCCATTTTTCACCGTGCTGTTCGCCCAGTAATCTCTTTTGCACCCGGGAAGCCAGCTCATTGGACAGTCATCAAAGAAATTCCCAAGCAGAAATCTTACTCAACCCATGAAAAAAGAGCTCCATTTGACTTCGACCCGCTCAGCGATGTTTCTCCTCTGCCTGGCCGTTTGCGGCGCGGGTTCACTCGTCGCTGCGCCGGGAGACAGTCACTGGGACAGGCAGTTCGGCCTGCCCGGCACGACCAATAAAGTTTTTGCGCTGCGCTTCAACGGCAACAATCTCTACGCCAGCGGCTACGGCGTCTCCACGGGCGGGCTCCTCGCCACGAACACCGGTGTGGACATGTTCGACGGCACCAACTGGAGCAACGCGCTCGGCGAACTGTCTGGCGGACTCTGTGTGATCTACGAGGTCGGCTTCCTGCGGAACGACATTTATGTGGGGGGTATCTTTACCACGGCCGGCGGCGTGTCCGCGCCGGGTTTGGCGAAGTGGAACGGAAGTGATTGGTCGGGCATAGGCTTTGCCGGCGTCGCGCTGGCAATGGTGTCCGACGGAACGAACCTTTACGTCGGCGGCTCGTTCACCAACGCGGGCGGCGTGCTCAACACGAATATCGCGCGTTACGACGGCACGAACTGGTATTCCATGGGCGGGGGCATCGGGTATTACAACAGCCTCAGCTCGTATGTGTACGTTCTCCAGTTGCACAACGGCCAGCTCTATGCGGGCGGGATTTTCACCAACGCAGGCAACGTCGCGGCTACGAACGTCGCCGTCTGGAACGGCTCCAGTTGGTCGTCGCTGGGCACCGGTTCCGCCAACGGGGTGAACAATCAAGTTTCGGCGCTCGCCTTTCAGGGGGACGTTCTCTATGCAGGTGGAACCTTCACCACTGCCGGCGGTGTGTCCGCCAACGGCATCGCGAGCTGGGACGGCGCTTCATGGTCGGCATTGGGGGCTGGTTGCAAAGGCGGGGTGACCTGCATTGGCATGCTTGGGTCGGACATCTACGTCGGCGGCGGATTCACCAATGTCGGCGGTGTGAGCGCGCGCACGTTTGCCAAATGGGATGGCGTCTCCTGGACCACCTGGCCCACCACGGACGGTGTTTTTCAGTATCCCTTCAACGACACGGTGAACCGCATGTTGGTCAAAGACGGCCTGCTCTACATCGGCGGAGGTTTCAACCAGGCCGGAGACGTCATCGCCAATCACGTCGTCCGCTATGACGGCAGCAATTTTTATCCGCTCGGCGCAAAGCCGGCCAATGGATTCGCCACCCCGCCCATCAACGTATCCTGCATCGGCCAGGCGAACGACGGTATTTATGTCGGCGGGCTTTTCACCGCGGCCGGCAAAACGCTGGTCAACCGCATCGCGCGCTGGGATGGAACCAACTGGAATGACGTGGGCGGCGGAACCATGGGCGGCACCGCCAGTGCCAACCGCGTGCTGGCCATCGCCGGCCTGGGTAGCGATGTGTATGTCGGCGGGACGTTCACCAACGTCGGTGGGTTTAACGTCAGCAACATCGCGCATTGGGACGGCGCCAATTGGTTGAATATGGGCGTGGGCTTCGACGCCAGTGTCGGTGTGTTGGCGGCCACGGCCGGTGCCGTTTATGCCGGAGGCGGCTTCACCAACGTGACCGACTCGTTCAGCTTCACCGTGAACCATATCGCCATGTGGGACGGTTTCAATTGGTATAGCCTGGGTTCCGGCGTCAACCCCAACAGCACTGTCAACGCCATCGCTGTGTCCGGCAGCAGTGTTTACATCGGCGGCACGTTTACCAACGCGAGCGGCGTGACGGCCAACCGGATCGCCATGTGGGACGGCGCCAACTGGAACTCACTAGGCACTGGCTCGGCCAACGGCGTGAGCGGAACCGTGCAGGCCATCGCCATCAACGGCACGGATGTGTATGTCGGCGGCACGTTCACCAACGCCGGAACCACCGTGGTTCGTGGCATCGCGCATTGGGACGGCGCGAACTGGTCCGGTCTGGGCAGCGGCGCCACCAGCACGAGCGCGGCGGAGGTCCGGGCTCTGGCTTTCGGTGCTGACGGGAAACTTTACTGTTGCGGACGTTTCACCAACATGAGCGGCATCACTGCCAGCAGCATTGCCCGCTGGGATGGCACCAGATGGGAAGCGCTGGGCAGCGGATTGTACGCGGATTCTCCCATAGTGCGGGGAACCGGTTTGGCGATTCGGGGCAATGACATCTACGCCGCAGGCACGTTCGACGGCGCCGGCCTGGCTGACTCGAGCGGTATCGCCCGTTGGAACGAGACGATTGATTTCACGCCGCCGTTGACGATGAGTTTTTCCCGGACGCAACTGCTGCCGGGAAATATTTTCAAGTCACGACTCACCTGTACCGACCGCACCACTTACTCAATCGACTACTCAGACGATTTGCAGACGTGGACACCCCTGATGACGAACGCTGCGATGCAGCTCGATTTCACCAACGCGGTCTCGCTGCCCGTCAACCGGCGCACTTTCCGGGCAAGAGGAATTCCTTGATCGGAGCAAGGGGCCAACCGGAGCGAGTAAATAAGACTAGGGCTTGCAACTGATCCCGCAGCGGTTCCGTGGTTCTATGGCGTCCTGCTCCTGCCGTGACGTGCACCGCCGGTTAGGAGTAACCGGAGGAATGGGGTGCGACCAGAGATCGGCGCTGTTTAACCTGCGAACGAGCTCGCCGCCTTCGGGCTGCCCCTCGCAACGATGGACGAGAGGCTGCAACAACTTCGTCCTGACCTCAAGCCAGCCCGCAAATTTCACACCCACGACTGTGCCGCGACAGCAGCGGTCGTAGCGCAGGTTTCCAAACCTGCCGTATCGCCGACTTCCAAGTCGGCAGAGTGTCGTGATTCCATTGGTGCCCGCAGGTTCGGAAACCTGCGATACAGCAGGTTTGGAAACCTGCGCTACCGGCAACGATGTGAAATATCCGGGCCAGGCCCCACGCGCATTCGCAAAGGAATGAGGTCAGACCAGAGATGGGCGCTGTTTAACCTGCGAACGAGCTCGCCGCCTACAGGCTGCCCCTCGCAACGATGGACGAGAGGCTGCAAAAACCTCGTCCTGACCTCAAGCTAGCCCGCAAATTTCACACCCACGGCTGTGCCGCGGCAGCAGCGGTCGTAGCGCAGGTTTCCAAACCTGCCGTATCGCCGACTTCCAAGTCGGCAGAGTGTCGTGATGGCATTGGTACCCGCAGGTTCGGAAACCTGCGGTACAGCAGGTTTGGAAACCTGCGCTACCGGCAACGATGTGAAATATCAGGGCTGGGCCCCACGCGCGTTCGCAATAAGCAGCTCAACTCCCCCTGAAATCGTGGTCACGACATGCGAACGGCGAGCATCGGGCCCCTTTCCTTAACACCTTTCCTGTGATACCTTTCCAATAGATTCGTAGTCACACACGCCGCTGGCGGCACCCGGCACTTTGGCAGCCCGCACGCTGGCAGAGAGTAAGTGCGCTTGCGGCGGCAGCTTTTCGGTTACGTGAGCGACGGGGTTCGGTGCAGGGGTTGGTGTATGGGCCTGGTGCTTTGGGTGGCCCCGGTGGCAGGCGCAGCCGGCGCCGATGCGCTTCCGGCCGACCGATTTTGGGCGGTCACCCCCGCGGTGACCCTCGAAGTTGACGACAGCGCAGCCGGCACCGATTGGAGGGATCGGTTCAACTATGAACTCCTCAGAAACCAGACGTTGCTGTTCGACCGGCTTGGACCACCGGCCGGCTACGAATTGACGCGGCTGGGACAAGTCCGGCGCTCGGGGATCTTCTCGGAGATAAGTTCGCGCGCCGCGGGTGCTTTCGAGCGGGTCTTCCAGGATAGCGCCCAGGAGACCGCCCTGGCGTTCTTCCCGGTGGATGAATGGCTGGAAATCCTGCCCCTGGACAATGGTCAGGGCTTCGCCCAACGCTTATTCCGGGGTTCCTTCGGCAATACTGCCGAACAGGAGTTGATGGACCTCTCGCCCACCTATTCGGCTTCGGAATCCTCCTGGCGCAACGCAGGAAATGGCGAGACCCTCCGTTACGGCATCCGTCCCCGTGCCGCTCCCTACTTCTATATCGCTTCGCTAATCGGCCACTTTGAAGGCCGGCCCGCCCTCGCCATCGACGCCCGCGCCCGCTACCTCCCCTTCAACCGGGTCCAGACAACGCTCGCGGCGACGATTGCCCTGCCGGATGCTTTTGAACTGAGCTTGAGCGCCGTGTCGGAACCCCTGCGCGCCTCTCACACCACCTCGACCGCCGCCCGCCTGCAACGAGTGGTCGGGCAGGGGCCATCCGCCGCTGTGGTGTTTATCGGGTTCCTTCATGACGCTTCCGAAACCGCCGTGGTCTTCGGTCTGTCGAGGCCGTGGTAGCCTATTGTTCGTTGCCTGCCCTGTGTGGCGCGGCCGTCTCGGCTGCGGGTTAGCGAGGCGTCCCGCCACCGTTCGCGCACTTCTGGGATTTCGTGGTTAACAGGGGTCGCGGCGGGGGCAGACCGGAGGTCGGTGCTGTTTCACTTGTGAACGGGGGAGCCTATCGCTGACCCATTTGCCTTCATGAAGTGTGAGATCTGCAATCGCCATAGCCCTGCGCCTTGCCTTGTCATCTCCGCGGGGGTAGGACGCGATGTCTCCATCGCGCCGCTCGGTCCTTCCCTCGTTTGAAATCTGAAATGTGATATCTGCAATCGACCGGCAAGGTCTGGTCCTGCCCCACAACGGTACGGCAGCCGGATGCACCGCGCAGCGGTGCAACGATGGTAGCCGTGGACTTCAGTCCACGGGGGGAGGGCGGCCGGATTCGCATGCGTCGCGTCGCGACGCCTGAACGTCCGTTCGTAGATGAAGTCAGCTCCCAAGCACACGAACATGGGTCGAACCGGAACTCGGCGCTGTTTCATTTGCGACCGGACCAGCCTATGGCTTGGCCCTCCCAAAGTTTCTTTCTGTCTACGCTTGGCTCCGGCTGCCATCGCTCAGGGCTTATATAATCGATAAAATGTCGGGCCGTTACCCGCCGTCAAGCTTACCGTGTTCTGGCCATTATTCGTCGCGGGTGTCACGGAAACATCCGACCATGCCGCCGGACCCTGCAGGAGTCCGCCGGCGCATTCCTGGAGCACAAACCCGCTCGTTGAGCCCGGCCACGACAATGTTACATTCCCGCCACTGACACCGATGCTCAACAAGGGCGGTAGCGCGTTGACCATGATCGTGCCGTTGCTATATGTCGTCGCCAGCATATTGCCCATCGCATCAGCCGTCTCACGCAAAACCGGCAAATCACTCAGTGCGACCTGGTAACTCCCGGACGCTTTCGTCGCCGGCTGGAGACTCAGCTTGAGTACTTCATCTGTGCCCGCGGCAAAGTTCGAGCCCGTACCCAGCGCGAGCACACAAGCGACCTTGCCCGACGCCGCCTGGCCCGAGTTCACATCGAGTGTTGCCCCACTGGCCGCGTGGCCCAGCGTCAGGCCCGCATACGTGAAATTGGTTGAGTCAAACGAGAGACTTAAGCCGAGCGCGTTTTCGTTTCCCTGCGCTAGCAAATTGATCGATATCGAGCCCACCTGGCCTGCCGTCAGTGTCGCATCAACCACCTGGAGCTGCCGCGTCGAGAGCGGAAGCGGCGATGGACCGCCCGAGCCGGAAACGATGAGCGGCGCTGGCCCCGCCGTCAACGGGGTTTCGTTCGTCGGCCCGCCCACAGGCGTCAGCGGGTCCAGCCCGATGGCGTAGCGGCCCGCCTGCACCCAATCGCTGACCGTGATCTTGCCATCGCCTAGCGTCGCCCGGGGCGCGCAATCGGCTCGCTGGAACTCCGAGGCATTGGTCGGATAATCCAGCCGGGCAGCGAACCGCCCAATCAACACCCAATCAGTGATGGTGACAGCGCCATCACCCGTCGGCCGGGGAGCGACGTCTCCCTCAAATTCTGTCGCAGTCAATGTGATTCTGCCATTGACGAAATTCACCGGCAGCGGGTTACCGCCCACATCGGCCAGTTGGCGCACGACGGGCGAACCGGCGAAGTTAACCGCTGTCGAAGTCTGATTCGTGACCACCGCCGCCATGAAGGTGACCTCGACCAGGTTCAGCGTGCCCGCGGGCAGCGCCTCGCCGCTCGAGAGCGACAATCCGATGCCCAGCACCCCATTGCCGGCCTGGCTGTGATTGACCAGCAGCGTGGCGTGGCCCGCGTCCGGTCCGAGCGTCACGCTCGAATAACTCAACTGCGCCGGGTCGAAGTTCAAACTGAATCCGAGTGCGTTTTCATTTCCATTAGCCATCAGCACTACCGGCACCGTAAAGGTTGCCCCGCCCATATTCGTTACACTGGTCACGCGAACCGTCGCCGGCGGGTAGTTAACCGTCAGCACCGCATTGCTGCTGGTGATCGAATTGACGGAATTGCTGACGACCACGGCATAGTTGCCAGCCTGGTTGTGCTGGATATTGGTCAACGTGAGCGAGCTGGCCGTCGCGCCGCTGATATTCGAGGCGGCAAAAGTCCATTGATAAGTCAAAGGCGGTGTGCCACCCGCCACCACGCTGAAGTTGGCCGTGCCGCCGGTGGTGGCTGTCTGGCTCGCGGGTTGAGTCGTAATGTAAGGGGCAGTTGGAGCGGGTTGCGAACCACAGAATGACCAATCGAGAATGTCGTGATTCTCCCATGCCCACCCGGTGAATGAGCTGAACCCGACCCATCCTTGGCCGGAGCCGTCAGTGCCCGGTTTGAGGCCGGCGGTGGGGACGTTCGTCAAGATGGCCTGGCCAT
>DATMRF010000067.1:0-51661 GCA_035566435.1 Candidatus Acidiferrum sp.
ATCCCCTCCCTTCGGGGTCCGACTTTCCTGGCCCGTGTCCGGCGCCCCGCTCCCCGCCTCTCGTTCCTGTAACACGTTTTGTGGCCCTATATAGGGTGACAACACTACTCTCAATATGAAAAACCCAACCCGCATGAAAACTTCCGCCACTGCCTCGCGCCCTCCGTTGCCTCTCTTTGCTTCTGTGGGCTCTTCCCCTGTGTTGGCCTTAGCTGTCGGAAATCCGGCGGACGCCTGGGAGAGTGGCCAGAACCCACCCGTCACTGGACCGCGCCCCGGGCCGGATCAGACTGGATCAAACCGCTTCAAACCGGATAAAGCTAGAAGTGGGGGGGGTGTCTCAAGTCTTCGCCTATCCTCCGCGCCCGTTCCGGCCCATCGATCGTTACCAGGACCCTTGCGCTGCGATCGGAAGAAGGTTCCGATACCCTCGCCGCCCTTGGCGCGGTCAACCATCGCTTGGACCAACGGTTGAATCTAACCAGTTCGCACTGGTTCGCGCCGGTTCGCACCGGTTGGAACCCAAAGTGCCCCCCTCGACCCGCAAGCGCCGGCCATCGGAGCGGTGAGTCTCACACTCGGCGAACGGACCATGCAAGTTAAACGAAGAGACGAGGTCGCATTCGGTCCGTTTGCATGCTTTAACCTTTTAACGTTCTAACGTGTTTAACTCCCACCCACCCTTCGCCGTTTTTCCTCGCGCCGCTTTTCCGCGAGAGTATAGCCTTCGGCCAATGCTCAATTACATCTGGCTTGGGCTGGTTGTTGCCGCGGTCATCATTGGCGGCTGCACCGACAACCTCAAGGCGGTAGCCGATAGCAGCTTCGAGATGGCTGAGTTTGCGGTGATGAAGACCGCCCTGCCGCTGGTCGGCATCATGGCGCTCTGGCTTGGCGTGATGCGGCTGGCCGAGCGCGCCGGGCTGGTGGCGCTGCTCGCCCGCGCGCTGCGACCGCTGATGCGCTGGTTGTTTCCCGAGGTGCCGCACGATCACCCGGCGATGGGCTCGATGCTCCTGAACATGGCTGCGAGCATTCTGGGGCTGGGTAACGCTGCCACTCCGCTCGGACTCCGCGCGATGAAAGATCTCGATACGCTCAACCCGCATCCGGGCACGGCCACCAATGCGATGTGCACCTACCTTGCCATCAACACCAGCTCCATTCAGCTTATCCCCGCCACCGCTATCGCCGTCCTGGCCGCCAATCATTCCAACAATCCCACCGCGATTGTCGGCACTTCAATCATGGCGACCACCTGCGCCGCCATCGCCGCGGTCGCCTCCGCCAAATCACTTCAACGCCTGCCGTTCTTTCGCGAGCCACCTGTCGCCTCGCCCGCCGCGCGGCCGCCCTCCTCGTCTGGCGACAAAGCTTCGCCGCCAACGCCGAACGCGGAGAACTCACCACTCCACGAGGCGCCGACTCTCAAACCGTTGAGTTGGTGGGGGCAACTTCTCCTTGGTGCGTACGGTCTGTTCTTCCTCTATCTGTTCGCGCGGCTGGCCTTCCCCGCAGTGCTTTCCTCTCTGCATCTGCAAGGCTTTCTCGAGCCGCGGACGTTGCCCGAGGCGATGAAGCAAGGCCTGTTTGTACGCATCGTCGATGCGATCTCAAAGCTTTCGATTCCCTTCTTATTGTCCGCCTTTCCGCTCTACGCGATCCTGCGTCGGGTGAAAGTTTATGAGGAATTCGTCGAGGGCGCGAAGGAGGGGTTCGATGTCGGCATCCGGATCATTCCGTACCTGGTCGCGATCCTGGTCGCGATTGGCATGTTCCGCGCCGCGGGGGGCATCGCTCTGTTAAGCAATCTGTTGCGGCCGCTGATGCTCGCGGTCGGATTCCCGCCGGACCTTTTGCCTCTGGTGCTGATGCGTCCGCTGAGCGGCAGCGGCACGCTTGGCACCTTCGCCGAACTCGTGAAACAATGCGGGCCCGACAGCCTGGTCACCCGCATGGGCGGCACGATTTATGGCAGCACCGAGACCACGTTTTACGTGCTGGCCGTTTATTTCGGCTCCGTCGCCGTGAAGCGGACCCGCTACGCCGTGCTGGCCGGCCTAACCGCAGACTTCGTCGGGGTGGTCGCCTCGGTCATTGTTTGCCGCCTGGTTTTCGGTTAGGGGCGCGCGATTCCAATCCCGTGAGGACTTTATTGAGCGCTACATATTTCACGAAGCGTGTGGAGTGCGTGCAGCTTGCTGGCGCTTTCGTATGGGAGGTAGTTGGTCGGCTCAAAAGCGGCGGAGGACTGCCGCCCCCCAAAAAAACCCGGTGGGCGGATGAGCGAACAACAGCACGCGCTTGCGTTTTGGAGTGCGGCAGTCCTCTGCCGCTTTCCGTCCGCAAAACCGATGACCGACGATTCGGATCGCCCTCGTACGCCGGCTGCGGCTCGCCATTACTCGTTGTCTGTGGCACGCTAGTCCCAACGAATCGGCAGCGAAACCGGACGAGGCGACTGGTCATTCTGCTGCTTGCTGGGCTCTTGCTCTTCATCATGCTGCGTTGGTTTGAATATAGCCAGGTCTATCACCCGAGCCGGACCCTGGATGCCGCAGGGTCGGAACTGAACCGGCCCTTCGAAGATGTTTTTTTCGAGGCGGCAGACGGCATAAAAGTGAACGGCTGGTTCTTCCCGGCCGATACGAACTCGCCGCGCGCGTCTTTGGTAGTACTGGTTTGCCACGGCAATGCGGGCAATATCAGTCATCGCCTCGATCTGTGTCGGGCCCTGCTGGCCACTGGCGTCAATGTTTTCCTCTTTGATTATCGCGGCTACGGCCGGAGCGAGGGCCGGCCGAGCGAAAAAGGAACTTATCGCGATGCTGAAGCGGCGTATCAGTGGCTGCAAGGAAAGGGATTCGCCGGCACCAACATCGTCGCCTACGGCGAGTCGTTGGGCGGCGGCGTTGCGGCCGAGCTCGCGCTCCGCCAGCCGGTCGGCGGCCTGATCCTCAGAAGCACCTTCACCAGCATCCCGGACCTCGGCGCGGAACTGTTTCCCTGGCTGCCGGTCCGCTGGCTTGCGTCCATTCGTTATGACACCTGCCGCAAGCTGCCGCGGTTGAAGAACCCTGTCCTGGTGATGCACAGCCGCGCGGACGAGTTGGTCGGCTTCCGGCACGGCGAAAGGAACTTCGCCGCGGCCAACGAACCCAAACTCTTCTGGGAGCTAAGCGGAATGCATAACGACTCCGTCGCCGACCTGGAACATTTCATCGCCGGCATGCAGAAATTCTTGGACGTCGTCGAAACCGCGCGTGCTCGGACAAGGGCGGCAGGCCGTTAATAGCTGCTACTGCTCCGCCGCCACCCCCAGCATCATAGCAAAACAGCCTCACCCATCGGCCTCCTCCCATTCATTCTGTATTAATCATTCTGCCCGGTGCCTGATGATCCTGTCTTACCCCAGCCAAACGTCCATTTGCCAAAGCCGTGGCTTCTGGTAATCGTATTTAGTGCACTTTTTTGTCCAACGCAGCGATTTGCGCGACCTTTATGATAAAGTTGCCGCGGGCGAACGTCTCTCTGAAGCCGATGCCCTGCGGCTTTTCGAAAGCAAGGACCTGAATACGGTTGGCGCCATCGCGGACCTGGCGCGCCAGCGCAAAGTGGGCAACCGCGCCAGTTACATCATCAACCGATATATCAACTACTCGAACTACTGCATCCTGAGCTGCCAATTCTGCGCGTTTGCAAGGAAGAAACGAGACGCGGATGGGTTTCAGTTCAGCATCGAGGAGATTGTCCAGAAGGCCCGCGAGGCCCTGCATCTTGGCATCACTGAACTGCACATTGTCGGCGGGCTTCACCCTTCACTGCCCTTCAGTTACTACACCGGCTTGCTCAAGGCCTTGCGAGAGCTGGATGCTCGCCTGCAGTTGAAATGCTTCACCGCCATCGAAATCCTGCATTTGGCCTGGCTCGCCAAAAAATCGGTGGCCGAAACGCTGAACGAGTTGAAATCCGCCGGGCTGGATTCGCTGACCGGCGGCGGCGCGGAGATTTTTCGGCCGGAAATTCGCTCCGCCATCGCGCGCGGCAAGGAATCCGCGGAAGAATTCCTGGACGTGCATCGCACCTGGCACCGGATGGGCGGGCGCAGCACCTGCACCATGCTCTACGGACATGTCGAATCGTTGGCCGACCGCGTGGACCATTTGCGCCGGCTCCGGGAGCTCCAGGACGAAACGCGCGGTTTTGTCGGGTTTGTTCCGCTGCCTTACCACGCGGACAACAACCTCATCCCGGTGGAGCACGGGCCGACCGGTTTCGATACCCTGCGCACCATCGCCGTCAGCCGCATCTTCCTCGATAACTTCGAACACGTGACGGCCTATTGGGTCGCCACCGGCGTGAAGCTCGCTCAGGTCGCCCTGAGCTATGGCGCGGATGACCTCCATGGCACCATTTTGGAGGAGTACATCTTCCATATGGCCGGCGCGCAATCGCCCCAGGTCCAAACCGAGGCCGCCATGCTCAAAGCCATCCGCGAGGCGGGCCGAACCCCGGTTCAGCGGAACACTTTTTACGAGCCCATCAAGGTATGGGACGGACCCTCCGTGCCCGCTGACCCGCAGCCCCAGAACGGGCCTTCGAGCCTGCTCGAAGGGAACTTCGCCACCGCGTGAGTTCGACAACGTTTGACGACTCAGCCTCTTCGGCGGTAAGCTCTGGCGCGAGAGAAAACCCTGACGATGCACGGCAATAACAACTCCAAACTTCGCATGGCTCCGCCGCAATCGGCCGAGGACTTGTCGCACCGGCTTGAACGAGAGCAGCGCGCCACCAATCTCCAGCGCGAGAGCAATCTCGAAAAATCCCTCGCCCCCTTCCGGGTCGGCTCGGTCGGCTACCTTAACGCCGTGCCGCTGACCCGCGGCCTCGAGGAACAAGTCATTTTCGCGACCCCATCGAAGCTGGCTGAAATGCTCCGTTGCGACGAACTGGATGCCGCGCTCGTCAGCGTCGTCGAGGTCCTGCTCAACGATCGCTACGATATCCTGGACGGCATCGCCATCGCCTCGCTGGGCGAAGTCAAAAGCGTTCTGGTAGCGCACCGACGCCCGCTGGAAGAGGCGCGCGAAATCTTCTGCGACCCCGCCTCGCTGACCAGCATTCAGCTTGCCCGCGTGCTGCTTGCCGAGCGCGGCCTTAAACCGGAGTTTAAACCGCTGCCCAGCTATGATTTTGCCGCTCTGCCGGATTACGCGCTGTTGATCGGCGACCGCGCGCTCGATTTGCTGCTCGGAAAACGCGAGCACGAAATCTGGGATCTCGGCGCCGCCTGGTATGAAATGACCTCCCTGCCCTTCGTTTATGCTGTCTGGGCTTTGCGCCGAGGCATCGAGAACTCGGCCCTTCGCCGGCACCTCCGTGAAGCGCGGGACTTCGGCCTCGACACCCTGGACCACATCATCGCCAGTCGGACCGACTACGACTACGATTTTCGCAAGGATTACCTGGGCTGGCACATTCACTTCCATCTCGGCACGGATGAGAAACGCGGCCTCACACGCTTCATGGAGCTGCTGCACAAACACGGCGCCGGCCCGGTGTTCCAGCCCAGCTTCGTCATTTAGCGGGACGTTCTCCGGCGCATAAGAAGCCAACCGGGAAGACGGCTGCTGGTTCGCCTCGGGCACGCGAAATCCGTGGGGTTCATTCTTTTCGTCGGCCTCAATGCGCCTGACTCCCTTGAGCAACAGGAGGAGAACGAGAGAGGATGCCCCGAACTCTGGTTGCCGCTTTCCGCCACTCTGCCTGTGCGATTGAGCCTGAGCGGTTGACCAAGCACACCGCCAACTCGGCGAGGCCTTATTCCCGGTTTTCCTCGCCGCCGCCCTTGTGGTAGGTTCCGACCTGGCTTTATGAATTACTGCGACAAACAGTTTGCGCCGGACGTTCACTCCAGAAAAACCTTCGGCAGTTCCGGCCGCCTCAAGAACGTTCTCCTAATTGGGATTGGCGGGTCAGGTTTCTGTTCGCAATTTGTTTCTCAAGCGTTGCAGCACGCCGCAACCGACAAGTTTGAACTGCATTTCCGGGACAGCGCAGACCCGGACGATATTGGCAATGTGTTGTCGTACATTCTGGCCGGATTCGGTGAGACTCTAACCGCAGTCGTCTCCGAATCTGGCGGTGCCAAAGAAACTCCACATTGCGCACTCGAAACCAAAGCCGCGGACAAGAAGGCTAATCCCAGCTTCGTCGGGCACGCGGTCGCCGTAACCAGTCAAGACAGCGCGTTGGATAAACTCGCAGCTGGACGAGGCTGGTTGCAGCGGTTTCCTTTGTGGGACCGGGTGGTCGTAAGGACTAGCGAACTCTCAGCGGTAGGCGTGCTTCCGGCCGCACCTCTGTGCCTGAACATGGATTCGCTCCGGGCGGCCGGGGCCCAAGGCATGGGATGAACTGACACGTGCCCAAATAGCGAATTAACTAACACAGCAACTCAAGCAGCATTCATGCGGTAATGCATTCATCGGTAACGATACATTGGCTAAAAACATGGCTATTCTGCGATATAGAGACCTTTTTCAGCTCTTTTCCAACTACCTTCAGCATGTGGTTATGGTATCTGTTGATAAACAACTCGATTTGGATGGCAAGGCGGTAAACCGTAAGGTTGGTTTGCATGTCAGCTTGGATAACGTTAACGTATATCATAAACCCTGTGTACAACCCTTTAAGAAGGTCGATTCAGCCATAATTGAAATGTTGTTAATAATACATGAGTATTTTACTAAGAATACTAACCATTCATTTGCCGATCCGCAAATCTCAAATGTAATCGGAAAGCTTGCTAGCGTAGAAACGGTGCTCAAGAATTGCGACTACTTGTCCGTGGACCACAAACAACGGCTTGATAAGGCTGCGCCAGATTCCTCTGCGCTAACATATTACGGTACAATAAAGTCATAGCGGAATGTTCGTTTGCCCTAAGAGGTACGATGTAATTGTCCTTGGTGCCGGCCACGCAGGCGTTGAGGCTGCACTAGCTGCCGCCCGTATGGGATGCCAGACCCTGTTGCTAACAATCAATGCCGACACCGTTGGCCAGATGTCATGCAACCCTGCGATCGGTGGGTTGGCGAAAGGACATTTGGCTCGTGAGATTGACGCTCTTGGTGGCGAGATGGGAAAGGCAACGGACATGACGGGGCTCCAGTTCAGGATGCTCAACACCAAGAAAGGTCCCGCCGTTTGGGCACCCCGTGCCCAGTGCGATAAAAAGGCGTACCAGTTCAGGCTCAAATGGGTTTGCGAGCGCGAGCAAAACCTGGATCTGCGCCAGGGTCAATGCGTCAGATTATTGCACAGGGACGGTGAGATACGCGGTGTGGAAACAGCGCTGGAGGTCCAATACGAATCCACGACTGTAGTTGTTACAACTGGAACGTTCCTGAAGGGGTTGATGCACATTGGCCTGAACCGACAGCCAGGAGGGCGCTCTGGGGAAGCCGAGGTGGCTGGGTTGTCGGGCTCCCTCCGTGAAATAGGTTTGGAGCTGGGCCGGCTCAAAACAGGAACTCCTCCTCGGTTGCTGCGGCGCTCCATTGATTTTTCAAAGACGGAGGTCCAGCATGGGGACGAGCCGGTTCCATTTTTTACTTATTGGAAAGACGATTTGTTCCACGTGGAACAGGATGGGCCTGAGAACGACACCAACGCATTGCCTCACGATTCACTTCCAAAAAACAATAGTCGGGAATGGAGTTTTGGGCAGGACGCGAAAAAGGCGCCTGTGTTCCACGTGGAACATTTGGAAGCAAGGCGTAGCCACGGAACGTACCCGCGTGGCTCGATTCTGGAGCGACTTAACGGCCAGTTACCCTGCTACATTACTTATACCACAAAAGATACTGCAAGAATCATTCGCGAAAACCTGCACAAGTCACCACTTTATTCTGGTGTCATTGAGGGGGTCGGGCCAAGGTATTGCCCGTCAATTGAGGACAAGATCGTTAAGTTCCCGGAAAAAGAGCGCCAACAAATCTTCCTCGAACCTGAAGGGATTGCAACCGACGAAATCTACGTTAACGGCTTTTCGACGTCCCTGCCTCTCGAGGTCCAGTTCGACCTGGTCAGAACTATCATCGGCTGCGAAAACGCCGAGATTCTTCGCCCTGCGTATGCCGTCGAGTATGACTTCGCATTCCCAACCCAGGTGCAGCCGTCGTTGGAAACCAAGGTCTGCCGGAACCTTTACCTGGCCGGTCAAATCAACGGAACGTCAGGCTATGAAGAGGCGGCCGCCCAAGGCCTGATGGCTGGCATCAACGCCGCCCGGAGAGTCCGCGGGCTTCAACCTCTCGTGCTGAGACGCGACGAGGCCTATATCGGCGTGCTAATTGATGACCTCGTCACCAAAGGCACGGTTGAGCCGTATCGCATGTTCACCTCTCGCGCCGAATACCGCCTTTTGTTGCGCCAGGACAACGCCGACCTTCGCCTTTCGCGAATTGGCTACGAGATTGGACTCTTGCCCGAGCGTAATTTCCGCAAGTTCGAATCCAAACAGCAGGCTATTCACGCGGAAATCGAAAGACTCGAACAAACCCGGCGCGGCGGCGAAACGCTGGCGCAATTGCTCCGCCGTCCTGAAAATAGTTACACTGATATTATTAATGATAACTCATTAAATAAAGAGATTACACAACAGGTCGAGATCCACCTCAAGTACGCCGGCTACATCGCCCGCCAGGAAACCGAAGTCGCCAAATTCAAAGACCTCGAAGCCAAGCAAATTCCGGACCGCTTCGATTACTCCAGCGTCCCCAGCCTCCGGCCCGAGGCGCGCCAAAAGCTTTTGCAGGTTCGTCCCGCAACTGTCGGCCAGGCCGCGCGCATCTCCGGAGTGTCGCCGGCCGATATCGGCATGCTCTTGGTCTGGCTCAAACGCGGGGCGTAACTCGGCGCGCGCTACCGCTTGACCCGGCTCAAAGATCGCTCGTACACTGCGCCTCGCTCGAAAATGAAAGTCTTACTCACAGTCCTGGCGGCAGGCTCGCTTTTCGCCGGTTCCCGGCCTGTCCGGGCCGAGTTGGCCAACGGAATCATGTCGGTCGTGGATGACGCGGTGATCACCTATCACGAAGTCACTACGCTGAACGAGCCGACTTACGAGGCGCTGGTGCGCCAATACCGGAACGATCCGGACATGCTCGAGAAGCACCTCAGCCAGGTCCGCAAGGACAGCCTGGACACTCTGGTGAAGCGGCAGTTGATCCTCCACGATTTCAAAACGGCGGGCTATAGCCTGCCCGAGAGTGTGATCAATGATTTGGTAGCGGAGCGGATCAAGCAGGATTTCGGCGACCGGGCAACCCTTACCAAGACCCTTGATGCGCGCGGCATGACCCTCGATAAGTTTCGGCAACAGGTCCGGGAGCGGTTCATCGTCGAGCAACTGCGCCTGAAGAACGTTTCTTCGGAGATCATTATTTCGCCGCATAAGATCGAGGCCTACTACCAGGTCCACCGGGACGAGTTCAAAGTCGAGGACGAGGTCAAGCTGCGGGTGATCGTCCTGAAGGCGTCGGAGGATACGAACGCGCCTCCAGCGGAAAAGCTGGCTGAGGAAATCTTAACGAAGCTTAAAGAGGGCGCTTCGTTCGCCGAAATGGCAACGCTTTACTCGCAAGGGTCGCAGCGCGCTGAAGGTGGCGCCTGGAAGTGGTACAAGAAAAATGAACTGACCAAGGGCCTGGGGGATATAGCAAATTCGATCACGGTCGGGAAGTTCAGCGGAGTGTTCAGCCGCACTTCTGGCGATGATTACTGGGTCTACCTCTATGAGCAAGGCCAACCCGTCGTCGGGAGGCATTACGGTGTTGATTCGGAAACCAAGAACGAAAAACTGCTGGAAGAACGGAAGTTCTCGGACGCGTCCGCGTTCGCCAGCCTGCCGCCTCCCCAGGAGTTTTACCTCATGCTGGTAGAAGATACGCGCCCGGCGCATTTCAGCGCCTTGAGCGAAGTGCGCGAAGAGATCGAAAAGAACCTGTTGCTCGGAGAACGGAACCGCCTCGAGGACCAATGGATTGAGCGGCTTCGAAAAAAGACCTTCGTCCGGACGTTCTTCTGATCGCGCCAGGGGATGCGGGACGTGATGCGTGAACCATGACGCCTGATACTTGTCACTCGACACTTGGGACATGAATCCGCTCCGGATCGGCCTTTCCCTTGGCGATGTCACCGGCATCGGCCCTGAGGTGACTCTCAAGGCGCTGGCGCTCGAGCCCTCCACGGACCAGACCCGTTATGTTATCATTGGAGATGCAGAGCACGCGCGGGACTTGAACCGACGGCTCGGCTTGAATCTTTCGCTGGAGACTTCCCGGGGCGGTGGTCAGCCGGAGCGGATGCTGGTCCTTAGCCCGCTGTCCCAAGCCCTGCCAAAGGACTTGGCACCGGCCGCGCCTGAGGCCGCGCGTGCCGCCGTCGCCTGGGTGAGAAAAGGAGCGGAACTTTGTCTGAGTGGGGAGTTGGACGCAGTTGTGACCGCGCCTGTAAACAAAGAGGCGATCGTTCGTTCAGGGCTCCCGTTCGTTGGCCAGACCGAGCTGCTCTCCGAAATCGCGGGGACGCGCCGGACGGCGATGATGTTGCTAGGTCAGGACGACCGGGGCCGCTGGCTGCGGGTTGCGTTGGCCACGACACACCTTCCGTTAAAGCGCGTTGCCGAGGCCCTGACCGCAGACAAGGTCGCGACGGTCATCGAGTTGGCCGCGACGGCGTGCCGCGCGCTGGTGCTCAGGCGCGCGCGCATCGGCGTTTGCGGCTTGAACCCGCACGCCGGAGAGGGCGGCGAGATGGGCACTGAGGAAATCACCACCCTTGCTCCGGCTGTGCAAGCGGCCCAGCGCCGTGGAATTGATGCGGTCGGCCCGTTGAGCGCGGACTCTTTATTCTATTATGCCTATCGGGGGGATTACGACGCCGTCGTTGCGATGTATCATGACCAGGGCCTCGCGCCTCTCAAAATGGTCGCGTTCGAGCAGGGCATCAACTGGACCCTCGGCCTGCCTTTTATACGGACTTCGCCAGACCATGGCACTGCATATGACATCGCCGGCCAGGGCAAGGCGAACCCATCAAGCATGCTCGCCGCGCTTCGGCTGGCCAAACAGCTGGCGCGGCGAAGGGGGCAGTTGAGCAAACCTGACGGCTGTTAGCCTTGCCGCCGCGCGATCAGGTAAGCGGACCACCCGAGCCAATGGATGCGCGCGGTGAATTTTTTACGACTCGCCGGGAGGAACCAGAATATCAGGTAGGCCGCCGCAAAAATCCAGTTGCGCGAGATCCCGCTCGCTTCAATTCTGAATCCTTGGCCGCGGAGTTCCTGCGCCAAGGCGCCAATCGCCACCGGCTGCACATGCGTGGGATCATCCCAAAAGTTGAGCGTAAACGTCCCCGCCGCGGCGCCCCGCGGGCTGGGGAGGGTCAGCGACCGGGGGTGCGGCGTCTCGAAATAAACGCGCGCTCCGGGTTTCAGCAAACGAGCTACTTCGTTCCGCAACCGCGTGTGGTCCCGTAGATGCTCGACCAGGTGCATGCACGTGATCGCGTCCACAGACGCATCCGGCCAGCGCAACTGGTCCTTCTCCAAATCGGCGCGCTGGAACTGACAAGCGGGAGGGTATCGTTCGGGAGAGCCCGCGAGGTCCACGGCCAACAGGCGAAGGTCGGGGCGTAGCTCGCCAATATGCCTGAGGGTCTCGCCGTCAGAGGAGCCCAGGTCCAGTAAAGTGCCGCCGTGCGGGACCCCTGCCACGAATCTGGCGCGTGTGTCGAGCCACGCACAATGCCGCAGGTAGCTCCAGTTCATGGATACTATTACTTGCTGCCCGGTTTGACTGCTGGCAGCGCGGATAGGTCGGCCGGCAGCCGCGCCGCGTCAAACGTTTCTACGTTCATCTTCAACAGACTGACCGTCGGCATGCCAAAACTGACGCCGCCACCAGAGCGATCCACCGCGACGGCCACTCCAACCACTTGGCCGCCATGGCCGCGAACAATATCGATAGTTTCCTGCACTCGGCCGCCTTTCGTTACGACATCTTCGACAATCAAAGTTTTTTCTCCGGGAAAAATCTGGAAGCCCCGCCGCAGCGCCAGTCGGCCCTCCTCCTTCTCCACAAAAATGAACCTCAACCCGAGTTGGCGCGCGACTTCCTGGCCCAGCACCAGCCCTCCCATCGCCGGCGATACCACTGTCACCGCGCCGAGCGACTGCACCTTCCGCACCAGTTCCGCGCCGAGCTTCGCCACGACCGGCATCTGCTGCAAAGCCAGCGCGCACTGAAAGTACTGCCGGCTGTGCAGGCCGCTCCTCAGAAGAAAATGACCTTCCAACAACGCCCCCGTGTCGCGAAATACCTGCAGGATCTCATGCTCGGTCATCGGGCAAGGGTAGGGTGGCGGGGAAAAAGTGACAAGAATGATAACCCCAGAGCCAGGAATCTGTGTCCCTCGGCGTTCATCTGTGATTAAACTTCGGCTATGCCGAAATGGTGCAAGACGATCATCGCTGTGGGCTTGTTGCCGGTTTGCGTCGGCGCCGCCGAAGCGCTGGGCCGCGTGCTGCGCGCCAGCGGCCAGGCCGACACCATCTGGGTAGCGGCGCTGTCCGGGGCGGCTTGCTGGGTGGTGATCTATGTGCTGCTGCCGAAGCCGATGTGGGTTTATGTCTTCGGCCATGAACTGACCCATGCGCTCTGGACCTGGCTGTTTGGCGGTCGGGTCAGGAGGTTCAAAGTTTCCGCCACCGGCGGCCAGGTGGTGGTCACGAAGAACAATTTCCTTATCGCGCTGGCGCCTTACTTCTTTCCATTATACGCGGTGCTGGTGATGGCAGTCTTCGCCGCCGGCCAATCGCTTTGGCACTGGCACCGGTACGTCTTTTGGTTTCACCTGCTGCTCGGGGCCGCATATGCGTTTCACGTGACGCTGACGTGGCACATCTTGAAAAGCAGCCAGTCGGACATCACCGACCAGGGCTACCTCTTTTCGGCAGTGGTGATCTTCCTGGGCAATACCGGCGCGCTGTTGGTAGGCATACCGTTGCTGACGTCGCGCGTTGACGTCCTGACCGCCTTGCGCTGGTGGGCTTCGGCCACAAGTGAGGCATTCCTTTGGCTGGCGAAACTTTGCCGAATTTGACGACGCACTTATGTCTTGAAATGCACCGTCAATTCAGGCGAAATGCACCAGCGGAATGATTCCGACGCTATGGATTTAGGCGATATTCTCACGACTGAGCAGATCCTTACCGACTTGCGGGCCACCAACCGCTGGGAGGCCATTGACGAGCTGATTAACAATCTGGTGACGACCGGCAAAATCAAGGCGGAGCATCAGGAAGCCATCGCCGCGGTCGTCAAGAAGCGCGAGTCCTCCATGAGCACGGGCATCGGCTTCGGCATCGGCATCCCTCATGCCTCCACGGACCTCATTTACGAAGTCGTCGGCGCGCTGGGCCGCTCGAAGCGAGGGGTTAACTTCGATGCCCTGGATAATCAGCCTGTAAACCTCGTCATGCTTTTTCTCGTCCCACAAGGCCAGTTTCAAAAACACCTGCACACTCTCGCCAACATCGCCAAGCTTCTCCACAGAGCCGACTTTCGCCAGGCTCTCGAACAAGCCCCCGATGGCCAGGCGATGCTTGGAATCATACGCGACCAGGCCAAAAAGTAAGTCGAGACGACTTACTGCCGTTAAACAAGTCAGGGAAGAACACGGTGCTCCCCAGCAAACTCCTCGAACAACGCCTGCAAGCTGCAGTCCGGGCCGTCCTGCCGGCCGCCGACACTGCGGCTGTCCTGGTGCGTCCTTGCCCTGACCCGAAATTCGGCGATTACCAGACCAACGCGCTCATGAGCCTGGCGAAGTCCCGGAAAACGAACCCGAGGCATTTGGCCGCCGCCGTCCTCGCACAACTCAACGTCGCCGATTTATGTGAAAAGGTCGAGATCGCCGGGGCAGGCTTCTTAAATTTTCGGCTGCAGAGCGCCGCGCTGGCCCAGGCTCTCGCAGCCGCAAGCCGCGGTGAGCACCTCTTCTTCGAAAAGACCGGTCAGCCGCGGACGGTTGTCATTGATTTCAGCTCGCCGAATGTCGCCAAACCGATGCACGTCGGCCACATCCGCTCGACCATCCTGGGCGATGCTCTCGCCCGCGCCCTCCGGTCTCTGGGTCACCGAGTGATTAGCGACAATCATATCGGTGACTGGGGTACGCAGTTCGGCATGCTGCTCGTCGCGTGGAAAACCCTGCTAAACCAAGAAAGTCTCAAGGCCGACCCCCTGGCGGAAATGGAGCGCATTTACAAGCTGGTCAGCAGCAGGTGCGACTCAGAGAAAACCGGGTTCGAGCCGGAAACGCTGGAGGGTGCCCGCGCCGAGCTCGTCAAGCTCCAGGCTGGCGACGCGGAAAATCTTGGTATTTGGCGGGAAATGATCCGCCTCTCGCAAGCGCAGTTCGAAACCATTTACGGGCGGCTCGGTGTAAAGTTCGATTACACCCTGGGCGAGAGTTTTTATAACCGGAAGCTCAAGGCTCTTGTGAGTGACTTGATGCAACGAGGGATCGCAAAGGAAAGCCGCGGCGCCAAGGCGATTCTCTCGGATGGCTCTCTGCCTCCCAAAGAAGACCCCTTTCTCATCCAAAAGGAGGGCGAGTGGCTCGCCAACCCGTTCATTATCCAAAAACAGGATGGGGGGTTCAATTACGCGACCACTGACCTTGCGACGCTGGCCCACCGCCTCGATGCCTGGCACGCCGACGATATCATTTATGTGACCGATGGCCGCCAACAACTTCATTTTCGCCAATTGTTTGCGGCGTTCCGCCGCTGGCGCCCCGACTCAAAAACCAGGCTGGCGCACGTGTGGTTCGGCTCGATTCTAGGTGAGGACGGTAAACCCTTCAAAACGCGTTCCGGCGAGACGGTGCGGCTTGCCGAGTTGCTTGATGAAGCCGAGGAGCGCGCCCTCAAGGTTGTGTCGGAAAAGAGCCCTGAACTGTCAGAACCGGAGCGGCGCGAAATCGCACGGGTGGTCGGCATTGGCGCGGTCAAATACGCCGACCTGCTTCCCAACCGCCAGAGCGATTACGTTTTTAGTTGGGATAAGCTCCTCGCCCTCAACGGCAACACCGCGCCGTACTTACAGTATGCTTACACTCGCATCCGGAGTATCTTCCGCAAAGGCGGCGTGGCAGCCGACGCGGTCGGCTTGAGCAGCGCGGACGTGAAACTCGCCACCCCTCAAGAAATTGCTTTAGGGAAGCACTTGTTGAACTTCGGGTTGGTGCTGGAAGCAATAGCTGAAGAATACCGGCCAAACTTCCTGTGTAACTACCTGTATGAACTGGCCGGATACTTTACCACTTTCTACGAGAGCTGTCCTGTGCTGAAGTCTGAACCGGAAGTGCGTGCCAGCAGATTGGTGCTGTGCGACCTCACTGCACAGGTTCTCAAACAAGGTCTCGGTGTTCTCGGCATCGAAACTGTGGAGGTAATGTAGAATCGCCTCGCGCCCGTTCCAACGTTTTGACCTCCCTCAACTCAACTCAAACGCATTGGCATTACCACGTATAGGAACGGCCCATTAATTTTGAGGACTCCGGGACTCAACTCATCGATCAATTCTAGAAAAACTTCGTCATTCACCAGAGCGTTTAGTGGGTCGATCATATATTTTGGGTTGAACGCGATCGCGATATCGGGTCCCTTGTAATTGATAGCGAGGGTTTCCTTTGCTTCCCCTACTTCCGGAGAGTTGGCGGTGATCTCCAGCTTGTTCTTGCCAAAACTCATCTTAACCGAATTGGCTTTTTCGCTGGTCATGATCTCTGCTCGGCGCAACGCATGCAGGAACACCTCCCGCTCCAGAGCAACCCTCTCCTTTGTTTCTGATGGAATGACCTGGCGGTAATTAGGATAATTTCCCTCGATGAGTTTTGTTACAATCAGAACCGCCGATCCCTTTTCATCCTTTAACGTGAACGACGCCTGATTCTCCGCATACCTCACTTCCACCTCGCCTTTGTCTAATAGCAAGCGGTTCAGCTCATTGACAGTTTTCGCGGGCACAATAAACTCGCCCTGACTCTTTTCCGACACATCCAATTCCTCGTCCACCAAGGCCAACCGCCGACCGTCGGTCGCTACCATCGTCATTTTGTGGTCTTTTAGACTAATAAAAATTCCATTCAGCACATAGCGCGATTCATCCATTGAAATCGCGAAGGAAGTCTTTTTCATCATCCCTTTCAGCGTTTCCTGCGGCAGCACAACTTTTTTATCCTCCTTGAACTTCGGGATAGGGGGAAATTCATCCGCGCTCAGGCCGTTGATTTTATAAAATGAAGACCCCGAACGGATAGCACACACATTCTTATCGTCCACTTCAAGGTCGATTTCCGAATTGCTCAGTTCCCTCACAATTCCAAACAGCCTTTTCACCGGAACCGTTGAGGCGCCGGGTTTTTTAACCTTCGCCTCCACGCCACAGGAAATCGTCACATCCAAATCCGTAGCAGTCAATTCAAGCCGATCATTTTCCGCGCGCAACAACACGTTGGAAAGAATGGGCAAAGTCGTGCGCGTGCTGACCACATTCTGCACCGCCTGCAGCCCATTGATGATTTGCTCCTTCGAGATGGTCAGGTTCATTGCGTGCTTAATAGATTTCTTTTCTTCTCTAAACTATTATTCGTATTAAGGGCTGTGAATAAGGCGAACAACCCGCCCTGTCAAGGGTACGCCAACGACTTACAACAGCACGAAACCCTAAAATTGAAAAGAACGCCAGTGAAAAAACCAGAAAAGTAACTCTTGTTCGCCTTGCGCACAATTCATTCACTGGCCATCCCATGCTTATTAAGCGAGTTGTGCGCGGCGAATAACGCCCGGCAGGATCTCCTCCGCGTATTCAATTTCTTCCGACCTGGAGGCGCGGCCGAGTGAGAAACGGACCAGAGAATTGGCCAGCGCCGGTTCCAGGCCCAGCGCGCTCACTACGTGCGAAGGCTCCAGCGACCCCGCTGAGCAGGCTGACCCGCTCGAAGCACAAATACCTTCCATGTCCAAACCTGCCAGCAGGGCGATGCTGTCCGAGCCGTTTACCACGAACGACACCGTGTTGGCTAGGCGCGCTTCGTGCGGGCCAACCAGGCGGACGCCTTCCAGTCCCTGAACCAGACGAACTAGGCGTTCCGATAGTGGAAGAATCTTTTCACGGGCGAAGACGGGTTTGTGCACGAAGCGTTCCAGCGCCTCCACCAACCCGATAATGCCCGCCAGATTCTCCGTCCCGGCCCGCCGCTCATTTTCGTGTCCGCCTCCGAACAAAAGCGAGTCAGGATGCAGCGGCGACCTGATGAATAATGCCCCGACTCCCTTAGGACCGTGAATTTTGTGCGCACAGATCGAAACCAGGTCCGCCTTGAACTGGCGGATGTCGGCGAAAGGCTCTTTCCCGAACCATTGGACAGCATCCGTGTGAAATACTACTCCACGTTCATTACACATCGCTCCGAGTTCGGCAACCGGTTGGATCGTCCCAATCTCGTTGTTCGCCGCCATGATCGAAACCAGAATGGTGTCTGGCCGAAACGCCTTTTCCAGGGACACTCCAGATACCCGGCCGGCACCATCTACCGGCAGATAAGTCACCTTAAATCCTTCTTTTTTAGCTAGGTATTCGCAGCAATGCAGCACCGCGTGATGTTCTATGGAAGAAGTGATCAGGTGACGTCCCCTCGACTTCAAGAGCCGAGCCGTTCCGAAAATGGCCAGGTTTGCGCTTTCCGTTCCGCCGCTCGTGAAGACCACCTCGCTCGGTCTGCAGCCTAACACCCGCGCAGCGCGGTCCCGGGCGTCATCCAGCAGCGCTCGCGCCTCACGTCCAATGTGATGCACGCTGGACGGATTCCCCCAAATCTTCCCCAGAAACGGCAGCATAGCCTCACGCACGTCGGGATCCAAAGGCGTGGTCGCGTTGTAGTCGAAATAGACGGTCCTCATTGCTTGCCTTTCAGAGGAATCCAGCTGGTGGTTCACCTTTCTTCTCAAACCGGTCCTCCGTCCACAGGTCGGCGGTATTGGAGTAACCTCGAACTTCCCAAAAGCCCAAAACATCCCGGTCCAGGAAAGCGATATCACGAATGAACTTGGCCCCTTTCCAGGCGTAGCGCTTCGGGATAATCACTCTTGCCGGACCTCCATGCTCGATCGACAATGGATTGCCACTCCACTTGTGAGCAATCAACACGTCATCGTCCAGGCATGCCTGCAGCGGATTGTTCGTGGAATATCCGTCGTAGCTCTTAAAGAAGACGTGGGTCGCCTCAGGCTTGGGCTTTACCAGATCCGCAATGGTAAAGAAGGCAACACCTTCCCATTCCATTTCAAATTGGCTCCAAGTTGTGACACAATGAAAATCGCTCACGTCTTTGAACTGCGGGAGAGCCAGGAACTGTTGCCAGTTCAGGGTCACAGGATTCTGCACATGCCCGTGCAGCTTCGGCTCCCACTTGTCCAGCGGCACCTCCGGCCGAACTCCCAGGTCGAGCACAGGGAAATTGTGCACTTGGCGCTGTCCAGGCGGCAAACGGTCGATCGAGCGCGGGACTGTCCGTTGCTGACCCGCCATTTTACGAGCCCACCGCTCTTTGGCGGCAATGTAGGCGTCTTTCATCTCGGGTGAGTATAACGGGGATCGCTTAGCGGTTCATCACGAAATAATAGGAGTGGGTTGGCCAAATCCAGCATAACTTTAAAGGAAGGGCGCGCTGGCGACAGCGCGCCCTTCCTGAAAAGAGTTGGCCGGCGGGCCGGTTTTGCCTAGGTTCCTTCCATGTTCAAGCCGGCCGACTTGTTCGACCTCAGGCAGACAGAGCATGCCGCACTTTTTAAGGGCTGTGGCTACGCCTGGGAAGCGCTTAAAAAGATTCCTGAATATATCCTGGCCAATTTGCATGCCGGGTTGCACAACCGCTGCCACGGTGTGGCTTACATCGGGGAGCAGGTATTCATCGGCGAAGGCACGGTTATCGAAGACGGCGTAATGATCAAAGGCCCCGCCATCATCGGACGCAGCTGCGAGATTCGCCACAACGCCTATTTCCGCGAAAACGTCATTGTTGGTGACGACTGCATCGTCGGCAATTCCTGCGAGCTGAAAAATGCCTTTCTCTTTAATCACTCCGTCACGCCGCATTTCAATTACGTCGGTGACTCCATTCTCGGCTTCCACACACACCTTGGAGCCGGCGTGAAAATCTCCAATGTAAAGCTCATGCCCGGCAACATTCTTGTGGAGGTGGACGGCGTGCCGTTTGATACCGGCTTGAGAAAGTTCGGAGCCTTGGTAGGAGACCATGCCGAGATCGGCTGCAACGCGGTGCTAAACCCGGGCAGCATCATCGGCCGTGGCTCGGTTCTTTACCCAAACACCAACTGGCGGGGCATCCTGCCGGCGAACATGCTCGTGAAAAACAAAGTTTCCCAGGAAGTCATCGTTCGCCGCGTGCGCGAAAGCTGATCCGGCGTCCGCGATGATCAGCGTTCTCGATTCCGAGCCGGCGGGTTCCCGCCCTGATCTCCTTCAGCAGGTCGAGCAGCTCTTTTCGCTCACCGGTCAGCTGTCACGTTCCAAAAACTTCGAGTTTCGCCCTCAGCAGCAGCAGATGGCCGTCGCTGTCACACGCGCGCTACAGAACCGGGAACACTTGGCCGTGGAGGCCGGCACCGGGGTCGGGAAAAGCCTTGCTTATCTAGTTCCGGCAATCCTTTACGCGGTGACGAACAAGAAGAAGGCCGTTATCTCGACGCACACGATCAACCTGCAGGAACAGCTCACGGAAAAGGACCTGCCGATGCTTAAGCAGATACTGCCGGTTGAGTTCACGTTCACGATGCTCAAAGGCCGGGGCAACTACCTCTGCACGCGCCGGCTCCAGAAAGCGATGCAGCAATCCGGCAACCTCTTCACCTCATCGGAAGCCGGCGAGCTGCAACGCATCTACGAATGGTCTAGAACGACCAAAGAAGGCAGCCTGTCGGATTTCGACGTCGAACCGGACCCGAAGGTGTGGACCCAGGTGTGCTCCGAGCGCGGGCTTTGCTCACCGAAAACCTGCGGCTACCAATCTGATTTTGCCAAACAGAACGAGCCTTGCTTTTTCCAGCGCGCCCGAAGCCGCATTCTCTCCTCTGATGTCTTGATCCTGAACCACACCCTTTTCTTCACTCTCTTGGGCGGTTTGGACGAAGAGCTCCAGGGCGGCATCCTGTTCCGCAACGACTTCGTCGTTTTTGACGAGGCGCACCAGATGGAGAACGTGGCTTCCAAACACATCGGGTTGAGCGTCTCCAGCGGCCAACTCCGTTACGCCTTGCAGCGCTTGTGGAATCCCCGAACCGAGAAAGGCCTCCTGGCGACCATGCGCCAGGGCGGCGCCGTCAAACTCGTCGCCGGTCTGCTGAAGGAAGGCGAGACCTTTTTCGGCAACGTCGAAGCCGCTTGCGAAGAAGTTCATCACGACCAGAAGCAGGCCAGCCTTGCTGCGGGTGCAAACGCCCCCGTCCGCCGGCGCGAATGGACCGAGCTGCGCATCCACGAGCCGGAATTGGTCCCGGACAACGTGACACTCCCGATTCAACGGCTCCGCGAAGCGGTGAGCGATCTGATTAAAATGACCGCAGACAAGGAGCTTGGCCAGGAGTTGCAGGAATGCAATCGCCGGCTGGTCGAGTTGCGCGAAGAGGTGCGCATGTTCCTGGAGCAAAGCGCGGAGCAGCATGTCTATTGGGTCGAGCGCAGCGGCAAGGCGCAGCGGACCATTTCGCTTAATGCCGCGCCGGTCAACGTCGCGGAGTTTTTGCGCCGCCGCCTCTTCGGCAGCGCCACCTCGGTGATCATGACCAGCGCGACGCTTTCCGTCTCTGGCGCGCCCCAAGCCGCGTCGGCTGCCGACCCGTCAACCGAGCCGGCCTCGCGCAAAACTGAGCGCGCTCCCACGCGCGCGACTAACGGTCTGAACTACTTCGCGCACCGCGTCGGCGCCGAGGCCGCCACCCTGCTGCAGGTGGGCACACCTTTCGACTACGAGCGCCAAATGAGATTGTTTGTGGTGCGCAAAATGCCCGACCCGCGCGCGGACGACTATCGTGACTCGCTCATCCACTGGATCGAGCATTTTGTCCGGATGACCCACGGCAAAGCGTTTGTCCTGTTCACTAACTTTAAGCTGATGCTGGAAACTGGCGAGCGAATGCAGCCCTTTTTCGACAAATTAGGGTTGGCCTCTTTCGTTCAAGGCACCGGCACGCCCCGCTCGCTCATGCTGGAAAAGTTCAAGGACGATGTGAATTCCGTGTTGTTCGGCACCGACAGCTTTTGGCAAGGAGTCGATGTGCCCGGCGAAGCGCTGTCGAATGTGATCATCACTCGGCTGCCGTTTGCCGTGCCTGACCATCCGCTCATCGAAGCGCGCATCGAGGCCATCGAGGCCCGGGGCGGTGATTCATTCCGCGAGTTCTCGTTACCTGAGGCCATCCTCAAATTCCGCCAGGGAGTTGGTCGGCTCATCCGCACGAAGAGCGACACGGGGATCATCGTCGTGCTGGACAACCGCATCCTGGCGAAGCAATACGGCCGCGCCTTCCTTGATTCCCTTCCGAAGTGCCCTATGGAGGTGGTATAAACAATTTACCACACCTCCACCGGCCCTTTAGGGACGGGAATTTGTTGGCGACCCGCCAGGCCGGGCTCGGCCATGAACGAAGCCACCAGCGGCGGCGGACGAAACCGTGGCTTCAACTCGCCGTTGTCGTCCACGAACTGGGACCGCCAACGGCGATACTCAGCTAAGATTTCGTGAAACTCGGACCGGCTGGACAGCCGCACCACGCGCTTGTTGAATTCGTTGGCGGGGCCGAATCGCTTCGCGTACCAGGGCGCCACCTTACGGAACATCCGGCAGCCGTGCTCTTCCCCAAAAACCTCGATCATTAAACCCAAGTGGCGGCCCATCACCCGCACGCGCTCCTCAAAACCTGGCTCGGGCGGCAATTCTTCCGCGCGCAGGTAATGCAGCGTATGACCGAAAATCCAGGGATTATAAAATGCACCCCGGCCGATGCTCACCCCCGCGCAGCCGGTTGCATCGAACATCATCTTGGCGGCTTGGGGCGTAGTGATGTCGCCATTCCCGATCACCGGGATCGATTTCACGGCCTCGACGACCGCCCGGATCCCCGCAAGGTTCACGGTGCCGCCAAAACCCTGCTCGCGCGTCCGGCCATGGACGAAGATGGCCGCCACGCCCACCTCCTCCAACGCGCGCGCCAAATCGGGCGCCGTCAGGTTTTGATCATCCCATCCCAGCCGCATCTTGGCAGTCACCGGGATTCTCACCGCTTCCACCATGCCCCGCACCAATGCCGCGGTCTTTTCTAACTCAGTCATCATCGCCGACCCGCCGCCCACCCGGCACACTTTCCGCACCGGACAACCCATGTTGATATCGATGGAGGAGATCCCCAGCGATTCGAGGTACACCGACGCGTCTCGCATTTCTTCCGCCAACGCGCCGAACAACTGCACCGCCAGGGGTTGGTCGGCTGGAGACGTTTCGATGAGCTTGAGCGCTTTGTCCCGTTTCTCGAGCAGCGACCGGGCATTGACCAGGTCGGTCGTTGCCAGCCCCAGGCCCCCCAACTCACGCACGGTCAACCGGAACGGCATGTTGGTGTACCCTGCCAGCGGTGACAGAAACAGATTCGAGGTTAGTGTCAGCGGACCGAAACGCATTATGACCCAGTATAAGCCAGCGGAACTCACATGTATATGTGTATTGCCTGCAGGCAAAACACCTTGATTCTCCAACGACAGGGACGGATTTTAGGTTGACGCAGTGCTGCCGGATCCTATGAATTCCGACAAAAGCATCAGCCGGCAACCTAAACTCGAACAGAGGGATGACCGGAGGCTAAGCACGCCTCTGGTCTGGCTTCGCTTGGTCCTCCTCCCAGTCGGGTTCGCGCTGCTGAGCCCGGCGTTCGCGGTGATCCGCGATGGCGGCATCGAGCCTGCCAACCTGGGTAAAGGCGATTGGGTCTATTCCATGACCGATGCGACGAACAAATTGGGCGGGCACGGCAGCAGCGTCACAAACGAGACCAGCCTGATGCTTTTCTACAAGAACCAGGGCATCTGCTACTTCATCTTGAAGGCCGCCACGAACGACAAGCTGTTTAATGGGTGTTATGGCAGCCCGCAGTTCACCAGCGCCCTGGTGAACATCGCGCATGCGAACGGGCTCCTCATTTTCGGATACAACCGTTCCTACGGATCTAACATTGTCGGCGAAATCTCGATTTCCGACTACATCTTCGAGCAGGGCGCTGATGGGTTTGTCTGGGATGCCGAGGCGGAATGGGAAAACACGCAACCCTGGATCGGCAACAACGGCCCGACGCTGGCCTGGCAGCTTTGCTCCATCGTGCGCTCAAATTGGCCGACGAAATTCCTCGCGCACGCGCCGTTTCCTATCATCAGCTATCACAGCAGTTTTCCGTACAAGGAATTCGGGTACTGGTGCGACGCGGTAATGCCGCAGATTTACCACTCGGGTTGGACGGGCGTCAAAGGCACCGCTAGCGGTGGCATCAACTGGTCGGACGTCAATTGGGCGAACTGGCAGCGCAGCCTCCTTGGCTCGAACAGTCTCGTCGACGGGACCATGATTTATTGGACGAATGCCATCAAGCCGCTCGTGCCGGTCGAAAACGTCTATGGGCTGGCGGGCTCCTCCCCCTGCAAGGGAAGCGCCAGCGCGCTCAATGACAAGGACGTCATGGAGTTCATCGATTATGTTTCGGCTGATCCAAATGGCGTCACGGTCGGGGGCTACAACGGCGTGAATTTTTGGCGCGCCGACCTGCACGGCCCGGTGCAATGGGCGAAGGTCAAGACGGGCACGAGCGGCAGTTTTCCGGGGGTCGTCAATAACATCGTCATCGATGATCCGCGTGCCATGACGGTCGGGGCATGGACAGTGGTTCGGACTTTTTACAACGGCGCCTTTTACGGCAGCGGCAGCGGCAGCGGCACGGACACCAATTCGTTCGGCACAAATTACCTCACGCGGCCTCCGGGCACCGGAGCCGCATACGTGCAGTTCACGCCCAACATTCTCGTGCCCGGCGACTACGACGTCTTGCAATGGCACCCGTACCGGCCGGATGCCTCAACCAACGTGCCTTTTGTAATCGATTGCAACGGCGGGTCAACCACCGTCTATGCCAACCAGCGAACAAACGCCGGCAATTGGAGCCATGTGGGCCGGTTTAACTTCGCCGGCGGGACCACGGGCAACATCCGCGTCACTGATGGGATTCCCGAAGCGAACGCCGTGGCAATCGCAGACGGCGTGAAATTGGTTTTCGTTCCCCCTGCCTCCACGCCCGCAGCTCCGAGCGCTCTGACGGCTTCGGCGGTCAGCCAATCTCAGATCAACGTGTCCCGGAGCGACAACGCGACCAATGAAACCGGCTTTGTCGTGGCCCGGAGCCTTGCCTCGGCCGGGCCTTACGCCGATATCGGCAGCGTGGCTGGCGGTAGCACCACTTTTGCCGATGTCGGGCTTTCGCCAAACACAACGTATTACTACGTGGTGCGGGCGACCAACTTCTTCGGCAACTCTGCCAATTCCGGTCCGGCGAGCGCCATCACGCAAGGGGCTCCCAACTCGCCGAGCATCAATGCTCAACCGCGAAGCCAGAGCGCCATCGCCGGCCAAACTGTCACCTTTGCGATCAGCGTCACCGGCTCGAGTCCCCTATCCTACCAATGGTGGTTTAACGCCGGAGCTATCACCACGGCTACCAACAGCACTCACACGCGCGCGAACGTCCAGCCTCCCGATTCGGGTGAGTACCGAGTGGTCATTACTAATGCGCTCGGCGCGATTACCAGCGCGCCCGCGGCGCTGACGGTGGGTTACTCCCTCACCAACGGTGGGACGTTAAAACGTTATAATGCGGAAAGGTGGAGTAACAGGCTTCAACCAGACCAGCCTTTGTGGCCCGTTTTAACGGTTTTAGCCTCCCAACCTTTTAACGCTTAGGGATTGCAGTCCCCCTACACCACCCTAATATTATTCTTACGTGCAGCACTGGCGTGCTGGTTTTTCATGACCGACTGGAACATTCAATCTCGCGCCCACGCCTGCGAAGCGTGCGGCAAGGCCTTTGTGGACAAAGAGATCTACCACACCTTGCTTTTTGACGAAAAAGCCGACTTCCAACGGACCGACATCTGTCAGGCCTGTTGGCAAAAGCAATACAGCGAGGGTGGGCGGGACCGCAAAGGGTTCGTTTCCTATTGGCAAGGCGTATATGAAGCACCGCCCCCGCCCAGCGACCCCATCCAGAAAGAGACGGCTGAGTCGCTCCTGCGCAAACTCATCGAGCTTAACGACCCGAAATACATCCCCGCGGGGTATATCCTGGCGGTGATGCTGGAGCGTAAACGGCTGCTCAAGGTGAAGGAACAAATCGTGCGCGACGGCCAACGCGTGTTTATCTACGAGCAACCTAAAACGGGGGACCTGTTCACAATTATCGATCCGAGGTTGCAGCTCAACCAGCTTGAAGCCGTTCAGCATGATGTCGGCGCTCTGCTCGAACACGGCCTCGACCCGCCTGTGCCGGAGCCGCCACCACCCGCCCCAGCTAACCCGGATGCAGCGCCGGTCCCCGTCGAAGCCTCGGGCCCCTCTGCCGACGCCGCCAATGTCGGTGAGGCCGCCACCGTAGCACCGCCCTGCAACGCCGGCTCGACTCCTGAATCCTGATTCGTAAATCTCCGGCCGTGTCCGACTTCGACAAACTCCAAAATCAACTTGGCTACGCCTTTCGCCGGCCGGATCTGCTGCGACTGGCTTTGACCCATCCCTCGGTGGCCCATGAGCAGGGTTTGCCAATCCAAACCAACCAGCGTCTTGAGTTTCTAGGCGATGCCGTGCTCCAGCTCGCCCTGACCGGCGAACTCTACGAAAAATTCCCCGCGGTTGGCGAGGGACCGCTGACCAAGGCGCGCGCCAAGCTGGTCAACCGCCGCAGCCTGGCGGAACGCGCCCGCCAACTTGGCCTTGGCCGGCACCTGATCGTCAGCCGCGGCGAGGAAATCTCCGGCGGACGCGAACGGGCCGGAGCGCTGGCGGATACCTTCGAGGCGTTGCTAGGCGCGGTCTTCCTTGATGGCGGTTTCGAAGTCGCCCGCGAGTTCATTCTGCGCCAGTTTCTTAGCGCCTTCGGCGAACTGTCCGTCATTCCCATCCTCGAAAACCCCAAAGGAGAACTTCAGGAATTCCTGCAGGCGTACTCTTCCGAAGCGCCGCGCTACCACGTCATCTCCACCAGCGGCCCCGACCATGACCGCGTCTTCGAATGCACCGTGCACCATGCCGGAGAAGAACTGGCGCGCGGGCACGGCAAAAGCAAAAAGGCCGCCGAGAGCGAGGCCGCCCTGGCCGCTCTGGCTAAGCTGCGCCACAAACGCCAAGAAACCGCCCAGGCCGCCACCGACCAAACCCTGCCGTCCACCCCCGTTCCTGATCAGAACATCGGGCCGGGGTGAAACCGTTCGAGTCCTGAAGGGGGCGCGCGCAACATTAACTGTAAATCTGGAATCCCGCCTCCCATGTTAATTTTCGACCGGCATCCAAAACTCCTCGTCGGCGTTGTGCATCTCCAGCCTTTGCCCGGTTCGCCGCGCTGGGGCGGTGATTTGGAAGCAGTGCTACGCCGCGCAGTGGAAGACGCCCGCGCCTATCAACTTGGCGGCGCCCAGGCATTGTTCATCGAAAACTTCGGCGATGTCCCTTTTACCAAAGGGAGTGTCGGCCCTGAAACCGTCGCCGCCATGGCCGCCGCCGGCCGCGCCGTCCGTGCCGCCGTCAGGCTCCCACTCGGCTTTAACGTGTTGCGTAACGACGCCCGCACCGCGCTGGCCTTGTGCGCAGTGTGTGGTGGGACGTTCATTCGCGTCAACGTCCACACCGGTGCGATGCTCACTGACCAGGGCCTCATCGAGGGCAACGCCTATGAAACCTCGCGCTACCGCCGCCAGGTCTGTCCTGGCGCGAGCATTCTTGCCGATGTTCACGTCAAGCACGCCGTGCCGCTGGGTGAATGGTCTCTCGGCGATTCCGCCCGCGACGCCGTCCAACGCGGTCTTGCCGATGCCCTTATCGTTTCCGGCACCGGCACCGGTTTGGCCACCGACGCGGCCGACCTCGAGCGAGTGCGCGCTGCGTGTCCGACGACAAAACTCCTGGTAGGCAGCGGTGTGACCGTCCAGAGTATTCGCCAGTATCTGCCTCTGGCCGACGGCTTTATCGTCGGCACTTCGCTCAAAACCGGCGGTAGAATTGCCAGCCGCGTAGACGCAAAGCGCGTGGCGGCGCTGGCGAGGGCAATGCGCTCATAAGAAAAATCTCGGTTTTCCGTCCGCAGCGGCAGCTTAGAGGGTGAGACATGAATGAGCCGCGACACGATGCTGAGTTGCTGCGCGAATTCAGCCGGAAGAGCGACCAGGCCGCCTTCACAAACCTGGTTCACCGTCACGTGGACCTGGTCTATGCCACCGCGATCCGGAAAGTGGACGATCCGGGCGCTGCTGAGGAGGTTGCACAAAATGTCTTCGCCGCCCTGGCCCGGAAGGCGTGGCAGTTTGCTCCCGACGACTCCCTGCCCGCCTGGCTTCACCGAACGACACTGCTGGAAGCAAAGGGTTGGTTGCGCGCGGAACTGCGCCGCCGTCGCCGAGAACGTGCGGCGGTAGAACTTGGCACGACGATGAACATTCCGAATGACCAAACCGCGTTGCGGGCGTTGCTGCCCTTGCTGGATGAGGCGTTGCTTTCGCTCCGCGAGAAGGACCGCACGGCGCTCCTGCTGCGCTATTACGAAAGACAGTCGTTGCGAGACCTCGGGGCGGCTCTGGGGATCGGCGAGGATGCTGCCCAGAAACGCGTCGCTGGAGCGTTGGAACGCCTGGCGCTGTTTTTCCAGCGCCGTGGCTTCAGAACCGCTACCGTTGCGGCAACCGCCGCCGCTCTCCAACACACGGCCAGCACCGCTCCGGCGTTTATCGTCAATACAGTGGTCCGTGCGGCGTTGCTTACCCAGGTGCCGCTCGTGGGGTGGAAAGGCTTGCTGGGCCGGTTGATTTGGCTGACGAACGCGCAAAAAGCAATGGTGTGCTTTGCATTGTTGCTGGTACCGCTCGTTTGGCGCTTGGAGACCGCGCGCCACCCAAAGGAGCAAGGCGTTACGCCGGTTGGCGAACTCGCCGCCGAACCCTCACAACCTGAACGCGCGCAAGTCGAAGCCGCGGTGCCGGCTCGTGCTGCACAAGAAGCCTCCACCCCGCGAGACGGCGCCAGGCTAACCGCCCGTTCGATGCCGCCGGAGAGGGAATACAGCGTCGAATTGAGGGCGCTCGCAGAATTGCCGGACTTCAAGGGCGCCTTGGTGGCGGTTCACCATCATTCCCTCGACCGTCCGAACGCCGCTCCGTTTGTGGCCAAACGCGTCCTAAGAGAGAGCGAACTTTTCGAAGACCGCTCCGTCCGCGGCGCTTACGTTCGCTTCGAGTTGTTGCAGGTTGCGGTGCAGGCCGGTGAGGTCAGATTGCGGGCCAATGGGGAGGAGTTCGTGTGCCAGCTAGAGAATCAGGCCGGGGTGCAACTGCCCGCGAACGCGGCCGCGCCCACTCTCTGGGTTCCTGAGATGCGTTTCAGCGATTTTGCGGACATCTATGCGGAAATGCTCGACCGCTCGGTGCTTTGCCATCCGGCCATCAAAGCTTCACCGATGTCGCTCGAAGCCTTCGCCGCAGACCGGGCTGAGGCGGAATTGCTCTTCGAGCAAGCCTTTCTGGCGCGGGGTATAGCCACCGTCCTCGACGGAAGTCGCTTTGTCCTGCTCGTGCCGACCAACCTGACCGACGTTGTGCGCAGGAACTTCGGCCAGCCGCCAGTCCGACTTCCGATGGCAGAGGATGCTCTGCCGAAGGGAGCAATTTATCTGGAGAACGTCGAATTGACAGCAGCGCTCGCGATTTATGGGGAGTTACTCGGGCGGAAGCTGGAGCCGACGGAACGCTTATCTGGGCACACGATTTCGTTCCGTGGCCAAACCGCTCTCGCCAGGGCCGAAGTCCTCCATGCCTTCGATATTTTGCTGGGGTGGCAGGGGTTTAAAGTTTCGTGGGTCGGCGACAAACGGTTCAAGATAGTTCCAGTTAACGGCGGGCGATAGCCGGCCGCTTGTCCCGGGCGGAGAGTCACTTCGGGCGCCCGACTCCTTCTAAACCGTCCCCACTTCCTGGGGGCCTTTGCCGCCATTGACCAGGAACAGCACGGCCATCCGCACTGCCAGGCCGTTAGTAACCTGCTCCAGGATCAGTGACCGTGCGGAATCAGCGATCTCACTGTCAATTTCCACGCCGCGGTTGATCGGCCCCGGATGCATGATCAGTGCATCCGGTTTGGTGCGCGCCAGCCGGGCCTTATTCAGGCCGAACAGGCTCGTGTATTCGCCGAGGCTGGGAAACATCGTTTTGCGCTGGCGCTCGTGCTGGATGCGCAACAGGTTGATAACGTCGGCCTCCCGAATGGCTTCATCGACATTGTGCGTCACACGGCACCCCATCTGTTCGAATACGCGCGGCACCAGGGTGGAAGGGCCGCAAAGCGTTACTTTGGCGCCCAGTTTAGTCAGGGCCCAGATATCCGAGCGCGCGACGCGGCTGTACAGGACATCGCCAAGGATTGTAACGTTCAGCCCCGCAATCCTGCCTTTACGTTCACGGATGGTGAAGGCGTCGAGCATCGCTTGCGTGGGATGCTCGTGTGCGCCATCGCCGGCATTGATGACGCTCGCGTTCAGCACACGGGCCAGGAAATGCGGTGCGCCGGAGGCGCTGTGGCGGATGACGATGAAGTCCGTGTTGAGCGCCTCGAGGTTGCGCGCGGTGTCCTTGAGCGTCTCCCCCTTCTTGAGCGACGAGGCCTCCGCCGTGAAATTGATAATGTCCGCCGATAGTCGCTGTTCCGAAAGTTCGAAGCTGATGCGTGTGCGCGTCGAGGGTTCGACAAACAGATTGACCACGGTTTTGCCCCGCAACGCGGGGACCTTTTTGATGGCGCGCTCACCGACCGCCTTAAAGGCGCGGGCCGTATCGAGCACGGTGGTAATCTCGTCCGCCGTGAGGGATTCGATGTCCAGTAGGTGTTTGCGGTTCCAGCTCATGAGGGGTATGTAGGACTGGAGCGACGGAGTGGTGGAGTCCTGGGGTGTGGGAGCGGCGGAGGACTGGGAGGATGAAGAATTGGGGAGAAAGGATTCCTGGCCCTATTACTTCGACACTCCATCACTCCATCACTCCTGTTCATGTTCTCTCCAGGATTACTTCATCCGCTTCACCCATTTCGTCCAAGCGGACGAGCACGCTCTCGGTTGGTGAGGTCGGGAGGTTCTTGCCTACAAAATCCGCTTTGATCGGCAGCTCGCGGTGGCCACGGTCGATGAGTACCGCCAACTGGATGCGCTTGGGCCGGCCGAAGTCATTTAACGCATCCATTGCCGCCCGAGTCGTTCGGCCGCTGAACAGCACATCATCGACCAGTACCACCGTCTTTCCGGTCACATCAAACGGGATTACCGTCGGTTGCACGTCCGGTGCGACCCGCTGGTCCAGGTCATCGCGATGCATGCTGACGTCCAGCCTCCCGGTCGGCGCTGGCTGCCCCCAAATGCCGGCCAGTAACTTGCTCAACCGCTCGGCCAGCGGCACGCCGCCGCGCTGAATCCCTACCAGCACCACCTCCTGGCTGGTCTCATTGCGCTCGGCGATTTCGTGCGCAATCCGGGTCAGCGCCCGTTGAATCGCCTGTCCGTTGAGAATGACGATGGACTCAGCCATAGGGGGAAATTGTGAAACCAGCAAAACCGAGCGCAGCATGGTTGTGCCCGCAGTCCTTCTGAGTAGAAGCTTCGTTCATCGTTTCCTTGGCAGCCTCGCTGGGTTGCCTTAAAGGACCGGTAGGCCTTTAGTGGCCTGCCGGTTGACGGCCCTTACGCCACTTTGACCTGTGCTTGATGATCCAGTCGGTCAACGCCCGCTCAAAGCCAATGTCCCGACCAGCTTTTTCAGACTCGATCCATTTGTGCTTCAGAATCTCTTCCCGTTCCGCCTGGAATTCACGATAGAGCGAAGAGTTCTTCAGCAAATCGTTCGCCGCCGCCGCCTCGTTCGTGTCGTTTGCCATAATCGCGCGATCAAAAATTATTTGCGATGGCGTAGCTAACCACTCCCTCAAGTGTTTGACAACTCAAATCGAACCCTTCGGCATCAAACGTTTGTTCACTTTCGGACACCGTTGTTTCTTGCCACAAAACCTGTGCCATCGCCGTTCTAATTTACCACAAAAAAGGCTCAATCCAAACCTATGGCAACTTGCCGCGCAACGCCTCCGCCACTCTGAGAAAAGCTTGCCCCGCAGGCTTATCGGGAGCCGAAACTGCGATCGGCACTCCCCGATCCCCAGCTTCTCTAATCTCCGTAAACAGAGGCACTTCCCCAAGAAATGTGACATTTTGGCGCACTGCCTCCGCCTGGCCGCCCCCGTGCCCAAAAATCTCCACCCGGTCGCCAGTCGGCGTCGTGTAATAGCTCATGTTCTCAACAATCCCCAGGATCGGCACGTTGACCCGCTGGAACATCGCAATGCCTTTTCGTACCACTCCCAGCGAGGCCTCTTGCGGCGTTGTAACAATTACGCCTCCATCCAACGGCACCGTTTGACATAAGGTCAACTGTGCATCCCCGGTGCCCGGCGGCAGGTCCACGAGCAGATAATCCAGCTCTCCCCACTCCACCGCGCTGAAAAACTGCTGAATGGTCTTCACAATCATCGGGCCGCGCCAAATCACCGGCTGGTCGCCTTCCAGCAGTAATCCCATGCTCATCACCTTCACCCCGTGGTTGGCGGGCGGAACCATCTTCTCCGTGTCGCTAATCGTTGGTTTCTGATGGACTCCCATCATTAGCGGAATGGACGGGCCGTAAATGTCGCAATCCAGCACTCCCACTTTCGCGCCCAGGTGGTGCAACCCGCACGCCAGGTTCACCGACACCGTTGATTTGCCCACCCCCCCCTTGCCGCTGGCTACCGCCACCACTCGGCGAATGCCTGGCACTTTGGATTGTTGCGACCACGGGCTTGCACCCTGCGCCCCGGCCGCCGGGGCGGGGCCACCGGGTTGGGTTACCTCCACAAAGGCCCCTGTTATCCCTGGCAGGGCGCGCAAAATCCTTTCGCTCTCCGTCTTAATTTGGCGGGCTGCGTCCGGGTTGTTGGTCGTGAGCCCCATCGTGACGCTCACCGCCCCGTCCCTCACCGCTACCTGTTTCACCAGCCCAAATGACACCACGTCGCGGCTGTATCCCGGGTACTTGACCGCTTTCAGAGCGTTCTTAATATCGTCTTCGGTAACCATGACTTTGGACGTTCTTAAACCTTCGACCGTGATTTTTCCCCGTCAATCCAGGCGCCCGCTTCCGGGCCGGTATCATCTGCCGGACCGAGACCGGCCCTAACAAAGTTTTCAGCCCGCGCGCAATGTGTCCGATTCCTCCCCGATGGCAACCCTATTCGAGCCTATTCGAGCCTCTAGGGGCGGGGACGGCCACGTCCCCGGCATCAGACACTTTCAACCATCCGGGACAGCCATGTCTCCCTGTCATGAATGTCTCAATCGCTGTCGAAATTCCTTCCACCAGCCTCTTAAGTCTGTATCTTTTCTTTATCGAGCGCGAGGGCTGTTTCGCTGCTCGGGTTCGGACCAACAAGCACGTTGCAAAACCGCTGCCGTTCACGCGTCAACTGAATCCATGAACCCCGCGACCAGCTTGCCTCCAACCGCAGCGACCCAAGCCAAGTTCAACGTCGCGTATATCTGGACGATTTCGCTTGTCGCCGCCCTGGGCGGGCTGCTCTTCGGCTACGATTGGGTGGTCATCGGCGGTGCCAAGCCATTTTTTGAGAGATATTTCCACCTCACCAGCGCCGCCCAATCCGGCTGGGCCAACAGTTGCGCCCTGATCGGCTGCCTGGTCGGCGCGCTCGTCGCCGGCGCCTTAAGCGATAAGTTCGGACGCAAACATTTGCTCCTCTCCTCCGCCTTTCTTTTCGCCGGCACTTCCATCGGAAACGCCCTGGCGCCGACGTTTTTTGTTTTTGTCTGCTGGCGCATATTGGGCGGCGTCGCTATCGGCCTGGCCTCGAATCTTTCGCCGATGTACATCGCCGAAGTGGCGCCGGCCCAATGGCGCGGCCGGCTCGTTTCGCTCAACCAGCTCACCATCGTCATCGGCATTCTGCTGGCGCAATATCTGAATTGGTTCCTCGTGCGCCACCTCCCCCAGGGAGCCACCGCGGAGTACATCGCTAACTCGTGGTACGGCCAATTGGGCTGGCGCTGGATGTTCGCGTTAACCGCCGTTCCCTCGGTTCTATTCTTCCTCGGCATGCTCTTCGTGCCGGAAAGCCCGCGCTGGCTCGTCAAGAACGGCCGCGGCGACCAGGCGCAGCGCATCCTGGGCCGTATTGGAGGCGAGGCCTACGCCGCCGCGGAGGTGCGCGATGTCCAGGCCACGCTCGCCAGCCAGGAAACCCAGCATGTCCGCTTTCAGGATTTGCTCGAACCCCGGATGCGGAAGGTGCTGTTGCTCGGCGTCGTGCTGGCCGTGTTTCAACAATGGTGCGGCATCAATGTGATTTTCAACTACGCCGAGGACATTTTCCGCGCCGCCGGCTACGACATCTCCGACGTGCTCAAAAACATCGCTTGGACCGGCTCGGTGAACCTGGGGTTCACCTTTGTCGCCCTCGGCATTGTGGACCGCGGGGGCCGTCGCGTGTTGATGTTGTTCGGCGCCGCCGGGTTGGCCGTCATCTACGCCGCGATGGGGTTCTGCTACCACGGCGGGGTCAAGGGATTACCCATGCTGTTGCTGGTGCTGGTCGCTATCGGCTGTTACGCGATGTCGCTTGCCCCGGTGACTTGGGTCGTCATTTCTGAGATTTTTCCGAACCGCATTCGCGGCGCGGCGATGTCCGTCGCCGTCACTTCCCTGTGGCTTGCTTGCTTCCTCCTGACTTACACGTTCCCCATCCTGAACCAGGGCCTGGGCACCCCCCAAGGTTCAATCGGCCGCTTTTTGGTCGAGACCATGCCGTGGCTCAAGAGCGGCCTCGGTCCCGCCGGCACGTTTTGGCTCTACGGCGCCATCTGTGCTGCTGGGCTGATTTTCATCTTCGCCCGGCTGCCGGAAACCAAGGGCAAATCGCTCGAACAAATCGAGCGGGAATTGGTCGGAGATTCTAAATCTCAGGCTTTTCCACCAAACGACGCGTAATCGTCCAGGTCGAGCAAATCGAACCAGCTGGCGATGTCTTCGCGTTGTGGGGCAACCTTCTTGTGGATATCGTCGAAGTACTCCCTGGACTCCGGATCCGAAGGCACCCGTTGTTCCTGGTGGGCCGACCAGCTCGCGATTTCCGCGTCCGAGCGCCGTTTTTTCCCGTTCTTCTGGATCCAGGCCAAAATGTCCGTGTCGCTCTTCCCGGCCGCGAGCTGCTTCTTCATCGCTTCGGCGGAGACCCCGGCAAACTCGAGGAATCGCCCGTCCATCGGACAGTTGTAATGATACTCGCCGTGCTTGCCGGCGACGGTGGCGCGACCCTTGTCGAGCATCCGCGGTAAAATCACATAACCGCCCAGGCGCACGCGCGGGCTGCGGGGCGGGCGTTGCGTTAAATCGGGAGCATGTTTTAGAGCCATAAATTTGTTTTGGTTTCGTTGATTTCTAACCATTGTGCGAGTCCGGCCTTTTGCCGGAGTCGCTCTGGTTGGCTCTAACATGCAACCTGGTTCGCGGAATGCAAGCGTGCCCAGGTGTGGCTTGGTCACCGCACCGTCAGCTGTAGGCTCTCGCTGTGGCTGTTGAATTCCGGGGCGTACATGCACTGAATCGCGGCCACTCCTGTCTGGTACTGCCCGCGCAATTGAACCCTCGTCGAGTATTCAAACACGTAGGTGCCCTTCGGCAGGTAATCGATGAAAAAATGACTCGCGGTGTCCCGGGTGCTTTCGTAGTAGCCGAGTCCGTCCTGATACTTGTAACGGGAGAGCACATTCACCGGCTCGGTGCCGCTGCCGCGCTGGTCTTTCAGGTGCACATATTCCATGTCACGGTCCACGCGCAATTCGATCCGCACCACCAGCTCATCCCCCACACTAAGCGGCCCTTTCACCGGTTCCAGCACTTGGCCCCGGCCCGTGGCCGTTTTTGTGAACAAGCTTTTCTTGAGCTTCAGCGGCGTCCCCTCATACGCCGTGACCTTGCTCATGTCTTCTAGGTATTGCCAGTGCACGCTGCCCCACGCGACCCCTTCGTCGGTCTTCTTGACCGTGATTTCACCGAGCTTCGGCCTGATTTCAGTCGGTGTGAAGCGCACCTCATAAAAACCAGTCCCCGGCTCCACCGCCTGGGACGGCGAGCGTCCCCGCGAGCCCTGGTCTCCCGAGCCCTGCTCCTTTTCTGTGCCGGATTTGTTAGGGCTTGAGAGGACGCTCGCCCTCCCGGCATTCGGTGTCACATCGATGCCGTCCAGATTCACCTCCACGAGTGCATCGCTCGAAAGGAGGTCCTTGCCTTTCAACAGCAGCGCATACACCGCGTCGGCGGTCGCCTTGGTGGTTTTCCAGTCCTGGGTTTGCTTTTGTTTCAGCAGCCAGACCTTGCATTCCTCGACAGCTTTCGGGTCGTGTGCCACCTCATCGAAGGCCTCGATCATCAGCGCCTGCGTCTCGATCGGTGCCCGATACCACCACCAGCTCAGCTCCGTGTCCCGCCAGCACATGCCCATTTCCTCGTTCGTGACGCTGCGCTCCCTCACCGAGGCCATAATCGCCGCCGGCGTGGAGTCAGCGCTTGAGTTAAACGCGCTGAACCGGAGCAAGGCAATCGCAAGCTGGCCCTGGGTTTGCCTGCAGTTGGTTTGCAGCCAAAACTTGCGCGATTGGGCCAGGAAAAAGTCCACGGCCTTTTTGTGTTCGGGCGCTATGGGCCGGTCCTTTAGGAAAAAGCTGCGGCCGTACAAATACAACGCATCGGTGGCGCTGGGAACGTACTTCTCCGGCTCGAGCCGCTCCTGAATCCGGTCATAGTTCTCCTTCATCCAGCCATCGAGCCGTACGAGCGAACGAATCGCCGGGTCCACCCGGATATCGACCCCCAGGTGCCGCAGCCGGCCGAACCCCGTCGTGATGTACAACGTGATGTAATCGTCACCCCGCCCGCCCGGAAACCACGGCCAGGCGCCGTCCGCCAGTTGCATCTCTGTCAGCTTTTGCAGCGTGCGCCCCAGCTCGTAGTTGAGCCGGTTGTCATCAAACAGAATGCCGACATTTTTCCGCGCCTGGCTTTCGGATTCCGCCTGGCGCAGCCAGGGGGTCTCCTCCAGCGCGACGTTCTTGAGGTCCTGGTTCTTCTCCAGCGGGCTGTCCAGCGCCGGCGTGTTCCGCCATTGCTCGAAAATGCGATGAATTTTCGGGTCGCTGTTGGCGATGGTCCGGGCCAGCGCATTCGCATAAAACCGGTTAAAGGTCTGCTCCGAACACTCGTACGGATACTCCATCAAATATGGCAGCGCCAGAACCGCACACCACGCCGGATGCGACACCATCTGTACCGTCAGGCTTTGGTGCTGGAGTGTTTTCGAGCTGCCGGACTTCATCAGCCTGGTGAACTCGAACTTCTTCGTCGCCGGTCCGCGGATCGGCAGCGGCAACGATTCGATCACCAAAATGCGGCGCGACAGCACCGGAATAGCGCCTTCCTCCCCGTCCGACACAGCCGCGCCGGCGCCCACAGTCTTGTAGGTCAGGAACCCGCAGCCATCCGGAACCGTGATCCGCCACGCGAAGCTGCGCGATTCCTTCGCCGGAATGCTGAACTCCTGGTCGGGCTTCGTGTTGCCGAGCGATTTGTCCATGCCGGCTCCGCTTTGCAGCGCATCATCAAACGTGAGCCGTACCGTGCCTGCCTGGACCTTGTCAGACTGATTCGACACCTTGACCGTAAACTCGACCGTGTCGCCCTCGCGCAAAAACCTGGGCGGATTGGGCTGAACCATCAGGTCTTTGGCGGTGACCGCATGCGCTTCAAGGTAACCGCTGCGCACCGAGCGATCATGTGCAAAACCCATGAACCGCCACTTCGTCAACGCTTCCGGCATGGTGAACGTCAGGCGCACCACGCCATTCGAGTCGGAGGTCAGTTGCGGGAAAAAGAACGCCGTCTCATTCAGGTTTTTCCGCGCCGTGACCTGGCCCAAATCAGGTTTGGTCGCAGGCGGGACCTGCGGCTCGTTTGGTGTCCCGCCTCCTGCCAGGGAACTATCTAAACCGGCCGCCCGATGTAGCGCCGGAGCGCCTGCCGTCGCCACAGCTTCGCTCTGCAGGCCCGCGCTAAGCGCCAGTCGATCCTCCATCATGGTCGCGTTCGCTGCCCCTTTCATCATCGGGACAGCTCTCCCGCCCCCAAAATAGCTATAACCCCGCAGATTGATCGTGAACTCGGCCGGGAATTGGCGGTAGCTCATCTCGACGCGCTCATACGGCCGCGACCAGCCGCCGAAGACACCCTGGAACCCTTGCGGCCCATTAGCGAATTGCTGTTGAAGCATGGAGTAGTCCTGGCGAAAAATGTTAAACCGCTGCAGCCAATTGTGCGGCGTGAACGCATCCAGGGATTCGTCATAAAGCGTCGCGACGAGTTCCGCAACCACCCGCTCCGAAGCGTTGGTGTTCGTCTCAACCCCTTTCTGAATCACCGCCGTCCAGGTTTCTTTCTGCCCCGGCTGAAGCTTCGAGACGAAATGTTCCCATGTCACCTCGAGTTCCTTGTTCTTCCAGGCCACCTCCACCTTTCGCGACTCGAGATAAGCGCGGTTCTCGCGCACATGTGTCACGTGCAGAGTGAATCCGCCGCGCATCGCCTCGGTGACCGCGAGCTTAACCTGCTGCTGTGTTTGGCCCGCCTTCGTCCAATAGCGCTGAATCATTTGGTGCCGATGTTCAAGTTCAATGAACGCCCGCCCGGTTTCGTAACCCGTCCCCCACAACGCCATGAAGTCATCCCCTGGCTGCGCTTCCCATCGGGGCGCCGCGAGGAGGTGAGGAATTTTGATCGCCAGCCGGCTGTCGTCCGGCTTGAGCACTTGCAGCGGCAGTTTGCCTGTCACTTTCTTCCCAAACCGATCCTGGGTTTCCAACACGACGCGGTAAGCGCCGGTGCCGAGCTGGAACGTCAGCTTCGCCGCGCCGTTCGTGTCCGTCGTGAATCCGCTTTCAGCGACGACTTTGCCCAGCGGCCAGTTGTTCGGATTCGAGAGGTCGTCCTCAGGCTGGCTTTCCGGCTCGCCGCCGCCGATCAATCGTCCACGGTACGGCGTGTACCCCGCCTGGCCCAGGGCCGCGCGTTGGACCTGTGCCGGCGCTTCGAGCGCATAAACTTTCACGCTCCCCTCCGCCACTTGCGGCTCATTATCCAGGGTTCGGGTCCCCAGCTTCAGCTCCACCGGCTTCGCCTCGGTCTCCCAATCGTCGGCGCTCAGCGTTGCTTCCAGCGCGGTGTAGCCTACGCGAATGTTCCGTTCCGCGGAGCGGGTTTCGCCGGCGCCGTCGGTGACGTCGGCATTGATGTGAAAAACAAAAGTCGGCTCGTCTTTTTCCAGCACCTTCCGGTCGGGCAGCGCTTTAAAGTCAATCTTGAACGAGCCGTCCGTTTCCGTTCGGACCGTGCCGTGCGCGATTTCCTGGCTTTCATTCTGCGCTCGGCCGCCGCGCCACCAACCCCACCACCAGGGCATCCTCACTTCGCGCTGGACGCGGTACTTGACCTGCCCGCTATCCACCGCCGCCCCGGTATAGCTTGTCGCGTGGCCGGTGAGGCTGACCTTTTCGTTTAGCTTCGCTGCCGTCTTGGGAGCGTCGAGAGTCACCTCGAACTTCGGCCGCTTGTACTCCTCCACCTGCACCCAGGCCTGGCCCTGGGCCCGCCCCTCAGCCAGCAGCATCATCCGTCCCATCAACCGGTCGCGCGGCGCCGTAAAGCTGCCCGCGAACGAACCGTAATCATTCGCCCGTTGTTTTTGCCGCGCAATCTCTTTGCCATTTTGGTCGCGGAAAACCACGGTCAGGTCCTCGCCTTTCAGTACCTCGTAATTGTCTCCGGCCTGGTCCACCCACAGGCAGATGCCTTTGTATTGAATGCTCTGCCCGGGACGGTAAATCGCCCGGTCCGTGAAGAAAACCGTCTGGGCCTGAGGCCGCGTGCGCCCCGCGTTACCATAATAGCCCCACACGTCTCCCGTCGTGGCTAACTCACGCCCGTTGTGGCGCGCTCGAAAAAGGTAGCTGCGGTTTTGTGACGGTTTCATCGAGAAGAAACCTTCCTTGTCCGTCGTCAGCCCCGGGTCCGCCACCCGGTTGCCCTCATTATCCAGGCGCCACACCGAAATCCCCGCGCCCTCGATGGGCTCGCCCGAATCCGCTTCGAGCACGAACCCCTCGATTTTTCCCTCAAAGCTCCGGGTCACCAGCGAGAGATCGCTCACCCAGACTGTCGTCATCGAAACCATGTTCTCTGTTTCCCCGAACTTCGGCTCGTGGCTGGCGGCAATGAAATAGAACCCGGCCTTAAGCTTGTCCGGCGCCGCCAGACGGTAAGTCTTTTGTTTGTAGTCAGCCGTCGCGGGGAGTTTCTCCGACCATTCTAGCGCGGGCGTCCGGGCCAGGATCTCGCGGCGCTCCTGGTCGCTCAGGCTCTCGGGCCGGTTGTGCCGCTTTTGGAGAAACACTTCCCAGTCGTAAGGAATCGCTCGAAAATAGACCGCGTCCACATTGCGGTAAGTCACCGCGATCATCGGGCAGGTGCCTTGCCGGGCGGGCGACACCGCGCCGCCAGCCGGGAGAGTGGCTTTGTCGTAGCAGTTCCACACGCGCTCCGTGGAAATCTGGGCCTCCTTCGCCTCAATTTCAGTGACCAGATTGTGGCACAGTTTGCCGCCCGGTGATCGCGGGAACATTTGTGCGCCGCGCTGGGCCAGTTTGTGCGCCGCCACGAGGTCTCCCTCTTGTTGCAGCACCCGGGCCTCCCGTTCGATTGCTAGCGCGGAAATCTCGAAATCCGCGTAGGTCCGGGTAAAAGTCTCGAGGGCCCCCTTGTAGCGGGCCTCCTTGTCTTCGCCAAACGCGGCGTTCTCGCCCCAGGTCAGCCGCCCAAGGTCAGCATCCGCAAACGCCAACGGCGGCGCAGGGTCTCCCTTGTGGAACCGCAGCAAATCCTGGTACAGGTGGATCGCCTTCAGCGCGGCGGATTCCTTGTCGGCGGTCGCCGGCTGCCAGTCCATGAACTTCTCCGCCACGTCGAAGATGGGACTGTCCGCCGGCAGCTCGAAGGCATCTTCCGGCTTGGCCGCCGCCTGCTCGCCGGACGTGTAAAAATCGAGCGCTTCGTGCGCAATGAAATCGTACAGGGTCGGGCGATACGTATCCGGCACGGTCCCTTTTTGCAACAGGTCGTCCCAGGCACTAATCGGCGTCGCCTTGAGCAGCTTTTCCGCCGCCAGCGCTTTTTGGAATTGTTTGTCGATCTCCGCGAACAGCCGCGGCAAGTCCCACGTCGTGAAATCCTTCCCGGGCTGTTCCGCGGTGGCCGTGCGCTGCATGAACCGCCACCGGTTCTGCTCGAAATACTGCCAATACCAATGCGCCAGCAACGTATCCAGCACCGGCGTCATTTCCTTTGGCGCCTTGGTTATTTCCGCTTCCAGCCGCACAATCTTCTCCTCGGGCTTGTTTCCCTGGATGTTGCCCTCCAAAACCAGCTTCTTGCCGATGGCCTTGACCGCCTCAGCGTAAGCCTTGTCCTGCAGCGCGCCTCGGATGATGGGCTCCAGGTTGGTAATCGCGGTTTTGGGCAGGCCCTGGCTGATGGCCTCCTCCACCTTCTTCCATTGCGCATCGCGCGACCCGCCGAACAGCGAAAAGTTCATAAGCAGCAGGCAAATCCCGGGTATTAGTTTCTTCATAGGACTCCAACCGTTGGACCTCGAACAACGTCTGTTATGGTCTTTTTGACGGAACATTCAAGATAGGAAAAGCGGGCCCGCATTAATAACTGTAGGAGACGACGTAAGCGGCCGCTTCATCGGCTGTCCTTTTCGTGCCCTTTTGTGGCTGCTCCGTCTTCATCCGTGCAATCCGTGTCATCCGTGGTTCAACTGCGGTTTTTAGCTTCAAGGCTCGAAAACCTCGTAAACCGTCCCCTCCAGCACGAACTGCACATTGTTCCCCAGCGCCAGCCACTGTAGCGCCTCTTTGTGTTTCGCGACGAAATCGAAATACTCCACCGACCCGAACTGAAGCCGAACATGTTTCGCATCGGCCGCTTTCTGGACCGCTGAATCCAGCCATTGGTTGTCGTTTTGGAAGAACGTTTTGCCCGCCACGAACTTCGCCTGTTGGGCATACTGGACCAGCCGGCCCTGGCTGGTCTCAACCGGTGGCGCGACGGACACAGTTCCTTGCGCCGGGGCAAGTCCGTAGCGCCGCGAGAAGGCCGCTTCCGCGCTCGCAGCCGCCACGCCAGGGGCGTTGGCCGAGCGCAGCGCCAGGTCCGAACGCGCACCCGCGATGCCCGCGTCCCCACTCGATTCCATTTTGAACTCCGACCAACTCTTGGCGGCCTCGTCGCGTGCCCCGCGGTCCTTTTCGAAGGTCCGCAGCGAACGCAGCGGCGTTGCCACTTGGCGTCGGCCCTCGTCTTCGAGGATTAGATAAGCCGTGTAAGGTGTCACGATGCCGAATTTCCGCGCCAGCTCGGTTACCTCATCCCGCAGCTCGGTGTTTTCCCCACGCAAGCGAATTTCATCCAGCAAATAGCCCACCCGGCGCGTTGCCCACAGCCGTGGAATGAAATCGTTCTCGGACGCGTCGTCCGCGAACTTCACATCGTAGGTGAACCTTCGGGTGGAACCGTTGAGCGTTCCCTCGATCGCCACCGCCGAGTCCCCGCTGCCCGAGTAACGGCCGACCAGCACGACCTGCTCGCCTTTGAACAGGTCCGGCAATGGCGAGGGATACAGCTTCGTCACCCGGATGTCCCGGGTGAACTTCAGGGTCGGATTCGACAGCACCGGCTCTTTGATCTTTGCAAAGAAACTAGACACTTTCACCTCGATGTCCTCCTCGGGCAGCACGTACTGGCTGACCGCCCGCGTCTGCTCCGTGATCCGGTCCAGCAAATGCGTGTTCACATCAGTCCCGATGCCGAAACAGAAAATGCGGGTGTGCCCGTCATCCTCCTTCTTCACGTTGTCCACGATCTGGTTTTCATCCGTCGTGCCGATGGTCGGTTGCCCGTCCGTCAGAAAAATCACGACCAACGGCCTTCCCTCCGCCTGTTGCCTTCCGTCTTCCGCCTTCCGACTTCCTTCCGCCAGTCCCAGCGCCTGCTTCAGCGCGTCGTCAATCGCCGTGCCGCCGAGTGCCTTCAGGTCCTTCACAAACGCCCGCGCCCGCTGGCGGTTCTGTGCGCTCGCACTGGCCAACTTGTCGAACAGCGGCTCGACGTCGGTCGAAAACCGCATGATCTCGAACCGGTCCCCGTCGTTGAGGTTCTCCACGCAGAACAACAGCGCCTTCTTCGCCTGTTCCAGCTTCGGCCCGGCCATCGACCCCGAGGTGTCCAGCACGAAAACAACATCCTTCATGCTCACCTGCTTCTCCTTCACGTCCACCCCGGGCGAAGCCAGCAGCAGAAAATAACCGTCTTCTCCGGCAACCTTGTGGGTAACCAGCTTGACTCCGATCTCATCCTTCTCGGGAGCGAAATAAAGCGCGAAATCCAGGTCCGGCTTCGCGTCGCTTTCCTCGTACCCCACGGTCGCGCGGTTTGGTCCATTGCGCTTGATTTCCACCGCGTGGCTCGGCGAGTAAATCGTTTTGAGTGGACTCCCGGTTTCGAGCTCGACTTTCACGCTCACATTCTTGAGCGGCGTGCGGGAAAACTTCTCGGCGCTCAGCGGCAGCACGTAGCTGACCAGGCCCACATCCGACTTGAGAAGCTGAGTGTAGGACAGCGTGATGCGCTTTTTGCTGTGCGGTTCAATGGGAAAGATGCGGACCTTGAACAGGTCACGGTCCGCGTATTCGAGCAGCGCCGGGTCGCGCAACTTGCGGACGATGTCTTCATACAGCCGGCGGCCCTTGTCGGCGGAGAGCAGCTCGGCCTCGACCTGTTTGCCGTCGATCTCCATTGTGAATTTGTCCAGGTGCGCTCCTTTGGGCACCGGGAACACAAAGGTGCCTTCGAGCCGCGCCGCGTTCGGATTGTAAAACTCCTGGTCCACGGCCGTCACCGCCACCTGGTCGTTAATGCGGGTGTTCACCTTGACGAAACTCACTTCGAGCGGTGCGAACATGTAAGGCCGGGGCGGCAGCGGTCGCGGCGGCCACGGCGGCGGGATGGGCCGCGGCGGGATCGGCCCCGGCCACCAGGAAGAATCCTCAACGATAATCAGCCCGGCCCCCGAACACGGAAAAGTGACCACGCCCGTCAGGGCCGCTAAACACAACACCCAAATCCATCGTTTCATACCGGATTGGACGGGATAAGCGAAAAAATGCTCCAACGAAAAGGTAGGGCTGGATGTCCTCAACCAGCCGCAAGCTCTTGCCTGAATCCCTACCGTTCGTGCAAGTTTCTTATCCTATTTCTCATCCTCATCCTCGTCCTCGTAATCGATCCACTCTGTTCGTCTTCAGATCGATTAAGAGCGACTTGCAATCCGTCGCCGGAGGACAAATCACGCAGCTGGGCGGTAGGGCTGGTGTCCTCAACCAGCCGAAAAAAATCTGTGTTATCCGTGCAATCCGTGGTTAAAACTCCCTCGTTTGCCCCTCTGCGCTCATCGCGTCTCTGCGCTTGACTCGGCCTTCCTTTCCGGTTGCCGCTCACGCACTTGCCGTGCCCAAGCCCCGCAATAAATGACCCCGATTACTGACTACTGATTACTGATCAACGATCACCTGCCACGCCCCCTACCCTTTCGGCGCCGCCCACTGCACCGCGTTGACGAAAATCCGCCGCACTTCCGGCCGGTGATAATCATTATACGTCTCGTGCCCCGGCGTGAAGTAGAACACTCTCCCTTTCCCCACGGTCCAGCACAACCCCATGCGCCCGGGTTGGGTCGTTCCGTCCGGCTTCGTGTACATGCCGTCCAGCGGGACTGCTTCCGGCGTCGGCACGGCAAACGGTTCACCGTAACGCTCGATTTTCGGCAGCTTAAAAGTCTGCACGCCCTCGCAGATCGGATGATTGGGCTCTTTGACGATGATCTCCGCCGAAGTTCCATCAGCGACGTATTCCCGCCAACTGCACGCCGTGCCCATCAGCTTCTTGAACGGCTTCGCGAAATGACACGAATGCGTGCCGATGAACCCCATCTTCCCATCCCTCACGCGCTCGTTGATCTTGTTCACCAGCTCGTCTTTGACCTCCCCGTGTTTCTTATGGCCCCACCAAATCAGGACGTCGGTGCCATTGAGCCGCTCATCGCTCAGTCCCTGGTCGGGGTCGTTCAGGCTCGCGATAACGATCTCCCAGCCCTTCGCCTCGAGCGGCTTCAGGCCCTCCGCAATGGCCGTGTTGACGTCATTGGGATAAATCTTCTTCGAAGCCTCGTCCACATTCGCGGTGCCTTCCGACCAGACCACGACGCGCCGCTTGCCGTCTGCGGCCCACAGACTTGGGGCCACCAGCACCCCCGCCGCTGCCGTCGCCCCCATCGCCAGCGCCGTGCGGCGGGAGACAGGAGAGCGTGACGCGTGATTCGTGATGCGTGAAATGGGAGCGTGTTGGCTCAGATTCAACGAGCAGGAAAGGTTCGTTTTCATGCGCCGATACTGCGGCTCACCCTGGCCGGGAGCAAGTGTTTTTGGGACAGGCCATTCGGGACCGGTGTATCTCGGGGGCTGTTGCCCAAACCGCACAGACCCAAAGAGGTAGGGCGCGTTGTCCTCAGCGCGCCGTCACAATTGTCGCAAGAAGGCTCAATTTCAGTCCTTTCGCACAAATCCGGTGCGCTGGGAACAGCGCGCCCTATGGTTGTCAAGCGCGGACGCGAGAGCCTCTAGAGCTCGCGAAAATGCCGCAGGAAATGCCACAACAGGCTACAGCGGTGATGCGTTCACCAATGCGCTTCCTGTGGCCGCGGCAGCAGCCGATTACGTGCGGCGCTGACGCCCGTTGGCGAAACGACCGCCACCAGGCCGGGCAAAGTGAGATGAGAAAGAAGCAATCGCAGGTCCGCCTTCATCGCAGCCGAGCCTGTAGGGGGCGCACAACGCCGCCAAGGTCGAAACACCTGGCAATCAAAGGGACCTGTGGGTGACTCCGTTTCCCGCGGGACCACAGGCCGGCGTCCCCTCGTCCCCCAATCGGTCGGTACTTCGCAACTCGCACTTCTCGTCGTCTGCCGCGCTGTCCGTTGTTGGTTGACGCTGCATGAGGACCGGTTGCTTTGCTGGAAGCGTTTGCTAATGTAGTGTAGGTACCATCGAGCGAAGCGCGTCAGCATCTTTCCTTCTGTCGAACCGTGCCCTGGCCGGGCTGGCCATGGTGATCGTTTTCGCAGCGATTTGCTTTCGCCTGGGGCATCTGCCCTTGCTGGCGCCGGACGAGGGGCGCAACGCCGAGGTTGGCCGCGAAATGAAGGAATCCGGCGCGTGGCTGGTGCCGACCTACAATGGGGTGGATTATCTGGACAAGCCGGCGTTTTATTTCAAAACCGTGGCTCTCTCATTGGCGATTTTCGGCCAAAACGAAACCGCGGCGCGAATCCCCTCCGCCGCCTTTGGGGTCGGGCTTGTGGTTATGGTCCTGGCGTTTTGCAGGAAAGTCCACGGAACCCGCTGCGGTTTGTTAGCTGCGATCGTTGTCGCCACCACGCCGCTTTATTTTGTCAACGCGCGGATCGTTATCTTCGATATCGCACTGGCTTTTTTCGTCTGCGGCGCAATTTTCGCCGGCTACCTTGCGGAGGCAACGCCGGGGAAAGCAGGGCGAACCTGGTATCTGTTGGGCGCCGCATCGGCCGGCTTTGCGACACTGGTCAAAGGACCCGTCGGTTTCCTGATTCCCGCGCTGGTGTTGATGTTCTTCAACCGTCTGGAAGGCCGAACGGGGGCGTGGAAACGACTGTTTGCTCCGTTGAACCTGGTAGTGTTCTTTGGGATCACTCTGCCTTGGTTCGTAGGGCTTTGTTTTGCGCACCGGGACTTCTTCCATTACGGATTGGTCGAGGAATCCTTCAACCGCTTTACTACGGCCAGGAAATTTCACCGCTCGGAGTCGTTTTACTTTTACCTGCCGATCATCGCCGGACTTTTTTTCCCTTGGAGCCTGCTGCTACCCGAGGCGAGTGTGGCGACCTGGAAGGAACGGTGGGCCAAACACCCCGCCGACCGGCTCTGTGTGCTCTGGTCGGCTGTCGTGATCGTTTTCTTCTCCCTTTCGCAATCCAAGCTGCCCGGCTACATCCTGAGCGTAACCGTCGCTTGCGGTATTCTCCTGGCGCGGCTGCTGGAAGCCGCGCTAACGGCCCCTGAGGGAAAGGCCGCCCGGATACTGGCCCGTGGGACCGCCGTTTTTGCCCTGTTGTGCCTGCTCGTCGCGATGGTGGCAGTGCTGGGGGCCTCGCAGGTGCAACTGGTGGCTAAACCGCTGCGCATCACCGTCGTGGAGGCAAAGCAACTCGGCCAAGGGGCAGGGCCGCTGGCCTTATTGCTTGCGGGCTTCAGCGCTTTCGCGATGCTCGCCCGTTACCGGCACAGTGCCTCGCTGTGCATCCTTTGCCTGGCAGCCTTCCCGCCGCTGTTGATTCACCTGAGCGTCGGGGTTCTTGACGCTGTTTTTGACGCCAAATCGGGCCGGCGAATCGCCCGCCAGCTTTCCGGCCTTCCTGAAAAAACAGAATTGGCCTGCCTTGAATGTTTCCCCAACGGCTTGCCCTTTTACCTGAAGCGCACGGCGACACTGATTTCCCGTGACGGCCACGAGTTGACGAGCAACTACATCATCTCTTCTTTGGAGAAAGGCCGGCCTTGGCCGGGACAAATCGTGCCGCTGGCTGACTTTGATGGCTGGCTGGCCTCGCGAAAAGCGCCGGTTTGCCTAATCGTCCGCCGCGAAGACTGCGAGCGGGTTAAAACCATCGCCGCTGTGCGCGGCACCACCGTCCAGGCTCTCTCGCCGGCTTTCCTCGTCGCGCAGCTCCCAGCCCCGGGAGGCCCCTGATATGTGTGGGATCTGCGGTAGCATCGCTTTCTCTGGCCTGCCTGACCCCGAGGCAACTCGCGCGCGAGTCGATGCGATGCTGCAAGCTCTATCTCATCGCGGCCCTGACGCGGTGGGCCGTGTCACCACGGATTCGGCGGTGTTGGGCGCAACTCGCCTGGCAATTCGTGGCCTGGCAGACGGGCGCCAGCCGATGGTGGACGAGCTGACCGGCGTCATTGCCGTCTGCAACGGCGAGATTGACAATCACCGCGAGCTGCGCCGCTGGCTGGCAGACCGGGGTCGCCCCGTCCGGGCTGACACGGATGTCGCTGTGATTCCCGGCCTGTACCTCGAGCTCGGCGAAAGTTTCGTTGCCAAACTGACCGGCGCTTTCGCGCTGGCAGTGTGGGACCCGCGCAACCGGCGGCTGGCCCTGGCGCGAGATCGGGCCGGGGAACGTCCGCTGTTTTTCGCAGCGCGTGAAGGCCAGGTCATTTTCGCGACGGAGATAGCGGCGGTAGTTTCGCACTGCCGTTTGCCGGTTCATCTCGACCAAAGAGCCCTCCGGGCGTACCTCCAGTTCGGCATCTTTCCCTCCCCCGATACTCCCTTCAGACAAATCCAAAAGGTCGCGCCCGGTGAAATAGTGCAGTTGGACGCCGGCGGCATCAGCCGGAAAGCGTACTGGCGCTGGCGAAATGCCGAAACCGCCAAACAACCACCCTCGCTCGCTGCTTTCGATGAGATCTTTCGCGGTGCGGTCGCTCGCCAGAGTGATGTTGACGTGGATTTCGGCGTTTTTTTGAGCGGCGGTCTCGACTCTTCGCTCGTATCAGCCGTTGCGCGCGCGCTGCACCCGAAGCGCCCGTTGAAAGCGTACACTCTGCGCTTCGAAGAGGAATCCTACGATGAAGGTGTATTTGCCGAAACGGTGGCGCATCGGTTGAATATGGAGCCGGTAGCGGTTTGGGTTCAGCCCGAGGACGTGCCAGGCGAATTGAAGGCGCTGGTACGGTTGGTAGGGGAACCGTTGGCGGACCCGGCGTGGTTGCCGGCGGCACTTTTGGCGCGGCGCGCGGCGCAGGATATTCGGCTGGCTCTTGTCGGGGAGGGAGCCGATGAGCTGTTCGGCGGCTATCCCACCTACGTCGGCGCGGGCCTCGCCGAGCGTTTTGCCCGGTTGCCTGCGTGGGCCAGATTTGCGATTCGTCGATTGGTGGAAGCTCTGCCTCCCAGCGAAAAGAAGGTGACCCTTTCGTTCCTGCTTAAGCGGTTTGTCCAGGGTGCCGGTCTGGACGGCATCGCGCGGCACCGGCTCTGGGTTTCGAATATTCCACCCGCGCTGTTTCCCCGGCTCGGCCTGCCCCCTGCGGTAGCGGAAGGCCCCAACACCGATGCCGGACTTCTGCTTGACCGGGTGCAGCGGTGGGACTTGGAGGCCACGCTGGCCGAGGGGCTCCTCACCAAAGCCGATCGCGCGAGCATGAGTTCTGCCCTCGAACTTCGCGCGCCCTTCCTGGACGCAGCCGTGATGGAGTTCGCCCTGTCGCTCCCTGTCGCCGAACGTGTCCAGGGCTTCAACACCAAAGTCTTTCTCAAACGCTACGCTTTGCGCTACCTGCCAAAGCCCATCGTCAGGCGGCGCAAGCGCGGACTCTCCGTCCCAATCGCCCGCTGGCTGCGCGGCCCACTGCGCGAATGGGCCTCCTGCGGTTTGGGAGGCGGGCGCCTGCAACGCGTCGGTATTGACACCTCCGGAGCGCTGAGCCTGCTCTCTGAACACTGCCAGCGAAAAGCCGATCATGCCCGCGCGCTCTGGACTTTGTTGGTGCTGAGCGAATGGCTGGATTGGGTAGCCGACGAAACTGATTCCTCGGCAGCACCACCTTCGGAGTGTCCCGGTGTCAGCGCAGACGGCGGCACTCGAACAGTTGCACACGTTTCATGACGCGCCCTTCAACTTCGATCTCCCGCACACCGAGATCGGTAACCGAGTCAAATTCCTTCAAGAGCACCGGCGGTGTCGGAACCGGTGGCGGCACTTTGGCAAAGCGCACTTCCCTTCCCGTTAGCCATCTCCAGGGCCAATCCTTTTCCAACTGGCAGGAGCCAGGTTCGGTCACATAGATAGCGTTCTCCCCTTTGCGCCGCTCCGAATAACGATATTCAGGCCAGAAATACAATTGGTTATCCGGCGTCTGCGATGTCCGGTAGTAAACCAATGGCTTGCCGGGCAGTGCCGCTCTGGCCTCCGGCAGGTAAAACGTAAATAACCCGGTTATGCCGTAATGGTCGCAGATGATGAATACCGGTTTGCCCTCCTGGGCCAGTTTCCTTCGCATCCCTTCGACGTAGGCCGCGGTTTCCCGATACCCGCGCACGCGGCGCAAGGGGTCCACATCCCCAGGCAGTCTTCGCCCGGTTATCGTTCCAACCAGATCGGTGTCGTGCAGTAAAATCACCGCCACCAGGCCAAAGACCAGGCCGCCAATGAACCAGCCTTTGACTTGGCCCAGGCCTTCCGGCCAGCGCCTGTCCCAATAACTCACCATCAGGCAGTACATCGGAAGCACTCCGGGCGCGATCCAGTTCGGCAAAACTCGGGAGTGAAGCGAGTACGCCAGATGCCCCAGAAACACCACTCCGCCCATGCAAAAGAAATATAACTCCAGCGGCCTTTCCGGCCGGCATCTCCAGAAAACAGCCATTGACCATAGAGCGCCGGCAAAAAAAACCGGGTTCAGCAACGCCGCTTCCACGAAGAAAAATTCCCAAAAAAACCTCAAGCTCGGGTGCCAGGCGGAAGCCAGCCCCGCACTATCGGCGACATGGCGAAGGGTGATCCAGCCATGCTCGGAATTCCAGATGATTACGGGCAGCGCGCAGAGCGCGAGGACCAGCAAGGCAAGATAAGGCCCCGGTCTTCTCAGGTGCACGCGTGCCGGTGGCCAGACCAGGAAGAACACTGCCCAACACACGATGAGGTACAGCGCGCTGTACTTGCACAGGAATCCCAGGCCGGCAGCCAGCCCCGCAAGCAGCCATTGTCTTGTCGTCCCGCCGGGTTGCACGGCTCTCCACCCCGCGATCATCGCCAGCGTCCAACAGACCACCAGGGGTGGATCGATGGTCATCAACACGGTGCCGACGCTCATTAATGGTGCGCTTGTAATAATCAGCAGCAGAAAAAAACCCTGGCGCGCGCCGACCTCGCGGGCCATGAACCGCAGCATGACCAGGCTCAGAAGGGCTGCGAAAACAGGTGAGAAAAACCGCACACCAAATTGAGTGTCGCCCCAAAGGTGAGTGCCGCAAAACTGGATCAATGCGATGCCGGGAGGTTTGCTGTAGTAGGATAGCGCGAGGTGTTTCGACCAAAGCCACTGGTACGCTTCGTCGGTGCTTAGCTCAATTGTTCCGGAGGCAATGTAGCCCAGACGGACCAGCAACAACGCCGCAATCAAGACATACCCGCAGCGAACCCATTGGCGGTCGAGTTCCGACTTCCGCGCTCCGGGCTCGAGACCCGCCTTTACCCCCGCGCCGTCAAAAGGCGATTTCCTGTTAATACTGTCAATATGAGCTCGAACCTAAGCTCGCCCTCCAGGTCTGGCCAGCTTCTTTTCAGCCCAGGGCAAACGCATCTAACTCGCCCCAAAACCGTGGGGTCCCGGAGGGATTGTTGAGAATAGCCCAGCCTTTCGAGGCTTGTCATTACCCACATCTTCCGGAAGGAACCTTGAAGGAAACTCATCGAAGGGGCTTCGAGGCTCTACGTGACTCCGGCCGGCTGCGGTGCCCGGACCCCGCCTGCAATACCGTCAGATTCACCCCACGAAATGTCCGCGGCGTCGAGGCCGCTAAGACACGCCGTGGGCGCGTTGGCGCCGGCCCGAAGGGCCGGGATACCTTAGCCCAGCCCAACGGGCTGGGGCTGGAGTTTGGTTTTCGACTAGATGAGTTATACGCGGGCTTCATTTTTTTGTTGCTAAATCTAGTTATATAACTAGATACTGCCCCCCACTATGGGCTACCCAACTAAAGTTCAACTCATCCAACGTAAACAATCCGAACAATGGTACATCAACTTCCCGGCCGCCATCGCTCAAGGCATGGACTTCGCCAAGGGCGAGGAAGTCCTCTGGACCATCGCC
>DATMRF010000068.1:0-43558 GCA_035566435.1 Candidatus Acidiferrum sp.
GATTCCGGTCGGCCTCCGCTACGCTCCGGCCTCCCTCCAGCCCCCACCGCAAACCGGGGGAAACAAAGAACCAATAGCAACCAACAAAAGGGGACATTCTCTCCTAAGTTATAAAGGGGACATTTCTATTAAGTTTTGACAGCGGGAACGTCTCCGGCGATGGTCCGTGGGAATAAGGAAACATTGATAATCCAGACCTTGAATCCAAGTTGACAATCCAATGTCAGAACGGAGATGGTTTCAGTTATGGCTGACCATCCCGCGGAAAGCGTCTCAACCAACGAACAAAACGAGCATTACCCGGCTGTGGCGGCGCTGCTGACTGAGGTGAATGCTTTGGCGATCAGGCTCAACCAAGCCGGGCGCGGGCAGGACTCAGCTAACGGATTGCCGGCCGCAGCGTATGGTGTGCTACAACTACTCCAGCGACACGGTCCCCACACCGTTCCCCAACTCGCCCGGCGCCGTTCGACCTCGCGTCAAAACATCCAAATTGTGATTAATCGTTTAAAAAGTCAGGGCTGTGTCGAGTTGGCAAACAACCCGGCGCACCGCCGCTCGGCGCTGGTCAACCTCACCAGCGGGGGGCAGGCTTTGCTCATCCAGGGAGCGCAGGGTTACCACCGAATGTTGGAAACGCTTGCCTCAGCCATTGGCGAATCCGAGTTGGCCAGCGCCACTCGGTTGCTGAACGGGATTCGACAATTGTTGGCTGTTGAAAAAGCTCCCGCGGCGGCGGCCAGGCACCTGCGAAAGACATCAAAGCCGCGGAGCGAGTCACCGTCGCCGGCAAGGCTTGAAAAGCCGGGTCCGCCAGCTCCACAACCAGCGGTGGCAAAGCCCGTCGCTGAGAAAACCTCTGTAGACGAAGAAGAGTTTCCGGTGAGCTTGCTTTAGAAGCGAGCTACGCGGCCGCGCGACCGTGTTTCCGGCGGATGAGCGGTTTGATTTGGCCGGTAACGACCTGCTGGGTGATGTTCACATGCAGGATGTCGTCACTGCCGGGGACGTCGTACATCACATCGAGCATGAGCTTTTCGAGAAGGCTGCGGAGCGCGCGGGCACCGGTGCCCTTCTTGATAGCTAGGCGGGCCAGTTCCTTCAGGGCATCCTCGGTGAACTCCAGTTCCACGCCTTCCATGGCCATAAGCTTGGCGTATTGCTTGGTCAGCGCGTTGCGGGTGTCGGTCAGAATGGAAACCAACTGCGGCTCGGTCAGTTCTGCCAGCACCGTCACCATCGGCAGGCGGCCGATGAATTCCGGGATAAAGCCGAACCCGAGCAAATCTTCCGGCTCGACGAACTGCAGAATTTCCTGGCGCTCAATCTCCCCGGCCTTGAGCCGCTCCTCGGCGTTGCGAAAGCCCATGACGTGCTTGCCCAGCCGCCGTTGGATGATGCGCTCGAGACCGACAAAAGCGCCGCCGCAAATAAACAGGATGTCGCTGGTATCGACGCGAATATACTCCTGTTGCGGATGCTTGCGTCCGCCCTGGGGCGGCACGTTGCAAGTCGTGCCTTCGAGAATCTTTAACAACGCCTGCTGCACGCCCTCGCCGGAGACATCGCGCGTGATCGACACGTTTTCCGTCTTGCGGGCGATCTTGTCGATTTCATCGATGTAAACAATGCCGCGTTGGGCGCGCTTCACATCGTAATCGGCATTTTGCAGCAGCCGGAGAATGATGTTCTCGACGTCCTCGCCAACGTACCCGGCCTCGGTGAGCGTGGTGGCGTCGGCGATGGCGAACGGCACGTCCAGAATCTGGGCCAGCGTGCGGGCCAGCAGAGTTTTGCCCGAGCCGGTGGGCCCAATCATGAGGATGTTACTCTTCTCGATTTCGACATCGGCGTGCAGGTCCCTGGCTGGGGTGTCCTCCTCGAGCGCCGCCGGCGGTTCCTGCAGGATGCGCTTGTAGTGGTTGTGCACCGCTACTGCGAGCGTTTTCTTGGCGTGGTCCTGGCCGATGCAGTGACGATCAAGCTGGCGCTTAATCTCCGCCGGCTTCGGCACATTGATTTTCGGTTTTTGTTTTTTGGTCTGGGTCGCGAGTTCTTTGTCCAGGACCTGTTTGCACAGGATGACGCAGTTGTCGCAGATATAGACGCCCGGTCCGGCGATGAGTTTTTTGACTTCTGCGTGGGATTTGCCGCAGAAGCTGCAGAGGGTGATGTTGGTGGGCCGCGCCATGGCGCTTACTCTTTCTTGTCCGCCAGGCTGGTGGCGTGTTCGGCTAATCCAGGAATTTCCTTGCGGGACTGCACCACTTCATCCACTAAGCCGTAAGCTTTAGCTTCGTCGGCCGTCATGAAGTTGTCGCGGTCGGTGTCCTTCTCGACCTGGTCGATGGATTTCCCGGTGTGCTTGGCAATGATGCTGTTGAGGCGCTGCTTGAGGCGCAGCATGTAGCGCACGCGGATTTCCACATCACTCGCCTGCCCTTCCGCGCCGCCCAGGATCTGGTGGATCATGATGTTGGAATTCGGCAGCGAGTAGCGCTTGCCTTTGGTGCCGGAACACAAGAGCACTGCTCCCATGCTGGCCGCCTGCCCGATGCAATACGTGTTCACGTCGCACGTCAGGAATTGCATCGTATCGTAAATCGCCAGCCCGGCCGTCACGCTGCCGCCCGGCGAGTTGATGTATAGATGAATGTCCTTTTTTGGATCGGTCATCTGCAAAAAAAGCAACTGAGCGATGATGAGATTGGCCACCATATCATCCACCGGGGTCCCGATGAACACGATCCGGTCAACGAGCAGGCGCGAGTATATGTCGTAGCCGCGCTCACCCCGGCCAGTCTGCTCCACCACCATAGGCACTAAGAAATTATCCATAAAACTGTATTCTTTCGTAAGGCACCGTAGCGGAGCCCTCGCCGAAGGTCAAGCATGGCCGACAGCATGGCCGGCGCGTGCCAAACCGGTCACTCGACTTCATTACGCCTTCATTAACGTGTTGCATCGGCGGGCGTTTTCGCGTAAAAAGGCACTCATGCAGATTTTAAAACCGTTGCTGATCGTCTGCGTGGCGGTTTGCACCCTCTCCGTACGGGGAGCAGACAATGCGAAACAGGCGAAAGCCCGCGAGGCTCTCCAAAAGCTGCAAGGTGTGACAAACCAACCGGTCCAGACTCCGCCTCTGCAGGCCCAGCCCGAGCAGGCCGCTCCGCCGACGCCTGCGCCGCCGCCCGCCACACAGCCTCCGGCTTCTGTGCCTCCTCCGGAGGCAACGCCGCTCCCCCAACGGACCCTGCCTACTCCCGCGCCGCCGCCCGCTGCGGTGGAGCCACCGGTTCAAGCTGCGCCGGCAGAAGCAGCGCCTGCCGATTCCGATGCCATTGCTAGAGCGCGCGAGGCCATGCGCCTGAAAATGCAAGAGGTCGTCTCCCACGAACCGCCCCCGCCAGCTCCGGCCCCCGCCCCCGCTCCCTCTGCCGCTCCTGCCCCGGCGCCTGTAACGCCAGCGCCAACGCCCACCGTCACGCAAGCCCCGCCGCCCACACCGCAACCAGAACCACCGCCGCCGACTCCCGCCCCGCCACCACCCCCGCTCGTCACCGCTCCGGCCGTCCAATCTCCGGTTCAACCCGCGCTCCCAAACGCAGAAGAAGCCGACCCGGCAGCCATTGCCAAAGCGCGTGAAGCCTTGCGGCTGAAAATGCAACAACTCCAGGCCGAGCAGCCTGAACGGCGGCCAGTGGCTCCTCCCCCCGCTCCGGTTGTCTCTCAAAGCCCGCCGCTGGCCGCGCCCGTCACCCCTCAACCACTGCCTCCCGCCCTCGCCACCACGCAAGCTGCCCCGCCGCCCTTGGCAAACCCGGAAACGGAAGTCGGCGCCGACCCTGCAACAATCGAGAAAGCGCGCGAAGCGGTGCGCATGAAGATGCAGACCCTGCCAGTTCCGGTGGATGAAACCAAGGCGGGTCAAACCGCTGGATATCTCCACAGACCCGAGCGCGTCACCGGGCCCGGGAATTTCCCGCCCCTGGCTGGGCCCGTGTCGCCGATTTCCGCTGCGAAACAACAGCAACTCGATGCCTTGCTGCTTAGTTACAAGGCTGACCAAATCACACCAGAGCAATACCACGCCGAACGAGCCAAAATCCTCGGCGAGCAGTAATCGTTCTTCCTCACCCACCCGCCAGGTGATTTCATCTGGCGGTTTTTTTTAGCCGTTGGACTTTGGACCACGGGCCTGAGACTTGAGGGCTAAGACGGCCTTTCGCGCGGACTTGGAACTTGGAACTTCGGCTTTCTGCCGTACACTCCTTCCCATGCATGATTTTCGGTACATCGGGAACAAGCTCTACTGCGAAGGCATCGCCCTCGAAACGCTCGCCCGGACATTTGGGACGCCGCTTTATGTTTATTCGCAGCACACCCTGACGCACCACTTCCAAAAGCTCGACCAGGCTCTGCAAGGGTTGGAGCATCTGGTTTGCTTCGCGGTCAAGTCCAACTCGAACCTTTCAGTGCTGCGGACCCTTGCCAATCTTGGCAGCGGGTTCGATATCGTCAGCGGCGGCGAACTGAGGCGCGTTATCGCCGCCGGGGGCAACCCGCGCCGATGCGTGTTTGCCGGGGTCGGCAAAAGCGAGGACGAAATCGAGTTCGCGCTTCGGCAGGGGGTTTATTCCTTCAACGCCGAGAGCGAGCCGGAACTGCAGCGCATCAACGCGGTAGCGGCGCGGCTGAAAACCATCGCCCCGGTGGCCGTTCGCGTGAACCCGGACGTCGCGGCCCGCACCCACAAAAAGATCACCACAGGCACTTACGAAAACAAATTCGGCATCGCGCACGAAAGCATCGAGGCGGTCTACGCCCGCGCCGCCCGGCTCAAGAATCTGCGCCTGCGCGGACTGCAGATGCACATCGGCTCGCAGATCACCGAGACGCAACCGTTCGAGCAAGCGGTGCGCAAAGTGGCGCCGCTGGTGGCGCGTTTGCGCGACAGGCATGGGCTGGAGTTTTTCAGCATCGGTGGCGGGCTCGGCATCGTGTATGAGCCGGCGCTGGCGAGCGGCGCAGCGGTCTGGTGGCGCACTGGCGCGGGCAAACGAATTCTCACGCCGGAGCGCTACGCGCGCCGGCTCGTGCCGCTGCTCCAGCCGCTGGGTTTGCGGGTGCTCATCGAGCCGGGCCGGTTCATCTCCGGCAATGCCGGCGTGCTCCTGACGCGCGTGGAATACGTCAAACGCACCGGGCGCAAGAATTTCCTCATCGTCGATGCCGCGATGAACGATCTCATCCGTCCTGCGTTTTACGAGGCCTACCATGAAATCGTGCCACTCAGCCGCACGAACGGCGCTGCGCTCAAGTCCGATGTGGTCGGCCCGATCTGCGAGTCCGGTGATTTTTTCTGCCAGGACCGGCCGCTTCCGCGGGTCCGGCAAGGGGATTACCTGGCGTTAATGAGCGCCGGAGCGTATGGCTCGGTGATGGCCTCGAACTACAACACGCGCGCACTCGCCGCAGAAGTGTTGGTGAACGGCAAACGGGCCGCGACCGTCCGCGAGCGCCAGCCTATTCGAGACATCTGGGCCGGCGAAAAGCTCGCCGCGTGGCTTGCTTGAGCGCCGCCGCCTTCCATCAGGCCCGATGCCCCGCCACCGTCAGGTGCGCCCGGTAATCCGTCGGCGATTGGCCGAGCAGTTTCTTGAAAACCCGATTGAAATGGGTGAGCGACTGAAACCCGACTTCGTAGGCAATCTCGCTCACTCGCAGGTTGGGGTTCAACAGGAGGTTCTTGGACTTCTCGATTCGCACCCGCGCCAGGTAATCCGTGAAATTAATGCCCGTCATCTTTCGGAACATCTTGCAGAAATAGAATGTGCTCGTCGCTACCGCCCGGGCCACCTGACCCAGGCTTAACTCCTCGGTTTGGTGCTCCTCGATGTAGGCCTTCGCTTTGGTAATCATGGGCGGTTCGGCGTTCTGTTGCCGGACCATCACCTGGTTGCTCAGCATCGAGAGGTGTTGCGCAAAAATCCGCAGCAATGTAATCGCCGACTCCTGCCGCTTTGCTGGCATCACTCGGGTGGCGAAATACGCGTCCTTCATCTGGTCCCGGTCCACTTCGATGCCCCATTGGCTCACTATGCCGGCGGTGCGGTCGAACTGGCTTTGAGTGGGCTTGCTGCGAAACACCTGGCCGGTCATCAGGAACCCGACCAACCGCTCGCCCACTCGCACCGGCACCGCGGTTTCGCAGAGGCCGGCCGGGCAAACTATCGTGTGCGGTTCCAGAGTGGCCGCACGGGACAACTTTTCCTGTACCTGCAAGCAGGACGCGCAGGCGCGGCTCTTCTCAGACATGAACGCGCAATACGGCGCTTCGTGACGTTTGCCGTGCAGCGGAAGCTGCCATGATTCCACCGGGCGCAGCGCCACCGGCAAGCCCGTCGCTTCGGTGAAGGCTTTCTCATAATCCTGGTACACCTTGGAATGTGTCAACGCGTCGATCAGACTGCGGTCGCCCCCCGCTGCCTTAACAGAGGCCCGGTCCTGGACTGGGCCGACGCCAAGCCAAGACGCTGATAGTCTGACCGCCGGTAAAGTCCGGTTGACAGGGACCGGCATGGTGGGGACGTGAAAGCGGGGCACGACACCGCTTTCCGAAGGTTGCTTACCAGATATTGTTTGCATGAGGGCAAAATACGCTAAGCCCATGCTGCGCGACAATTGGGGTGGTCCCTGAATGTGTCTTGGCGGTTCGCACTACCAGCGCTAAGGGATTCCCTTAGTGCGTGGCTTCAGGCCGGCGGATGGTCTTCGAGGGAGACCATGCCGTTGGCGATGGCAAACTTGGTGAGCCCGGCGACCGAGTGAATATCCAAACGGCGCATGATGCGCTCGCGGTGGGTTTCGATAGTTCGCACGCCGATGCCGAGCTGTGAGGCGATTTCCTTGTTGCTCTGGCCCTGGGCGATTAAAACGAGCACCTCGCGCTCGCGGCCGGTGAGTTGGCCGAACGGCTCTTTCTTGCCGCCGTGATTGACAAGCTGGTTCAAGGCGGCCCTGGCGATCTCTGGGCTGAAAAAGGTCTCGCCGCTATAGACGGCCTCGATGGCGCGCAACAATTCTTCCGGTGCCGCTTCCTTGGACACGTAGCCGTGCGCGCCGGCCTGGATGATGCGGAAAATGTATTCTTTGTTGCTGTGCACCGAGAGGATCAACACCTTGATCCGGGGCGCGTCCTTGCGCAGCACCGCGGTGACCTCAAGACCGTCCCGGCGCGGCATCGAGATATCCAACAATACAACGTCAGGCGACAATGCCAGGGCTTTTTGCAGCGCCTCTTCTCCATCTGCAGCCTCCCCAACGATCGTTAGCCGTTCCTGCTTCGCGAGGAGCGACTGCAGGCCCCGGCGCACCACCGGGTGGTCATCGGCTACGAGTACTTTAATCTTTTGTTTTATCAGGCTCACCTTTGCATCTGGCGCTCCCTGACAACCCTGTTGCGCCGTCGTGCTCCAAAGTCCAATTCAGCAAATTCCGGTGACGAAGTAAAGCATTACCTGAGAGGCATCCGCTGGGCTGACTGAGTTCTGCCGTGGGCGACAAAGACCAACATTGGCCTCATTCGATTAAGGCGAAGCGCCAGCGCGCCCTCAGACTCTCTTCACAACAGACCTTGAAGCAGCAATACTGGCCGGCCCTTATCGAGGACGCGACTAGGAAATTCCCCGGAAATTCCGCGGAAACCGGAGTACGATTTTGAAACCCTTGCGCGCACGGATTCATCCCCGTCTTCGGCTTTAACGAACCTGCTACGACGGCTGCTGCTGAGTCAAGCAATGCAGCGCGCCGAAGCCGAGCACCAAGTCCACCGCATGAATGCCAATCACCGGTCGGTCCGGGAACAACTCCCCGAGCGTGCCGAGGGCGACCCGGTCGTTACGGTCGTTAAAGGTCGGCACCAGCACCGCCGCGTTGGCGATATAAAAGTTGGCGTAACTGGCCGGGAGCCGATAGCCGTCGAAATAGACCGGCGCCGGCATCGGCAGCGGCACGACGCGTGGCCGCGAGCCGTCTTCCAGCCTCAGGTCCTGAATGCGCTCCCAATTCTCGGCCAGCGGCCGGTAGTTGCTGTCGTTGCGGTTCGTCTCGCGGATGAGCACGACCGTGTTCGTGTTGACGAACCGGCAGATGTCGTCGATGTGGCCGTGAGTATCATCGCCGACCGGTCCGGCGGCCAGCCATAACACATTGTTGAGCCCTAGATATTTTTTGAGTGTCTCATCGATTTCCTTTCGCCCCAGCCCCGGGTTGCGCACCTGGACCTTCGGGTCGAGGTAACACTCCTCGGTCGTCAACAGCGTGCCGCGCCCATTTACGTCAATGCCGCCGCCCTCGAGAACGAAATCCTTCCCGCTGTGCACAGCATTGAAGAGCCGTTTTCGCAGCAAACGCGCCGCCATGTCCGGCACCCGGCGGTCCTTTTGCCAGTCGTCATACTTCGCCCAGGCATTGAAATGAAAATGCACAATCGCCGTTTCCGACTTCCGCCGACTTCTGCCCTTTGACCGCTCTTTGACAAAGATGGGTCCGCTGTCGCGCATCCAACCGCGATTCGTCGGATGGATGATGAACTGCACATTCCGGAGGTCGCATCCAGCGCGGCTCAGGTAGCGCCGGGCCAGTTTCTCCTCGGCTCGGTTGGCGACCAGGACCCGAACGATTTCGCCGGGCGAAATCCGGCGAACCATTTCACCATACACCCAGCGAATGGTGTCGAGTTTGTCCGGCCAGTCGGTAGGGTTACGAGGCCAGCCCAGCCACGTCGCCTCGTGCGGTTCCCATTCAGCGGGCATCGAGTAACCCAGCGCCGTCGGAGTCTCGTGAGTCGTTTCTTTCGCCATAAATATGCGGCGCAAGATAGGGAAAGCTGTCCTGATGTCGAGTCACTCCGCAATTTAGTGATTGGCATTCGCCCCGCACTGCGTATTGTTTCGGCGCGATTTTTGAACCTGAACAGTTGAACTATGGCTAAAACGCAAAAGAAAAACGTCCGGTCCCGCGAAGACATCTCCGAAATGCCGGAATGGTTGAAGGAAAAGCAATGCCCGCACAAGAAGCAGTACATGGCGGGAAAACGCATCATGCCCCGCAACCTAAACGGCAAAGACAACCTCGCCTGGATGATCGACGAAGTGTTTCTCGCCTACAACTCAGCCCGGCTCCGCGAGGCCTGCCAGCTTTTTGCCAACCGGATGCTGGCGCCGGACGTCACCATCGGCATGAGCATCTCCGGTGCGCTGACCCCGGCCGGGCTTGGCTGCTCGAGCATCATTCCGCTCATCAAGGCCGGGTTCGTCGATTGGATTGTTTCGACCGGCGCGAATCTCTACCACGACATGCATTTCGCGCTGAACTACCCGATCCACTCCGGCAGCTTCAAGTTCGACGACACCGACCTCCGGGACAACGACCTTGTCCGCGTTTACGACGTTGTCATCCCTTACTCGGACGGCCTGATGGCCACGGATGAACTGCTGCGTGACATTCTGGTTCAGCCCGAGTTTCAAAAGGAGATGGGCACGGCCGAACTGCATTACCTGCTGGGCCGCTACTGCGCCGAATGGGAACGAAAGAACAAACTCAAAGATGTTTCCGTGCTGGCGGCGGCCTACCGGGCCGGCGTGCCCTGCTATACTTCCTCACCGGGCGATTCCACCATCGGCATGAACGTTGCCGGCGTCGAGCTGCGCGGCAACCGGCTCCGGGTCAACCCGTCGATCGACGTGAATGAAACCACCGCGTTCGTGCTGGCAGCCAAGCGCGGCGGCGGCAGAAGCGGCGTGGTGCTCTGGGGCGGCGGCAGCCCGAAAAACTTCATGCTCCAGACCGAACCGCAAATCCAGGAAGTGCTGCGCATCAACGAATTCGGCCAGGATTTCTTTATCCAGGTCACCGACGCCCGGCCCGATACCGGCGGCCTCTCCGGCGCCACGCCGAGCGAAGCGGTTAGTTGGGGCAAGGTCGATCCGACCAAACTGCCCGACGCCGTTGTTTGCTACACCGACACGACCATCGCGATGCCGCTCTTGACCCACTATGCGCTCGCGAGGCATAACCCGCGCAAGCTCCGCCGCCTCTACGACCAACGTGATCGGATGATGAAGGCGCTGACCAAAGAGTACTTTGCGCACAACAAAGTGAAGATGCTCGACGGCGCCGAGCCAGTCCTGGATTAAGGGCTCGTTGATGGATTTGACCGGGATTGGGTTGGAAGATTAAAAAAATACTCGGATTTACTCGGATTTACTCGGATCTACTCGGATCTAGTCGGATGGTGCACTGTGGAAGATTTCAGATTTCGAAGGGGGCGCGGCAGGCACGGGCGAAGGAATGGACGGAGGCATTTGCCTCGCGAGTGGCCAGAGGCTAGAGCGGCTTGCTGGCCGGGAATATCAGTTCAGGCCAGAACAAAGAAGCATCGTGCCTCTATATATTAAGCCATCGAGATCGTCGCGATTGGGCAAAATAGTTGAAGATTTCAGTTGGGCGAATTTTATGAATGAGTAGTGCTGTTGATGGTTAGGCGTGGGTTTGGCGGCCCGCATTATGCTGCGTTTTTGGTGGAAGGGGCAGAAGTATCGGCGAGGAACCTGAGTTACGAAGCAGAGCGGGACGAGGCAGCTGGGCGGGCGTGAAGAGGCTGAGCGATTCTACTCCTCGGCGCCACGGTGAGGTGCGCTATTTTTGACTGACGGTGACATCGCCGGCGGTTTGGGTCTGGATAGGCGGGTCAGAAGCGATCTGCCGGAACGGCCACGCGCTGAGAAGATACGGATTATGAGCAATGGCTGGAGCCGGAAGTTTGGTGTCATAATGCTGCGGCGACCCGATCATCACAGCCGGGGATGATAGCGCGATCGGCGCGGGCTCAACCCATTTAACAGTTGCCCTCCCTCGTCCTGGGGTTCACGAAGGCGAGTTATCCGGCCTGGTCGAGCGCTGGTTGGGGTTCCACGGAGTCGGCCGCTGAATCGGGAGCGACTTGCGCCACTCTAGCAATTGCTTGCTCATGAGCCGAACCCGTTTCGGCTCCGCGCCGGCAAGGTTGTTGGTTTCGCCGGGGTCTTTGACCACATTATACAATTGTGCTGCGCTGCCGGCCTCCATCAGCAACAGCTTCCAGTCGCCGTCGCGCATCGAGAGATCCGGCCAGGCTTCCGTGGGGTTGCCCGGCCGGTCCGGCGGGCGATTCCAAAAGAGCGGCCGGCGCCGGCTTTGGCGGGTTTTGGTCAGCCAGGGCGCGCTCAGGTCTTCCCCGTCGGACCGGACTCCGGCGGGCAGGCCCACGCCCGCCAGCCTGGCCACAGAGGACAGCAGATCCACCCCCGCGACCACGGTGGTTTCATTCAGCGAGCCAACGGCATTGCTGGCCATTAAACCTGGCCCCCAGACGATGAACGGCTCGCGCACGCCCCCTTCATAGAGGTTGCCCTTGTGCCCGCGGAACGGTCCGGCCGAGCCGGCTCCGGGCTCGGGACCATTATCGCTGGCGACCAGGATGAGGGTGTTGGTGCTCAAGGTCGGGCTGCGGCGAATGTAATCGAACAACGGGGCCAATTGGTCGTCCATTGCCTTGACGACCCCAAGGTAGAGTTGCTTCTTGCTGCCATCGCCCCGCAGCGCCTTTGGCGGGAAAAACGGCGAGTGGACGTCGTCGGGCCAGACGTTCACGTAGAAGGGCTTGCCCGCTTGTTCGGCCTGCTGGATGAATTGCAGAGCTCGATCAACGAAGGCGCTGGTGATTTTAGAGCGGTCCAACCAGGTAATGTGGCCCCGGCCCAGGCGGTCGCTGCCCAGAGAATACTTGCGCGCGGGCCGGCCATCGAAAGAGTCCAACAAAGGCAGCAGACGGTCCCCCAGGCCCTCGAACTGCGTCAAGGACTGGTCATAGCCATATTCGGTAATGAGCGGCGCCTCGCCGACATCCCGTTGGCCGCCTATGTGCCATTTGCCGAAATGGCCGGTGGCGTAACCTGCCTGGTGGAGCGTGCGCGCCAGTGTGGGCGCCTTGGGGTCAGCCACTGGGCAAGTCCGCGTTGCTCGTTCTCCTTGCGCGAGGCCAGGTACGAACTGATGCGCCAGCGCGCCGGGAATTCGCCGGTGGTCAGTGCCGTCCGCGATGGCGAGCAGATAGGAGACGCGACGTAAAACTGGGTGAACCGGATGCCTTCCCTGGCCAAGCCGTCGAGATGCGGAGTCTGGATTCGGCGCTCGCCGAACACCAAATTCCTATCGATTCAACCGGCCGCCGACAGATAGAAGAGCAACTCAAATGATCATCTTCGCTCAATTGAACCAGGGCGTCGATAATCCTGAATGGAAAGGCAGTATTTTGGCGGTTGTCTTCCTCAGCGGACCAGGGATCTATGCTTTCGTGCGATGGCTCTTGGACGGGCCGCGCTCCGCTGACCCATGGGACAAGGAGGTGGAAAGAGGACTGGAAAGCGATGAAGCGGTACCGCTTTGTCACCGCTGCCTCACCCCGCATTCACCCACGGCTGATTTTTGTCCCCAATGTGGAGCCACCGTCGGGCAGTACACCAACTGGTTGCCCTATTCTTATATTTTTTCGGTTGGCGATACGCTAAGGCTTGGGACTGCCGGACAGTTCCACCGCACCACGTTGACGGTGTTGGGTTTTATCCTTTTCGCTCTCGCGAAGTACGCGGTGTTCGCGCCTTTGTATTGGATTCTGCTTTTTCAACGACGTTCCTCAAGGCCGCCACCGCCACTCCCCGCTCAATCCCTCTCCGCACCCTAAGTACGGAACAACTTCGCGCGTGTTCAGAGATGACTCTCGCAAGCGCCCGCGCTCCAATTTTGCATCGACGCGCCCGACGTTCCCTTCAGATATTGCCTACGGAAAGGCAACTATGAAGCAAACCCTGACTCTAACACTCCTAACCGCCCTGACGTTGCTGCGGCCCACTGCTGCCCTGCAGGCTGCGGAATTCCATGTCGCCATCACCGGCAATGACGCCAACCGCGGGACCAAATCCGCGCCGCTGCTGACTATTCAGCACGCTGCCGAGCAGGCGCAACCGGGTGATGTCATCACGGTGCATGCCGGGGTGTATCGCGAAGGGATCAATCCGCCGCGCGGCGGCACTTCCGAAAAGCAGCGCATTGTCTATCAGGCCGCGCGCGGTGAAAAAGTCGAAATCAAAGGTTCCGAACTCGTGACGAACTGGACAAAGGTGCAGGACAATGTCTGGAAAGTGACGCTGCCCAACTCGTTTTTCGGCAGCTTCAATCCGTACAGCGATCTCATTCATGGCGATTGGTTTGAGCCGAAGGGCCGGCCGCACCATACCGGCGCGGTTTATCTCAACGGCGAGTTGCTGATCGAAGCGGCCAGGCGGGAAGAGGTCCTGGCCTCCGACGGCGCGGCCAACTCCGCCCGGGCCAAGGCCCAGTTGTGGTTTGCCGAGGTGGACCAGACAAACACGACTATTTGGGCGCAGTTCAAAGGCATCAACCCCGACGAGCAACAGGTGGAAATCAACGTGCGCAAAACCGTGTTTTACCCGGACCAACCAAGGCGGAACTACATCACCGTGCGCGGTTTCACGCTGCGCGACGCCGCCACGCCCTGGGCGCCACCGGCGGCCGAGCAAATCGGCTTGATTGGCACGCACTGGAGCAAAGGCTGGATTATCGAGAACAACGTCGTCAGCCACTCGATCTGTTCCGGCATCGCTCTGGGCAAACATGGCGACCAGTTCGACAACACTTCCGCCAATACTGCCGAGGGTTACGTGAAAACCATCGAACGCGCCTTCCAGCGAGGTTGGACTGGGGAGAATATCGGCCACCACGTTGTGCGCAACAACACCATCTCGCACTGCGAACAGGCGGGGATCGTGGGCAGCCTGGGCGCGGCCTTCAGCACCATCACCGGCAACACCATCCACGACATCCACGTCCGCAAGCTTTTCACCGGCGCGGAAATGGCCGGGATCAAGTTCCATGCCGCCATCGACACGGTTATCCGCGGCAACCACATCTACCGGTCGTGCCTGGGCCTCTGGCTGGACTGGATGGCGCAGGGAACCCGCGTTTCCGCCAACCTCTTCCACGACAATGGCCGGGATTTGTTCGTCGAGGTGGACCACGGGCCGTTCCTGGTGGACAACAACCTGTTCCTTTCCCCCGCCAACCTGCTCGATGTGTCAGAGGGCGGCGCCTATGCACACAATCTGTTCAACGGCAGCATCGTGAGCGCACCCGAACCCAGCCGGGAAACGCCGTATCACCCAGCGCACACCACCGCTCTGGCGGGTTTAACCACGGTCAAGGGAGGCGACGACCGTTTCTACAGCAACCTATTCGTAGGTCGCGGCACGTCGGCCTCAGCCGAACCGAGCGGGTTCGGACTCTCGGTTTACGACCAACGGGCATACCCGCTACAGAACGGCGGCAACGTCTATTACGACGGGGCCCAACCCTACGACTGGGAAACCGGCGAGGTCGTATCAGCGGTCGCCCCGCAAGTGAAGCTCGTCCAGGAAGGCGATCGGTTTATCCTCCAGCTCGAGACCGGCCCGGAGCTAAAGCAGGCGAAGACAGTGCTCGTCACCACCGAACTGCTCGGCAAGGCGAAGGTCTCAGGGCTGCCTTATGAAAACGCCGATGGCTCGCCGCTGGCGCTCACCACCGACTTCTTGGGCAAGAAGCGGAACGCCAAGCACCCAACGCCAGGCCCCTTTGAGAGTCCCGGAAGCAGCGAGCAGGAGCTCAAACTAAGAGGTCTCACCCGCCCTGATGGGTGACCCCTTTCGGGAGCGAGCCCATGCCGGGTTAAGCGTTGGTTAAAAAGCTGAAACTGTTAGTCGAACTTGGGTCGGGCGAGTCCGAGAGGGTTGAGGTGTTTCATGGTTTTTCAGGAGAATTAAACCCCATACCCGAAGTTGGCGCAGCCCGTTACGTTTTTCGAGAGAATGAACTGCGTGATGTACTATGCGTTGATACTTTTGCTGACGGACTTGTCGCCGGGGATGTCGGTTTCTTTCGTCTGGTGGGCACAGCAGCTTGGATAGCGAAGATTGCGTTCATTTTGAAACGATGAATGTAAAGTTTTCAAACTCCTCGGAAACCGTGCTTCAACTGCTTCCTAAACCTGCGGTAAACTTGCCTCGTGCTCAATCAGCCCACAGGCAGAAAGACCTGCGTGTCCATCAATTGTTTGAGCGGCAGGCGGCGCTAACGCCGGACGCGCCGGCGGTCGTATCGGCGGGCCGTAGTCTCGTGTATCGGGAGTTGAACGAGCGGGCCAATCAGCTGGCGCATTTTCTGCGCCGGGAGGGCGTAGGCCCTAATGTGCTGGTGGCCCTGAGCGTGGAGCGGTCATGCGAGATGGTGGTGGGAATATTGGGCATTCTCAAGGCGGGTGGCGCGTATGTGCCGCTGGATCCCGCATACCCCGAGGAGCGGTTGAATTTCATGCTGCAGGATTCCCAGGCGCTGCTTCTTTTGACCCAGCAGAAACTGGCGGAAAAATCCGCAACGTTGGGGACAAAGGTGCTCTGCCTGGATAGCCAATGGGCAGCACTCGAACGCGAGCCACGGGAGAACCCCGTGAATGTGGCTCAACCCGAGGATTTGATCTATGTCATTTACACCTCGGGCTCTACGGGACGGCCCAAGGGACCTGGCGTTTATCATCGAGGCTTTACCAACCTGATGCGCTGGTATGTGACGGAGTTTGACATCAATGCCTCGGAAATGGTTTTGCTGGTCAGCTCCTTAAGCTTCGATTTGACGCAGAAGAACATCTACGCTCCCCTGCTGCGAGGCGGGCAGCTTCACCTCCTGCCGAGCGGGCCTTTTGACCCCTCCCTTATTCAGCAGTTAATAGAGCGCAACGAGATAACGTTGATCAACTGCACTCCAAGCGCCTTTTATCCGCTAATTGAGCCCGCTGGGTGCAGCACATGGCAGAAGGTGTCCTCATTGCGTTGCGTGGTTCTGGGCGGCGAGCCGATTTCCATTCCACGGCTGCGGCCCTGGCTCGAAAGCGAAGCCTGCCAGGCGGAAATAGCCAACACCTACGGCCCGACCGAATGCACCGACATCGCGGCTTTCTACCGGATGAACCGGTTCAACATCGACCGATTCGATTTCGTGCCGGTCGGGCGGCCGATTAGCAACGTGCAGGTGGCAATTGTGGATGAGCACCTGGCCAAATGCGCGGCGGGTGTGTCCGGTGAGCTCTGTATCGGCGGAATCGGCGTGGGCGCAGGATATCTCAAGGACCCGGCGCTGACGGCGGCCAAGTTCATTCCCAACCCCTTTGCGGAAATCACGGGCCCCCGCATATACAAGACAGGTGACCTGGCACGTTGTTTGCCGGATGGCAATATCGAGTTCCTGCGGCGATTGGATCACCAGGTGAAAATCCGCGGTTTTCGCATTGAATTGCAGGAAATCGAGAGTGCGCTGGCGGGCCATCCGGCCATCCAGGAGGCGGTGGTGAGTGTGCGCCAAGCCAGTTCGCAGGCGACTCCGGGAGGAGCGGCGGAAAGTGCCGCTGTCGAACCCCGACTGACCGCTTTCTACGTGTTGAAAACTGACGTGATGACGCCAGTAAACGAATTGCGCAGGTTTTTGAGCGAAAAACTGCCGGATTACATGATTCCGGCCGCCTTTGTCTGCCTCAAAAAATTTCCGTTGTCCCCCAATGGCAAAGTGGACCGACGGGCATTGCCGGAGCCCGATGAGGCGTTGGTCCGCCGGGAAGAGCCCTACCAGGCGCCTGCGGCTCCGGTGGAGAAACGAATTGCGGAGATTTGGCAGGAGGTGTTGCACCGGCAGAAGGTGGGGGTGCATGACAACTTCTTCGAATTGGGCGGCGATTCGTTACTGGTTGCACAGATGATTTCTCGAGTGCGGGAGGCATTTCAGGCCGAACTGCCTATCGCCAGGGTATTTGAAACGCCCACCATTGCCGCCCTGGCCAGAACCTTGTCATCAGGCACACGGGCGGAGGACGGGGATCGTACGCAGCCGCCGTTAAGGCCGGCAGCGCGGAACGGCAGCATGCCCCTCTCCTTTGCCGAGCGGCGGTTCTGGTTCCTGGACCGCCTAGAACCAGGCAACCCGGCTTACCATATCCCCGCGACCATCCGTCTGAAAGGCATTCTGCACACAGATGCCTTGCGGCAAAGCCTCGAGGAGATCGCCCGTCGGCACGAGATTTTGCGGAGCAGCTTTCCATCCAGAAACGGCGATCCGGTTCAGGTAGTCTCGGGAGAGGCCAAGGTGGCTCTGGAACAAGTGGACCTCTGCATATGCCCGGTCGCCGAGCGTGAGCAGGAAGCGCAGAGAGTTCTGCAGGAGCGGGCGTGCCGGCCATTTGACCTTGACCGGGGGCCTTTGGTGCGCTGGCTGCTGGTGCGGTTAGGCGAGCATGAACACATCCTGGGAGTCACGATGCACCATATGGTTTCGGACGGATGGACATTGGGGGTGCTGTTCAACGAACTGGATACGCTTTATGGGGCGTTGTCGGCGCAAACCGCGGTGCCGCCCCTGCCCGCGTTGCCGGTGCAGTATGCCGATTACGCGTCCTGGCAGCTCGACTGGCTGCGCGGGCCTGTGCTGGAACGGCAGGTCTGTTATTGGAAGGAAAAGCTAGCGGGCGCGCCGGCTACGCTGGACCTGCCGTGCGACCACACGGGGTCAATCAATTCGAGCGCCGGCGCGCTGCAGACTCTCGTCCTGCCCAAACCACTCGTGGGACGGATGTTGGCCTTTTGCCGGCGTGAAGAGGTGACCCCTTTCATGCTTTGGTTTGCCGCCATGGCCATCACCATGAATCGGTGGACTGAGCAATCCGACCTGGTGCTCGGCACCGTGGTCGCGGGGCGCAACCGCCGGGAAATCGAAAACCTGGTCGGCTGCTTTGTGAACTTCCTACCGCTGCGCCTCAAGTGCGTGGCGAAGGAAACCGCCCGGGATTTCCTGGCACAAATCAAGCGCACGGTGCTGGAGGCACAGGTCCACCAGGAATGCCCTTTCGAAAAAATCGTCGAAGCCATCAATCCGGAACGGAGCCTGGCGCAAACCCCTTTATATAATGCCGCCTTCCTGTTGCAGAACTATCCAACCGCGCTACCGAATTGTCGTTCGCTGATAACCCGTCCGGTGCCGCTGCCACTGCCGGCAGCGCAGCTCGACCTGAGATTTATCGCCGAAGCAACCGAAAGCGACACCACCCTGAGCTGCGAGTACCGGACCGGGTTGTTTGAGCCCATAACCATCCGGCACTTGTTGGTTGCGTTTCAAAGCACTGTGGAAACGGTTGTCCAGGAACTGGGGACAGAGCTTGGCGCTTTCAAGCTTCCGCAGGAGTTGGCCGCCCAAGCCAGGGCGGCGCGGGTGCGCCAGGACCGCCAGACAATTGCCGTGGTCGCCACCTTCACCGCGGAACCGCTGGCTGAAAGTCTGGGGTATTGGATCAAGGAACTGGAGCTTTCCGCCAAGGTGGAATTTGCTCCGTATAACCAGGTGTTCCAGGAATTACTCGACCCCAACAGCTTGTCAGGAAGCAACCGGCGCGGGGCCAACGTTGTGCTGCTGCGGTGGGAAGATTGGGAGCAGCAGGACCAGGACTCCGCGACCCGGCAGGTTCACCTCGAGCGCAATGTCGAGGAATTCATTCAGGCGCTCAAGGCCGCCAGCAACCGGACGGCGGTGCCTTGGCTGGTGTGCATTTGTCCACCACGCGTGACGCCAGGCAAAGAGGCTGAGCGGGCGCGTTACGGGCGGCTGGAGGCCGGGATGTCGGCCGCCCTGGAGCCGCTAAGTGGGGTTTACCTGGTGACCACGGCGGAAATGAACCGGCTCTACCCGGTGAGCGATTACTACGACCCGCACGCGGAAGCGCTAGGCCAAATCCCCTACACACCCGCTTGTTTCGCGGCCCTGGGCACAATTGTGGCCCGTAAATTCCATGCCCTGAACCGGCCGGTTTTCAAGGCCACTGTGCTGGATTGCGACGAAACCCTGTGGGCCGGAGCGTGCGCCGAAGAGGGCGAGAAAGTCCTGCTCGACCCTCCGCGCAAGGCGCTGCAGGAATTTATGCGGGCTCAGGCTCAGGCGGGCATGTTGCTCTGCCTCTGCAGCAAGAACAACGAGGAGGACGTTCTCGCAGTGTTCCGACAACGCAAGGACATGCCACTGTGCCTGGAGCATCTGGCGGGCTCGCGAATCAATTGGCAGCCGAAATCCGAGAATCTCAAAGCCCTTGCCAGCGAGCTCCGGCTTGGGCTGGACAGTTTTATTCTTGTTGACGACAACCCGATCGAATGCGCCGAAGTGGAGGCCAACTGCCCGGAGGTGCTGACGCTGCAGTTGCCCGAAGACCCGGAGCTGATTCCGCAGTTCCTGCAGCATTGCTGGGCATTCGACCATTTAGAGTTGTCCGCCGAGGATCGCCAGCGCTCGGCGCTTTACCAGCAGGATCACCGTCGTGAACAGTTCCGAGCCGAAACTCCAAGCCTGGCCGATTTTATTGCCGGGCTCGAACTCAAGGTTGAGATCCTCGAATTGCAGGAAAGCCAGCTTGCTCGCGCGGCTCAACTGACTCAGCGCACCAATCAGTTTAACTTTACTACGCGCCGCCGCACCGAAACTGAGCTCCGGAAGGTTAGGCAGGAGGGCTGGGAGACCGCGACCGTTTCGGTCACCGATCGTTTCGGCAGCTACGGGCTCGTGGGAGTGATGATCTGGAGCCCGACCGATCAATCGCTTGAGGTGGACACGTTTCTGCTGAGCTGCCGGGTCTTAGGCCGGGGAGTGGAGCACCAAATGCTGGCACACTTGGGGAAAATCGCCCTGCAGCGCGGTTTGGACCACGTGAGCCTCCGTCTCCGCGCGTCCCCCAGGAACCAGCCGGCGCTGAACTTTTTGCAGAAGATAGCCGGGCCGCTCCACCAGAATTTCAGGACTGATGGCGTCTACCTGCATCGAATGCAGGCCAGGGTGGCTGCAGCCGTGCGCTTCAACGCGGATGCTGTTCTGCCACATCAGATCCACAATGGGGCGCAAGCAGACGCATCAATCCAGTCTCAGGGCAGTTTTCTTGCTGCCAGACCAAAATTCTCCCAGTGCCGCCGGATCGCTTTGGAAGCCGTTGACATCAGCCGCATCCTGCTGGCTATAGAGGAGAAGATGCGCAAGCCCGCGGAGCGACAAACGCTCTACGTTGCACCGCGCACCGAGAGCGAAAAACTGCTTTGTAAGATCTGGCAGGAAGGGCTGCACCGGGAGCGAGTGGGCATTAAAGATAATTTTTTTGCGCTGGGAGGCAACTCGCTGCTCGCGGTTCGGTTGTTTGCCGAGGCAGAGAAGCAGACTGGGCGCAAGCTGCCGCTGGTAACAATATTCCAGGCGCCAACGGTCGAGCACCTGGCGCAGGTCATAGGCCGGCCCTCCCGCACGGACAACTCATCGATTATGGCCATCCAGCCGCAAGGGAGTCGACCGTCGCTGTTCCTCGTTCATGGGGCGGGTGGGGACTTATTATGGGGCTACGCCAACTTGGCGCCCCACCTCGGCGCCGATCAGCCGGTGTATGGATTGACCTCGCAGGCATGGGACGGAGCCGAAGAATTTGCCACCATAGAAGTGATGGCCGCCAGGTACGTGGAAGCTGTGCAGCAGGTGCAGCCCCATGGCCCCTACTATCTGGGGGGTTATTGCTTTGGCGGCAACGTAGCGTATGACATGGCCCGGCAACTGCACGCAAAAGGGGAGGAGACGGCACTGGTAGCTCTGGTGGACTGTGCCCCGGCCAATTGCGGCTACCAGGTCATGCCCTGGTGGCAACCTGCCTTCGGGTTGAAGTTCGCGCGCAATCTATTCTACTGGCTGGCTGACTTCGCCAAACATAAACCCGAGGAACGCCGCGAGTTTATCCGGCGCAAAGCCAGGACCTGGCGCAGAAAACTGCTCCGCAAATGCTCCTGGGCTGCCAGGTCCAAGTCCGCCACGGACGTCGATTTGGAAGAAGTAATCGACCTGTCAAAGATCCCGGAAGAGCAACTTCGACTCTGGCAGCTTCACCTCAACGCGTTGGAGCAGCATGTGTCCCGTCCCTACGCGGGGCGGGTCACCCTGTTTCGAACCCGAGGCCAGCCGCTGTTCTGTTCTTTGGAGGAGGATTTCGGATGGGGAAAACTGGCCACGGGAGGCGTAGACATCCGGTTGGTGCCTGGCTCGCATGAGACCATTTTCATGGAGCCTGCCGTGCAACCCCTGGCCAAAGAAGTGAAGGCGTGCATTGTCGAGGCGACCGTCGTTCAAAACGTTCAGCAATGCGGGACGGGTCGAACTGTTCCTTAAACCACTGATAGGAATTTGGTTTTTGACGCACGGCATGTACTTGACGCTGCGCGGGTGATTGCTCCGCGGGTCGTGCCACACGCGCAAGGGCAGCGAGGAAATCCATCCGGTGCCCTGCGATGGAAATGAGAATGAGCCCTACGAGACGAATTCAACGAGCCTTAGGTCTCCCCGTCCTCCGGACGTCCACCAAGTACCAGTCGTGCACACCGGCAACGGGCGCAAAAGCATCAGCCAACGCGCCCAGTGGCAAATAAACTGTATCGATCGGCCTATACAGGGGCTGGAACCTGTGGGCGACCCAACAGGCAGGGCCCGCGTCCAAGGGATAGGCCGGCAAAATGAAAAGCACCCGCCGGATGGAACTTGGTCTCGCGACTTGGCGCGCGCCTCGGAGGCACGACTTCTTTCGCGGAAGCTCCGTACGCCAGCTCATACAGGCGCTTGTCGTCGCCGACATACAACACCAACGCTGAATGAGCTGTCGCGACACGAATGAACCCCGACTCGGAAGGCGCTTCGGCCGCGACGCTGTGCCCACGGGCGGCCAAGCCAACCAGCAGCGTGGACAGCAGCAAGCCACGATCAGGCATCACACTTAAAGGGATTCGGCTACCAAATCGCCAACCTGCGAGGTACTATAGCCCATCTTTCCGGCGGCCAGGCTCTTGATTTTTTCGCGCACGATCTTGATGACGGCATCTTCGATGGCTTTAGCGGCTTGGGTCTCGCCCAGGAAATCCAGCATCATCTGGCCGGCGCAGATGGCCGCGAGCGGGTTGATGACGCCCTGGCCGGTGTATTTCGGGGCGCTGCCGCCGATGGGCTCGAACATGCTGGTGCCTTGCGGATTGATGTTGCCGCCGGCAGCAATGCCCATCCCGCCCTGCACCATCGCGCCCAGGTCGGTGATGATGTCCCCGAACATATTGTCGGTCACAATCACGTCGAACCATTCCGGGTTCTTGACGAACCACATGGTCGTCGCGTCCACATGGGCGTAGTCGCGCTTGATGTCCTTGTAATCCTTTTCGCCGACTTCATGGAAGGCGCGTTCCCAAAGGTCCCAGGCGTACGTAAGCACGTTGGTCTTACCGCACAGCGTCAACTTCTTCTCCCGGTTGCGTTTGCGGGTGTAATCAAAGGCGAAGCGCAGGCAGCGTTCCACCCCGCGCCGGGTGTTCACGCTCTCTTGCAGCGCGACTTCGTTCGGCGTGCCCTTGAACACCAGTCCGCCCGCGCCGGTGTAAAGCCCCTCGTTGTTTTCCCGCACGACGACGAAGTCGATGTCCGCGGGCTTTTTGTCTTTGAGCGGGCAAAAGCGCTCATCATACAACTTAACCGGGCGGAGATTGATGTACTGCTCGAGCTCGAACCGGGTGCGCAGGAGGATGCCCTTTTCGAGAATGCCGGGCTTGACATCGGGATGGCCGATGGCTCCGAGCAGGATCGCGGGGAACTTGCGAAGTTCCGCCAGCACGCTATCGGGCAGGATTTCGCCGTTGCGCAGGTAGCGTTCGCCGCCGATGTCGTACTGGGTGTAATTGAGTTTGAGTTCAAATTTTGTCGCCGCGGCGTCGAGCACTTTGACGGCTTCGCGGACGACTTCCGGTCCGGTGCCGTCGCCGCCGATGACTGCGATGTTGTAGCTTTTCATGAACGATCGTGTTTGTGTCGTCTGCCCTTGAGGCAGGGATGGCGGATGCTAATGCTTCCGCGCCGCGAGGCAATCAGAATTCCCGCCACGGCACGGTTGGCCACGAAAGGGCACAAAGTGCGAAAAAGGGGCAAGGCGGCAAGTGAGCCGCGCGGAGCGTATGGAGCTCCCTTTCTCTATGGGAGATGATATAAGGAGCCGCTGATCTCCCGCCCTGCAGTAATTTGCACCAGAGGTTTGATTCTCCTTACGTCGTCTTCTACGATTTCAAACCACGCTCTAAGGCTCTTCCACCGTACCAGTCCCCAGCGGGATGTATTGCGGGGCCGAAGTCAGGTCCAGCGCCGCGCGATTGCCGTCCAGCTTGAGCATGAGCGCCTGCCCAGCGGAGTCCACGGCGCTGAGCGTCTGAGCCCCGTTGACCGTGACCGCCACCTGGTGCGGCTCGCCGAGGGTCCAGGCGACCAGTTTTTGGGCGCCCTTTGCGTCAGTGCAGACCAGGAGATAATCCTTTTGGTCGTCCGGGGCGCGGCGGCGAGTGATGCGATAGCCGGAGAGTTCGCGGGTGAGGGTTTGGATGGCCCGGTAGGCCGGCTTGGGGTTGAGGTCTGGTAGGACGGTGCCGAAGTTGTGCTCGTTTTCTTTCGGGTCGTCGCCATCGTTTTTCCAGTCGCACCAAATCGAAAGCGGCACGCCGTTGAGCAGGTTCGAGAGTTGCTGGCGCGCGGCAAAGGCCGCTTGGGTTTCCAGGGACACACCGCGGGTCCACGTCGAATAGCCCCACTCTCCGCTCAGGATCGGGATTTTATCCTTTTTGGCGACGGGCGCATAGCGTTCGATGAGCTCGCGGAGTCTCTGGTAATCCGCCGCGGCAATCTCAGGCGGACGGCGGGGCTCGCGGTACGGATGCACGCTTACGGCGTCGAGATATTCCAACACCCCCGACTTGAGAAAGCTCTCAAGAAAGTCCCAGGGAAAAGTGGAGGAGGCGGGCCCGACGATGGTCGCGTCCGGCTCGGCCGCGCGTATGGCCCGGCAAGTGGCCAGCGCCAGTGTCGTGTATTGCTGCACGTCGGGCTTGGGATTCCAAAAGCTGATGTTGGGCTCGTTCCAGATTTCCCAGATGATGTGGCGTCCGTGGTAATGCTTCGCGGAAGCGACGGCCCAACTGGCGAAAGCGGCGACGCTGTCCGGGTGCTGAGGCGACGCCGTCGTGCGGTGCGTGAGGTGGGTGACTGGGTTTTCGTTGGTGACCGCCTCCTCGTAGAGATGATGGGAATAGTCCAGAATGAACACCGGTCGCATGCCGCGCTGTTCAAGGTTCGAGAGCAGCTTGTCATAAGCGGACCAATCGTAATGTCCCTTTTGTTTCTCGATGCCTTCCCATCCGAAGTCCATCCGGATGAACCTGAAGCCGGCGGTGCGGATGAGGTCGAGGTCACGCTCGTGCCCGGTAACGAAGTGGATGTTAACGCCCACCCCGGCAGGCAGGACGGGTTCGGGGATGCCGGCGGCGTGGCCAGCAAGGGGAAGCAGCAAACCCAAGAGCCAGAAATGTTTTCTCATAGGGTCGGACATCTAGACGGAATTCAATTTCAGATACGCCATCAGTCCCTGTACGCCCCCTTCCCGGCCGAAGCCGCTTTCCTTGTAGCCGCCGAAAGGACTGGTCGGGTCGAACTTGTTGAAAGTGTTTGCCCACACGACGCCGGCGCGGAGTTGGTTGACGATCTTAAAGATCTTGCTGCCTTTGTCGGTCCACACGCCGGCGCTCAGGCCATACGGGGTGTTGTTGGCGCGCTCGAAGGCCTCTTCGGGCGTCCGGAAGGTCATCACCGCCAGCACCGGCCCGAAGATTTCTTCCTGCGCGACCCGATGCGAGGCGGTAACCCCGGTGAGGAACGTGGGCGGATACCAAAAGCCCCGGGCGGGCAGCGTGCACCGGGTTTGGGTCACCTCGGCGCCCTCATCGACGCCGCTTTGGACCAGCTCGCGGATTTTCTTCAACTGCGGGGCATTGTTGATGGCACCGATGTCGGTGTTCTTATCGAGCGGGTTTCCGAGCCGGAGCGTTTGGATACGGTCGCGCAGCTTGCGCACGACCGTCGGGAAGACGCTCTCCTGGACCAGCAAGCGCGAACCGGCGCAGCAAACGTGGCCCTGGTTGAAGTAAATGCCGGCGATAATGCCTTCAATAGCCTGGTCGAGGGGCGCGTCCTCGAACACGATGTTGGCTGCCTTGCCGCCAAGCTCGAGCGTCAGTCTTTTGCCTGTGCCGGCGGTTAATCGTGCGAGTTGTTTGCCAATTTCGGTCGAGCCGGTGAAAGCGATCTTGTTGACGTCCGGGTACTTCACGAGCGCCGTGCCGGTTTCACCGGTGCCCGTGACGACATTGACCACGCCCGGCGGCAGCTCGGCTTCCTGAAAAACCTCTGCCAACTGCAGCAGGGTGAGGCTGGTGGTTTTGGAAGGTTTGATGACAACCGTGTTGCCGCAAGCAATTGCAGGCGCGATTTTCCACGCCGCCATGAGCAGCGGAAAATTCCACGGAATGATTTGGCCGACCACACCCAGTGGCGAGGGCGTCCGGCCCGGAAACGCATACTGAAGCTTGTCCGCCCAGCCGGCGTGGTAAAAGAAATGGGCGGCGACGAGCGGCAGATCGATGTCGCGGGTTTCCTTGATGGGTTTGCCGCCCTCCATGGTCTCGAGCACGGCCAGTTCGCGCGACTTCTCCTGAATGATCCGGGCGATGCGATAGAGATACCGGGCCCGGTCGCGCCCAGGCATTTTGCCCCAGACGTTCTCGTAAGCGCGGCGAGCCGCTTGCACCGCGCAGTCCACGTCCGACTCGCTGGCGAGGGCGACCTCGCTCAGCTTTTCTTCGGTGGCAGGATTGATAGAGTCGAAGTATCCGCCGCCGGAAGGCGGGGTGAATTTGCCATTGATGAACAGCTCGTGGCGCGGCGCGATCTTAATGTAATCGAACGTTTCGGGAGCGGGAGCGTAAACCCATTTGTCCCCAAAGCGCAGCCGGCGCTCGTTGAGCGGGACGGCGGGACGAGGGGCGGCGGGAGCGCCGTTGGATTTCAAGGGCCGGCTCGCACGCGCTATCTTTGGACCGGCTCGTGAGGGGGGACGTTTGGAGGTTGTCTTCATGAGGAAACTGGTCTCAAGGCAGGGAAAAGTAATCGGCTCCCTGGTAAGCGCCGTCCACAGTCCTGGCAATCTGCATGAGGACGTCGTTGAGCAGAGTGCTGGCGCCGAAACGGAACAGATCGGGTGTGAGCCAATCATCTCCGAGGGTCTCTTTGAGCATGGCCAAGTAGGCCAGCGATTGTTTGGCAGTGCGAATGCCGCCGGCAGGCTTCATGCCGATGCGGATGCCGGTTTCGAAAAAGTAATCGCGAATGGCCTCCAGCATCACCAGCGTAACCGGCATGGTCGCGGCGGGGTTGATTTTCCCGGTGCTGGTCTTGATGAAATCGGCGCCGGCCTCCATGGCGATGCGGCTCGCGAGGCGGATGTTATCGCAGGTGACCAGCTCGCCGGTTTCGAGGATGACCTTGAGATGGACCGGGCCGCAGGTTGCCCTGAGGGAAGCGATCTCGTCGAAGACCCGTGCGTGGTCGCCAGCCAGGAAAGCACCGCGGTTGATCACCATGTCGATCTCATCAGCGCCGTCCCCCACAGCGCGGTGCGCCTCTTCCAGACGGGTGCGCAAAGGGTACTGCCCGCTGGGAAAACCAGTCGCGACGGATGCGACGCGCACGGGCGATTCCCGCCCGAGAAACCGGCGCGCGCAGCGGACCATGTTGGGATAGACGCACACCGCGGCGCAATGCGGCACACCGTATCCGGCCTCTGCGGGCTGGAGCGCTTTCCGGCAGAGATACGCGACCTTGCCCGGCGTGTCTTTGCCTTCCAGTGTGGTCAAGTCAATCATCGCAGTGACCATTTTCAACCCGGCGAGCTTCGCGCCGGTCTTAATGCTGCGTTTGGCGAAAGAGGCCGCGCGTTCCTCGACCATGATCTGATCGACGGAGCAGAGGGACAGGGGCCGGAACTCGGGGCGCGGGGAGCTCAGAACTGGCGTGATGGGTGAGGTGTGATGCGTGACGGCTCGGCGGGAAAAATCAGATGTAATTTTGCGGGTTTTTGTCCCGTCCGGAGCTCTCATAACGTGCCGGAAATTTGAAGACAGGAGACGACAGAGTCAATCGGGGAATGGGTCTTGGCTAGGCTCGGCTTTGGGTGCGTATGAATTCGATGCGGTTACTGGCCTCGGGATGACGCACGGAGGGCCCGGCCACGAGCATCGCCATTGGACCCGCCAGATCATTTTCCACCAACCAGGTCCGGGCGAAGTCGTGCCAATTTTCCGGGTCAGAGCCGAGTTGGACGGGCTGAACGCCGTAGGAGAAGTGCATTGCCTGGCAGACAGCGGCGTCCTGAGTAATGGCGACAATCCAGGGGGCCGGCTTGAAGCGGGAAATCAGCCGTGCGGTGGCTCCGCTTCGAGTCGGAACGAACACCGCCGCGCAAGCGACGGTTTCCAGCGCATGCTCAACCACCGACGCAATCGCGGCAGCGTCCGTGTCGGGTTTTTCCTGAAAGCAGAGAGCGCGAAGATCGTTTAGGCGGGCCGGGGGCCGCCCGGCCTCGGTCGCGGCCGCAATCCCGGCCAGCATGCTTACGGCCTCCACGGGGAATTTGCCTACAGCGGACTCGGCAGACAGCATGAGGCAATCCGTGCCGTCGAGGATCGCGTTGGCGACATCGGTAGCTTCGGCGCGGGTGGGCAATCGGTTGGCCACCATCGATTCAAGCATTTGCGTGGCAGTGATGACCGGCTTGCCGGCGAGATTGGCACGGGCGATGAGTTTTTTTTGCGTGAGAGCGATTTGTTGGATAGGCACCTCGACGCCGAGGTCGCCGCGGGCGACCATGATTCCGTCAGCCGCCGCGAGAATCTCGTCGAAATGCTCCAGCGCGCCGGAGCGTTCGATTTTAGCGATTAGGAAGGGCTGCCGCCCCAGAACCTTTGCGGCCGCGCGGACCGCCTCAAGGTCGGCGGCTCGCTCGACGAAGGATTGGCTCACGGCGTCCGCTCCCTGGGCGAGAGCGAATTCAAGACACGCACGGTCGTGTTCGGTGAACGCGCTGATGCCGAGGTCGATGCCCGGAAGGTTGAGCCCCTTGCGGCTGCGCAACTCACCTCCAACCGCAATGGTGCAATACACCTCATTTCCGACGGCCCGCTCAACTTTGAGCTCCACCAAACCGTCGTTGAGGAAGAGTCGGTCGCCGGGCTTCACGACCTGCGGCAGGCGGGAAAAACTGACCGAGACGCGCTGCTGATTTCCTACGAGCTCTTCAGTGGTAAGGATAAAGGCGTCGCCCACGCGAAGGTTGATCGGCTCCAGGTCCAACTTCCCGATGCGCATTTTGGGGCCGGGCAGGTCGGCCAGGATCGCTACGCGGAGGCCGGTGGCGCGCTCGGCGGCGCGCAGGCGGGCAATCCGGCCGGCATGATCCGAGAAGTCACCGTGCGAGAAATTGAGCCGGGCGACGTTGAGGCCCGCGCGCAGCAGGCGCTCGAGCATCTCTGGCGAGTCCGAAGCAGGACCGAGCGTGGCGACGATCTTGGTCTTGTGATTGGGCAAAGTCATTGATTGGGGCCCGGAATTAGAATCCGCCCACCGGTGGCCGGCTGGCACGGAAAGGAGTATTGGTTTCGTATAGGCGCAGCCGGGCCTGGAATTCGTTGCGCTGGCTGTCCGTTTTGGAAACAGCGATCGCGCTTTTTTCTGTCGTGACGGCCTTCTCGAACTGGCCCGCTTCGGCGTAGGCGGCGGCGAGGGTATCGAGGATAAGCGGGTCTTTGTGCTTAGTGGCGTCATCAACCTTCTCCGCAAAGCTCACCGCGGCACTGCCATCGCGCACCTTTGGGTCATCGCTGGTGGCCATGAGCCAGGCTGCGGCTTTGAGCCCCACGCGGTCTCCGGCATTGGCCGCTCTGCGGTACCACCGCAACGCTTCGGCCTCGTCTTGAGTGACGCCTCGCCCATAGTGATAGAATTCAGCGACGCAAGCCTGCAGTTTGGCGTTGCCGCGCTTCGCCACGTCCCGCCACCAACTCTCAATTTCGGCCGCGTCCCCGACGGACCCATCGAAGCCGACGTACCACTTCGGCTGGATGCCTTGAATCCCCGCTTCCCGCCACCACTTCGCCGCCTGGGAGGAATCCTTCGGCACACCATCGCCAGTCCAGCAGCAGAGGCCAAGATAGAGTTGCCCGCCTACGTGCCCCAACTCGGCGTCCTTCTGAAACCATCTGGCCGCCTCCTCAAAACTTTCGCCCACGCCTTTGCCGCGATAGTAGCACAACCCAAGGTGGAACGCTGCGCCAGGAAACCCCTGGTCCGCGGCTCGTCTCCACCATCTGGCAGCCTCGCTCAAGTCTTTGCCCACGCCGGCTCCGCCCTCGTAGCAGCGGGCCAGGTTGCACTGAGCGACACCCAGACCCTGCTCCGCGGCCTTTTGAAACCATTTCAACGCCTCGGCCGGCGCCTTGTCCACACCGGTCCCCGTCGCATAACAAACCCCGAGGTAATCTTGCGCCGGCGCCAGCTCCTGGTCCGCCGCCTGACGATACCATTTGGCCGCTTGCGCATCCTCCGGGTTGACTCCAATCCCGAACGAATAACACTCGCCGAGGCACTGTTGCGCGCGCGGATGACCCTGCTCCGCGGCGCGCTCCAGCCATTTGGCCCCGCGCGCCGGAGCTTCGTTCACACCCGGCCCGCCTTCGAGGTAACAAAGACCCAGTTGGAATTGCGCCTCCGCGAAGCCCTGGACAGCTGCTTTATCGAGCCAATCAACGCCGGCGGAGAAGTCCTGCGGCACGCCCAACCCTCGCAACGTGGCTGCACCCAGCAGAAACTGCGCGGGCGCGACCTCTTGCGCTTTCATCAGCCATTTGACGCCCTGCTCGTAGTCCGGCTGGACCCCCTCGCCTGCGAAATAACAATAACCGAGCTTCACTTGCGCCGCCGCACTGCCTTGCTCGGCTTGCGAAAGTGTTTCCTTAAAGGAAGCCTCGACCACCCGTGACCATCCCTCCTGGTTCCGCAGGCTCACGGCCCACGCATTGGTGACAGTCGCAGTGCTCAGCCACACGTGCCACAGATCCCCAGGTTCGTTCGGAAAACTTCGGCCTGAAAAACGGTTCGTGAGCGATGTTGCGTGCTGACCCAGCGCGGCCGGTCCGAATGCCAGCAGGAGCAACCCGCAAATGAACCGCCTCACCTTCATATCGCCAGAATAAAGCAATGAGATCGAATGGCAATACCCTACGACCCGCATTTGACTCCGCGCATCGCGGTGCTAGGCTGAACGCCGCTGACACCCGACGGCGCCGGCGATTGCGCATGTCCGCGCGTCACACACAACCCGTGAGCCAGTACCAAGCCAGCGTTCGCAGCCGAGCCGACCGGCGCCGCCGCGTGCGAAGTGGCCGCCGGCCCGCCACGCAGGCGCGCCCGGCGCGATCCCCACTCATCCGGACGCTGTTGGCCCACACCCGCAGTTCGGCCTTCTCGAAATACGTGGAGACTCTGCTGCTCGAACTTTGCCGGAGCGACACCACAGCGCGGGCGGACGTAGCGCAAATGCGCACCGCGGAGGATGCCTGCTTTCAAGCACTGGGAAGGGAGTTGGCTACCTTGAGTTTTCCTGCCACGCGCCTCGAGCGCCGGCCAATCAATCCCGCAATTCAGAACCATCCTCATTTTTCACTGCTTCATTTCACCAAGACCGCTGAACGACCTGGTGGCCTTTCGGCGGAGGAAACCTACGCGGGCCGCTCGAACCTGGTTTACATCGCGCCGGGCGGCAACGAACGGACGGGTGGAACCTCGGTCGCGTTGAACGCCCACATCGACGTGGTGGCGCCCTGGTTTCCGCCGCGCGTGCGTCGAGGCACGGTTTACGGGCGCGGCGCGTGCGATGATAAGGGACCGGTAGTCAGCATCATCGGCGCTTTGAAAGCGCTCTCGGAAGTGATGGCTGAAGCAGGGTTGCGCCTGAACCGCGACATGGTAGCGATGTTCGTCGTCGAAGAGGAGACCGGCGGGAATGGCTCCCTCTCGCTGGCGATGGACCGCGGGTTGAAGTCCTTCTTCGACTGTGTCGTTGTCGGGGAATGCACCGGCCTTAAACTCCATCCCGCCAATCGCGGTGCGGTATGGTATCGGGCCGAGCTGAAGCCTCCGGCGGGAGTCTCGCCGTTCGAGATGTTCGCTTTTGTGAACCAGGAACTCGAGGCCGAAGGCGCCGCGCTTCGGGCAGAAAGCTTTCATCCGCTCTTTCCTCAGCGGCCGGTTCAGACCTGCCACGGGATCCTTGGACGCTTCGGCGAGCATCCCAGCCGGATTTGCGGGGAAGTGAACTTCACGGTGCACTGCCCGCAACCGCCGACGGAGGCGTTGGAACGACTCGTGCGTGATTGTCTGGAAGCCGGCCTGGCCGGGTACATCGGCGCGTATGGGGATAAGACGAAAGTGATTGAGCCCGCGTCCCGCAAACCGCTCGTCGCCCGCCATTACGACCTGCACTGCACAGCGGCTGGTTTTCAGGTGAATGTGCATGGCGCGACTGGTCACATGGGAGCGATTCGTGAGCGAGACGGAGCGATTACCAAGCTGGCGCACTTCGTCCGGAGCCTCGTGCGTTCCAAAGCCAGGCTTGAAGCGTTCAGCGGAGGCCCGGTGAGCTTCGCACTCGACGGCGCGACACCCGGCGACACTTTGCTCCTTGAAGGCGGACAGGGTTTCGTCCCGACGCACGGCATCGAAGAGGTGATGGCGCGCCTGCGTACGGCGGTGGAGCGTGGGGCTGAGAATTATCTGCGGCTCGTCGGGCGAACCGAAGCCGGCGCTGAGATGGTCAGGGTCACGTACGAAAAATTGCATAACGCGGCGTTCGATGGCGACACGGATTCGCCTGCGATGTGCAACGCGCTGGCGGCAGCCCGCGCGTGCCGCCTGCCCCAGGACGAGCCGATCCTCGGCTGGACGGTTTCCTGCGACGCGCGGCTCTTTGCCTGTGAGTATCCTGGGATGCCGGTGCTGACTTTTGGTCCCGGGCAACTCGCTTTCGCACACTCCGACCAGGAGCAAATTGCGCTCGAGGATATCCGCAAAGCCGCTGAGTTCCTGGCAGTGTTCCTTTTGCGGCAGACTGGAACCGTTGGGTAAATCTTCGAATGCCCAGGAAACAAACCAAACTCCGTCTTGGCATCATCGGCGCGGGCGCCGTCGTCCGTGAAATCTACCAGCACCTCTATTTTCACAGCGAGTATTCAGCCCTGCTGGAAATCCGCGCCGTCGCGGAGCCGAACGAGCGGCACCGGAACTGGCTGGGCGACCTGGCGAACGTGCCGCCGGGCCGGCGCTTCGCGGACTTCGAAGACATGATGGGGCGAGTCGAGCTGGACGCCGTCCAGGTCAATACTCCTGACCATCTCCATTGTCGGCCCACGGTCGCTGCGTTGGCGGCCGGTCTTGATGTCGTCCTGCCCAAGCCGATGGCCGCAACCGTCAAAGACGCTCACGCGATGATGCAGGCGGCCAAAAAAACCGGGCGCTTCCTGGGCGTCGATTTCCACAAGCGCGAAGACCCGCGCATCAAGGAAGCCGAGGCGCGATTCCAGACTGGCCGCTACGGCACGTTCCAGGCGGCCGTTTTCTACATGCTGGACAAATTGCTCGTCGCCGACCCGAACCATTCGCCGCGGTTCTTCGCCTCGCCGGACTTCGCGGAGAAGAACACCCCGGTGTCGTTTCTAACGGTGCACATGGCCGATGCGCTGATGCAGGTTGTCAAGCTGGTTCCAAGCCGGGTGCGCGCGACCGGTTACGCGCACAAGCTACCGTCTATGAAGCCTGTCCCAATCCATGGCTATGACCTCGTTGATACAGAGATTGTATTTGAGAGCGGCGCAGCAGCCCACATTCTTACTGGCTGGGGGCTGCCCAACCGCGCCTGGTCCACCACCGTGCAATCCGGCCGGCTCATCTGCTCGGAGGGCCTGCTGGACCTCAGCCTTGATACGCCCGGCCTGCGCGAACTCGACGCCGAGGGCCTCACTGAGGTCAATCCACTTTTTCGGAACTTCGAAAAGGATGGCACGGTAACCGGCTACGGCATCCGCAGCCCAGGACGGCTTTACGAAAAGCTCCTGGCCTGGCGGCGCGGCAAAATGCCAGCGGCGGAGCGTGAACGCTCACAGAGCCCGATGACGCTTGGTCTCTATACGACGCTGGTGCTGGAAGCCGCCGAGATGAGCCTCGCCGCGGGCCGAAAACTTGCGAGCGGCGCAACGCTGGGGGCTGGCGTAGAACTCAAGCAACTCGTGGTCGAATCGCTCGGCGCCCGCGCCGCCGCAGAATACGGACTGTGTTAGCTCGGATTTCTCACGCCGCTGCACGTAGCGCAGGTTTCCAAACCTGCCGTATCGCCCACTTCCAAGTCGGCGGGGCGCCGAAGTGGCGGTGGTCTCCGCAGGTTTGGAGCCCCGCGCGACGGGAAGAGGTGTGAATCACCTTGGCTAGCGGCGACTTCCGGAGAGCGATATGCGCGCGCACAAACCTAAAGGGAATTCGCTACAGACGCCGCGCCGTAAGGCCCAACAGGCGGGGGCGTCGCTTCCGTCAGAACGGCGGCACGATTCTGGTGCGCCAGAACGTCCTTTCTCTACTTCGGTCTTGCTGAGTCTGGTTCTGCTTCTCGCGGTGCTCGGAGCCTTCGCTCCCGTTTTGTCCAACGGGTTTGTCAATTACGATGATCCCGATTACGTCACTGCCAACCCGCGCGTCCAGCGTGGCGTCACTTCACCCGGGCTCGTGTGGGCCTTCCGCAGCGCCGAGACGGGCAACTGGCACCCGCTCACCTGGCTCACGCACATGTCGGAGTGTCAGCTTTTTGGTTTGAAGCCCTGGGGACACCACCTGACAAGCCTATTGCTGCATGCCTTCAACACCGTGCTGGTCTTTCTGGTCTTTCGAAGGATGACCGGCGCCATCTGGCGCAGTTTTATTGTAGCCGGGCTCTTTGGCTTGCACCCATTGCGCGTCGAGTCGGTCGCCTGGGTCGCCGAACAGAAGGATGTGCTCAGCGCCGCGTTTGGGCTTCTCGCCTTGTGGGCGTACGCGCGGTATGTGGAGGCGGTCCGCGGACCACAGACCGCAATGAAACATCTGGAAGTCAAAAGGCAGGCTGGCGGCGACCAGCCAGCGGAAAAGATCGAAAATCAAAAATCAAAAATCAAAAATGCCCCCTCGTCCTTCTATCTTTTGTCGCTCGCCTTTTTCGCCCTCAGCCTGATGAGCAAGCCGATGCTGGTCACGTTGCCGTTCGTTCTGTTGCTGCTCGATTACTGGCCGCTCGACCGTTTCCGGGAATTAACAACTCCCACCGGCAACTCACCGATGACTAAGCGCCAATCACCCCTCACCCATCCCCCGGCACGCCTGGCTCGTTTGGTCGTCGAAAAAGTCCCTTTTTTGGTGCTCGCGCTGACGTCGAGTGTCGTGACCTTTCTGGTGCAGCACAAGGTCGGCGCCGTAGCGACGCTCGCCGGCACACCGTTGCTCGCCCGCCTCGCCAACGCGCTGATTTCTTATTACCTGTATCTGGGAAAGTTAGTCTGGCCGCTTCACCTTGCGGTTTTTTATCCTTACCCGACTTACATCTCCCTCGAAGCGCTCCTTGGGGCCGCCGTGCTGCTGCTTGGGGTTTCGGCCCTGGCGGTGGTCCGGCGACAGAAAAGCGCATGGTTGCCGGTGGGTTGGTTTTGGTTTTTGGGAACCCTGATGCCGGTCATCGGCCTGGTCCAGGTGGGCGCTCAATCGATGGCGGACCGCTACAGCTACTTTCCATCCATCGGCGTGCTGGTGGTATTGGTTTGGAGTGCGCACGCCATCACCAAATCCTGGCGTTATCGGGGCATCGCCGTTGCCGCCCCGGCCGCGGTTCTACTACTCACCTTGGGCTTGCTGACCCGTCAACAAACCACCTACTGGCATGATAGCGGCAGCTTGTTCCGGCATGCGCTGGCGGTCACGGGTCCCAATACCACGGCCTATTGGCACCTGGGCGATTACGCGTTCGTCGAACAGGCCACCTTGGAGGAAGCTGTCGATAACTACCGCCAGGCTCTCAAGCTAGACCCTTCCTTCCCGGATGCTCACTTTCAACTGGCCAACGCGCTCTTCAAACAAGGCGCCGGCGAAGAAGCCATCCGCGAGTACCAGGAGGCTCTCAGGTGCCGGCCCGTTTGGGCCAGGGCGCACAACAACTTTGGTTTTGTCCTCGAACGGATGGGACGACTCGACGAGGCTATCGCCCACTTGCAGGAAGCCGTGAGACTGGATCCCGCCTCCGCTGAAGCCCAAAGCAACCTGGGTCGGGCGCTGTATCGGAAAGGGGCTCTCGAGGAAAGCATCAACCACCTCCAGCGGGCGATTGGACTCAATCCCGGAGTGGCGGAAATCCATGACACTCTCGGCATCGCACTGGAAGCGACGGGGCGGCAAGACGCGGCGCTGCGGGAATTTCAAGAGGCAGTCCGCCTGAAACCGGATTTCGCCCGGGCCCACTTCAGCCTGGCCCTGGCCCTGCTCAAGCAGGGACGGCGCGAGGAAGCGCTCCTGCATTTGAAAGAGGCCGTTCGGTTGGAGCCGGGGTACGAGCCGGCGCGGCGCCAGTTGCAGGCCCTCGAAAGGTAGGGCGGGTTGTCCTCAACCAGCCGCGCGGGATTGACGCAGGTGTGGTTGACGGCTTGCCGCGCGCTAGGAGGGTTGCGGCTTTGCGCTTGCGGCAGGTTGACGGCGCTTTTATCCTCACCGTGGCCATGTGGCGTTTGCTCAAAGAATTCCTGCTGTTCGCCCGACAGGAGAAAAAGTGGTGGCTCATTCCGTTGATCGTGCTGTTGCTCGTGATCGGCGCTATCCTCATTTTCGCCTCCAGTTCGGGCATCGCCTGGGCGCTTTATCCGTTCTTTTAAGTCATGCCTGGCGTGCGGAATATCCTGGGCATCTCCGCCTATTACCACGATGCCGCCGCCGCTCTGGTTCGCGACGGAAGCATTGTCTCCGCTGCCCAGGAAGAGCGCTTTACCCGCAAAAAGAACGACCCGGATTTCCCCCGTCACGCGATCGACGCCTGCCTGCGGCAGGCCGGCCTGGCGCCAGCGCAGCTCGATGCCGTCGCGTTTTACGACAAACCTATCCTTAAATTCGCCCGGCTGCTCGAAACGTACCTGGCGGTTGCGCCAGGCGGCTGGCGCACGTTTCCGGTTGTGCTGCCTTCGTGGCTCGGTGAGAAACTCAACCTGCGCAAAACCATCCGCGAAGAACTGCCGGGCCTGCGCCCCGATTGCCCGATCCTCTTTACCGAACACCACCAGGCGCATGCCGCCAGCGCCTTTTATCCCTCGCCATTTAACGAAGCCGCAATCGTGACCATCGACGGCGTCGGGGAATGGGCAACCACGACAGTTGGCTTTGGCCGCGGACGTGAAGTCCGGCTGCTGAAAGAGCTGCGGTTTCCGCACTCGCTTGGACTGTTGTACTCGGCGTTCACGTCCTATTGTGGGTTCCGCATCAACTCCGGCGAATACAAGCTCATGGGCCTGGCCCCCTATGGCGAGCCTAAATATGCCGATGTGATTTACCGGGAGCTGCTCGACCTCAAGCCGGACGGCTCGTTCTGGCTCAACCTCGACTACTTCGATTTCCTCAAGGGAACGACGATGTTCAATGAGCGTTTTCAGCGGCTCTTTGGCGGCCCTCCACGCCCGCCGGAGGGAAAGCTGGAACAGCGGCACATGGACGCCGCACGGTCCATCCAGGTCGTCACCGAGGACATCATGCTGCGACTAGCACGGCACGCCCGCGAGGTCACCGGGTTGAAAGACCTTTGCCTCGCCGGTGGCGTCGCGCTGAACTGCGTCGCCAACGGCCGCATTCTGAAGGAGAAGATTTTCGAGCGGCTATGGATTCAACCTGCGGCGGGGGACGCGGGAGGCGCACTCGGAGCGGCGTTGGCAACCTGGCACGCGGATCGTGAGCCAGGTATAAGTCCTTCAAGTCCCACTCTTCCCATGACTCCCATCCCCGCCAAATCCGACGCCATGCAAGCCACCTTGCTCGGCCCGGCTTACTCGGATGAGGAGATCGAGGCAACGCTGCAGTGTTGCGGCGCGGCTTATCGCCGGCTCGACGCGGAGGCGCTCCTGGACTTCACCGTTGGGTTGCTTCAAGCGGAAAAAGTCGTCGGCTGGTTCCAAGGCCGGATGGAATTCGGGCCGCGCGCCCTGGGGAACCGCTCCATCCTGGGTGACGCGCGCTCGCCCCGGATGCAGTCGGTGATGAATCTCAAGGTGAAATTCCGCGAATCGTTCCGGCCTTTCGCGCCCGTGGTGCGCCGCGAGCGCGCTGCTGATTATTTCGACCTGGACGTCGAGTCTCCTTACATGCTGCTGGTTGCGAGCGTGAAACCCGAACTGCGCCGTCCCCTGCCCTCCGGGGTTGCCGGCCTGGACCTCTTGAAAACAATCCGCTCGACCCTGCCGGCGGTTACGCATGTGGATTACTCGGCGCGCATTCAAACCGTCGATCGCTCCAGCAATCCCTTGCTTTACGAGTTGTTGCTTCGCTTCGAGCAGGCCACGGGCTGCGGTGTATTGGTGAACACGTCGTTTAACGTGCGCGGCGAGCCCATCGTCTGCAGTCCCGACGACGCCTACCGTTGCTTCGTCAACACCGAGATGGATTACCTGGTGCTTGGCAGTTTTGTGCTGGAACGCGAAGCGCAGCCGAAGCGGCGGCTGGAACGGCCAGGTGCCCTGCAACCGGACTAAATGAAGCTGCGACTGAAAGAAGAACCGAAAGAATGGCGCAAATCGGCGCTGCTGAGCGCTTTAGGGCTGGCGCTGCTCAGCTCGGTGTTGTGCTGGCGGCGCGTGGTGCCCGTAGCGGCCTGGTGCGTCATTCTGGCCGTGCTGGCATTCGCAGCGGTTCTCGCCTGCATGCAACCGCGCTGGTTCCGCGGCTACTACCGGTCTTCCGCGCGCGCCGGGTTCTGGTCGAGCCAGCTTGTGGCAAGAGTAACACTGGCCCTGGTCTTCGTCCTGGTAGTGACTCCCCTGGGCTTGCTCTTTCGCCTGATGGGAAAAGATGCGCTGCGTCTCAAACGCAGTCGCAATTCAGACACCTACTGGCAGGCGACAAAACCAACGAGCCCGCTCGACCGGCTGTTTTGACTTTGGGAATACCGGGCGCCCGAGTTGGCAGGACGCGTTGTCCTGACCGCGCGGTTTGGATCGTGGTGTTGGAGCTGCTCCAGCCACGTGCCGCCTTTAATAACGACACCGGGTGCAAGCCCTCTTTGCACCTCGTCCGGTTTGGAGGAGCGGGTGACAGCCTGGCGCGACAGGTTGGAACGAGTATTGGGAAGCGTGAGTGTCATGAAAGCGAACCTGCTTTTCCTCGTGGCGGTAGCCGCCTGTGTAAGCGGCTGCCACACGTATCAGTATCGGATCGTCCAGCCGGCGACGAGCCCATCGGTGGTGGCTGACCAACCGGTTACCGTCCGGCTCGACCCGCTGGAATACCACCTTAGGCGGGTTCATGACCGGCTCGAGGTCACCATTTCGAACCCGACCGATGACCGCCTGGCGCTTTTGGGCAACCGTAGCTACGTCGTCGATCCACGCGGCGAGAGCCATCCACTGCGAGGCCATGTGCTCGGACCGCACAGCTTCACGCGCATGTTCCTGCCGCCACCGCCCCTCACCTACCCGTACCCCGACTGGGCCGCGTGGGGTTGGGGTTGGGGTTGGGGACCGTATAACCCTTTCTGGAGCCCGTACTACGGAAGCGTTTATTGGGGGCCGCCGCCGGTAGCCTATTACCAGGTCACGACCGCATACGACTGGGGTTGGAAGACTGGCCCGGCCCGCCTGCGCCTGACATACGAACGCAACGGCAAGACCTTCGAACACGACTTCGAGTTCATCCGCGAACCGATGAAGTAACGTGGGCAAGTCGGGCACTTAAACGCGTGCATAATTATTTCTGAAGCAAGTCTCCGAACGCCGGCAGCAGCGCGTACTTTTTTTGCCACGGAGTGTACATGAACCCACGCACGTTTGGTATCTGCCGCGCCAGTTGCAACCAACCTTTCACGTCGTTCAGGTCGTCGGCGTCGTAGTAACAGGCGACGAGGATGTTGAACCCTTCTCCTGCGAAGAATCGCAAGCTCTTTTCCCGCGGTTGCCCGCCCCAGGCAGCCATTACCAGATCTTTGGGCACGTGTCGCCATGAGCCGGTGAAATCTCCGTTCACAAGGTAATAGTTGCCGTGGGCATTGTGGTTGGGATCGAGCATGTCCGACCAGGCATAGATCTGCGCATCGGGATTGTCCTTGTGCAGGCTCTGCGCCTGCCGCGCGATACAGCGGCCCAGCAGTTCAGCCATGTTCTGACCCTGGCAAGCCCGACAGGTGCCGCCCATGCGTATCTCGTCCATGTTGAGCAACACCCGGTGAGGATGCAGCCGCTCCGTCAGCAGTTTGGCCTCGTGGTCGAAAATCTCATACACTTCCGGCTCGGCCATGCAGACCGTGATCTGCGAATCGTGAATCAACATTGAGTGGTACCAACTCACCTGCAAATGCTCGCCTTCGCGAATTCGGCCGCCGGGAAGGATAGCGAGCGGTGTCGGCTCGCTGTCATCGCGCCAGGGATGCAGGTTGGCGTCCCCCAGCGGGCCGTGGTCCTTGCCTTCCTGGTAAGTGACCATCCCGTCGCCGCGTCGCACCGTCACTGGCGTGCCTGGCCTATGCAACACGTTGACGGGGCCGACTTCTTCCACGCTCCAATCATCGAGCCACACTTTGCCGCTTTTCCCACCCCATAAACCCGCATAAAGACGCACTTTGTCGTAGTTCAAACTATTGAAGAGCATCGAGATTCTACGCCAGTCACCAGTCCCAGGTAGTTGGAACTGCCGCGGAGCCAGTTCCCGGTTTTCCGCCAACACCAGGACCTGGAAGGCACTGGCCGGTTCCAGCCCATCGGTTTTGACCCAAAGCGTCATGCGGTAGCAGCGGTGCTGCTGCACCTTAAGGGTTTGCATGACGCGACCGTGCCCATAAGCGTTGGCGGTGAAATTTTCCAGGCGAAGCGAGGCCTTGCCGCCGTGCTTGATCTGAGTATCGACGTAACTGATCTCGCCGGGCTGGTCGTGAAAGTCAAAGGCCTTAAATGTAGTGCCGCTGTATTCTTCAAAACCGCCATTAACGATTTGCGCCAGATTGCTTCTCACCAGCCGCGCCTCCCCTCCGTGCACGACAAAGGGAGCGTCTTCCATAGGCAACCCCTCGGCGAGGTTCCGATTATGCGCCAACAAGCCTCCGCCGTAACCGATCGAAAAGATTGCCGGGATCAGCTCGAGGTGGTTCCTTTCGCAGGCTTGTTTGATCATCTCCAACCGTCGGAAATAGTCGCCTGACTGCTTGCAAAGGGTGTCCAGGCCGGACGAGAGGACAGCGCTGTTGAATCCGTGTTGCCCGGCGCTTTCGAGCACCTTGGAAATCTCTGCTACATCACCATCCTTTCCCAGTCCCCAGCCGAATACCCACACAAATCGGTCGGAGTAGGGCTCGGCGGCGCTCAATCGAAATGCGAGACCGCAAGAGAAGGCCAGCAGCAAGACTCTTTTCATGATCGGTGCGCTTGTTGTGATTTCTTACTTGTCTTGGTTTACACGCCCCTCCGGGCGAGCGCGAATCATTTTCATGATGGTAAAGGATTCTCCTTGGCGTTCGTCAGGAACGCACGGAATCGTAATGCGTCAGTGACGGCAGGGCTGAAGTGCGCCCGTCCTCGCTGCACCTTGCACGGTTCTTAAAACTGGCAAGCGAGCAAGAATCCCAAAGGGATTCTGCAACATATAAGGGTTGCGAGTGGTGCCAGTCCGGAAGGACCGAGCTACCCTGGGGAACGTCGGGCGTCTACCCGCTCAACCTCGAAGAGGTTGCGCCTATTCGTCGTATGATTCCGTCTTCACTGACGCAATTCACGGAAGCAGCGGTTGCGTTCGCGCGGCTTTGGGTCGAAGGTGAGGTAGGAAATTAAGAAGCCTATGGAAACGACCATACGAAGAGATAATGAGACGGGCGAACTGCACGCTCGGCTCGCCGCCACCATCGAGAAAGCCAAGGACGTCTGCGAGACCCTTGAGCAAAAAACCGTCGCTGCGGCCAAGGCTACGGACAAAGCGGTCCGGGAGCACCCGTATCAGGCAGTGGGCATTGCGTTCGGTATCGGGGTGTTGATTGGGGTGCTGGTAGCGCGAAGCCGGGGTAACTGAGGTCACGGCGACGTGCGCGGCTTGCTGAGTCGCCCGAAGCGGCAGGTGAAGCCATCAATGCCGTTTTTGATGGCGCAGCAACTCCGGGAGCCTGAGCTTTAGCGTTTTCCTGCTTTCAATGTCACGCGGCATCGTCGCCAAGGCTTGGTTGCGTTCCTGCTTCCCTGCCTGCGCGTCAAAAGCTTGTTTCGAACCTTTCCATGACCGTCGCCATGGCGAGCGCCGTCTGGGCCGCCTCGGCGCCCCGGTTGTGCGTCCTGGTGAGGCAGCGCGCGCGCGCCTGTTGTTCGTTTTCCAACAGCAAGACCTCGTGGACGACCGGCACCTCGTACTTCAATTGAAGTTCCATCAGCGCGCGGCTCACCGCTTCCCCGATGAGGGCGGCATGCACCGTTTCACCGCGCAGGATCACGCCCAGGCAGATGATGGCCGCATAGCGTGAAGTTTGGGAGGAACTGGTGCGCGCCAGGCGCGCTGCAACCACCGGGATTTCATAGGCTCCAGGCACGCGAACCACCTCGACCTGCCTGGCGCCCGCGCGCTTCAGTTCGGCCCGGGCGGCTCGCACCATCGCATCCACGTAACGGCCATTGTACCGCGAGGCCACAATCGCAAAATGCGCCCCGCCCGCCTTAAACGATTTCGATGGCACTGGTTTTAACATCACTCCAATCCTGGCTCGCCGCGCCTCACAAGAGATGCCCCAGCTTCTCGCGTTTGGTTTGCAGGTAACGGGCGTTGTGAGGGTTCGGTTTCACCCGGATCGGGACTTGTTCGACGATTTCCAGCCCGTACCCCTCCAACCCCACCACTTTGCGCGGGTTATTCGTCAGCAGCCGAATCGTTTTCAGGCCGAGGTCGGCCAGGATTTGGGCGCCCAGCCCATACTCGCGCAGGTCCATGTCAAAGCCCAATTTCCGGTTGGCCTCCACGGTGTCGTAACCCTGCTCCTGGAGCTTATAGGCCTTGATTTTGGGGGCCAGGCCGATGCCACGACCCTCCTGGCGCATATAGACAACGACGCCACGGCCCGCCTCTGCTATCTGCCGCATCGCCTGGTGCAATTGCGGACCGCAATCGCAGCGGCAGGACCCGAAAACGTCACCCGTCAAACATTCGCTATGCACCCGCACGAGCACGTTGGCCTTGCCGGCGACCTCGCCGTTGACGAGCGCCAGGTGGTGTTGGCCATCCAGTTTCGAATGATAAAGATACAGCTCAAAATCGCCGTACTCGGTCGGCAGTTTAACGACCTCGATACGCTCGACCAGTTTCTCCCGCGTCCGCCGGAAATGGATGAGGTCGGCGATCGTCGCCATCTTGAGCTGATGTTTTTTGGCAAACCTGCACAACTCCGACAACCGGGCCATCGACCCATCGTCGCTCATGATCTCGCAAATGACGCCCATCCGGCGGCAACCCGCCAGGCTTACCAGGTCCACCGCCGCCTCCGTATGCCCGGCGCGCTGCAGGACGCCCCCGGGGCGGGCGCGCAAGGGAAAGACATGGCCGGGCTGCACCAGGTCCTCGGGGACCGCGGTCGGATCGGCCATGGTGCGAATGGTCTCGGCGCGGTCCGCCGCACTAATCCCGGTGGTGATGCCGCGCGCCGCATCGACGCTGACCTGGAAATCGGTTTTGAAGCTTTCGCGGTTCTCACGAACCATGCGCTCGATGCCAAGCTGTTGCAGCCGCTCGGAAGTAGTCGGCACGCAAATCAGCCCGCGGCCGTATTTCGCCATGAAATTGACAGCTTCCGGGGTGACGAACTGGGCGGCCATGATCAGGTCGCCCTCGTTTTCGCGGTCCGCATCGTCCACGACGACCACCATTTTGCCTTTTTTTAAATCGGTGATGACACTCGCGATTGAGTTGAACTGTTGCGCCATAGGCGGGAACAAGCTAACGGCTGGCGCTGCAAATGCCAGCTTCAAACGCGCCGAGGCGCGCTGAGCGCATCTTGATACCACCACCATCTTAAGTGCACACCCAGAGCTCATCCCAATGGTTATTGCGGCGCGCTTCATCTAACGCGCTGAGATTGAGAAAGCCCGCCCGGTTCCAACTCTGACCGGGGCGCTTAAAGCGGCAC
>DATMRF010000069.1:0-10645 GCA_035566435.1 Candidatus Acidiferrum sp.
TTGAGCTGAATGACCGTGGCGGGAGTGCGCCGCGCCAGTTCCGCACTTGCACTGTAGGTTGCCTGCCTGCTGTTACCCGACTGAAAATTCAGGCCGATGCTGGCTTTGCCCGACCAGAAATTGATTTCCTTGGTTCCTCCGGGCGTAATCCCGGTGAGTTGGTCACGCAGCAGGCTGACCTGCTCCGGCCCCAGGACCTGTACTACATCATTGCTTATCACAACAGTGCCGTAGATGGGGTCCCGACCCTCGAATTTCATAAACAATGGCTTCGCGGAATAAATCTGCCGGACATTCTTCAAATCCAGAGAGAGGTCCTTAAGTTCATCGCTGTCAAATTCGACCTTCCGGTCTTGAACGTATTTAAGGTGCCCTCGCAGCCACTCGCCGGATCTGAGTTGAATCCAGTCGGCTCCGTCGTGGCCTACGGCGGGGGGCTGCCAGTAGAGGTTGGAGGGTTCACCCGCCGCCACTACGTTCTGGCCCGGCGAGGGGTTCAGAATTGAGGGAGGGTTGGTTAGAGGGACAGTTGATGAGGCCGAAGTGCCATTAGTGATTAGTGATTGGTGATCAGTGATCGGAGGCGGCGTCCGTTGCATTTCGCGAATCCGTTTGCGTGATATGGTTAGTCGTCCGCCGAGTTCAGACTCGAATACCACATAGTCAGGTGTTTCTTGGCCCACCTTGCCCTCGAAGCGTTCCCCGTTTGTGCCGATCAGAACGTCGGCGCGCGACGAAATCACTACGCCAAAGAGTGCCAGAGTTAGGCTGAGGATCCCTGAAGCGGCACCACGGATTTGAACGAGCGAAGAGAAACTGTACCCCCAAAGCTCGCCCTCGCCCCAGCCCTCTCCCCCAGGGAGAGGGAGAATCGTCGCCCGTTTCCTGGCGAATCGGGGCCAACGGGCTTCCACTGCGCCAGGAGTGCTGGTGCCAAGAAAGGTGTGCATGGTGTTCGGCTTCATTGTGCGGGGATAGTGACCAGCGGGATTCGCTCGGGGCTGCCGGTTTCTCCTAGCGTGAAGATGAATATAACGGCTGTGAGCGCGCGCTTGGTTTGCCAATCGCCATCGTCAATCCAGAACCAGTGCCCACGGTAATGCACAGCAGCAAAGGGGTCCGCCGGCTTGTCCGTGCCGCTGTGAATCCGTACTCCCGCCCGCGGACCCTCCGAGGCGGATTTTTCGAAAGCGGGCGCCGTGAGATGATTCTTCCGGTGAGCCTCCGGTACGTCCACGTAACTGGCGAAGGCCCCCATGATTTGCAGCAGGGAACGGCTATTCACGGCCAGTTCATTCTCCGATCCGCGCACCGGTGAATAGGTGAGTACGTATTTCTGCTGCTCGGGAGGTAGCTTGAGCAACCTTCGGATTTCACCCGTTTTCTCCATGAGGTCGGCCGACGCGGCGTCGCGCTGGAAAAAAAGCACCGCGGTCTGACCTTTGGCCTTGTCTTCCTCGATGCGCATCCCGACCGCGCCGGCAGCCTGCACTTCGCGCAACAATTGCAACGCCCGAATGAACTCCGGGTCCGCCTCCCGCATACTGCCCCCTGCTACGGAACGGTTGCGCACACCATTAAGTGACTCGACGCTTAGCGCCAGGATGAAATCCGCCGCATAACCAGCCTGCAGCATGAAGAAGATGTTCTTCGGTTCAATCGGCGTGATGAGTCCGTGCAGGAACTTTTCCCCGGTCATCGGCACGTAGGTGATGGTGGGCCGGTCGGTGTAGATGGCTTGTCCGCCCGCCGCGAGGTAGTTGCCCTGGATTGCCTTGTCAGAAGAGAGGGTGCCGTTAAGACTGACGCCGGTTTGCATGGAGTAGCCGGCGACGATGGAGGACACATCCACGAAGACTGGCAGGTCCATGTAGCATAGCTTGACGATGTTGAGCAGCGTCTGTTGTTTCCACGAGTCGGCGATGGCGGTGCTGTAGTCGAAACGGTCCACGGCGACGCTCCTGGGGCCGAGATGAGTGCAGCCGGCGAATGTCGCAATGGCCGCGAGACCCACACAAGTTGAAGCTCTGAACCGAATGCCACGGATAAACTTTGTCATGAGGGCGAGGACAAGTCGTGAAACACAAGAGTGTGTGCCACTCCTACGCTCTGATGCTCCGTCGCTCTGGCGATCTTACGGCCCATAGGTCATCCGTTCTTTGACCTCGTAAGCAACGGGCGGGGCCGCCACGGCGGAGATGTCGTACATAGCTGCTTCGTTGCTGCTGAACTTGGTGCGCCGGCCGGGGCGGCCATACACTGTTCCACCACGGCTTGTTTCCTTCGTCTGGACAGACGTGACGCCCGCTTCAGTCAACGTGACGCGGACCGGTGTTATTTTTCCGGCCTGAACTTCGACTTCAACCTCCGCCGGCTTCGCGATGAAGCGATTGAGGAATGTGACCTGCAACGGGTGATGCCCCGGCGCAAACGCCAACCGCAAAATTCCGCCTTCGATCGGTTTCAATCGCGAAAACACGGGCTCAAACTGGCTCGTCGCGGTATTGAGCTGTCGCACCTCCCAGTACAGATCTTTGGCCGAATCGGTACAGAAGTCAACGTAACCGGTGTTGGCTTTAGGTATCGCCGGATTCACATTCGGCGATGCGCAGCCAGCCAGGAACCCGCCGGCCAGTGCTAAGCCTAACAAGCAGCGAACCCTGTTCCTTTTCCCCTGTTGCCGGCAGCCCGAAGGCGATAGCCGGTTCCACCATGAGCTATTTATCCCACGCGTTTCGGACGTTGAATAGGCGTTCACCGATTGTGCAGATGCCACCAGACGGCGGCACCAGCTAGGACAAGAGCCGCCAGCCCGAGCAGCATTTTGGAAACGAACTTCCCCGATTTGAACGCTATGACCAGCACCACCACGCCGACGATGCCGAAGGCGCCGGTCGGGATGTCGGAAGAATTCAATTTGTCCAAGTGCAGCGTGTCCTTGATTTTGTCCCAGTTCATAGGAATCTAGCTTTGGCGCTGAGACCCAGAATGAAGCACCTTGCCTTCACGTTACTTAATGAGCGGCAGGGCGGCCGCGAGTTGCAGGTCCAGCGCCGCATTGATCTGGTTCTCGATCTGGAAGAACTGCGCGGCCTTCTTCGCCGGTACGACTTTGGAGAATTTCTTAAACCAGGTTCGTTTCAGTTTTGTCCGTTTCTCTTCCAAGGCGAAAACCTTTTTGGCCAAGTCAGTGGCCTGCTTGTCGGTCATCGTTTGGTAAATGCCTATATACTCGTTGAGCAGAAACAGCCGCTCATCAAGAAGTTTGTTGAGTTCAACGTTGTATTGACTGTGAAGCGGCCAGAACTCCACCGCCTCGGTATCCGTGAACTGAATGTTTTGCGAGATGATGAGCGTTTTCTCCGTTTTGAGGTCGGACCGAACAAGTTCAATGAACGCGCGCAAGTTACCGGCATCAATCGACCGATCCGTTCCCTGCGTGGTGTCTGAGGTTTGAGCCGACGCGGCAACGACAAAGGCGAGGGTGGCCAGACCGGCAAGAGTGAGTTTCTTGAAAGGTTTCATGAGAGTTTTTCGTTCGGAAGGTTTCGTCTTGGTGATTTTGTCCACGCGGCGCTTTCAGTTGCCACTGCGAATGGTCACCGGTTGGGTGAGTGTAAACTCCAGCAGGGTGCCAGGAGGAATTGTCACCGTCTGCCCCCGAGTTAGGGCGCCAGCGGTGGCGCCAATAGCCGCACCTTTTCCGGCGTTACCGGCAATAGCGCCGATTGCGGCGCCCGCGGCAGCGCCTTTGGCGGCTTTGGCGATGGAGGCTTGTCCGGCTTGTTTGTAACCGCTGCTTGAAACCGGAATCGGGCTTCCATTAACCACCATTTGGGCCAGCCGGATGTCCAGGGTGGACCTCCCAACCGCGCGGCCCGCTTCGGTGGAACTTTGAACCTTGCCGTAAATGACGGTTCCGGCCTTGACTGCCACAACGCCGCCGGCTTCCAGATCATACTCGAGCTTTGTGGTGAAATTCGCGCCGGGCGCGCTGCGAGAGGAGACGCTGTCCATCATCCTGACCAGGAGCATGGTACCGGGTGGCAAAGTGACGCTTTGTTGTTGGGCAACTGGTGCCGGCGCAGGCGCGGGGGTCGTGGCGGGCAATTGGGCGGGCGCCACCGCCGGTGGAGTGCTTGCTGCGGCCGGGGTCGTGAACGTAAGAGCTATGATTTGTGAGGTCTCGATCACCTGAGTCCCGGACCCGGCGTCGAAACGCACCGTTCCGGCTGTACCGCCGACATAATTGCCGTTCATGATTGTTCCGTTCTTGAGTTCGAGGATGTCCGCTCGTCCCGACAGAGCAAGGACCAGGCATCCAAGTATGACTATCGAGTTCTTCGATTTGATGTGTTTATTCATTTGCTTATCGAGTTTCATTTGAGTCGTTTAGCGACCTCATCCAAGATGGTTTGGTAGGGACCTCGGCGGACATTCGCGAGGCGTTGCTCTTCTTCGAAGAAGGAGTCGCCAGCGTTACGAACCATGTACGCCTGGCATTGCAGTCGGTGGGAACCACCGCCCAGGTCAAGCAGCTCGGTTTTGACTCGGACGATGGTTTGGGCTCCGTAGTGCGTGCCAACGACGCCGTTGTAGGCAAGGTTGTTGGCCCGAGTTCCCTCTTTCTCGAAAACCATTTGTCCAGACCCCTTGTCGTGACCCGCGTAGCCGTTCGCGCTAAAGACCGCCACAGTGGCACTCTGAATCTCCGCTGTAGAACGACTCGCGATAACCACCGAGGCGAAGCTGGCGGAACCAGGCTGATTCACGGAATGGCAACCGGTAACGGTCATAGCCAACAAAAGGGGGTGAAGCAGCTTGAAAACGCGGGTTGGTTTTCGGCGTCTGAGTAAGGTGATTCGACACTGGGTCATAGCCTGTTCATTTGGGGGAAGCGACCGCTCCGGGAGGGAACCCCGCGAGCACACGACGAATTCCTTCGAGCACTTTGTCAGTCTTTACAGGGCCGTTGAAATCCTCCGTAAGCCAGCCAACCCAAGCCAATTCTTTCGTTTTGTTGTCGAAGACTTCGACCGCCAGAGTACGTTCTTCATACGTGCGCGCATCCACGCGCGGAACTGGAGCGTAGTAATACCGCCGCCATCGGCCGACGGGATAAACAAATCCCGAGGTCTTCACATCGACGCGCGGAAGAGAGGCACCCCGCAGGTTCACGGTGAAATCCGCGGTGTCTTCTGCTGCTTCTTGATAACCCTTGGCCGTCAGCGTGTTGGTGAGGGTCGTCCTCACCGGCTCCGCTAGGCGGGCAATCAATCCAGGGTCTGAGGCTGGGCTAATCTGCGGCAACGGTAGCAGTGCAAATGTTCTGTAAGCCGAAAAATCCCTCGCGCTGTTGAACTCCGTTTTGACTGGCGTTTGACACCCCGTCAGCAGCAGCGTTGGGACGAGAACAACACCCGCTCCGAATAAAAGACCTTGCGGCGCAGAAAGAAAACATTTTGTTTTCATTTTGTCCTGTGGTATGCGGTTTTCCAAAATCTGAAGCCAGTCTAGGCTGTAGGCTGGTTCATGAGGAACTGTCAAAAGTGACAGGTGGTCAGAAGCGACGCCTGACGAGATATCAACAGTGGGATCCGCCCAACCCGAGTGAGCACGTGGGAGTGCGAAGCTTTTGAGCAAGCCGCGCTCATAATTGGCTCTCGATGGGAAAGAGGGAAAGCAGCCACACCTGGAAGCGCCTTCCGAAACTTGCGCCCGGCTCGCGCTTGTAACGCAAGGTTCGACCATTGTCTTCGGACAGCCAGTTGATTCGGCCACTTTTCTTGCTGGGGCCCGGCCCCGGAACAAACTCCAGCCGGTACGCGTCGTGCAGCAGCCTCCCTTCGATAGCATCGACGACCCGAACGGCGAGGTCCGGGACTTCAAAAATGGCTCCAATCTCGGTGTTGAGAGAAACCGACCTGGGGTCGAGATTCATTGAACCAACAAAAAGCAGTCGCTGGTCGAAGACAAACGTCTTTGCATGAAGACTAGCCCTGGAAGAACCACGGCCCTGGCCTCTGGAGTGCTTGTCCTGGCCGGAGGGGGCTTCGGATCGGCGGCTCGCTTTGGTTTCGTAAAGCTGGACGCCCTCATGAAGCAGCGCTTTACGATAGCGTCGATACCCGGCATGAACCGCCACTACATCAGTCGCTGCGAGAGAGTTGGTGATGATGACTACACGTACACCCCGTTTGCGCAACACCTGAAAAAAAGACACGCCTTGCTTTCCGGGCACGAAATAGGGGGAGACAACAATCACCTCTCGCTCGGCGGCATCCGCAACGGGCCGCAATTGTGGGGCAAGGTGAGTCGCCCGATTTTCCGGAGAGGTCGCGACCTTGTCTGGAAGGTCATACATTAGCCACGCGCGCCCCCATGATAATTCGAGCTTGAGCCCAGGGAGACCACCCATCAAGCGGCTGTCGCGCGCGGCTCTACCAAAAGCGGTGTCTCCCATCATCTCCCGATGAGCCGCCAGCGCCGCCCGCCTCTGTGTTATCAATTGTGGCGACACCTTTTTAGCCGTAAAAAAGCTGATCGGCACCGAGGATGGACTTCGCCAGTAGAGCTCGAAGGCGCTCGTTGCGGCGGCTACCACTGGGCCGACAGCGAGCACATCGAAATCAGCAAACTCGACGCTTGAGCTCGCTCCGAAATATTCGTCGCCGATATTGCGCCCCCCGATAATGGTCACTTGGTTATCGACGGTGAATGATTTGTTGTGCATGCGCCGGTTGGCGCGACCAAACTCAAAGAGAAAACTGAGTTTGCGAAAACGCCGATGAGAAACCGGATTGAACAGACGGACCTCAATGTTCGTGTGGCTGTCTAGCGCGAGCAGGCTGGTGTCTGAAGCCGCTGCGCCGATATCATCCAGCAAGACCCGAACGTGCACTCCGCGGTCGGCCGCCTGAATGAGTTGATCAGCGAGGAGTTTTCCCGAGTCGTCCGGGCGCCAAATATAATATTGCACATCCAACGAACGCTCGGCAGCGCTCGCTAGTGCCATTCGCGCCGCAAAGGCATCGACTCCACGTTCGAGAGGAAAAACTCCGGACAGACCCGGATGCTCAGCCACAAAGGGCGCCACAACGCGTCCTAAACGAGTGCCATCCGTATTATCAGAGTGAACCGGAACCGATTCGGCGGGCCTCTCCGGCAACGAGGCACAACCCACCAGCCACGCGGAGGCTGCAAGCAGCAGCCAAAGCGACGCTTTTTCAATGGCTCGCATCAATTGCCAAGAAGCAGAGCAGCACGCCTAAGAAAGACGATGCGGACTGGCCCTCTGTTTTCTAGAAGGATACCTTCCCATAGAATAACAGACCGCTAAATCGCACGTCCACCGAGCCCACGAAGTCCATCCCGGGATAGTTGGAATCGGTGGTTTTTCCGTGGACATGGGCATCTGTAAGGTTGTATCCCAGCCCAAAGCCGAAATGCTTCCACAAGCGGTACTCCAGGCTCACGTTCGCGTCCAGCAGCGAACCTTCAAAACCGCTGAAGGCAAGGTACATGCCATCCACGGAGGCCTTCACGAACAGCTTGGGTAACAACCGAAATTCGGTGCGTAGCGCCAGGGTAGGAAAGGGTAAAATCGTGTCAGCCCCTTTGACCACGGAGGACCCGCGAAGGGTCTGGATTGTCAAATTAAACCGCAGCGGCACCCCATAAGCACCTAGCCCGAGCGCGACGCGGGCTCGGTTGTTCTGCAGGAAGGCATAGGAATAGGTGGCGCGGATGAGGTCGAAATTAAAAACCGTTTCAACCTCGGCCCCGACCGGGTAGGTCGCTCGACCGATGGTAAGCGCCTGGGAGAGCGAGGTGTCCCCTGTCCGATCATAACCCGCGTACCCAGCATCCACCTGGTTCCTCCGGCTCCGTCCAGGTCTGAACATGGCGTCAACCCGCAACAGGGTCAGATGCGTGTCCAGGCCGAGGAGATCCTCGCCATCAATCTTGGCATTGCCGAAGCCGCTGGCTCCAAAGGTTAACTCGCTCTCGAACGTGGTCACGAAGCCGCCAATCTGGATCGCCCCTTTCTCCCACGGTGAAACCTCCGCAGCATCCTGCGCGAGGGCCTGCGACAGGCCAATCGAGGCGAAAAACAGCGCAATAGTACAGGTCCAAGCGATGGGGCGCAGCTGCCACAGTTTTCTTACCGTTGCAGCCAGATAGAACGAAGCATGGTGAAACCAGAGCACAAATTTTTGATTTCGCCAACCAAGGATCCGAAGGAACCCGCCGGCCAATTTCATAGCGTTGATTTTGCGCGCCGATGGCTACCATGTCGCAGCCTGTGGGCCACGTCAAGTCTCCGCTACCGCGGCAGAGGAGAGCCTATGAATTGTGGGATTTGCTAACGAAGCCACTGATTAAGTATGATAACGCCCATGCCTAACTTCTATGCTCCGTTGCTGACCGCCGTCTTTCTGGTGCTGTTCGCGTTGTTCGACTCCGGATGCGTTTCAAAAAACTCGCGTCAGGGCGTAGAAAACACCTGGCGTGCGGAAACAGCGCCCACTTTTAAGCAGGGCCAAACCACGCAACACGAAGTTCTCTCAGCGCTCGGGCCACCTTCCCAAGTTATCAATCTGGGAAACCAGACGGTCTTTTATTATTTGCAGGAGCAAAAGCAGGTACGGAGTGTTGTCCTTATCCTTTACAACGAAACCCGCGAGAAGATCACCTATGACCGGGCAATCTTCTTCTTTGATCAACAAGGCCATCTGACTGATTTTGCAACCAGTGATGAGAAAATTCCCCGCAATTGAGCAAAACTTCGTCCTTTTGGGTCTGCTCTTGCTGACCGGTTGTTCCCATCTGACCAGTGAACTCGGGTGCCGGCTCCCAGCCAAGCCGGCAAATCTGATCGTGGGTCAAAGCACACTGGGGGATGTTCTCAAGGGCGCCGGTCCGCCCACGAGAATCTCGGCGGCTGCCGGGGGCTTCACGATGCTTTACGAGTACAATGGAATCGAAGAAAACCAAATAGGCTTCAGCTTTGAAGCCCCGGTGCTGCGATTCATTAAGTTCGTAGGGGCGAGAGCCCGCCTTGAGCACCAGGCATGGGTGCTGACCTTCAACACCAACGGGACACTTCAAGCCTGGGGCGAAGAACACTGGCGCAACCGCCTGGGCGCAGGGGCCGGAGCCCAGATTCTAGTCACGGTATCGAGCCTGGTCGATTCCTCCCAGATCCGCCGTCCCGCCCCGCAACACGACTGGGGGAAACTTTGTCTCGCACCGTTGCCCAAAATGCTGAACGTCGGTCAAAGCCTCGACACGGGCTCGCAAGGATTGGAACAAACGTTATCGCCCACCGCCGTTGGCCAACGCGCTCTTGAGATGACTCCGGAGCAGCCGAAAATCATGAAGAAGAAGAAGTGAGCGGAGCCCGTCGGCAGTCGCCAAGGTCCCAGTCAGGCCTTTGCAGGAGAGTTTTTATCGGCCGGGCTTTTGGATCGGCGTATGAGTGTTTCGACATAGAATGAGCCCGAAATGACTCCAGCTCCAATAAGGCCCAGCCACTCAAACCAGCGACTCTCGATAATCTCTTCTATAACATTATCATCACGCGCTTCGGTCCTCAGCTCTTGCAACTCTTTGGCGAGCAGGGCCAAAGTGGGCTGTGCGCCACTGCCGAAAGCGGATGCTAAAGGTGACGCCTGCCTTCTGGACCTGAGGCGGTCAATATCACGTCGTGCTGCTACCAATGCCACGACCGTGCCAATCAGAACCACAGTTGTTCCGACACCTCTTAGTAAAGGGGGCAAATAATCACGGTTCACGGAGGTAATTCTAGAACTTTTGGTCAATGGCTCGCGATACTGCTCAGGTCCACTCAGAACTTCACGCCGACCCCTGCAATCAGGCGGTAATCGCTATGTTGAGGCACCAGTCCGCTCAAAAAGAGATGCCAAGTTTTACCCAAACCAGGTCGCCCTTCAGGCGGTGCTCCACGTTCAGCTCCGGCAGCCATTTGACTTCGAAGGCGAGGTCGGTTTTTTGACCGAGTTTGGTAACGTAGGAGACCACAGGGCCCACACCAACCGTGTGCCCCTCGAAGGAGCCCAGGAGGTCGCCGCTTCCGCGGTCCCCGGTGATTTGTTGGTAATAGAATGCGTTGGCACCAACGCCTGCAAAGCCGCCAAGCAGGGGCAGATGCTCAGCGACCGTGCCATCCAGGTGGAAAACGTCGCCGCTTTGGTAGTCGGTTTTGTCGTTCTTCGTGCTGACGTCGAAACCAGCGAAGGCAGTTAACTCCAGGCCGATTTTGCTGCTAAGCCAACTGGCATTGACACCCGGCTCAACGGTCCAGAAGTTCTTCCCGATGTTGGCTAGTCGTCCTTTTTCAAAATCACCGGTTGGCGTGTAGATTCCCAGAGACGTGCCAAACTTCAGGTCGCCATTTGTCCAGCCCATCATGAAAGGGAGGATCTGGATGTCACCGATTCCGTTAGCACTGTCGCGTTGATGGACGCTTTGTACGCCTCCGAACGGACCGGTTCTCTGCACATCGCCGGTAACCTCCATCCACATATAGGGGAAGGCGGCCGCAGCGGCATAACGACCGCCAAGGAATGTCCAGGGGGTTTGATAGAGGAGAATGGAAGTGTCGGCGTAAACTGTTCCGTTG
>DATMRF010000070.1:0-8771 GCA_035566435.1 Candidatus Acidiferrum sp.
TTGAGCTGAATGACCGTGGCGGGAGTGCGCCGCGCCAGTTCCGCACTTGCACTGTAGGTTGCCTGCCTGCTGTTACCCGACTGAAAATTCAGGCCGATGCTGGCTTTGCCCGACCAGAAATTGATTTCCTTGGTTCCTCCGCGCGTAATCCCGGTGAGTTGGTCACGCGGCAGGCTGACCTGCTCCGGCCCCAGGACCTGTACTACATCATTGCTTATCACAACAGTGCCGTAGATGGGGTCCCGACCCTCGAATTTCATAAACAATGGCTTCGCGGAATAAATCTGCCGGACGTTCTTCAAATCCAGAGAGAGGTCCTTAAGCTCATCGCTGTCAAATTCGACCTTCCGCTCTTGAACGTATTTAAGGTGCCCTCGCAGCCACTCGCCGGATCTGAGTTGAATCCAGTCGGCTCCGTCATGGCCTACGGCAGGGGGTTTCCACAGCAGATTCGTTGAGGCGTAGGGCACCCCGGCGACCTGATTGGTGCTTTGTGATTGTTGGTCGAGTGGCATTGAACGCTCGGCAGATTCGGTGGGGTCCGTGCGACGTAGTTCCAGAATTTTCGCGCGTGGAACGATCAGCCGTCCGCCGAGTTCGGATTCGAATACCACGGCATCTGGTGCTTCTTCGATGATTGTGCCGACGAAGCGTTCGCCGTTGATGCCGATCAGAACATCGGCGCGCGCCGAAAGCACTACGCCAAAGAGTGCAAGAGCCAGGCTCAGGATTCTTGAAGTGGCGCTACGGATTTGAAGGAGAGAGACAAGGCTGCCCCCCCAAGGTTCGCCCTCACCCCGCCTGCGCGGCCGAAGCCGCTTCGGCGCGGCGAAGGCCCGGCCCTCTCCCCCGGGGAGAGGGAGAATCGTCGACCGATTCTTGGCGAATCGGGGCCACCGGGCGTCAACTGCGCCAGGAGGTCTGGTGCCGAGAAAGGTGCACGTGTTGTTTGGTTTCATTGTGCCGGGATCGTGACCAGCGGGATCCGCTCGGGGCTGCCGGTCTCTCCCAGCGTGAAGATGAACATCACGGCTGTGAGTGCGCGCTTGGTTTGCCAGTCGCCGTCGTCAATCCAAAACCAGTGCCCACGGTAATGCACCGCAGCAAAGGGGTCTACCGGCTTGTCTTTGCCGCTGTGAATCCGCACTCCCGCCCGACGGTCCATTGAGGCGGGGTTTTCGAAAGCGGGCGCCGTGAGATGTTCCTTCCGGTGCGCCTCCGGTACGTCCACGTAACTGGCGAAAGCCCCCATGATTTGCAGCAAAGAACGGCTGTTCACGGCCAGTTCATTCTGCGATCCGCGCACTGGCGAATAGGTGAGCACGTATTTCTGCTGCTCGACAGGCAGCTTGAGCAACCTGCGGATTTCAGCCGTCTTCTCCATGAGGTCGGCCGACGCGTCGTCACGCTGGAAAAAAAGCACCGCGGTCTGGCCTTTGGCCTTGTCTTCCTCGATGCGCATCCCGACCGCGCCGGCAGCCTGCACTTCGCGCAGCAATTGCAACGCCCTAATAAACTCCGGGTCCGCCTCCCGCATAGTGCCCCCGGCTACCGAACGGTTGCGCACACCGTTAAGTGACTCGACGCTCAGAGCCAGGATAAAATCCGCCGCATAACCAGCCTGCAACATGAAGAAAATGTTCTTCGGTTCAATCGGTGTGATGAGTCCGTGCAGGAACTTTTCCCCGGTCATCGGCACGTAGGTGATGGTGGGCCGGTCGGTGTAGATGGCTTGGCCGCCCGCGGCGAGGTAGTTGCCCTGGATGGCCTTGTCAGAAGAGACGGTGCCGTTAAGACTGACGCCGGTTTGCATGGAGTAGCCGGCGACGATGGACGACACATCCACAAAGACCGGCAGGTCCATGTAGCACAGCTTGACGATGTTAAGCAGGGTCTGTTGTTTCCACGAGTCGGCGATGGCGGTGCTGTAGTCGAAACGGTCCACGACAACGCTCTTGGGACCGAGATGAGTGCAGCCGGTGAAGGTCGCAAAGGCCGCGAGACCCAGACAAGTTGAAGCGCTGAACCGAATTGCACGGATACGCTTTGTCATGGTGAGTTTGATTTTGAGTTTGTGGCAGGCGTCAGGCGGGCGCCCAGAAAGCGGTAAATCAAGGCGGCCATAAGGAGAATGGCCGCAAAGAGAATGCCTTTCCAGAAGGCGTAGTCCACGATTTGCTTACCGCCGGTTTGCGCGTGCTGAACCACTGGGCCGACCTGCGTCGAAAGTTGCGCGAGGTTAGTCGAGCCGATGGTCCGATCGAGAGTGACGAGCAACTCCGTCAGTTGACGCGCCGTCGCTTCCAGTTGAACAGCGGTTGCCGTATAGTCCCGGACGCGGAACGGCTCGGAGTTGGTGTCCGGCGGGCGTGCATTGTTAGTTTCGCCGACGCCAAAACGTTTCATCAACGAGTCGAAGGTCGTAAGAGTCGTGTTAAGCGACGTGGACATTTGCGATCCGGCCGTGAATGTCTGGCGCACCTCGTTGACCAACGGCGTCAGAATTTTCTCCTGGGACTCGAGTGCTTTGACGAGTTCCTCACGCTCAGTGCTAACCTGGTTGGGCAACTGCTCGGCCACGCGAGCGAAGCGGTCCACTGAGGCCGCGAGTTGCGTGGAGTTGGTGACCAACTGCTGCACGACAGGCATCTCCAGCGCGTCGACGGTCAGGAGTTCGGTCTGCCAGCGCAACAGCATCGGCATCTTCTGGGTAACGTAGAGCGCGCGCTCGGCGAACAACCGCGTCTGGGCAATCTCACGCACCGCCGGGTCCAGGCCGGAGAGCGGGTCAACATTCAGCAGGTTAAATACGCTGCCGGGCGAGCCCTGGCCCGCCTGATTTGCCAACTTTGAAGTGAAACCTACCGCGCGCGCCGCCGGCAAGTCCTCCAGCAGCGGATTCTGCTCGTGCCACACCTCAATCGCCTGACGTAGTTCCTTCCTCTGGTCCGGCGCCAACATCGTAACCGCCAGCCGCCAGATTTCGGTCTCAGCCGTGCGGCAACTTTCGAGCATTGGCCGGCCAGACTCGCCGAAGACCTTGGGCTGCCAATAGTCCTCAAGGCCCATGCGCGTCAAGGTGACGAAAACGGTCATGTTGAGCAGATTGCCGACGTCGTTCGGGCCCGAAGCGATGGAACAAATCTCGGTGCCAAACGCAATTTTCCATTGCAAGACTTCCGCTCGTCCGAGCTCGTTGGTGCCGCGCCTTAGCTTATCGATGCCGAAGACCATTTGCGTAAGGAATTCATCCGCGTCTCGCAGCAACGCCTGCTGCACCTCCACCGGGTCCACGACGTGTTTCTGGTTCTTGCCCGGGATGACAGTGCGGACGGCTTTCCCGGGCATATTGGTTGCTGTCTGAGCAACCCGGCAACCCGTGGCCAGAATGAGGAGTAGGAGGACGAGGACGAGCCGTGAAACACAGGAGCGTGTGCCAGGTCCGTGTTGACGCTCCGACGCTCTCACGATTTTACGGCGCATAGGCCATCCGTTCTTTGACCTGGTAAGCGACGGGCGGGGCCGCCACGGCGGAGATGCTGTTCATGGATGCTTCGTCGCTGCCGATCTTGGTGCGTCGGCCGTAGCGGCCATAGAGGGTTCCACCACGACTTGTTTCCTTGGTCCGGACAGACGTGGCGCCGGCTTCGGTCAAAGTGACGCGGACCGGTGTTATTTTTCCGTCCTGAACTTCGACTTCAACCTCCGCGGGCTTCGCAATGACACGATTAAGGAAGGTGACCCGCAACGAGTAACGACCAGGCGCAAACGCCAACCGCAAAATTCGGCCTTCGATGGGCTTCAATCGCGAGAACACAGGCTCAAACTGGCCCGTCGCGGTATTGAGCTGTCGCACTTCCCAGTACAGGTCTTCGGCCGAATCGGTAAAGAAGTCAGCGTAACCGGTGTTGGCTTTGGGCATCGCCGGATTCACATTCGGCGATGCGCAGCCAGCCAGGAACCCGCCGGCCAGCGCTAAGCCGAACAAGCGGCGAACCCTGTTCCTTTTCCCCTGTTGCCGGCAGCCCGAAGGCGATAGCCGGTTCCACCATGAGCTATTTATCCCACGCGTTTCGGACGTTGAATAGGCGTTCACCGATTGTGCAGATGCCACCAGACGGCGGCACCAGCCAGGGCAAGAGCCGCCAGACCGAGCAGCATTTTAAAAACGAACTTCCCCGATTTGAACGCTATGACCAGCACCACCACGCCGACGATGCCGAAGGCGCCGGTCGGGATGTCGGAAGAATTCAATTTGTCCAAGTGCAGCGCGTCCTTGATTTTGTCCCAGTTCATAGGGCACTTGGTTTCGCGCTGAGATCCAGGATGAAGCACCTTGCCTTCATGTTACTTGATAAGAGGCAGGGCGGCCGCGAGTTGCAGGTCCAGCGCCGAGTTGATCTGGTTTTCGATCTGGAAGAACTGCGCGGCCTTCTTCGCCGGCACGACTTTGGAGAATTTCTTGAACCAGGTTCGTTTCAGCTTTGTCCGTTTGTCTTCCAGGGTGAAGACCTTATTGGCGAGGTCAGTCGCCTGCTTATCGGTCATCGTTTTGTAAATGCCTATATATTCGTTGAGCAGAAACAGCCGCTCATCGAGAAGTTTGTTGAGTTCAACGTTGTATTGACTGTGAAGCGGCCAGAACTCCACCGCCTCGTTGTCGGTGAACTGGATGTTTTGCGCGATGATGAGCGTTTTCTCCGTTTTGAGGTCGGACCGGGCAAGCTCAATGAACGCGCGCAAGTTGCCGGCATCAATCGACCGATCCGCTCCCTGGGTCGTGTCTGGGGTTTGAGCTGACGCGGCAACGACAACCGCGACAGCGGCCAGACCGGCAAGAGTGAGTTTCACTTTGAAAGGTTTCATGATAGCTTTTTGTTCGGAAGGTTTCGTGTTGGTGATTTTGTTCACACAGCGCTTTCAGTTGCCACTACGAATGGTGACCGGTTGGGTGAGCGTAAACTCTAGCAGCGTGCCTGGAGGAATTGTCACCGTCTGCCCCCGAGTCAAGGCGCCAGCGGTGGCGCCAATAGCCGCGCCTTTGCCGGCGTTACCGGCAATAGCGCCGATGGCGGCGCCCGCGGCAGCGCCTTTGGCGGCTTTGGCGATAGACGCTTGTCCTGCTTGTTGGTAACCGCTGCTTGAAACCGGAATCGGGCTTCCGTTAACTACCATTTGGGCCAGGCGGATGTCCAGGGTGGACTTCCCAACCGCGCGGCCTGCCTGGGTGGAACTCTGAACCTTGCCGTAAATGACGGTTCCGGCCTTCACTGCCACAACGCCGTCGACCACCAGATCATACTCGAGCTTGGTGGTGAAATTCGCGCCGGGCGCGCTGCGAGAAGAGACGCTGTCCATCAACCTCACCAGGAGCGTGGTGCCGTATGGCAAAGTGACGCTTTGTTGTTGGGCAACTGGTGCCGGCGCAGGCGCAGGGGCCGTAGCGGGCAATTGGGCGGGGGCCACCGCCGGTGGGCTGCTCGCTGCCGCCGGGGTTGTGAACGTAAGAGCGATGATTTGTGAGGTCTCGATCACCTGAGTCCCGGACCCGGTGTCGAAACGGACCGTTCCGGCTGTGCCCCCGGTGTAATTGCCGTTCATTATTGTTCCGTTCTTGAGTTCGAGGATGTCCGCGCGGCCAGACAGAGCAAGCACCAGACATCCAATGATGAGGATTGAGTTCTTTGATTTGATGGATTTATTCATTTGCTTATCGAGTTTCATTTCAGTCGTTTAGCGACTTCATCCAAGAGAGTTTGGTAGGGACCTCGACGAACGTTGGCGAGGCGTTGCTCTTCTTCGAAGAACGAGTCGCCGGCGTTACGAACCATGTACGCCTGGCATTGGAGTCGATGGGAGCCACCACCCAACTCAACCAGCTCGGTTTTGACTCGGACGATGGTTTGGGCTCCGTAGTGGGTTCCGACGACGCCGTTGTAGGCAAGGTTGTTGGCCCGTGTTCCCTCTTTCTCGAAAACCATTTGTCCAGACCCGATGTCGTGTCCCGCGTAGCCGTTCGCGCGAAAGACAACAGTAGTAGCGCCCTGAATCTCCGCTGCAGAACGACCCGGGATAACCACCGAGGCGAAGCTGGCGGAACCGGGTTGATTCAGGGAATGGCAACCGGTGACGGTCATAGCCAACAAAACCGCGCGAAGCAGCTCGAAAAGGCGCATTGGTGTTCGGGAGCTGAGCACTTTGAGCCGGCACTTTGTCATAGCTTGTTCATTTGGGGGACGTGACTCCTCCGGGAGGGAACCCAGCGAGCACGCGGCGAATGGCTTCCACCACCTTATCCGTCTTTACTGGGGCGTTGGAATCCTCAGTAAGCCAGCCAACCCAAGCCAATTCTTTCGTTTTGTTGTCGAAGATTTCGACTGCCAAAGTCCGTTCCTCATACGCGCGAACATCCACGCGCCGAACTGGTGCGCCGTAATTCCGTTGCCAGCGGCCGACGGGATACAGATACCCCGAGGTCCTCACATCGACCCGCGGGAGAGAGGCCCCGCGCAGGTTCACGGTGAAATCCGCGGTGTCTTCTGGTGCTTCTTGATAACCCTTGGCGGTCAGGGTGTTACTGAGGATCGTCCTCACCGGCTCCGATAGGCGAGCAATCAGCTCAGGGTCTGATGTGGGGCTAGTCTGCGGCAGCGGCAACAGAGCAAACGTCTTGTAAGCCGAAAAATCCCTCGCGCTGTTGAACTCTGTCTTGACTGGCGTTTGACACCCCGTCAGCAGCAACATTGGGACGAGAACAACACCCGCTCCGACTAAAAGACCTTGCGGCGCAGAAAGAAAACATTTTGTTTTCATTTTGTCCTGTGGTGTGCGGTTTTCCAAAATTTGAAGCCATTCTAGGCCGTAGGCTGGTTCATGAGGAACTGTCAAAAGTGACAGGTGGTCAGAACCGAACGCCCAACGAGATATCAACAGTGGGATCCGTCCAACCCGAGTGAGCACGTAGGAGTGCGAAGCTTTTGAGCGAGCCGCGCTCATAATTGGCTCTCAATGGGAAAGAGGGAAAGCAGCCATACTTGGAAGCGCCTTCCGAAACTTGCGCCTGGCTCGCGCTTGTAACGCAAGGTTCGGCCATGCATCGACTCCAACTTCGATAGGAAAAACTCCGGACAGACCCGGATGCTCAGCCACGAAGGGCGCCACAACGCGTCCTAAGCGGGTGCCGTCCGTATTCTCAGAGTGAACCGGAACCGATTCGGAGGGCCTCTCGGGCAAAGAGGCGCAACCCACGAGCCACGCGGAGGCTGCAAGCAGCAGCCAAAGCGACGCTTTTTCAATGGCTCGCATCAAATTGCCAAGAAGCAGAGCAGCACGCGCCGTCCCGCCCCGCAACACGACTGGGGGAAACTTCGTCTCGCACCGTTGCCCACAAATGCTGAACATCGGTCAAAGCCTCGACACGGGCTCGCAAGGATTGGAACAAACGTTATCGCCAACCGCCGTTGGCCAACGTGCTCTTGAGATGACTCCGGAGCAGCCGAAATTCATGAAGAAGAAGAAGTGAGCGGAGCCATCGGCATTCACCAAGAACGTTCAGTCAGGCCTTTGCAGGTGAGTTTTTACCGGCCGGGCTTTTGGATCGGCGTATGAGTGTCTCGACATAGAATGAGCCCGAAACGACTCCAGCTCCAATAAGGCCCAGCCACTCAAACCAGCGACTCTCGATAATCTCTTCTACGATATTATCATCATGCGCTTCGGTCCTCAGCTCTTGCAACTCTTTGGCTAACAGGGCCAAAGTGGGCTGCGAGCCACTGCCGAAAGCGGATGCTAAAGGTGACGCCTGTCTTCTGGACCTGAGGCGGTCAATATCATCTCGTGCTGCTGCCAATGCCACGACCGTGCCAATCAGAACCACAGTTGTTCCGATACCTCTTAGTAAGGGGGGCAAATAATCGCGGTTCACGGAAGTAATTCTAGAACTTTTGGTCAATGGCTCGCGATACTGGCAGGTCCACTCAGAACTACACGCCGACGCCCGCAATTAGGCGGTGATCGCTATGTTGTGACACCAGTCCGTTCAAAAAGAGAGACCAAGTTTCACCCAAACCAGGTCGCCCTTCAGGCGGTGCTCCACGTTCAGTTCCGGCAGCCATTTGACTTCGAAGGCGAGGTCGGTTTTTTGACCGAGTTTGGTAACGTAGGAGACCACAGGGCCCACACCAACCGTGTGCCCCTCGAAGGAGCCAAGCAGGTCGCCGCTTCCGCTGTCCCCGGTGACCTGTTGGTAATAGAATGCGTTGGCACCAACGCCTACAAAGCCGCCAAGCAGGGGCAGATGCTCAGCGACCGTGCCATCCAGGTGGAATACGTCGCCGCTTTGGTAGTCGGTTTTGTCGTTCTTCGTGCTAATGTCGAAACCAGCGAAGGCAGTTAACTCCAGGCCGATTTTGCTGCTAAGCCAACTGGCATTGACACCCGGCTCAAAGGTCCAGAAATTCTTCCCGATGTTGGCCAGTCGTCCTTTTTCAAAATCACCGGTTGGCGTATAGATTCCCAGAGACGTGCCAAACTTGAGGTCGCCATTTGTCCAGCCCATCATGAAAGGGAGGATCTGGATGTCACCGATTCCGTTAGCGCTGTCGCGTTGATGGACGCTTTGTACGCCTCCAAACGGACCGGTTCTCTGCACATCGCCGGTAACCTCCATCCACATATAGGGGAAGGCGGCCGCAGCGGCATAACGACCGCCAAGGAATGTCCAGGGGGTTTGATAGAGGAGAATGGAAGTGTCGGCGTAAACTGTTCCGTTG
>DATMRF010000071.1:0-4897 GCA_035566435.1 Candidatus Acidiferrum sp.
GCTTCGCGTTTCGGCGCCTGGTTGTGGGCGCCGTCGGCGGCCTGGAGTACCAGCCGATAGTTCCCCGGCGGAAGATCCTTCACTTGAACGATCAGGCCGAAGGGAACGACGGCGTTGCCTTTCTGCATGTACTCCTCCAGAGGGATCGGGCCGGAAAAGAATACCTGTTTGTCGGAGGCATCGATAATGCTGTAGCCCGCCACGACACGCGGGGGCGCGTCGGACTTGAGGAGCGGCTCATACACCTGCGAATAAATCACAACTCTGTCCGATTGCTTGAATGCGTAATTTGCCGCCGGCGTGATCTGCATGCCCTTAACGATCATCGGCGTGCGATCCTCCAGCAGCGTGGAGTCCACGTCGGTGGGAATCTGGTCGACCGCCTGGACGGATTTGGAGAGGACGACGCCGCCGAGGGTGAATTTCTTTCCGTCGTAATCGTCGATCTTTAAAGGTTTCTCAAACTTCGCAAAGTTGTCGCCGCCGGAGCTGAGCACCACGGAAAGCTTGTACGCGCCGGGCGCCGCATCGAACTGGTTCTGGTAGTGGTACGGCTGCTTGGTGAATTCCTTCCATTCATCTTTTTCGAGGTCGAGATTCAGCGTGTCGTTGAAGCGAGCGCCGACCGAGCCGTCGGGGTTGTAGGCGATGCCAAGGACGTTCACGTTGGCGTGATACTTGCCTTTGTCCTTGTTGAAGATGAGCGAGTCGCCGGGAATTTCCATCGCCAGATTCACCTGAGCGATGTTAGGTCCGGAATAAAAGAAAGGCGCTTGCAGCGAGCCGTGGATCGCCCCGGGCTGGCTCCCTGCCGCTTGCAGCTCCATTTGTTTTTGGATGGGCTTGCCGTCGAGTGGATTGATGGGACGCACGTTGCAATAGCCGCTGCGCGAACGGACCTGCATGCCGCCCTGGCTCATCTTTACTTTGAGCGTGTGGCAACTGCCCTCCGGACTGGACGCCGGAACGTAGCCAAGCAGATAAAATTCATTTTGATCGCGGGCGATGCGCTCAAGTCCGCCCAGCAGATCGTTGGTGTTGTAAATCGCGAAGCCGCCCGTGCCGTCGGCGAGGGATTGCAGGATCTGCTGGTTGGTGGATGCCGAGGTGGGCATCTGCGGGAGGATCGACCGCGGCGCGTTATTTGGGTTGTTGTAATAGTTGTTGTAGGCCGAATTGATCGGGCGCGTGCCACCGCCGGTTGTTCCTCCGGTTCCTCCGGGCGCGCCTCCCTTGCCGCCACCCGTCCCGCCTGTGCCTCCGGGCGCTCCACCTTTACCACCGCCTGTGCCGCCGCCGGGGGCACCACCGCCAGGTGCGCCACCTCCACCGGGACGCCCGCCTCCGCCCCCTGCGCCCCCGCCACCAGCGCCCCCGCCGGGCTTTTGCGGGTCAGCAGCGCTTGCCGGGGAGAAACTCGCCATCACCAGCCGGGGGCGTTGCGAACTGGTGGCGCGTGACGATGCCGCCAATGAATGCGATGAATGGGGCTGGCGCATAGATCCGGTGGGGACCGGCAAGACCGGCGCCATCAGGCCGCGCACGTCGAGCGTATAGATCGAGACGTTCGCCTTGTTGCAGGCGTCGATGGTGGCCGTGAGCTCCGAGAGGCGCTCCGTGGTCAGCGGAAAACCGGCCGAAAACAGAATCAGCATTTTGCGTCCGGGAACGGCGCGAAGATTTTTCGCCAGGCTGCGAATGGCGAGCAGCATGGTGCGGGCTCCGTAATCCGCTTCGGCGTTGCTGATCGAAGACAAACCGGAGGAAGCGACCATGACGGGATTGGCCAGCGCGGCGTCCTGGCCGTTGGTTTCGATGTTGGCATGTTTCACGCCGCTGACAGCGGCAGTGAGCAGGTCGGCGTTGGCGGTGAAATTCTGCTTCACCAGCAGACTGCCGCCGAAATCCACCACGGCCATCAGGCGGTCAGGTGCCGCGCCCTCCGCGATAAATTTCGCGGCCGCGGCGCGAGCCTGGATCTGGTCGGGAGCCGCCATGGAGGAGTTGTCGAAAAAGAGAATCATGTAATGCTTCTGCGCGCTGACTGGCCCGGAAGAATCGCTGCCGAAGGAAAAGCTGGTGACGCCCTGCTCCTTGTTGTCTTCGTAGACCTTGAAATCCTTCTGGGTGAGATTGTGGACGTAATTCCCTTTCTTGTCGGTCACGACCGCATCCACAAGCACCACGCGGGATTCCGTGCGGATCACGGGCGACGTGGCAACGGGTTGCTGCTGAGCCGGGGCCTCGGGTTTGGCGGGCTCCGAATTTTGCGCGCGAAGCGCCGAGGGAAAAGCGGAAACCGCGAGCAAGGCAAGTGCGAGCAGCACCTGAGATTTCATTCGATTCATCGGTTGCGTTGCCATGACTGCCTCCCTAATACGGAATTTCGACGGCGCCATTGCGCGCGGCCATCTGGGAACCTTCCGAATCGCGAACCACCTGACGAACGAGGTAACGCCCGGGCTTTACGGCAAAACTGGATTTCACGGTGAGGCCGGTGCGCGTGAGGCGCTCGAAGGTGGTGTCCTTCAAACGCATCTGCACTGTTTTTTCTCCTCCGGTAATGAAATTGCCGTTTTCATCGAAAATGGCGGTGGCCAGGGTGATCTCATCATGGCTGCGGCCCTCCGCTTTGCGAAAATGCATGTTTTTCACTTCCAGGCGAGAGACGACGCTCAGGCGCGCGCCCTCAGGGTCGCTTTTGAAGTATTGGGTCTGCAGGTCAAGCGGAAGCTCGTTAATCTCGTCCTGGGAATAGATGGCTTCCTGAATTTCCTGCCGCGCCAGCTCGAGAGGATCGTCAATTTTGCGGGGAGCGTAGTAGCCTCGGCGAGCTTGTACCGAGTATTTCGATTTTTTTGCGAGAGCGACGCGGAGCAAGTGATACTGGCCGTCCATCTTGCGATTCTGGGGAGAAAACGCCAGCACGTAGGAGACTTCCGGCGCGAGTCCGGCAAGCTGCAACCCGCCCTGAAGATCGTTGGAATTGTGGAAGAATGTGCCGCCGGTACCATAAGCAAGGTCGCCAAGAACGTACTGGTTTTCCTGTTGCGAGGCAATACGGTACGTGGTTTTCAAGCCTGCGGTGCGGAGGCTGTCGGAGGATGGCCGCGAAATGTCGCCCATCACGTCGGGCGTGTAAAGGCCGCGGGCGTCAAGGGTGTTGATGACCACGTTGGCGCGATTGGCGCGATCGATTACGCCAGATTCATCCAGGTAAGCGGTGGTAAGCAGAAAGCCTGGGGAGACAAGAAGCATGATGCGCTCGCCGGGCATGCTGGATAGGCGGCGTAGCACGTCCTCGAGATGCCGGTAGGTGTACTCGTTTTCGGTATCGCCGGCATTAAGTGCGCGAAGGACGGCGCCCCGCACGATCACCAATGCTTGCGCTTGCTTGGTTTCGTCTCCGTTGAACTCGCACTGAACGGTCTCTTCAATCGCTACGGCTTGGGCAGTGGGGTCGTGCTTGTTTTCGATCTGGTCGGCAATGTAGTGCGTGATTTCCGGGCATTCGGCGCCCAGCGCCTGCGGCGTCAGGGGGCGTGGCACCACCCCGAGAATCGCCCGGTGCAGCGCCGCTTTATCGGCGGTGAATTCCATCGTGTCTTGTCCCGAGGTGGTGTAAATGCCGACGCGATCCGTGGCGGACGTGGAATCGAGGAAGCGGCCGGCCTGCGACCGGGCCCAAGTCGCATCCTGCAAGGTGAGGTGCGCGTCGTCAAAAACGAGAGCAACGAATCGCTCCGGCAGAACGGGCGGCTTGTGTCCAGAGTCGTCACCGGTCGAAGCAGCGTCCTCCTGGGTTTTTGCGATGGTAGCGGCGCGTTGCAGGCGGGTCTGCGTAGTTTCCACGGAGAAATTGCTGATGGTTTGCAACTTGCCCTGGTCGTAGAGAAGAAAATCCTGGCGGGTAAGGTTGTCAATGGGTTTGCCGGAAGAGTCGCGGACGATCACGCGAACCTGGACGAGGTTGACGCGAACCTTAAACGTGGCCGCCGAATCCATCTGGGAAATTTCGGAACCGGCGTCCGGCTTGGACTTGGGCGCGGAGCCCTGAGGACCGGCGGGAGGCGCTTTTTCCGGCGCGGCAGCGGGAGCGGAATCCTGACCGTGAGCCGCCTGGATGAGGAGGGGAAGGAAAAACGACAAGGCAATCCAAAGCGCGCGGCGGCACGACGGGTTTCGGTAAAGCAAACGCGAGCTCATCCCTTCCCTTGCCCCCATTCGCGTCCTGAAGAGAAATGGCGTGCAGAGACGCACTGCAGGCCGCCTCGCGCGGGTGGGATGCACTGACTATACGCCGCGCGTTTTGCGGGTGTCAACGCGATGGTGGGCTAGCTTATAGGAAGGGAAAAGTGATACACCCCTGGCAGCTGCACCATTTCGGTGCAACTGGATTTTGCTTTGTGGGGGTGGTCCCAGTACCCACTTTTCCGATTACCGCGTTAACCAGGAGTTGACTTTCGCTTGATGCTGATAGTAATCCATGAGCGGCCCAACTGTATTAGCATGCACTCGGACTTGCTGTTCTCAGTGGTTCTTTGTGGCAAGAGGACAAAAGTGTAAGGAGAAAGATTATGAAGTGCAAAATGACGGGGGCGACGGGATTGGCTGGGGCGTTTGTTGCGGGCATGGTGGTGGCGACGGCGTTGGGCGGGGGATGGTTACGGCGGGGACAAAGACGCGGGGGACGGTGGCGCAGGCGCAGCAGTTGACCGTGGAGAGGGTCATCAACCCAACAATAACGGACGAGGACATCGCTTTGCTGCGGCAAGATTTACGGGCGAAGAAAATGCAGGTAATTGGGCAGAATATGTCGCTTTCGGATACGGAGGGAGAAAAGTTCTGGCCGATCTACAACCATTACGTGAAGGACTTGCATGAAGTGAACAACCAG
>DATMRF010000072.1:0-34892 GCA_035566435.1 Candidatus Acidiferrum sp.
CATGATCCTTATTCGATCCCGTTCTTTGTGACTCATCGTCAATGTCTCCACGTGCTGGACAGGATGGCTGACGCCCTCCGGCCCCAATAGGGACATTTCCATTAAGTTGGAATGGGGACATTCTCACTAAGTTCCGACAGCCGGAGACGTTCCCGCTTGCCCAGGCCGGGCGCAACTGGGACCGTGGGGGACCAATCTATGAATTGCAAACGTCTTTCACCGATGCTGCTGCTGGCAGCGGCGCTCGTCTGCGCAGCGGTGCCAAACCTGGCTCGAGCCGCCGGCTTCCGTGAAGTCGCCGCTCCCGCGCCGTTCGGGCCCACCCCCTCCGAGCGCCAGCTTCGCTGGCATGAAATGGAATTCTACGGCTTCGTCCATTTCTCGATCAACACTTTCACCGACAAGGAATGGGGCTACGGGGACGAGAGCGAGACGTTGTTTAACCCGACCGACTTTGATGCCGACCAGATCGCATCGGTGGCCAAAGCGGCCGGTATGAAGGGCTTGATTCTTACCACGAAACATCACGACGGTTTTTGTCTGTGGCCGAGTCAGTACACGGAACATTCGGTGAAGAACAGCCCGTGGAGAAACGGCCACGGTGACGTGGTGAAGGAGTTGTCCCGCGCGTGCCGGCGAAAGGGTCTGCAGTTCGGCGTTTACCTGTCACCATGGGACTGCAACCAAAAGGATTATGGCCACCCCGAGTACATCACGTATTACCGGAACCAGCTTCGCGAGTTGCTGACTCATTACGGAGACGTGTTCACGGTGTGGTTTGATGGCGCCAATGGCGGCCGCGGTTATTACGGCGGCGCAAGAGAGACCCGGCGGATTGATGCGCGCAGCTATTACGATTGGGACAACACGCGGCGGCTGGTGCGCGAACTGATGCCAAGGGCGGTGATGTTCAGCGATGCCGGGCCCGACTTTCGCTGGGTAGGCAATGAGAACGGCGTCGCCGGTGACCCGTGCTGGGCGACTTTGAATGGCGCCGGCAGGTACCCAGGCGGCAGCTCCTCGGGCCTCAACTCTGGCGAACGGCCGGGAACCGATTGGATCCCGGCGGAATGCGATGTGTCGATCCGGCCCGGCTGGTTTTACCACGCTAAAGAGGATGGTCAGGTCAAGAGTCCCGAGCAGTTGGTGGACCTTTACTACAAATCGGCCGGCCGGGGTGCCTGTTTGAACCTGAATATCCCGCCAGACCGGCGCGGCCAAATCAACGACAACGATGTCCGTTCCCTGCGCGAGTTTCGTCGCATTCTCGACGCGACCTTTGCCAGGGACTTGGCCCGTGACGCGCGACTCGTCGCAAGCAATGTTCGCGGCGGGGCAAAGCAGTTCGCTCCGCAAAACCTGTTGGATGGCAAACGGAATACCTATTGGGCGAGCGACGATGCCGTGACTACGCCGGAGCTGGTGCTCGAATTTGCCAGGCCGGTCACGTTCAACGTCGTAAGCCTGCGGGAGTTTCTGCCGCTTGGGCAACGGGTGGAGGCGTTCGCGCTGGACCAATGGAAGGAACGGCAATGGGTTGAATTTGGCAAGGGGACCAGCATCGGCAATCACCGCCTGGTGCGGGGACCTGGCGTCACTACGGAAAAGGTGCGGCTGCGCATTACACAAGCGCCAGTGTCTCCTGCGCTCTCTGAGTTCGGGTTATTCGCTGAGCCGGTTGCGGTCGCAAATCAATAGTCACCCTTGCTCTCAGTGTGGTCGCGGCGTGAACTCGCGGGATTGGAATCCCGCGCCCCAACCATTTCCTTGGATGCGCCATCGTTACGGCTTACGGCCCGCGATCTTGCGGGCGGCCTGGTACCCTGCCTTATACCCCCTGTGGAAGGCCTCATTGAGCAGCACCGCATATTGGGTGGCGCTGCCTTCGTCGCGGGAAACCATCACCACCCGGTTTGATGAGTCCAGGACTTCAAATCGGTCCTGAGCCGGTCTGACCTCGTAAGGTCCGTCGTCAACGCCCGCCATAGAAGTTTACTCGCCGGAAATCCTTTCCCCTTTTGGGCTTGCTCGCCTGCCGGCGGTCCCCGCTGCTACTCGGCGGTGGTCGGATCGATAACCTGTTTGATCTCGGAGATGCGGTTCGCTGGAAACCCTCCTTGCCGGGCATGTTCCCGCACCGCTTCGGCGCTCGGCGCCACGTAGAGGCAGTACACTTTATCCTGGGTCACGTAGCTTTGAACCCACTGAATTTGTGGCCCCAGCTTTTGCAGCACGGCGCAAGACTTGGCCGAGACTGCCTGGAGTTGGCCGGCGGTAAAATTGCCGACCCCCGGAAGCTCCCGTTCAATGAGATATTTTGGCATAATACATTCGCGATAAGGTGAAAGGGCTGAGACATGCCAATGTAAGCCTCAAACCCCTTTTGGCAAGCTGCTGGTGGAATGGGCTACGATTGGAAGTGCTGGCCTCAATAGGGTCAAAGGGCCAGAACCAAACCCACTCTCAACCTGCTGGCTGAAAGCGTTCACGACCTTTGGACAGATTGCCGCCCAAAACAACCAGCCGCCCGCCTGAATCGCGCCCTCAGGCGACCATCATTTAGGCAAATTATGCCCCTGCTGAGTGCATTCGGGCGCGGCGGAGACCTGATTCAGCGTGTATTGGCCGCCCGCCGGACAGATGGGGAACTGGTGGTTCCGCAGGTAGGGTAGCAGCTCCTTGCGCGTGGGGATCGTCGTTTCGGATTTCTTGTTCTCTAAAGCCCATTGTTGTGCCGCTCCGTCGATTTGGCGGAGATTGTTGATGCAAGCGTTTTTCTGTGCGGTCTGGCGGGCCTTGACGAAGTTCGGAATGGCGATAGAGGCAAGCGCGCTGACTGGAACAATTGCGCCGGCCAGGAACAACTTGGCGGGATGCTGATTCCCGTTGCCGACGGACACGTAGCCTTCATCGGTGTTGACGCCCACGGCGTAGGAGCAAGCGCCGTTCGAGGACGTCAGCAACGATTGCAGCCATTGCGTCTGCGCTGCATTCGGCGCCATCTGAAGCGCCTGTTGCTGGAGCTGGCCCAAAGCTTGGCTGAGTCGGGCGCTTAGGAAACTGAATTGGTTGCCCTGCTCAGGGATGTCAGCCGCCAGGCGGCGAAACTCATCCGTGGATTTGAGGCCAGGCTTTTGCCCGGCCTTGACGGCCAGCGCTTCCTGGATGAGGGCATCTGTGGTCGCAATAAAAAGATAGCCTCCTGTGGTAGCAACGGTAGGGCGGAGTTGAATCGGAATCGGCAGCGGCACGGGCAGGGTCCGCATTTTCAGCCCGGGTTTATCGTTGGCAATGATGTTTTGGCCGGTGCTCTTCAGCGCTTCATCGATGCGATTGAAAATAGTGTCGTCCTTGACCTTTGCGACGAGCATCAGCGCTGGCTCGGGGATTTCCAGAGGACCGCTTTGGCTCGGAATCGGCAGCGTCACCATGCGGGCGTTGTCCAGCGTCATGACACACCCGAACTCGCCTCCCAGCGAGGCGAGGACCTGTTCCCACTTGAGGTGGGTCGCCTTTTCGAAACTGTCGGGCAGTTGCTGCAGGAATTGGTCCGCCTGTGGGAAGCCCAACCGGGCAACTTCCTTTTGGACCACCGACCAGAACAGCGGGACTTCTAGATCCGAGAAGGCGGCGAAAGCGGTGTTGGCCGGGAGCAGCCCGAGACCATCCAGAGCGTGCGGTTTTTGGCCGAGTAAGCTCCACCCGAAACCCGAGCCTTTGCCGGGGTAATGGTGAAGAATGGCTTTGGTATGGTAAAAGCCCCTTTCGCGGGCCACCGAACTCATGCCGAAACCACTGATGTCCTCTAGGCCGCTGTCCTTAATGAGGTTGGTCACCACGTCGAACGCGCGGGTCATGTTCTGGCGGTCGCCGGCTTGCATGTCAGGGATGGCATCGGCGAGTTGGCGCCACTTGGCGACCTTGCCCGAGAGGCCCTGCAGCCATTGTTCCGTGCCGAGGTAGAGGTAAAAGTTGCCGCCGGGATCAAGCTGGGCGGTAACTTCACGGAAGCTGGTCGGCTCGGCGGAAACGATCTCTTTCTTGGATTCCGAGGTTGAGGACTGCGTCGGTTTGCAGCCGGCTACGATAAGAGCCAGCGAAAACGCGAGAGCCGGGGTAAGAAGTGAGGTTGCTTTCATAGTCGTTTTATAGTTTTCCAGTCCAAGCTGGCCTAATCAGACCTTTCCCAGCCGGAAAGTAAAGCCAAAAGTGCCCAAAGCGTAGGGAATGCGCCGTGGTGTACGATTCACGATTTATGCCACCCAGGGCGCGCGGGGTTAAGTCCCGCTGGGTGGTGCCAGTGCAATCATGCCTGAATGCAAATCGGGGTGCCGCTCAAAGGTTTTCGAAGTGGATAAAGAGTTCAGGGAGTTTCTGCTTGGCGTCAGCATGGGCGGGCGCTGTGGCTTTGGCCGCGCCGTCGGCAAAGGCCATTGGCATCGAGTCGGTGGGAGTCGCGTTGGGGGTGAAACCGGCGACATCCGGCGGCGGCCGGAAGTCGGCATCGTCGCCGCGCGGCGCGTCCAATTCGAGAGCATCCCAAAGGTCGCCGACGGGACGGGCATCCACCTCCGGCGAATGGCTGCCGTTGCCGAAGCGCTTCGCGATTCACTTCAGGATGGAGGTGCGGTCCAGGTTGCCTGAATACACGGCACCCGGCTTAATGAAGGGGTAAATCAAATAGGCCGGCACCCGCGGTCCGGTGGTCGTGAACGGGCCGTAAGTGAATGTCGCTCCAGGCCGTGGGTTCGTGGCAATGGGCAGGGGTTTGACGTAATCGAAGAATCCACCGTTCTCATCATAATTCACGATCATGAGCGTTTTCTGCCAACGGTCCCAGTTGGTGATCAAATCGGAATAGACCAGTTTCAGAAGGTTCTGACCCGCGGTAACCGGTGAAGGCGCGTGGTCGTCGCAGGGAGCTTCGTAATAGGGGGCATCGGTGTAGCAGGGCTCGACAAACACGACCTGCGGGAAGGGGGCATCGGACCCAAGGTCGCTCTGGAAATCATCGTAGCTGCAAAAGTAGCCGTCCCTGAGGACCCGCAGATGCCAGTCGCCCATCATCATGAAAAACGGAATGCCCTGGTGATAAACCCGCCAGGAAATGCGGTTGCGAGTCAACCAGTCATAGACGAGATCCTGTTTCGACACACGAATCAAACGGCAGCCGGCCCGAGGGTTTTGGCGAGGTCAATCGCCTGATCGACGACGGCGAGGTATTTGCTTACGCCCGCGATAATGTCCGCTGCGGCATTAACGGAACTGAGGGCATCGGTCAGCTCGGTGTCGGCGGCGTCCACTTTTTGAAGGCTCTCCTGCAGAGCGCCGGTGGTTTGACGGAAAAGCAGGCCCTCCACGAGATCGATCCGATGCAGTATCTCCTGCATTTCGGTGATGATAATTTTGGCAGCCGTGGCGTCGGTGACTTCGTCGAGTCTTTCGTAGAGAGCCTGGTGCTGGGCGAGGAGCTGGGCGTGAAGTTGCAGAAGGTCCTGGTTCATGGCGGGCATGCTGCCTTTCTATGGATTCACGGGGTTCGCCGTGTAGCGGCCGTAAAGGTCACGGGTATGCTGGACCTCGTTAGCAATGGCGGCCGAGGCTGATTGAGCCGTCAACGGATCGCCCTGTGCCAGGGCGTGGTGGAGGTCCGCCAGATGAAGCAGCGAGCGTCTCAAGGAGAGCAGAATCAGATCTTGCGACGTTTGGCACTGTAACAGTTTCCGGAACGTGGCCGCGAGCGCGCGTCTATCAGTGTAATTCGTTTTGCTCAAGAACTCTGCCTTTTGCTCGGCGAGGCGCTGGGTCCAATGGGCGGTGACGGTGCCGCGCAGGCCGTTGGTCCTGGTGGCGCCGATGCTGTTACCCAGGCTGCGGCAGATGCGGCCCACTTCCGTATCCGTGTTCTTGAGTACGTCGCGAGCGCGAGCGTTCGAATGGAACCGAATGATAAGCTCGGCCAGTTCGGTAAAATCCGTGGCCAGGCCCGGAGTGAGTTCAGGAGACTTGCCAGCCAGCCCGGCTTGCTGCAAGTGTTGGCCGAGATTTCTCAGCTCGCCGCTCAAATTGACGGTAGCGTCCTCGAATCGTTTGGTGAGCTGCGGCGAAGAGAGCGACTCAAGATGCTGGGCGTAACTTTCAAGTTTTTCCAAGACCTCGTCCCAGGCCTGGAGGCTGTCGTCGTCCAGGCCGGCGGCGAAGCTGGACTCGAGCAGGCGGGGCTGGGTGGCGGCGTAATCGACCAAGGCATCCCCGACCAGTTCATTGATGGCGCTGAAGGCTTCCTGTGATTGGGTGCGCGCGGCGGTCACGCCGGTCGAGAACGCCGCCTCGGAATCCGGGGGGGCGGTCCGGCAGCCGGCGAAAGCCAGCAACACGAGACCAAGCGCCCGCGCCCACGGGCGGCGGTTATGGGGAGATGCGTTCATGGCTGGGCGGGTTCGGATTTCGGGTCGTTTTCAATCTGTTGGGCGAGAGCCGGGCGGAGATTGGCCAGAGATTTGAGGAGGTTAAACCAGAACGGCGCTCCTAGGCTCAGCAGCGCGACCGACGCAAGGATGCCCAGCAGGTGAGGCCAGGGCCAGCTCCAGGCTCCTCCGACGGGAGAAGGGTATGGATTTCGGAACGAGCATGAGGCCGGTTTTGCTGAAGTGCACCTCGATATCACCGAATTGCCGGCTCCAATCGTCCAGGCGTGTTCGGGAAGCGGCCTGCGTGACCACCGTGATCAGCAAGCTGACCACGGACATCACCACGGCAAAACCAATCAGCGTGTCAAGTTGCTTAAGCATAGCTCCCGGTGATTCTCTTTGGCGGTGATAATCACGGGGTCGACGGGGTTGTGAGGCTTCACAAGCGAGTGGAGCCTTTGCCCATCACACGCACTTGTTTTGTTGATTGGACCATTCGAGCTGGACGGTGTAGCCGGCCACTTGTTTGAAGTTCCAGGCACAAATGTCTCCAATTTCACCGTTGGTGTTGTCATACCAGCCGGAGCCGGGGACCGGGTCGGTTATGGCTTCACACAGTTCGTGCGAACTGGTGCCGGTCAGGGCGTCGAAAGCCTGCATCCCGCCCAGGCAGCCGCTGCACGTCGGATACGGCATCACCGCGTAATACACCTTGCCGGTGTTGTTGTGATAGCCACAGTAGTTCTGACACGACTTGCTCCCCCCCATGACCGAGACGACGCCTGGATCAAGGTAGATAAAGTAGAGCGTGTTCTTGGTATTCTTCGGCACGGTTTTCGCCTTGAGCCACTTAAGGACCTGGGCTTGGATGGCCGAGTCGGTGATGCTGCTGGACGGCGCGTTGGCGCTGATGACCTGGGTGCCCAAAAATGAGCCGTGCCCGATTGTCTTGCCAGGCGCATTATATTCCGCGAGTTGGTCCAGCAGCGGGCTACCCACAATGGTGGTAAAGAATTGATTGAGTTTAGTCATCATCTCCTGCGAAGAGGCGTTGGAACCCCAGAGGTTACCCCAAAAAATCGTGTAGATCTGCACATTCTGAATCAGTGCACCGCCCTGGTAGGTCAGGTGCGCGCCGGCCGGCGCCGCGTGCGGCTGGCCGTCGAAAAGATCCTGTTCTTCGCCCGCTTCGCGAGCGCGAGCAAGTTCGTCGATGGATACGGCGGGTCTCGGGTGATGCAGGGGCACGACCCGAACGTACTCGTTGGGTTTGAAAGCTTTGGCTTCGCGGGCCGGTTTGGCTCGTCTTTTCATAGCATTAACGTTGCAAATGGTATTTGTCGATGGAAGTTCCCGCCTGACTTTCGCTCAAGAAACCGTTCCCTGCAAGCGCGAGGGAACTGAACGGTACACCTCGGACGCGGTGCAGCCCGACAATGCCGCCGAAACGCCGGCTTCAGCCGCCAGCGGATGTCCGATGCCCGGGCAACGCTACAGCCTCAGTCGGCATTCTGGGACTTGCTGCAGGGGCTATGCCCGGCTGCGCCTCCCCGGGCGCCGCGGCAAATCCCCTCGACAGACAGCGGCTCTGTCCGGATCATCCGGGCGCAAACGTTATGGTTGAAACTCAAAAACCGGCGGCGGACCCGCCCGTGCAAGCCCAGGCAGAGGCCGCCGGCTTTGCCCCCAAACTATCGTTTTGGCGGCGCCGGCCGGTGATCCTGGTCGGGACTTTGGCCTTGGGTTTGTTTTTGATTTTCGGGCTGAGTTATCTGGCGGAAGGCTTTACGCACGAATCCACCGACGACGCGTTTTTGGATGCGCACATTGTTTCTATCGCGCCCAAGGTTGCCGGCCTGGTGGACAAGGTTCAGGCGGTGGACAACCAGTTTGTGCCGGCGGGCCAGCTCCTGGTCGAAATCGATCCTCGCGATTTGCAGGTGGAGCTCGACCGGAAGCGTGCGGCAGTGAATGCCGCCCGGGCGAATGTCGATGTGATCAAGGCCACGGTCGAACTCTTCCGATCAGAGATCGCCACCGCCGAGGCGACTGCCAAACAGAGTGCCGCCGAAGCGGCTGCCTCGCAGGCCAAGGCTGAACGGGCGGGTGCAGATCTGAAGCGAGCGCAGGAATTAATCGCGAACCATACCATCTCACCCCAGGAATTCGACAGCGCCAGAGCAGACGCGATGGTTGCCGAAGCCAGCTTGAGCGCCGCCCGGCAGAAGGCCGCCAGCGACGAATCGAAAGTGGCCCAGTCGCAGGCCCAGTTGGGTGCCGGCGTCAAGGGCTACGAGCGGGCCGAAGCCCAGACCCGCGAGGCCGAGCTCGAGGCGCGAACGGCGGAGCTGAACCTTTCCTACGCGCGCATTTCGGCGCCAGAGGCGGGCCGCGTCACCAAAAAGGCGGTGGAACAGGGCAACTACGTGCAGGTGGGGCAGAGCTTAATGGCGCTGGTGCCCAACCAACTTTACGTCACAGCCAACTTCAAGGAGAGCCAATTGGCGGGATTACGGACCAACCAGCGGGCACGGCTCCGCATTGATGCGGTGCCGGAGCGTACGTTCGCCGGCCACGTGGACAGTGTGCAGGCGGGCAGCGGAGCCCGGTTCAGTTTGTTACCGCCCGAAAACGCAGTCGGCAATTACGTCAAGGTGGTGCAACGGGTGCCGGTCAAACTGGTGTTCGATGAGCCTTTGCCGGCCGACCGCGTGCTGGGACCCGGGATGTCTGTAGTGCCCTCAGTGCGCGTGACCGGGTTTGAGATCTCACAAGCCGTAGTCGCGCTCGCGGCGGGGCTGGGCACGCTGATTCTTGGCGTGACTTGGTGGGCGGTGGCGGGGAGGCGTTGAAGCCTTAACGCGTTAAGACGTCGGAACCGATGGCCGAAAGTCCTCCAGCACGAGCCCCGGCGCCGGAAATGCGGTGGCAGCCAAGCCACGACCCGTGGCTGATCGCCGTGTCCGTCATGGCCGCGACCTTCATGGAGATCCTGGACACCTCAGTCGCGAACGTCGCGCTGCCACATATCGCCGGCAACCTTTCATCGACTACCGAAGAAGCCACCTGGGTATTGACCAGCTACTTGGTGTCGAACGCGGTGGTCCTGCCGATTACGGGTTGGCTGGGAATTTATTTCGGCCGGCGCCGTTTGCTGGTCATCTGCATCAGCATTTTCACCGCGGCGTCAATTCTTTGTGGGATGGCACCCAACTTGGCCTTTCTCATCGTCGCACGCGTGCTCCAGGGCGTCGGCGGCGGCGCGCTCATCCCTGTCTCGCAAGCCGTGTTGCTGGAGAGTTTTCCGCCCGAGAAACGCGGCGTGGCGATGGCGACCTTCGGCATGGGGGTCGTTGTGGCCCCCATCCTGGGGCCGACACTGGGCGGCTGGATCACGGATAATTACTCCTGGCGCTGGATTTTCTATATTAATCTGCCGGTGGGAGTATTTGCTGCGCTGATGGCTCAGGCCTTCGTCGAAGACCCCCCTTACATTAAGCACGCGAAGATCGAGCGAGTCGATTTTACGGGCTTCGCCTTGCTGGCGGTCTGGCTCGGCACCTTGCAGGTCATCCTGGACAAAGGCCAGCAGGAGGACTGGTTCGCCGCCCAATGGCTCCGCTGGTTTGCCGTGATTTCAGTGGGGTGTTTCCTTGGGTTTGTCGCCCGGGAATTGCGCACGGCCCACCCCATCGTCGATTTGCGGGTGCTGAAGAACCGGAATTTCGGCGCCGGCGTGCTGATGATCACCACGTTGGCCGCGGTGCTGTATGGCACCACCGCGGCGCTGCCCATCTTTCTGCAAACCTTGATGGGATACCCGGCGCTGGAAAGCGGCCTGACTTTGAGTCCGCGTGGCGTAGCTGCGTTTGTGGCGACCTTCGTTGTGGGCCGTCTCGTGGGGCGGGTTCGAAACCGGATTTTGATAGCGGTTGGGTTTGCGCTGCTGGCGCTTTCCTCGTTTTGGCTTGGCCACATCAACCTGCAGGTGGGGATCTGGAACGTGATTTGGCCCAGCGTGCTCAACGGCGTTGCCATCAGCTTTATATTTACACCGCTGACCACCGCCGCCGTGGGTCATTTGCGCCAGGAACAAATGGGCAACGCCACCGGCATCTATAACCTCATGCGCAACCTGGGCGGCAGCTTCGGCATTGCCCTGGTGAGCACCATGGTGGTCCGCCGAGCCCAGGTGCATCAGGCCCTGATGGTCGCGCACCTGACCCCGTTCGACCCGGCGTATGTGCAGCGCGTGGATGCGGTGGCCCGGGCTCTGACTCCGGCGAGCGGAACGCTGCTCGCTCACCAACAGGCCCAAGGCCTCATCTACAATACTCTCCAAAGCCAGGCCAGCTTGTGGGCGTTTGTTGAGAATTTCCGGCTGTTCGGCATCCTTTGCCTGGCCTGTTTGCCATTGGTGCTGCTGTTCAAGCGGGTGCAACGCCCGGCTGGAGGCCTGGCAGGCATGCACTGACCTCCCTCTTTAGACTTTCGCTCTGCGGTAGGGTATTTTAAGGAGCGTATGATGGTTTCAATCAACCAACCTCAAGCCCTGGAGCGGAATGTCACCGCACCGAAAATAGGCCGATATACCGGCGAGGTGGTCTACATCTACGCTTTTGACGTCGCGTACGAGATGAAGCGCGAGCCGGTGCGCGAGTTGTTGGGGCAGCCGGTAGCGCAATTCGTGGTCGATGCCAGCAAACGCAGCCCGCGGCACCTGTTCTTTTATCGGCCGACCATGGTGCGGCTGCCGCCGCTCGAACGGATAGGGCCGCACGGGCCCGTACGCGTGGAACGGGCCATCAAGCTGTTGCCGGTCGGCGCGCTGAGCATCACCGTACGAGTGCCGTTCGCGGTCGGAAGTGTGGAAGACCTGGTCGCGTATCACGATCTTCAGTTCAGCAACGGCTCGCTGAACAAAGAAGTCCGGCGCCTGACAGAGGAGGTGCGCAAGGAATTGGCGCCATATTACATCCGCCCCGTGGCGCAGTTGGCGCCTGCCGAAGCCTACACCGTCTTCTGTGTCGATTCGCCGCTGCTCACGCCGGATGGCGCGGCGCTGAGCGCGGACAACTGGCTGCGCGCCAACCGACGCTCGGTCGCCGCCTTGCTAACCCAGGAACCCGACATTGCGCATCTCTCGAAGCAGGAGGCCGACGAATCGACCGGACGGTTCTTAAGCTATTACGAGCATGACCTCGTGGTTGTGGACTGGGACGCAGCGCTCATTATTGATGAGCGCCGGAACTTCGATGAAACGCTCTACGTGATGGAGTTGGCCAATCTCCAGTTGGCGGAATTGGAGGCCTACGACCGCATCCTGGACGATTCCCTCGAACGCGCCTATCGCGACCTGACCTCGCGGCCGGCTCGCGGCCGCACCGCGGTCCTGCGCGAACTGCGCGAGATTCGCATCGACCTCGCCCGGTTTAGCGACGAAATGTCCAACCTCACCAAGTTCTTCGGCGATTGGCACCTGGCCCGGATTTACGAGAACATCTCGGCGCGATTTCACCTCTCCGACTGGCATCGGACCATCGACGACAAACTCCAAATCCTCGACGATCTTTACCAGTTGCTCAACCACGACCGCACCAACCGCTGGATGCTGCTCCTCGAGGTGACGATCGTGCTGCTCTTCATCATCGACCTGGTCATCCTCCTCTTCGGCGTCAAAGTCAGGTGAGCCTCCCTTTCCCCTGGGGGAAAAGCCCAGCTTTGACAGCTCCGCCAGGAATGTCATCTTTAACCATCGATGCTCGTGCCGACGCTCGCCCCCGCACTCGTCCCTCGGCACGGACATCTCTTACAGATCGGCCGTCCCCAAAGCCATGCCATGATCGGCCGACCGTCACGTCGGGAAATACCACGAGCGGGGGCCACGCCCAGCTTGGCGAGCCCCCACGCTGGTTAGCGAACCTGAATGAACGTCTTGACCGCTCGGTTCCCGGCGGCCATTGACCGGAATAGGTTGGGCAACTCTGCCAGCGGACATTCGCCATCGACGAAATCGGCGGCGCGGACCAGCCCGCTCTCGATGAACCCGAGCGCGCGGCGGATGGTGCTCGGTGTGTGATGAAAGCTCGCCAGCAACACGAGGTTGGAATAATGGATTCGCGCCGTGTCAAACGACACGCTGGTGCCCGAAGGACAACCGCCGAAGAAATTCACGGTGCCGCCCTTGCGAACGAGCCGCACTGCGGCCTCCCAGGTTTCGGGCTTTCCGACCGCCTCGATGATAACGTCGAACGTTAAATCCCCTGGTGGCTGCGATTCCGAGCCGACAGTAGCTTCCAGCACGCGTTCGGCGCCCAGCCGTCGCGCCGCCGCCAGCCTCTTTTCTCCCCGGCCCGAGACGGTGACAGAGCAGCCTCGTTGCCTGGCCAGCGTCACGAACATCAGCCCGATCGGCCCGGACCCTATCACCAGGACGCGCTGACCGGCGCGCAGTTGCGTGTCCTGGACGCCCTGCACCACACAGGCCAGCGGCTCCACCAGCGCCGCGTCGCGGAATTGGGTGTTCGGCTGCAGTCGCAACAGGTTTTTTTCCACCAACCGCGCCGGCACGACGATGGATTCGGCATAAGCGCCATTTAGGAAAAGCAGTTGGTCGCAGAGGTTCTCCTGGGCTCCCCGGCAATAGAAACAATCCCCGCAGGGCGCCGAGTTGGCGACCGCGACCCGCTCACCAACTTTCCATTCCGCATCCTGCACTTCAGAGATGGTTCCCGCCAGTTCGTGCCCGAAAACAGCAGGGGGGACGATCATCTTCGCGTGGTAGCCGCGTTTGAAGACTTTCAGGTCGGTGCCGCAGGTAAGGGAGGCCTCGATTTGAATCCGCACCTCGCCCGGCTGGAGCGCGCGGGGTGCGATTTCCTCGACGCGGACATCTTCTTTGCCGTGCAGGACAGCCGCTTTCATCAGGTTCCAGGGCAAGCTACCAGACTCGCAAGAAGGTGTGCAGGTCTTTTTCTGCGTTCGCAGCCAAAGGAGGCGCAGGGATAGCGAGGGCTGCGGGCGGGGAAACCCCAAACAAGGCCGCGAAGTGCCTGGATTGCGTCCACCTTGCTGGCTGCTTGGGAGAACGTGGTTGGCCGAACAGCGGGAGCAAGCTCCACGCACTCCATTCGCTTCGCGCGCTCCGGTCGTTACTCTACCCCGGGAGGATGCGCGGCGGGGGCGCTTTCACGAAGGCGGTCGTGCGAAGGTAAATGGGTTCCACCTCCTCACCGGCTACAAAATCAGTGCGTCGCAACGCCAACCGGCCCAGCATCGAAGCGCGGGGGAAAATCACTCGCGCGTCAGGAAACCAGTTCGTGACCTCGGGACCGATGATGAGGCTGCCGGCTTGCGCTTCGGACCGGACTTCCGCAAGGCTCGCCAGGCGGAGCGCCTGTCGCTCGCGCCAGCCCGCGGCACTCAATTCGTAGCCGGCCAAATAGAATTCCCCGCGCTGGGCGTCGATGACCACCGCTACCCGCCCGCTGAGTCCTTCCGCCTGAGCTTGAGCGGCGACGGCGACGGCGCTAGCGAGGCCAAGGATTTTGACCTCTCGAGCGAGTTGCCAACCCTGGGCCACCGCGATAGCGGCACGAATGCCCGTATATGAGCCTGGTCCAAGCCCGACGGCCAGACACTCGATTTGTTCCCGCTCTAGTTGCGCCTGCCGCAGCGCCTCTTCAATCAAGCCGAACGCCCGGGTCGCCCGCCCGCCGGATTCTACTACTTCACTCGACTCCGGCGGCGCAGCCTCCGCTCGGCCCCTGACGACCGCAACACTCCGCTGTGGCGACGAGAATTCAAGGGCCAGGATCTTCATAGCTGATGCGGCGCTCGGTTTCACTCAGGGTTTCCAGGTAGACGTGGAAGACGCGGCCGGTGCATGGTAATTGGTTATTGATGGTCGCTAATTCCGGACGTTCGCAGTTGGACTTTGGACCTTGGACTTGGGGCTTGAGAGTTGAGACTTGGGATTCTCGCCCGTGGACTGCGGGCTGTAGACCGAACCACCGTTCCGCCCATTCGATGATCGTCACGCCCCGAGGCTGAAAGTACTCCTCGAGGCCGGCGGCGATGACCTGCTCCGGGGTGTTGAGGCGGTAAAGGTCCAGGTGAAAGAGAGTGAGCCGTCCACCTTCATAGATATTCACGAGGGCAAACGTGGGGGAATGGACGCGCGCGGTGATACCGAGCCCGCGGGCAACGCCTTTGACAAACTGGGTCTTGCCGGCACCAAGGTCCCCCGACAGCCCCAGAAGCAGTCCGCTTTCAGCCGCGCGACCCCAGGTTTCTCCGAGCCGCTCGGTCTCCGCCGGACTATGCGAAATGAACGTAGCCATGCGCTGTCAACGGCCGCACTCCCTCCTTGTCGCGTATAGTAATAGTATCGCCGGCCGTAATCTTCCCGATGCAGCTCAGCCGCACGTCGGGAAATTGTGGTTTCCAGGCGTCGAGAAGCGGAACGGCGTCACGGCTGGCGACAGTGAACAGGAGTTCGAAATCTTCGCCGTCGCTGAGCGCGGCGAGCAAGGGTGGGCGGGTGGAGGATTCAGCTTTGCCCGCCCGCTTCGCCTCGCGGCTGATCGGAATGGCCGCAGCCAGCAACTCGGCGCCGACCCGGCTGGCCTTCAACACATGGCGGAGGTCCCCGGCCAGGCCGTCGCTGAGGTCAATCATCGCGTGAATGGAGAAATGCTGCGGCAGCCAGCGCGCTTCCGCCAGGCGCGGCTCGAAATCGAGATGTTTGCCGGCAAGCGATCCGCCCAGTTCGCCGGTGACGAAGAGGGCATCGCCAACTTCCGCGCCGGAGCGAAGCACGCCCTTGCCGCGGGGCACCCACCCGAGCAGAGCGACCGAGAGTAGCAGGCGCTCGGGGTTGGCAGTGGTTTCGCCCCCAACGATCGCGACGTCGTGCCGCCGCGCCAGCGTGTTCATGCCGCCATAGACCGCCTCGACGAACTTGGGGTCGAAGCCATTGGGCAACGCCAGCGTGATAAGCGCCGCGCTGGGCGTGCCGGCCATGGCGGCGATATCGCTCAGGCACCGGCCGAGCGCTTTGTGCCCAATCCGTTCCGGCGCGGTGCCCGCCGCAAAATGAATGCCTTCTACAACGGCGTCTGTTTTGAACAACAGCAGGCGGTCGGGCAGGCTGAAGTCCAGGATCGCGCAATCGTCGCCGGCCCCGACGACGACCGCTTTGTTGGCCGGTAGCGAGCGAACGAGACGGGAAATGAGCTCGAACTCATTCACTTAATGACTCCTCAGCTCCGTCATAAACAACACCGCAAAATTCACCGTATTGAATAGTGCATGCGCAACGATAGGCGCCAGCAGATTGCCGGTGTACTCGTATAACAACGTCAGCATAATCGCCAGCAGCAGCAACGGCACGAAGCTGACAACGTTAAAGTGTATCAGGGCGAACAGCAGGGCGGAAACCCAGAGCGCCAGCCGCGGAAACCCGGTCTGCTTGAGCGCAGGGTACAAGATGCCGCGGAAGAAGGTTTCTTCAACCACAGGCGCGAGCCCGATCGCCACGATGCCCAGCGACGCCTGGTTTAACCAGGCGCTGGAGGCCCGCAGGGTCTGGACCACCTCTTGCTCCTGCGGCTCGAGGTGCAAGCGCACCATTGCCTGGGCGGAGACCCACTGCAGGGTCCAGCCGACGGGCAGGAAAATGCAGGCGGCCATCAATCCGTAGAGGACTGCCTGCCGCCATCCATCGGCCAGCCCGAAGGCCTCGTTCCACGTCACGTGATGCTCGCGCAGGAACAAGGCGAACAGAATGAGCACCGCCGGTTCGATGATCAGCATCAGCTCGCCGGCGGCTGTTTTGGACGGCGGCCCGGCGGTTTCCTGCGCCCACAGGCTCAGCACCAGGCCGGCGATGAAACAGAAGAGCAACGCCAGGAGGTGCCGCACGAAAGCTTCATAGCGCCAAGGGCGGTGTAAAAGGACCACCGTCGCGATCAGAAAACTCAGCGCGCCCGCGCAGGCGAGATAAACCCGCAGGCTCGCGAACCCGCCGGGCCCGCGATAGTGCAGCGCCGTTACCGCGAGCGAACCGCAGAAAAAGCAGAGCAATACGCCCAGCAGCAAGCGCGCGATCGCCTCCACCTTCCAGGGTTTGGCCGACAACATGGCGCCAAACTACCTTACCCCCTGCGGATCGACTATGGAAAAAGGCAACGCGGGTAACCCGTGACGGCTCGAGCACGCGCCTTTGCGCCGACGCCCTTTGCGGGCTATGGTTGGCGGAATGAGCAAGGCCGCCGCATTTTTCCTGGCTCTCGTTATGAGCTGCGCGGCCGGTCGCTCGCGAGCCGCCGCACCAAACGCGAAGGACAACGTGAAAATCAATGCTGTCGTGATCGAGCCGGCGCACACCAACCGCCTGGCGCGCGAGAAATCGCCCTACCTGCTCCAGCACCAGTCCAACCCGGTGGATTGGTACCCGTGGGGTGAGGAAGCGTTCGCTCGGGCGCGGCGCGAGCACAAGCCGCTCTTTCTTAGCATCGGTTATTCGACTTGCCACTGGTGCCACGTGATGGAGCGCGAATCTTTCGAGAATGATGCCCTGGCCGCTTTCCTCAACGCCCATTTCGTCAGCATCAAAGTGGACCGCGAGGAGCGGCCCGATGTGGACAAGATTTACATGACCTTTGTCCAGGCGACGACCGGCCAGGGCGGCTGGCCATTAAACGTTTTCCTCACCCCTGACCTCAAGCCGTTTTTCGGCGGCACCTATTTCCCCCCGGACAACCGCTATGGCCGGTCCAGCTTCCTCGAAGTCCTTCAACAGATTCAGAAGATCTGGGAAACGCGCCGCGAAGACATCACCAACTCGGCTGCCGAGATCCACGCGCGCCTCAAGCAGGCAACCGCCGGTGCGGCCCCCGCAGACCTCCGGCTCACACCCAACACCGTCCGCAAGGCTGCGTCTCTCTTCAAGCAGGGCTATGACCCTCGCAACGGTGGCTTTGGCGACGCGCCCAAATTCCCGCAGCCGAGCCAGCCGGAGTTGCTGTTGCGCTATGCCCACCGGTTCGGCGACGAAGAGGCGGTGCGCATGGTGCTGCGCACCTGCGAAAAGATGGCAGCCGGCGGCATTCACGACCAGCTCGGCGGCGGGTTCGCACGCTACTCCGTCGATGCCGAGTGGCTGGTGCCTCATTTCGAAAAGATGCTCTATGACAATGCGCAATTGGCGCAACTCTATCTCGACGCGTACTTGGTCAGCGGCGACCGGCAGTACGTCGAGGTCGTCCGGGATATTCTCGACTATGTCCTGCGCGACATGACCCACCCGCAAGGCGGCTTTTTTTCGGCCGAAGACGCCGACAGCGAAGGCCACGAGGGAAAGTTTTACTGTTGGACGCTCGAGGAGGTCTCGCGGTTGCTCACGCCGGAGGAAGCCAAAGTCGCGGCCCGGTATTTTGGAGTCACCGAAAAGGGCAACTTCATGGACCACAGCCACCCGCAGCCGCTGCCGAATCAAAACGTGCTGAGCATCGCCGACCCCAAGCTATCCCAGGCCGAAAAAGTGTCGCTCGCCTCGGCGAGGCAAAAACTGTTCGAGTCGCGCGCGGGGCGGGTGCGCCCGCACCGGGACGACAAGGTTCTGGTATCCTGGAACGGCTTGATGCTTGGAGCGATGGCGCGCGCGGGCGCAGTGCTGGACGACGAGACCTATCGCGCCGCCGCCGAGAAAAACCTCGCGTTTCTGAAGGCGAACCTCTGGGACTCAAAAACCAAGACCCTCTTCCATCGCTGGCGGGACGGCGAGCGCGACCAGGTCCAATTACTCGAGGGATACGCCTTCCTGGTCTCGGGGGTGCTCGAACTTTACGAGGCGACCCTCGAACCGAAACACCTCGATCTCGCGATCACCCTGGCGGAGTCCATGCTCGCTCGGTTTTACGACCGGGAACACGGCGGGTTCTGGCAAAGCGCGCCGGGCGAACGGGATTTGATTCTCCGCATCAAGGAAGATTACGACGGTGCTGAGCCCGCGGGAAATTCAGTGGCGATTCAGGCGCTGCTCAAGCTCGGCAAGATCACCGACCGCAAAGAGTTTACGGAGGCGGCGGAGAAGAGCCTGCGGCTGTTCGCGGGCCGGTTGCAGGACCTGCCCCAGGCGGTGCCGTGCATGCTGCAGGCGCTGGATTTTTCGCTGCAAGAGCCGCGGCGCGTGGTGATCGCCGGCGACCCCGCCAAACCTGCAGCCCGAGCCCTCCTTCACGCCGTCCACTCGCTTTATGAGCCGAACCAGGTCGTGCTCGGCACCGCTGGGGCGGTCGAGCCTTTCGCAAAAACCTTGTCGAGCGGACCGGGACCCGTCGTTTATGTCTGCACTGGCACGGAATGCAAGCCGCCGACCAGCGACACGGCGGAGCTCAAAAAGCTGCTCAAGTAAACTCAGATGTAATACATCTTTTCTTTTTCAGAGCTCTCATCCAGGAGCTTCTGGAAGGTGATCGCGTCGGCCGCCGCGCCGACGGCTTGCTGCACTTTCTGCCACGCGCGGCGCAGGTCGGGAGGACAATCCGGATCGGCAAGGGCAGGGGTATCGAAGACGGTGCCGTGGACCGCGCGAAGCACATCGCCGAGCGAAATCTCTGCGGGCGGTCGTGCGAGCAGATATCCGCCCTCCTTGCCGCGCACGCTGCGGGCGATGCCTTGCCCCTTGAGTTCGATCAGAATCTGGACCAGGTAGTTGGCCGGCACGCCCTGCTCGGCCGCAAGGTCCTCCACTTTCAGCGCGCGGCCGGCCGGATAATGCCGCGCCAGGCCCAGCACGGCGCGCGCCGCGTAGTCGCTTTTCACGGAGAGCTTCACCGCGGCAGGCTAGGCAGATGGAGACGGTTCTGCAATGAGATTGGTAATCACCAGTCACCCATCACTTCGCCAGGTGCTCATCCAGCCACGCGAGCGTCCGGGCCCACATCTCGCTCGTATAGACGTGGCCAAGGCCGGGGTAGATCACGTTCTGGAAGTGCGATTCCTTGCCGTACAGCCTCCAGGCGGGGCGAGCGGCTGATTCGATAGCTCGGATTCCTTCGATTGGCGAGCCGTCATCCTTGTCGCCGGTCTGGAACAGGATTGGCCGCGGCGCGATCTGGGCGATGATCGCCTCGGTGTCGAAGTGGTTCAGCAGGTTCGGCACGAAATAATAGATGCCGTGGGCTTTGAGCGATTGGTGCTGGATAAGGTCTTGGTAACGCGTCAGGCAAGCCACGGCGACGCCGGTCTTGAGCCGGTCATCCAGCGCCATCAGCCACCAGGAGCGCGTGGCGCCCATGCTGATGCCGGTTACGCCGATGCGGTCCGGGTCCACCTCGGGCCTCGCGGCGAGGTAATCCAGAGCCATCAGGTCGTCACGTAAGATCATTCCCCATAGGGTTCGTCCGACCCACAGGTTGAACTTGCTCGCGGTCAATTCGCCGGCGGTGCCCTTTTCCTCCGGTCCGCCCGGTCCCTGGCCGTTCCGCTCGCCGAAGCCGCACGCGTCAATGCCGGCGACGACAAACCCGCGGCGCGCAAACGCCGGTCCGGGCGCTTCAGGAGTGTGGCGGGCTTGAAAAAGCTCCTCCTTCCCGATCTCGTATTCGCCACCGTGCCAGTGGCAAAACAGGAGCGCCGGAGCCTTTGACGCACGCAGCCGGGGCAGCAGGAGGTAGCCCGGCACGGTCGCGCCTGCGCCGTTATCAAATTGGAACTTCTCCACCAGGTAATCACCCCGGTCTTCCCGGGAGAGCGTCTTCACGCTGGGCACCTTTGGCCGCGCGGGCAACCGCCCCAACAATTCCCAAAGCGCTGCGCGTACTTGCTTCCGTTTCAACTCCCAGGCCGCCCGCGTTTTGGGCACCACAAATGGGGGCGCGAGGTCGGCTTTGCCCAGCCAACGAGTAGCAATTTGGTTTGTTTGGGCCATGACAGGACGCGGCGCGCAACCAAGCAAGGTGGCCAGGACGCACGCCCGCCAGAATACGGAGTTGGCTGCGGAAAAAGGGGTTGCCTGCACGTGAACCAATCGCGACAGAGCGGCGCCAAACGTCCGGTCTGCCACTACTTCACCCCGCCCTGCTGAATCTCGGCGGACATCGCTTTGACGCTGTCAGCCAGAGCCACCGCTTTCATGCGGTTCAACCCGTTCTCCTGGAAAATGGCCTGGATGTCGCTAAAGATGCCCTCCAATTTCGCCTGCGGGTACTTGCCGGGGTTAAGCACAGCATCAAGCTCCTGCACGAGGCGCTCTCGGCTCGTCGCCGGAAGAGGTTTTTCGGCCGACGCGCTGGCGAGGTGGTCGGCAAATTTTGAAGCGGTCGCGAGCGCCGGTTTCGCGGCCAGCGCGCCAGCCACCAGTTGCTGCGCGAGTTTTTGCTTCTGGTCGGCCGAAATCTGGGAGCCGGCGTTAATGGCACCGAGGTCGGTTTGAAACCGGGCGAGGGCCGGTGTCAAAGTTGGAGCGGCCGGCTGGCTGGGCGTGGGCGCAGGTTGGTTCGGTTGGGTGGGCGGCGCGACGCCCTGGCGGACATTATTCTCGTTGCTGAGTTCTTTGGCGCGTTGCTTGATGATGTAGTCGGGGCCGGCCAGAGCGCTGTAAGCAAGGAGAAGTGCTGCTCCGACACAGGCAAATGTCGATTTCATAGGACGCTTCAGTTTCCACTCAAGACTGGACCTCCGCGCGGCGATTGTCAATTTACGGAACTTACGGTAAGCTGACCAGGAACACCCCTTCCTCCTCAGACCTGGTGATCCATTGTTGGAGCAGCCGTAGGCCATGCCCCTTCAGGAGGTTGTTGAACAGGCCGGGTGTGTGCCGATAGGAGAAAAAGAGCCGAATGCACTCCCCGGCCCGGAAATCAAAGCGGTCTGTTTCGAGTTCGATTTGCCGCGCGCGATGGAACCGGAAGTCTGCGGCGACGCGTTTGAGACCGCTGCCCGCAGGGTCGTCTTCGATGGCGAACTTCAGTTCACCATCGGCGTTTTCGACGCCGAGGTCCAGCAGGAAGGTCATCAACCAATCGCGTGTCGGCGCGTTATCGTAAAGGGCAAGGACGCGCCGAAGACCCGATGCATAGTCGTTGCCGGGCGCGAGATTAGCGCTGGACAACAGCAGGTCACCGGGCCGCACTAAACGCGCCAGGCGTGGCAGGATGAACAGCGGTTCGAAATTCGGAATCATGCCAAAGAAAGTGAAGAGGCGAGTGCCACCGGGAGCTGGCGGCGTGAGCCCAAGTGTTGCCTGGGGCGTGGCTGCGTTCCTGTTGCCAATCATCTGCTCGAGCACGGCAGGCAAATCCTCGGCGGTGGCCAGGTCACAAACCAGCGGGGAGCAATTCGCGTCCGAAATGACCGCCAGGGCGGCTTGCCGGGCAAATAGGACCATAGCCGTGCTGACATCTACTGGCGCGTAGGCCACCTCTTTGCCGCTGTCCCGAAGCAACTTCAGGAGGCGCGCGTCCTTCTGTCCAACACCGCAACCGAGCCCGATAACCTGCACCGATTGTGCAACGGTTCGGCGGGCCACGGCTTCAAAACTGCGGTCATAGGCCGCCGCGCAATCCGGATCGGTTCGCGACGGAGAGAACGCTTGATGGAGCGCCAGCCATTTTTGAGTCTGCTTCAAGCTGTCGTAATGGAACTTATGATTCACTTGCCGTGAGCGCAGCGACTCCAGCAAATCACGCCGCACATTGTCCGGGAATTGGCTGGGGTGGATGCTGATCTGAGCGGGCGATGCCATGCGCCAGTATTTCGCGCGGCTGCGGGGAGAATACAAGCCTGCTTTTTTCCCGGTGGTTCCATTCAAAGAACCCAAAGCGCTTATGCCCTTGCTTTCGGGTTTGCTTGAATCGGCCCTGGCCGTGCGGTAATGCTAAGGCGCATGCATCGTGCGCCTTGTTGGTTGTGGATCTTGCCAGTCTTCTTTTGTCTGGCAGCGCCGGCAGATGCGCAGGACACGGCCTGGAATATCGTCTGGAGCGACGAGTTCAACGGCACCTCGATCAACCCCAACAACTGGACGTTCGAGACCGGCAACAACAACGGCTGGGGCAACGGCGAACTCGAGTACTACACCGGCCGTTCCCAGAATGCCTACGCCAGCAATGGCCTGCTGCACATCGTCGCTCAAAAAGAGTCCTACAACGGTTTTAATTACACTTCCGCCCGGATGAAAACCCAAGGTCATTTCGCAAAAGCTTACGGGAGGTTCGAGTGGCGCGCCAAGCTGCCTCCCGGCCTGGGCTATTGGCCGGCGCTTTGGCTGCTCGGGACCAACATTACGACCGTCGGTTGGCCGGCCTGCGGGGAGATCGACGTGATGGAAAATAAAGGCAGTGTGCTGAACCAGGTCCAGGGCACCATTCATTACTCGGATGCCAGCAACCACCACCTCCAATCCACAGCAGTCGATACCCTCCCAGCGGGTGATTCGGTGACGAATTTTCACAATTATATGCTGGAATGGACCACGAACATGGTTCGGTGGTACGTGGACAACCAGCTCTACGAGACTCAAACCTCGTGGTCCAGTTCCACCGGCCCCTATCCAGCGCCGTTCAACCAGCCGTTCTTTATCACCATGAACCTCGCCGTCGGAGGCGCTTACCTCGGCAACCCGAACACCAATACGATCAATCTCAACACCGCGTTTCCCGGCGACATGCAGGTGGATTACGTCCGCGTTTGGGACCTGACGCCACCACTGCAAATCTCGCTCATCCGAACCAACCCTAATACGCTGCTGACGTGGCCGACGAACATCGTCTGCCATTTGCAGGTACAGACAAACTCAGCGGGGTTGACTGGAACTTGGGTGGACCTCCCCGGCGCCAGCAACCCCTATGTCGTGACACCCGCACCCGCCAACAGCCCCGTTTTCTACCGTCTGCAATCGCCATAACCGGGGCGGGGACGGCCACGTCCCCGGAGTTCCTGCAACAACAGGCTCTCTACCGGGACGTGGCCATCCTCGCCCCGGTTCAAAGTCCCGATGGACGCCCGGTTCGGGATTGGAGGCTTTCCAGGAACCAGCGGGGACGCATCGTTTCTCCCTGCGACCCGCGCCTCGATGTGGTGTTTCACAAACATGACATTGTTGCGACCTCTGCTTGTCGGACTCCTAAGCCTGTTGCTATGCCCAATCGCGCAGGCAGGGCTGCCGCGCCCTTCCCAAAATCCCTATTATGGCATTATCAAACGGAACGTTTTCCAGCTCACGCCTGTGCCTCGGCCGCCGCCTCCGCCATCTGCTCCGCTGCCGGAACTTATCCTGACCGGCATCACCACCATATTACCGCAGAAGCGCGCCCTGCTGAAAATCCGTTATCCTGCCGGGCCCGGCAAGCCAGCCACGGAGGAAGCGTGTATCCTCAGGCCAGGCGAACATGAGGGGCCTATCGAGGTTCTAGAAATCGACGAACGAAGCGGCTATGTGACGGTGAATAACTCCGGCACGATTATAACCATCACTTTTGCGTCACACGGCTCAGAGCATCAGACTGCCTCAGCAGTACAGCTTGCGCCCGACGTTCATTTCGACCTTGCCGCGCATTGAGTTCATCATGGTGTTCTGAGGATTGGTGGCAGTTTCAGCCGTCCCTTCGAGCCCTGGCACAAGCAGACTTCGGAGTTCAGATTTCTAGCTCTGCCGGCCTGCGTTCCTGGCCTTGTCTGCGGTTCGCTTGCCGGTAGACTTCCCGCCCCGACCAACCTGCGGAGCACCTCCCTCTCCTGAACCTTTTTCCCTTTGTTCCGTCTGTAACAGGTTTTGTGGCCCTATATTAGAGCGAGAGCACTGCTATAATTATGAAAAACCCAACTGACCTGAGTCCTCTCCCTTCGGGGTCCGCCTTTCCTGGCCCCGTGTCCGGCGCCCTGCTCCCCGCCTCTCGTTCCTGTAACACGTTTTGTGGCCCTATATAGGGTGACAACACTACTCTCAATATGAAAAACCCAACCAGCATGAAAACCTCCGCCACCGCCTCGCGCCCTCCCTTGCCTCTCTTTGTTTCCGTGGGCTCTCCCCCTGTGTTGGCCTTAGCCGTTGGAAATCCGGCGGACGCCCTGACGGGTTGCCAAAACCCGCCCGCCACTGGACCGCGCCCCGGGCCGGATCAGACTGGATCAAACCGGTTCAAAGCGGATAAGGCTATAAGTGGGGGGGGTCTCAAGTCTTGGCCAATCCTCCCTGTCCGTTCTGGCCCAACGATGGCCGAGCGGACCGTTGCGCTGCGATCAGAAGAAGGTTCCAATACCCTCGCCGCCCTCGGCAGGTTTTGCCATCGTTTGTCCTTGCGGTTCAATCTAACTGGTTCGCGTTGGTTCGCGTTGGTTCGCACCGGTTGGAACCCAAAGTGCCTCCCCTCGACCCGCACGCGCGGGCCATCGGGACGGCAACGACGGACCCAGACGCACGCTCGCAATCGTGCGCCCCTCTTATGGCGGATTGGTTGCCCTCCCATTCTCTTTTCGCTTGTGCGGGTCGCCGAAACGGCTTAAACGCCAGCAGCCATTTGAATCCAATCACATGACCGCCAAACAACTTCAGGGCCTGGCTCGCAAACACGGCACCCCGCTCGTGGTGATCGATCACGATGTCATCCGGGGAAACTACGCTGCGTTTAAGAAGCATTTGCCCAAGGTCCAGGCCTACTTTGCCGTCAAAGCCAACGCTGAACCGGCCATTGTGCGCACCCTCTACGGCGCCGGCGCGAGCTTTGATGTCGCCTCCCTGCCGGAGTTCATGTTGGTCTATGCGAACATCAAGCACCTGCCGCCTAAGGAACAGCAAGACTTCATCTGGGACAAAATCATCTACGCCAACCCGACGAAACCGAAGGAGACGCTCCAGGCGCTGGACCGGTATAAACCGCTGGTCACTTATGATAACCTCGGCGAGTTGCAAAAAATCCAGCGCTACGCCCCGCACGCCGGCGTCGTGCTGCGGCTCCGCGTCCCCAATACCGGCTCCATGGTCGAACTCTCGTCCAAGTTCGGCTGCGACCCCGGCGAAGCGGTGGACCTGATCCTGGCGGCGTTCGAAATGGACCTGGTCGTCGAGGGCCTCAGCTTCCACGTCGGCAGCCAGTGCACGAATTTCCAGAATTTCGTCCAGGCGCTGGACGTTTCCGCGGCAGTCATGCGGGAAGCCAAATCACGCGGGCACGAAATCAAAATCCTCGACATCGGCGGCGGGTTCCCGGCGCCGTACGACCGGCACGTCAAGCCGTTCAGCGCGCTGGCGAACAAAATCAACGCCGAGATCGACCGCTTGTTTCCAAAGGACATCCAAATCCTGGCTGAACCCGGGCGGTTCCTGGTCGCGACGGCCGCCACCTCCCTGGCGCGGATTATCGGCAAAGCTGTGCGCGACAGTAAAACCTGCTATTACATCGACGACAGCGTCTATCACACCTTCAGCGGCATTATCTTCGATCATTGCCAGTATCACCTGAAAACGTTCAAGAAAGGCAAGCAGGAGGTGTGCGCCGTTTTCGGCCAAACTTGCGATGCGCTTGATACGATTTCGCTTTCGGAAGCCCTGCCGAACCTGGAGATCGAAGACCTGGTCTATTCGGAGAACATCGGCGCTTACAGCAGCGCCTCTGCGACCTGGTTCAACGGGTTTCCGCCAGCAAAAATTGTGCACGTGAACGAGTAGCCGGCCTCAGTGCAGCAGGCTTGGTGCGCGATTCCGATTGTGCGGTTGATTGTTGCCGTCAGACCCACCATTGGAATCGCATGCCCCAACTGTGACTGATGGATTACGCAAAGCGGGTGAATTAGCTGGCATTCGCAAGCGGAGAGGCTTACGCTGCTATGCGCTTATGGCCTGGCGCATTCATGACAGCGTAATCCGCGGGGAGATTGACAATCGCGAGCGAGGCATCGTGCGCGGCAAACTCGCTCTCGCGGGCCAACCCGAATCGGTGCTGCTGGAGTTGGAAGGCAACGCGGCCGCCGACCTCGCAGGGTGCCTGCTCACCTTCGAAAATCCTGGCGAAAAAATCCCCATGCGGGCCGACAGCCACCTGGCCGCGCTCCAGCGCGGCACGATCGGCGATCTGACGGCCTCACGCAAAGTCCGCGTTCTGGAAATGCCGGTCGCGGAGGCCTATGACCGCAAGAAAAAGGGGCTGCCCGTGCCCGAGCACATGGCCAACTCGCTTTACCTGGAGTGGTTCAGCGATTTCAACGGTCGCGTGGTCATCGAGAGCGCCGATTACAACGTCACGATCTCACCGCCCGTCTGGCGTCTCACCCCTGATGAAGAGCAACAGCGCCGGCAACAGGCCGCCGAGGGCTTTGGCGGCTTTATGCAGAAGCTGAGCAACGCTCTCGAAGCCCAGAAACACCAGCCGCCGGAGAACAAGGAATGGGACGAGTTCGATTACGAGCAGTTCATGCGCGAGTGCGATGCGCGCACCGACAAATACGCCGAACTGATGGATAAGTACATGGACTACCCCGACCGGGACCGGCTCATTGCCAAAGAGATGGGCTGGACCTGGCTGGAGGAAGCGCTTGACGCCCGGCAGCAGGAGACTGGCGAAGCCGGTAGCGCACCTGCATCCGGGGAGAAGGAGGTTGGTGGTTCGACAGATAAGAACAAAGAGTTCGACCCGCAAGCTGAGGCGTTCGACTCGACGGACGCAGGACCGCCTCTGGAGCCTGATCCGGCCACTCAAGGCGTCGATTGGGTCCGCAAAGAGGACGGCTACATTAGCCATCCGCTGGCGTTGCGGGCGCTCGAGGGCAGCGTTGCTCTCTGGAACAAATTCGAGGAACTCGGCCTGGACAAGACCGCAGAGGATGGTCTTTGCCGGTTGCTTGGTGAATATCAAACCACCAGCGCCAAGCTCGCTGGCGCGCTCGACGGCCTTGCTTATGGGCGGGACTTGAGTGAGGGCGCCTTTATTGTCGCGTGCCTGAAGCGCGCGCTTAATCACCTCCACACCGCGCAAGCAGCGCTCGAACAGGTGAGTTTGAAGCGCCTGTTACCCGCCGAACTCCTTGACTCCACGCGCGCCGAGTTCTTTGTCCTCCGGGAGGAGATCCTCCGGCTGATGACCGAATTCCGTGGCCAGGAGTAACCTTCGGGGGCTGGCTGAACGTTAGCCTTTTCTCCCGCCTCAGAGCCCCGAACCTGCGCTTGCAATCCATTCGCCGTCGTTCCATGCTGATCAAGCGGCTATTGCGAGGCGCGCCGCTATTCGCGCCTGATGTGAGTGATGAGCACGTTACCTGATAACGAATTCGATCTGGAGAAGCTGTTCCTGCCCGCTTGGGCGCAGGAAGAGCCCTCTGCGGCCAAGTACGCCAAGTACGAAGGGGAAGTGGACCGTCCCGAACGCCGGGGCGACCGCCGCGGCCCTCGACCACCTCGGAGGGACGGGCCGCCGGGACCGCGCCGTGAAGGCAACCGTCCACGCGGTGAACGCTGGGGTCCCGGCAGGCCGGAAGGCCCTGCAGCCCGGCCGGGCGGGGGCGAACGAGGTGAAAGAGGCGAGCGGGAGGAGCGAGGCGGGCGTCCTGGCTTTCGCAGAGGTGATCGTGCGGAGCGCCGCGAACCGTCGGCACCCCTGCCGGAAATCAACGCCACACTGATACCGGAGGAAAGAGGCGTCGAATCTCTCGCGCGCCAAATCAAGATGACCGGCCGCGCGTACCCGCTCTTTGACATCGCCCAGATGATCCTGCAGAAGCCGGAGCGCCACACCGTCACGTTCAGCATCAAAAAGAACGCCGAAGGCCAGCCGGTCCAATCGCTATTTGTCTGCGCGCTGGACGACTCGCTCTGGCTCTCCGAAGACGAGGCCGTCGCTCACGTCCTGAAAAAGCATTTCGCCACGTTTTACCAGGCCGAGAAAACTGCAACCGAACCCCCCAAGGGCAAGTACACTTTTGTCGCCCAATGCGGCATGAGCGGCGTCATCCTCGGCCCGCCGAACCATCACGATTACCAGAACCAGTTGCGCAAACTCCACAGCGAGCGCTACTCCCGCATGCCCTTCGAGGTTTACAAAGCGCGGGTCCGGATTGTGCGCGACGAGGAAGTCGTCAAGAAATGGGTCGATGACCAGAGTTGGAAGACCGAGTATCTCTGCCTCAATATGCCGGAGCCCCTCCGCCTGGGAAACATGGAGGCGGTCGAGAAGCATTTCCGCGAAAATCACAAGGACAACATTATTAAGGCCGTCGAGACCCACCGCTTGGGTGGCGTCGCTGCTCGCAACCTGCGGAGCCACGAATTAGCGCGGTTGGTGCGCAGTGTTTGGGAAGACCAACGGCGGTTTCCCCTGCAGATTGCCACCGTGTTAAGCCAGCAGTTCGCTTCGCATGGGCTCCAGTTTTTCAAGGTCAATAAGACGTTCACGCATGTCTCGGTCGCCCGTCCGCATTATCTGGACCTCGCACTGACACCGGTTTCCGAAGGCGTGAAGCGGATTGTCGATTTGATCAACGCGATTCCAAAGTGCACGCGGCGCCAATTGGTCGAGGCCCTGGCACCCTCACCGGCAACGCCGGTCGTGCCCGTCACACCCGCTGAGCCGCAACCAGCGCCTGCCGAAGGGCAGCCGGCACCGTCGCCTGAGCCTGCGGGCCCCACGGCCGAACAAACCGCCGTCGTGTCCGATTTGCATTGGCTCATCCATCAGGGCCACGTCATCGAGTTTGCCAACGGCACGCTCGAGACCGCCAAGAAGCCGCTGCCGCGACCGCCAAGACCTGAGCCCAAGCCCGCCGAAAAGCCGGCCGAAGCGGTACCCGCCAGCGAACCGGCACCTGCAAGTGAGGTGACCGGAACCACAGCGGGGACTGAGGCCGGTCCGGCCGTGGTTGTCGAAGGCGCGCCGCCCGAAGCCGCAGCCCCTGGTGAACCCGCCGCCGCGGAGGCCATCACCGATCCTGTCACTGCGTCGGAACCACCAGCCAGCGTGCCTCCAACCGACTCCGCTCCCGGCAATGGCAGCGCTGCTTCCGCCGTGTCTGAGCCCGCCCTCACAGCGGCGGCCGCAGACCCTGCGGCCGCACCGGCGCAGTCGCCGTCCTGAGTCGAATCCCGAAGCTTTCCTTTGCCGCCAAGGCTGTTATCCTGCCCTTATGCCATTTACCAAGTTTGGCCTTTCCAGCGCGGTGCTCGACGGAGTGAAGGCCATGGGCTACGTCGAACCGACTCCCATTCAGCTTCGAGCCATACCTTTGATCCTGTCCGGCCAGGATGTGATCGGTAGCGCCCAAACCGGCACGGGTAAGACCGCCGCCTTTGCTTTACCGATCCTGTCGAAGCTCGGGAAGCACGAGCCTCAGCCGCGCGTGTTGATCCTCGAACCGACCCGCGAGTTGGCCGCGCAGGTGGAAACCGCCGTGCGGGATTTCGCCCGGTTTACCGATTTGAGTGTCGCCGTGGTGTTTGGGGGCGTTGGCTACGGCCAACAACGGGAGGCCCTCCACAAAGGAGTGGATGTGCTCGTGGCCACCCCGGGCCGCCTGCTCGACCTGCTGCAGCAGGGCGCTTGCCGGCTGGACCGTGTTAGATTCCTGGTTCTCGACGAAGCGGACCGCATGCTCGACATGGGTTTCCTTCCAGACGTGCGCCGTATCCTCCAGAAGTGTCCCCGCGAACGTCACACCTCGCTCTTTTCCGCCACGGTTCCGCCGGAGATTGAAACGCTGGTTCAGTGGGCGATGCGCCACCCGCAAACCATCGAAATCGGCGCGCGCCGCACCCCCAAAGACACGGTCAAGCATGTCATCTATCCGGTCGCGGAGGCTCAGAAAACTGACCTGTTGCTCGAATTGCTCCGGCGTGTAAACTACGACTCAGTAATCGTCTTTTGCCGCACAAAGTACGGGGCCGACCGAGTGGCGCATCTGCTCAAACGGAACAACCATTCGGTGGCGGTGCTCCATTCCAACCGCACCCAACGCGAACGCGAGCAGGCCTTGCGCGGCTTCCGCGACGGCCGTTTCGAGGTGCTCGTCGCCACCGACATCGCCGCCCGGGGACTGGACATCGCCGACGTCAGCCATGTCGTCAACTATGACGTCCCGCAGCACCCCGAGGATTACATTCATCGCATCGGCCGCACGGGCCGGATGGAAGCCAGCGGCGACGCTTTTACTCTGATGGTTGCGGAGGATGCGCGCCATGTGCAGGCCATCGAGCGGTTCATCAGCCAGAAGATCGCGCGAGTGAAACTCGAGAATTTCGAATACCGCTACACCGCGCTTTTCGAAGCGGGCAAACCCGGCCAGCCCGCAGGCGCACCTCGCATCACCGGCGCTCGCATCCGGGGCGGTTACTTCTTTGGACCCGCCCGTCGCAGGCGCTGAGGGGGCGGGAGACGTTGGAACGTAACACGGTTAAAACGTGAAACGTGATGCGTGACGCCTGAAATGATCAGTCTGGCCAGTCATCTTGTTCGTCGTTTTAACATTCCAGCGTTTTAGCGCCTCCTCCAAAAACACACGGTTTCGCCGTCGCCGATGCCAGACGTTCCAGATACTCGCTTCGCGAAATATTGGCCCCGCCCAGTTGGGCCGTGATCGGGGTCAGAATCTGGACATCGAAAAGCCCAAAACCTTGCCGGCGCAGATGTGCGTTCAGATGAAACAGAGCCACTTTCGACGCGTCACTTACCCGATGAAACATGGACTCCCCAGCGAAGAAGCCGCCGATGGCCACGCCATAGATTCCGCCGGCGAGTTGCTCTTCGTCCCAGCATTCCACGCTGTGGGCGTGGCCTCGCACCTGCATTTGCGTGTAGGCTTCGAGGAATTCCTGCGTGATCCAGGTGCTGCGCCGCCCCGGGGCCGGCGCAGCGCAACCCTCCATCACATTCCGAAACGCCTGGTCGATGGTCACGCGGAATCGCCCTTGCCGGATGACACGAGCGAGACTGCGGGAGACATGAAAGCGGTCGAGCTCGAAAATGCCTCGCGGGTCGGGTGACCACCACGTTACTGGGCTGGCAGTCCAGGGAAAGATCCCGCTGCGATACGCCAGCAGAAGGCGCGGCACCGACAAGTCGCCGCCCACCGCCACGAGGCCCTCGGCATCCGCGTGCCGGGGGTCGGGGAATCGCAACTTCTGGTCCAGTATGACGACAGGCATTTTTTGGCTCGAGTGCGTGAACCTTCTGACGCCGCTGCGTTTTTCACGCTTTAACCTTCCCCGGCTGCCCGCCGCCCCTCCACCTCTTCGAGAAACCCCATCTGGAAGGAGCCAGCCACTTCCATCGCCCATATGTGTGGCGCAGTTCTTTCGTTCACCGACTCGATGCGGTGCTCAGGCGAGCCGAGGATGACCCAACTACCGACGCGGATGTCATTGAGCACCTGCAGCAGCCACTCGAGTTCGCCAGGAGAGAGTGAGAGTTGAAAGCCCGCTGCGTTCGCCGCCAGGCGCCCGGGAGCGGCCAAAAACACAGCCAGGCGCTTCTTGTTTTCGGCTCGCTGGTCGGCCAGCGCTTCGTCCAGGAGCTTCTGGCTCGCCTCGGCATCCGGCAATCCAGTTGATTTCGTCAACCTTTGGTAGGCGGAAGGGATGCATGGATAAAACTTGAGCACGGTCTTTAGCCGGTCCATTTCCCGCTTGCGGAACTGGAACCAGAACCGCTTCGCCGAAGCCCGCACGAGTTTCATTCGTCGCGCTCCATGGTCGCGTGCAAACTGTACTTCTGTAGTTGGTGAACGTAATGCTCGGCCTTTTCGAGACTTTCGCGCGCCAGCACGCTTTTGCCCTGTTCATGGACCTGGAGCATGTGGAATTCCGCCTTTTTCCGCGGCCACCCAAAGACGATTTGGAAAACGTGCGTAACGTAATCCATGAAGTTGACGGGGTCGTTCCAGCAAATCACCAAAAATCCCGGCTCCAGCCCGGACCGAGGCTGCTCCTCCTGGTCCGGCACCACGGCCGGCAGTCGTTCCGGTGTAACTGTCTCCACCATAGCAACAGATTAAGGAGTGAACCAGCCCTTGTCGAGCGTCGGCAACCCCCAGGCGAGCATGGGGCCGGGATCCCAATCTCGCGAGTCCCGCCAGGCGTTTGGCTCCCTCGCCCACCTTATTGGACCGCACGCGCCAAGCCGAATAAAACCCGGCGCCGATTCACGGAATTCGTGTCTGGCAATGTCAGCTTACGCCCTTCCGTAATGCCCGGCGCGATACCCGATCGCTTCTCGGCCCCAAGTAGGGCGTGATCAAAGAGTTGTGACAAGGTCGCGCGCAAGGCTTCTGATGAAAGTCTGAACATTTGGGGGTGCATTCCGTCCAACCTGTGCTATTCTGTAAGCGCTTTAAACATGATCGAACGTTTTGCCGTGAGCCGGTTGCCGCTCCTCCTGGGCTGCATTTTATCCCTTCCCTTCTACCACGCCGACGCCGTCGCGCGTACTGCAACGGCCGATACCGTTGCCTTGGCGGAAGCGAGCTTGAAGTCGACCAATGCCTTTCACCCGCTCGCACCGGGCCCGGTCGATGGCCAGATTGCTTACGTCACCGCCAGAATGCTCGAGCAATACCACTACTTGCGACAGCCGTTAAACACCAAGGTCTCCGGCAAATTCCTAGACCGCTATCTCGACCTGTTCGACCCTGCCCATGTCCATTTCACGCAGGGGGATCTGGCCGAGTTTGAGGTGTACCGGACCAATCTGGATCACCTCACGATCAACCAGCACCGAGTCGCTGACACCCGGCCGGCCTGCGTCATCTTCAATCGCTTCGTCCAACGCTTGCAGCAGCACGTCGCCTACGTCGATGAATTGCTAAAGACCGAAAAGTTTACGTTCGATACCGACGAGCGCATCCTGCTCAACCGTAAAGACCGGCCCTACCCGAAGGACCTCGACGCCGCGAGGACGATCTGGCGGGACCGGCTCCGGTTCGAGTATTTGCAGGAAAAACTGGGAAAGATTGACGCCCGAGCCAAGGCCGCCAAAGGCGAACCCGCCGCCAGGGACAACGGGACGAACGCCAGCAGCGCGGTCGAGAAGGCTGCCGAAACAAAGCCAAAGAAGCCCGAGGCCGAGGAAATCGTCGAAACTCTTACGCACCGTTACCACCGCAACCTGCGCTACTTCCTGGATTGGGACAGTGACGATGTGTTGCAGACCTACCTGACCGCGCTCGCCCGGGTCTATGATCCGCATTCCGATTATTTCGGCCATTCCCAGTTGGACAGCTTTGCGATCACCATGAACCTCAGCTTGTTTGGCATCGGGGCCGAGCTGATGTCCGAGGACGGCTATTGCGTGATTCATCGCCTGCTCCCCGGCGGCCCGGCGGCCAAAGGTAAAGTGATCAAAGAAAACGACCGCATCATCGCCGTCGCCCAGAGCAATCAGCCGCCCGTGGACGTAGTCGATATGAGCCTCAACAAGGCGGTGCAGCTTATTCGGGGACCTAAAGGCACCGAAGTGCGCCTGACCATTATTCCCGCGGGGGCCGATAGTTCGGCCCGCAAAACTATCACCCTCGTCCGCGATGAGATTAAGCTGGAAGACCAGGAAGCCAAAGCCAAGCTCATCGAAATGCCCAGCGGCCACGGCCAGAATGTCCGCCTGGGCGTGATCGACCTGCCCTCGTTTTATGCCAGTTTCGATCCCTCGAACAACCGGGGGAAGGCCGAACCGCGAAGTACTACTGCCGATGTCTCCCTGCTGCTGAACAAACTCAAGCAGGAACACGTCGATGGCGTCATCCTCGACTTGCGCCGCAACGGCGGCGGCTCGCTCGAGGAGGCCATCAAGCTCACCGGCCTGTTCATCAAAGACGGCCCAGTGGTCCAGGTCCGCGACTTTGACGGCTCCGTGCAGGAAGACGATGATACCGATCCGTCGGTGCTCTACGATGGGCCCCTGGTCGTAATGACCAGCCGGTTTAGTGCTTCAGCCTCCGAGATTCTCGCGGGCGCGCTCCAGGATTATGGCCGCGCTTTAATTGTCGGCGACAGCTCGACGCATGGCAAAGGCACGGTGCAGAGCGTGCAGCCCTTGAAGCCCTTCATCCGTGGCGGCAGCGCGCTCACCAACGACCCAGGCGCCTTGAAGCTGACGATCAAGAAGTTCTATCGCGCCAGCGGCGCCTCCACCCAACTCAAGGGGGTGGTTCCCGACATTGTCCTGCCCTCGATCTTCAATGAGTCGAAAGATATCGGCGAGGCCGCACTGGAGAACCCTTTGCCCTGGGACACCATCGAGAGCTCGAAATTCCAGCGACTCGATCTGGTGGCCCCGTATACGCAGGAATTGCGGCGCCGCTCCTCAGCCCGCATCGCCTCGGACAAGGAATACAGCTATATCCGCGAGGATATCGAGTTCTTCAAGAAACAGCAGGCTGACAAGACCGTGTCATTGAATGAACAGCAGCGGCTTAAGGAGAAAGAAGAAATCGACGCGCGCAACAAGGCCCGGGACAAAGAGCGCCTGGCTCGCGTGGAGCCGTCGGAAACCGTGTACGACCTGA
>DATMRF010000073.1:0-23169 GCA_035566435.1 Candidatus Acidiferrum sp.
CCCAGTATTGGTTGGAAGCTTTTTTGCGTCTTTCGCGCTCAACCTTCTCTGCCAGCGGCGGTCGGTGAATTCAATTGTTAGGATTCCAATATGAACCCTCTCCCAAACTCAAAGAGATTACAATTACTCAACGCATTCGTCCTGTTCTTGGCAGTCTCCGGCCGAGCCGAGTTTTGGCAATCCCAACAGCTCAACTGCGCGATCAGTCTGCCATTAGAAAGCGGTTGGACTCGGCTAACCCCGCCAGCAGACACGAAAGGGGTCAAACCATAACTTTACACTTTTGGATTTCTCCTGCGGGCATTTTCCACTTTTCTTTTGGGCGCTTCGGAGCACCCTACTCGTGCAATGAATGCAGGGGCTAACAAACGGCCTGGAGTGGACTCGGGATGCCGCGTTCCGTTTGCATTTCAACGTCCTCGGCCCCGCGCCCCTCAGGCCGAGCGTTAAGCACAGATGTTCACCTTACGTACGAACCTAAAGAGCATAATCGTTTTGGCGCTGGCGGGCGGCGTGTGGGTTGCGACAGGCCTAACCGCGGAGACTAATTCTATCGCGGATGCGGCGGTCGCGTCCCCGCAGACAAGACGAATGCTGATTGACCAGTACGAAGCCAAAACGAACGATTTCGCCGATGAACGGCTATTGGCGGTAGCGATAAGTTACGCCACGGAAGACCACCTCGACAAAGCGACAACCGTTTACGAGCGATTTCTGCAGGACCACCCTCGTAATACCCGCGCTTTGAGGGGATTGGGATTTTGCTATTTCAGAAAAGGCGACATGGCAGGTGCTTCGCAGCCTCCCAAGGACGCAATCCTCTACTTGAGCAAAGCTTGGGCCCTTGGAGATACCGGTTCGTTAGTGCCACTCGGAGCCTGCTATCTGGCGACCAAACAATACGACCAAATGGAACTCCTCCTGCCAAGTTTGCTCAAACAGAAGCAAGGGGACGCGGACGTTGTAAGTTGCCTGGTGGCCTACGCGCTGGCTAAGGACCCGCCCAGGGAGGATTTGTTGCTCAGCGCTATTGAGGGAATACCGGACAAGGAGATTTTGGTTCGCGATGATCTCGCACAGCTGCTTGCTAAAGCCGTGGAGCGCCTCAGAGCCATTGCCGAGAACGAGCCTGCCTCTCAGGCCATTTTGCGCAAAGTCGTGCGCGGTTATGAGGCCGACAAGCAAGCCTGGCCAAAGGTGCGTCTGTGCGCAGTCGCGGACGCATATTGCTTTCTCGGCGAGCGGTCTGAGGCTGAGCCTATCTACAGGAAAGTGTTAGAGAATGATCCCGATAACCAGTACGCCTTGACTGGGCTGGGTGCGGTCGATATGTACGCACACAGATTTCCTGACGCGATTGCACACTATCGCAGGGCTTGGTCTCTTGGGAACGAGCACGCTCTTCAAGGACTGGGGGCCGCTTACCTCCTCGCTAACGATCTCGAAGGCATGAAAGACATCCTTCCCGCCCTGCTCGCACGAAAGGCACAGGATCTGCAGATCCTCAACTCTCTCATCGCCTACGCCCTTAACAAGAGTCCGAAAGACAAAGAATTTTTCTTCAAAGCGATCGAGGGCATACCGGAGGACCAGATTCTGCGTCGTCAAGATACGACGGAGGCGGTCGCCGCAGGTCTTCGCACGTTCGGAGAAGAGGAGCGCGCCCGTCGTTTGCTGAAGCAGAAGGAAGAACAAGATAAGGGACGCCGCGCATGACAGCGATTTGGTACGACGGTGCATTTGAGAAGATGAAGGGAGCGGCTTAACAATTCGATGAAGCCGAACCGCCGCAATCAGGTACCGCTCGCGGCCATTCAGAAGGTCGGACGTGCCGTTCACGCTCGACCTGGACTCCCGGCGGCGGTCGCTTATCTCAAATGTTATCCGGATGAAAGAAGCACCCGTTGAAACCATTTACGCCCGCGGCGGAAAGCGTCGAGTGGTTATCTTCCAGCGAGCATCGGGAAGCTATGGCTACAGGGAGGAATATCATTACAAGAATGACTTGGCGCATGTAGAGGGTTGGGCTTCTCTGGGGGGAAATGCATGTTATTATGAAGATCTGGAAACAGCTAAACGTGAGCTGGTCGATAACGTTGCGTGGCTCGCAAAGCGCAAAATTGGGTAACCATCCGGCTGCTGGCAGCGCCGGGTTTAAGCGCTTGTTTGAAATCGAACACCGTTTGCCCGGCGTGCCAGAGCCGGGATGTTAGACGGCTTCGCCCTTGGCATGAAACGCTGGTTGTTCGCCATTGTCCTCGTCGGCCTTACTGTTTCCTGTGACCGGAACGGTGCGGTCAGCGGCATTTTTCGTCTCAGAGCTGATTCTCCGCTGCCCTCGTGGGTGGCGCTGCCGTCCGGAACCACGCGAGATTCGGTGAGTGTCACAATCACCACATATGAGGCGACGACCAGCCCCCAGTGGAAAGAGAGATTCGTGGTGCGAGACAAAAGCACCGGGCGGATAATTCAGGAAGCGATGGGTGTCGGATACTGGCATCCTGATTCCGACCGGCACAAAGCACCAGCAGCCACTTATCCGAACTGGGTCATTATTGAAGTCGACGGGACCAAAGAAGTCTATGAGCAATCGGAGGGGAATGATTTGCTCAGGATTGTGAAGAGATGAAGCCGTCTAACATTTGCTGCAGCGAATGCGCCGATTGTGTCTTGGTTTCAACCCCGAGCCACTGGCAGCGCATCGCTGATCTTTTTCGTTAGACGAAAAGCCTACGCACACGATGTTCGAAGTCACTTACAACGACATCACGCTTCTATGTCAGTCCGCTGCTCTCCCGGAGCTGTACGCTGAGTATCAGAAGCACGCGAGACTTCGGGAAGAGTTTGACCTTCCGGATCGGGAGGAGGGGCGGTGGTGCTTCATCGGCGTGAAGAAAGACTCCGGTTGGCCGTTTCTCACGGTCGCGCAGCGGTTCTGGCCTGCTGGCGCCGCTTTTAGTCCAGGAGCGCTGCTTGTCCCCGAAACCTCGCTGCTATTCATTGGGGCAGGCGAACGCCTGCTTGCCTATGACCTACGTGCGCCAAAACGCCTATGGCAAGACACGGCCGATACCGGGTTTTGGCACTGGCACCGCTACGGCGACTTTGTGCTCATGGCAGCTGAGTTGGAGTTCGCGGCATGGAGTAAGGAAGGCCTAAAACTCTGGTCGACTTTTGTCGAGCCTCCGTGGGATTATCAGGTTGTTCGAGATTCGGTCACCCTCGATGTTATGGGAAAGAAGAGCACCTTCGATTTGCAGCATGGCCCCCAGAACACAAAGGTCTAACGAGCGGCCTGGAGTGGGCGCGGGATGGCGCGTCCCGTTTGCATTTCAGCGCCCCCGGCCCCGCGCCACTCAGGCCGGACGTTGGGCGTTTTGAAGAAGTCGCCATGGCCAGTGAAGAATCAACGAAGACTTCGGCAATGGATCGAGCAGCAGCGCGCATCCCGCCGTGGCCGCCCCAGGAACCTGCGGGCGACGGAGGCGACTTCCGGATTGTCGTCGAGTTCCGCGAAGAGCGTGAAGCGGCGGGAGAAGCGAAGGGCGGCGAGCGGCTTGCCGCCGTTACGTTTGATCCGGGGCGGAGCCGCGATACCCACGAGCATTTGTCGCCGCGAGGAGTGCCGCCGCTCTTCGCAACGCTTTCGTACGGGGCAGACACCGGAGCGCTGCTGATCATGGTTCTCCAATCCGAGCGGGACCTACTGACAGTGTGCAGCCCGGGACCCGCGGACACCTATACGACGGTTCGCCTTTCCAATGAGACATGCCTCTCGATATTCGTGCACCGGAATTGTAAAGTGTGATCAAAGGCCCAACCCGGCGCATGCACTGGACGGCGCAATAGCGTCTCTGTTTCATTCTGGACGTCATCCACGCGCCGCCAGTGATGCGCGTCGTTGCTTCACACTTTAGCCTCTCCCCTGTCATGGCCGTGACAAAACCGAAATGACGCAAAAATCATAATGCAAATCGACCTATGAAAAACCATGTGAACGTAGACGAATGGGCCGCCATGTTCCAGGAGATTGGCTCGGACGAGGCGCAAAGAGAACGGTGGCACAAGCTTTTCGAAGCCCGCCACCCGGCCGCACACCAGGCTTTCCCGGAGTGGCTGGGAATCACTTTCCTCCTGTTCAAATCCGCGTCCGCCGCCTGACTCGCGACTCTCGACCGCTTGCCTCCGTCCACTTTTCCACCTCTGTCGCCTAATTTTGATACACTTCCCTAATCCCCATTTAAGCATTCCCCGTGCCCAGCAGCCCGAATCCCCGCCGGAAAAGCTAAAAACTCTAGCGCATTCCCCACAAAACACGCAGCAGCTCATCTCATTTCAATGAGCCCTATTAGGTTGGCATCATCTAAGCTACTTCTCTCCTCCAAGCGGGTTGAGCTACGCGGCTGCCGCCAGGAATGCGTCTGAGAGAAATTCAGCCGGTCCCGTCGGCCAACTCATTACCGCCCGGCTCTGTATGGTAAAGGATTATCCACCATCTGCAAACCATCAAAAGGCAACCCGAATGCTCCCCGGCCCTCGCTCCGTCTCGATTCCCGGCTCTGGCCGCCCGCCTTGCGCGCTCGGCCCCTCGTCTCACTCAAGCCCGTTAAACCTTGTTAAGCTTTGTTAAGCCTTGTTAAACCAAAAAAAATGTTCACACCTCAGGCTGCTCAACCCCTCCCATCATGAATGCGCTCGCTGAAAACCTTGGCGATACCCTCTCCCGCCTAACTCCCATTCCATTGCCCCCGCCTGGGTCCGCCTCCGCCGGCACCGCACCGGTCCCGGCTCCTGCTCCACCCCCTGCTGGCTCTCCACCCACCCAGCTCCACCCCTCACGCTCGAAGGGCAAAACCCCGCGCCGGGGCAATGGCAAAATCCCTCACCTGGCCAAAGAACACATCGACGCCATCAACCAATTCTTCGATGCCGGCGATACCTTTCGAGTCGTCCGGGAGAAATTGGCTCAGAGGGGCCTCGACGTTAACCTCGCCAACCTCTCCAGCTGGTACCATGGCGGTTACCAGGACCACCTTCACGCGCGCGAACGCCGTGACCAGGTCCTCCAGACCCAGCAACTCCTCCTCGAATTCGCCCGCGACCCCCGCGCGCCCGACCTCACCCTGGTCGGACTCCATCTCGGCGTCACTCAGCTTTCCCACCAACTCCTCGAAATGGTCCCCGGCCCCCACAAGGAACATTTCCAGACCGATACCGCGCAATACCTCCGCATGCTCAACACCCTCGCGCGCATGAGCAAATCTCTCCTCGCCCTCCAAAAATACCAGGATGACTCCACCAAGGCCCAGGCCGCCCAACTCGAACACAAAGACATCAACCGCGACCTCTCCGACCGTGAATACGGCCTCCTCGTTGACCGCATGGACGAAGTCTTCAAACGCCGCCGCCGCAAGCCCGCCGCCCCGCCAGCCAATGGTAACGGCGCTGCCTCGACTCCGGACGCTTCCTCCGCCACTACATCCTCGTCCTCATCCTCTTCCTCTTTCTCTGCCTCGTCGTCGCCCTCGTCCTCGTCCTCGTCCTCGATCTCGTCCGCTTCCGCTCCCATCTCCGCCGGCACAAGCAGCGCAGATACTGTGGCCGTCCGCAAGGACTCTGCCGTTTCGCAGATTTCCAGTCTGCCAGCCACACCATCTGCCCAAACCGCCGCCGACCCGTCACAGTCCGAAGTAATCCAAAATCCCGACCCCACCCCAATCCAAAATCCCCCGGCCCCTTTGAAATCTGAAATCTCAAATTTGAACTCGCCGGCACCGGCACCGGAGCCACCTCCTCCCAGCCAGCCTGTCGAAATGACGCCGATCCAAAATCAAAATTCAGAAATCACAAATCCAAATCCCCCCGGACATTGTCCCGCATGCAAACTCCTGTTGCCGCCGCTGCTTAAAAACGGGGAGCGCTCCATTCCCCTCTGCCCGAAGTGTGGTAGCGGCCTCTGCCCACCGCCCTCTTGGAATGCGTTCGACTGTCCTCCGCCAAAGATTAACCCCTCTGCCTGCGATATCTGCCGCCAGCGCCACCAACTCGATCCCAACGGTCTCCCGGACCCTTGCACCCAATGCGGCTTCCACCTCCTCACCCACCCCACCCCTCACCTCTGAAGGACGAGTTGCACGAGTCCCCGTCAAATATTTGAATCTTGACCAGTGGAATTGGAGAGTCAACATGCTGAAGCATTGTCTGAGGAATAATTGTTGGGTATCAAAGAAGGGAGCGAGTGGTGGCAATACGTGTCGTTAGGCTCGGTAGCGAGAGAGTGAAGGGCGAAGGCACACGAATCGGAACCGTTCGCCGTCCCCCACGGGGTGTGCCCAAGGCCGAGTTCGCTTCACAGAACTGGTATGATGTGTGGTTCCCCAACCTGGCGCCGAGCCTTGGAACCGTGAAGCTCGGTCTCGCCGCCGAGACCACGGCTCAGTGGGCCAGGTTCATCAAAAAGTACCGCGCTGAAATGGCGACGCCAGAGAACCGTCACAACATCGAACTGCTCGCGGCGCTGTCTCACCAGTGCAACTTCTCGGTTGGCTGCTACTGCGAGAATGAGGCGCATTGCCATCGTTCAGTGCTGCGCGAACTGCTGGCCGAGAAGGGCGCCGTTCTGGGACCGTCAGTCCGAAACGCCTGACAGGTTAACCTGTCCCAAACGACCGGCAATAACGCCGGTGGAAACGTTGACCCTGCAACATCGCTTATGAGCCCAAGAAGAAAAGTGAATCAACTCCGCGCCGGCGTGATCGGCACCGGCTTCATCGGCCCGGTCCATATCGAGGCCCTGCGCCGGCTGGGGGTCCAGGTAGTCGCGCTGTGCGATTTGCCGGATCGGGTGCGTGCCGTCGCCGATCGGCTCGGGATTCCGCGCGTGTTCACCGAATATCACGAGCTCCTGCGCAGTCCTGACGTTGACGTGGTGCATGTCACCGCGCCGAATCGTTATCATTGCGAGATGTCGCTCGCGGCCTTGGCGGCCGGCAAGCACTGCGTTTGCGAAAAGCCCCTGGCAATGAACACCAGGGAGACGGCGCAGCTCGTGGCCCGTGCCAAAGCCGCCCGAACGGTTTTTGCCGTCAACTACAACGTGCGCTTCTATCCGGCGGTATTACAGCTCCGCAAGCTGGTCGCCCGCGGCGCTCTCGGGGAGATCATCCACGTCAATGGCTCGTACCTCCAGGACTGGCTGTTCAAGGAGATGGATTACAACTGGCGGCTGCTCCCGGAAGAGGGTGGCAAGCTGCGGGCGGTGGCCGATATCGGCACGCATTGGATGGACACCGTCTCTTTCATTCTGGGGGCGCGGATCGGCTCGGTCTTCGCCGACCTTGCCACCTGGCACAAGACGCGCAAACGCCCGCTCGGGGAGGTCCAGACCTTTGCGAAATCCACCGGCCCCGTGCGTTACGCTTCCTATCCCGTCAAGACCGAGGACTTCGCGAATGTTTTGCTGAAGTTCACGAACGGCGCCCGGGGCAACCTTGGCGTGTCGCAAGTCGCGGCGGGTCGAAAGAATTGTATTCGCTTCGAAATTTACGGTTCGAAAAAATCGGCCTGGTGGTGTTCGGAAGACCCGGAGTTTCTGCATTTCGGGAACCGCGACACCGCCAACGAAACCGCAGTGCGCGGCACACCGGTGTTCGGCCCGGATGTGGCCCCCTATCTCGACTATCCTCCAGGCCACGTCGAGGGTTTCCCGGACACCTTCAAGATGCTCTTCCGCTCGGTCTATACCGCCATCGCGAACCCCGCCGCCGGTGAGCGTCTGTTCGCCTCCGCCGCCGACGGTCACCACGAAGTCGCCGTCTGCGAGGCGATCCTCAAAAGCAACCGCGAGAGACAATGGGTAAAAGTATGAAGCCTCTCATGAAGCGTTTCGGAATCCTTCTCTGTTTGCTGCTCGGGGGGTGCGGCTTCGTGCCCACCGAGAGCAAACTGGCGGGCACCTGGCAGGTCGATCTACGGGCGCCGCACAAGATCGTCTATGTCTTTCAAAAGGACCACACCTACTCCATGACGATTACGGACAACGCGGGTGCGGTCCAGGGCAAGTGGAAACTGGAGGGAAACCTCCTCACGATGAGGATGGGTTCCTTCGCGGCTTACGGCATGACGAACCCGATGCCGGTCGTCAAGGGCCTGAGCAGCCAAAAAAACGTCATCATGAGGCTGACCGATTCGAGCATGACCTGGCGCACCGGGTTCCTTGGGGGAAGACTCAAGTTCAAGCGCATTGCAACTTCGCCGCCGGCCGGACCAGCGCCGCCATGAATTAGAATCCAAGGTCCTCGCCCTGGTGAAGAGCGAGGCCGATCTGTTCCAACCCGCCGTGCCGGCCGTTATACCAGAGGAGCCATTTTTTTCCGTCGAAGATCGCATACGGTTTGTAGCAGGCGTCATGATCCCATTGTCCTTCGCCCGGACGAACAATCGGGTTGGCCGGATGACGTTGCCAACCCGTGATGCCATCCTTCGAGCGCGCGAGCCCAATCTGCGCGTGCGGCTCGTCCCGGAACCCGATGTAGAACATCACGTACCAATCGCCCACTCGTTCGACCTGGCAGGCGGTCACCTTGTGCTTCTCCCAATCCATTTTAGGGTCGGGCGTGAAGATCGGATTGGCTTTGTGCCTGGTCCAGTGGAGTCCGTCCGGGCTGGTGGCATAGCCGATGGCGTTCGGCTCGTTCTGCTCCCCGCCGGAATACCACATGCGAAACAGTCCGCCGCGCTTGTCCCAGAGCACGTGCGGACACATCACGGCCACCTTTTCCCACGCCGCTTGCGGCGCCAGGACAGGCCGGTCACTCATGCGCCGCCAGACCACGCCGTCGGGGCTGGTCGCATAACCAATGCAGGAGTGGCCGTTGGCCTGGCCGGTGTACCACATGTGATACCCATCTTCCCGTTTCAAGACCACTGGCCGGTTAATGTCGTCTTCCCAGCCGGTCTCTGCCCGCGGGCCCAGGACGCTGCGCGGCGGCTCGCTCCAGTGAAACCCATCCTTGCTTTCCACCAACGCCACACTCCGTTTTGGCCGCCAGGACAACCACATCCGATATGTGTCACCTTCCTTCAAAACTGAGACATCGAAGCAGGTGCCATACTTACCGCCCATGACTGGATTGCCCTGATACTTAAACCACCCGCCCGCTGTTTGGGTTTGAGCATCCACCGCGGCCGCGGCGCTGTTCGGGGCCGACACTGATACCACTGACGTGTCGGCCAAGACTTGCTGCGGGCCGCTGGGCTGTCCGTATGTCAGTTTGCTGACCACCACGAACAATGCACCGCACAGAGTGAAGTTGGGTCTCACGAAGTGTGGATTTTCGGGGTGAGGTTCGAGCTGGTGGTCAAATCGTTGGGCACTAATCGGTCCAAACGTTTTTGGCGCGCGCAATTCGCAGATTGCACGCCGGGTTCGGGACTGTTTTGCGCGGAGGCACGGAAAAGCGGCAGAGGACTGCCGCACTCCAAAACCTCGCGGGCATCCGTGCGAGCCACGGTAGACGCTTGCGTCTTGGAGTGCGGCAGTCCTCTGCCGCTTTGGCCTTTTGCCCGGTTCCTGTTCACCACTTCTAATCGCACGCTGCTGGACTCTTCGCCAGAAGCCGTTCGCGGGTGTAAGGGATCAGTCCGCCGGCGCTCCCGGTGCGCAGGCGGCTTAGGCCTGCTTGTCAGTCGTGCCGCGGTAGCTGGCCACCACCCACGCGCTTAGGATTTTGTCCGGTTCGCGGACGGCGTCCGTATCGAGCACGAACTCGCGCTGGCCGGAATTCTGAGCGATCAGCTTGAGGCCGAAATGGAAGTCCTTGAACCGTTGCGCGCAGAGGTCGCGGACGGATTGTGATTTCTCGAGCGCCTCCGTCACCAGCAAGTCGGCGGCGGCGGCGGTAAAGGTGAGCTTCATCCCGTGATTTTCCTGGAACCGGCGAGCGAACTCGTCCACCAGTTGGCGGGCCACGATGCGCTCCTCCTGGCCGGGGTCAGCGAGGATCTTTCGCAGCTCCGCGGCCGGATCGTCCACCAGCGCGCGGGTTACGACGAAGCGTTTCACGGTCGTAGAAGGCAGCTCGAACTTAATGTCGCGGAACACGCGCTCGCACACAGTCATGAGGCCGCGGGCGCCAGTTTGCTCGTCGCCGGCGCGCTCGGCGATGCGCCGCAAACCGTCATCGGAGAAGAGCACCTCGATGCCATAAGCGGCGAAGTCCTGTTCGTATTGCCGTATGATGCTGGCCTCGGAGTTTTTGAGGATGCGGAACAGGTCATCCACATTCAGCGAATGGCACACGACGCGGACAGGGAGCCGGCCGATGAATTCCGGCTCGAAACCGAACTCGATGAAATCCTTGGTCTGAGAGTGGCTGAGGACCTCCTCGGGGGTATCGAGGGGGCGATCTTTGGCCGCAAATCCAATACTGGCCTCGCGCAGACGCTGGCGGATGATTTTTTCCAAGCCGCCAAACGCGCCGCTGACGATGAACAGAATGTGCTTGGTGTTAATGGTCGTCGGGGCTTTCCTGCCGCGCTGAGTAAAATCCATCATCGCCTGGATTTGGCCGGCAATGTCGTTTGTCGAGCGCGCCGGCACTTCGGTTTCTTCCATCAACTTCAGCAGGTTGGTCTGCACACCGCGCCCGCTGACGTCACGGCCGGTCTGATTGGTCGCGGCGGCGATTTTGTCGATTTCATCGATATAAATAATCCCGTACTGCGCGCGCGTCACATCGCCCCCTGCGAGCCGCACCAGGTCGCGGACCATGTCTTCGACGTCGCCGCCGACGTAGCCGGTTTCCGAGAATTTGGTGGCGTCCGCCTTGACGAACGGCACGCCGATGAGGTCGGCGGCATTGCGGATGAGGAAGGTTTTGCCGACGCCGGTTGGGCCAACGAGAATGATGTTCTGCTTGGCGTAATTGGGTGATTCCTTGCCTTCGAGCGCGAGCCGGACATGGTGATAATGGTCGCACAGGGCGACGCTGAGAACTTTTTTGGCTTCGTCCTGCTTTATGACGAAACGGTCGAGGTAGGCTTTGACCTCGCGCGGCTTGAATTTGAATTCAAACGGGTCCTTCTGCGGCTTTTCTTCGGTCTCGGTGGTGCCGGAGGCTTCGGCCTGGGCAAAAGCGGGCCCGCGCGTATTTTGAAGTTGCTGCCGCACAAATTCGGCCATTTGCCGCTGAAACTCTTCCGGTGAGGGCGGCGTCGCGTTAACCCATGGTGCACTCATAACGTTAGTCCTGCTTGTCAGCATACGGTACTTTTGGGATAAGACCAAGGTCATGCCACCAGAATCTCAACCGGCCGACGCGCAACGCTTTGCTGAGGCGCTGCGGCGTTTCGACGAGGAGAACTCGCGCGACCCGAACCACGAGCACGTGGCGGGCATAGCTCGCCCGCGCGAACTGGTCTATGCCGAATGGCTGACCGATTGGGTGTTGCGGGTCTGCCCGCAAGCTTCGGAAGAGCTTCGGCTGGCGGCCCGCTGCCAGCATCTGTGCCGGTGGCAGGTGCCGCGCGATTCGTACCCAATGACACGTGCCGGCTACCTGCGCTGGCGCGAGGACCTGAAGAAGTTCCATGCGCAGAAGGCCGGCGACATCCTGCGCGAGGTGGGTTACCCGGATGACCTCATGGTCCGGGTACAAAATTTGAATCTCAAAAAGAACTTTCCGCACGATTCGGAAAGCCGCGTTTTGGAGGACGCGCTTTGCCTGGTTTTTCTTGAGCGACAGTTCGGTGATTTGGCCGCCAAAACGAGCGACGAGAAAATGGTCAACGCCTTGCAGAAGGCCTGGAAGAAAATGACGCCCGCCGCTCACGCGCTCGCCTTGACGCTCAATTACCCTCCCAAACAGAAGACGCTGCTCGACCAGGCGTTGTCAACGTAGCAGTTTTGGCTTCCCTTTTTTTCGTAAAGTTTTATGCTTCTTGTGTGACTGCCGAAACCTTCAGACAGGAAATAGCGGACGCGATGAAAGCTTACGAAAAGCACGTCATCTGCCTCGACAAGACGCCCGATGAATTTCACACCTCCCTCGTTTCCTTGCTGAACAAAGCCATCAAGGCCTACGAAGGCCGGGGACCCCACCTTCGGCATGGCATCGCGCTGGACCGGCAGGTCACGGTGATTCTCAGCCAGAACGAAGGCCCCCAGCCGTTGTGCGGCATCTATTTCAACCTCCATTCGCCTTATCAAAAGCAGTCGGTACCCAAGACGGTGAAATCGGTCCGCGAACCGATTGGCGGGGCAGGGGAGTAGCGGCGCGTTAAACCCGCTTACTGGGTTTCCCCTCGGGTCACTCGCATAAAGACTTCTTCGAGCCCGATTTCGTCCTCTCGCAATTCGACCAGCTTCGCGCCGCCATGCACCAGAACATCCGCGACGATGCTGTGATCCGTGTCGTGGGTGGCCAGGGTCACTTTTATCTCCCCGTCGGTCGTGGTCACTTCAACGACCTCCGGTCGGGCCTTTAATAGCTCGATCGCGCGGGCCGGGTCGCTCGACACGCGGACCCAGATCACCCGGCCCTGGGACATCTGGTCTCGCACGCCCTGGACCGCGCCGCTGTAAATCAGTTTGCCTTTCTCAATAATGGCGACGCGGTTGCATAGGGTCTGCAGCTCGCTCAGGATATGGGAAGAGATGATGATGGTCTTACCCAGGCGCTGGAGCTCCTGGAGGATGGCCATCATTTCAATACGCGCGCGCGGGTCAAGTCCGCTGGCCGGCTCGTCCAACAGCAGCAATTGGGGGTCGTGGATCAACACCCGGGCCAGGCCGAGCCGCTGCTGCATGCCGCGGCTCAGCGCGCCTATGAGTGAGCCCTTCTTTTCGCTGAGGCCGACGAGTTCCAAAACGTCATTGACGGTTTTTTCCCGCTGGGCCGTTGGTATCTTGTAGCACGCGCCGAAGAAATCGAGATACTCGGTCACCTCCATGTCCTTGTACACGCCGAAGAAGTCCGGCATATAACCGATGACATGGCGGACGGCGTCGGCTTGGCGGACGACATCGTGTCCCAGCACGTCGGCGCGGCCCGCGGAGGGCGCCAGGAAAGTGGCGAGGATGCGCAGTGTGGTGGTCTTGCCAGCGCCATTCGAGCCGATGAAGCCGAACAAGTCGCCCCGGTTAACGGTTAAATCCAGTCCGGATAAGGCCGCGATGTTGCCGTACATCCGCGTTAACCCGTATGTCTGCACGGCAGGGATGGGCGGGGCAGCGTCGGTCATATGTCAATCCAGGGTCTCAAGTCTCAAGTCTCAAGTCTCAAGTTCAGCGTCACACCACACTACGATACTTTCGGCCGCGGACATTTGACTGCCGAAGATAATTCATGAACCCGGAAAGCAGCCGGCTTACCTCCGCTGCCTGGTCGAAAAGGCTGCTGAAGCTGGTCTGGGTCAGATAGCCTTGGTCAAGTGCAACGTACAAATGTGATCTGACTTCCCCACAGGAACCCTTTGAGTTAGACAGGAACTGTAAAAACTCCTTGTCGCCATCCCGCTCATATCCCTCCGCGATATTCGCCATAGTTGAAACGGAAGCCCTTTGGATTTGGTCCTTTAGGCCGTAGTCTCTGGCAAACTGTCCAGCCTTTGTGCTTGCGTAAATTTCCTTCGTCAAGGTTCGCGCTCTTTGCCAGGCGATAATATCCTCAAACCGTCCGATGTTGTTCATAGGGTATGTTTCTATTTGATTTTTCTCGATTTCTTCTGTTGGTGGCAGACCGCAAATTCAGAGCGGAGCCATATGCTCGGTTTGAGACTTGAGACTTGGGACTTGAGACTTGAGACCTCAGACTTCATTGGACTTGGACCGTCATACGCCACAACGTATCGCGGTGGCTGCGGCGGGGAGAGAATTGATACATCGGTTTGACGGGCGAATAGTCGCTCGCCCAAGCCAGCACTACCGCGCCGCCGCGTTCGACGGTGGGCGTTAAATCCAGCCCGGGCGGCACAATAAAACTGTAGTCATAGTTCTGCGTTTGCGAGAGCTGCGAAAGGAAAGAGGCCGCCATGGAAGTGTTGGGCAAGTCGGAGATTTGGCCGCTTTCACTCGCGCCGAGGGCGCGTTGCCGATAATTGACGGCGTCGCGGAAGTTTGAGCCGTAATTCCAGACAAAGGTTCGCAAGGGGATTCCATCCTCCCGCTTAACCGCCTTGGTGAGCGACTGTCCCGCCGGCAAATCGCCCAGAGGGACCATGCGAGCGGCGATGGCTACTTGCATATTGGTCAGCTTGCGCTCGGTGAGGTTCTCGACGCGCACCTGCCAGCCGTCGCCTTGTGGGCTGACGCTGGCGGTCAGCGGGAGATTCACGGAATTCCACCAGTCGCTGACGAAGAGCTCACTGGTCCAGACCGGCACGAAGATTTCCGCTTTGAAGCTGTCACCGTTTTGCAGGATCGTCGCCTTCTCGCCGGATTCGCCGCCGCCCCACAGCCCGGCAAATTCCCCGCGCAAGGTGGCGTACTTCTGCTGGCTCCCCAGGGAGTAGCGCTGGTTGGAGGGCGAATAGACGGAAGAGTAGGTGCGCCCGCGCAACTCGGCCCGCTCGCCGTTCGACAGCACATCCACAATGTGCAACTCGTTCCATTCCGATTCCCCGGCGCGTAGCTTGTAACCGATGAGGTAAATCACGAGGGAAAAGACCACTACGTAACCGGGAAAAGTAATCCACGTCAGCATCGGTTTGCCGAGCCGCTTCAGCCAGTACTGGTCGAGCGGTCCGATCACCGCCAGGTAAATGAGCAGCAGCAGGAGCAGCCAACCGACCGGCAGCTTGTGCACCTGGCGCGAGTCAATCATCGCGCCGAAAATACCGTCACTGCTCCAGCCGCCCTGTGCATTGAGATTCTTCGAGGCGTACAACCCCCCGGACACCCCGGCCAGCTTCGACCAGAATACCGGCAGATTTTTCCAGGAGCGCGCCGGCTCACGCTCGGGACTGAAGAGCAAGGTCGTGACTCGCCCGCGCCCGCGAGGCGAGGTGACCATCAATGGCAAATCTCCCGCGGCGATCTCCACGGTCCCCTCGCGCAGCGGTCCGACCGCTACCTGCATTTCCGACGCTTCGAACGTTGGGTCCATCGCCAAATTCTCGAAGAGACTGGTTGCGGCTGGGGCCGTCCCTGCGGGGAGGGGAAGCCTCTGCCCGATTCCGTACCGGCGCCGCGTCGCTGCATCAATGCTTCTCGCTGCGGTTGATTGGGACTCCGCCTCCGCGGCGACGTTCGTCACGCTCGGGAGCCGGCTCAACCATTCTTGCAGTTCCGCATGCTGGGCCACCGCTCGCAGGTCCTTCACATCGCAGGGAACCAGGCCCTTCAGCCAAGGCGACGAAGTCACATCCGAAGGTTGTTCGATCCCGATGATCAGGTGGCCTCCCGCATTCAGCCAGGCAAAGATCGCGTTCACCTGGTTGACGGTGAGATCAGAGGCCCTTTCGGAATTCAAGTACAGGCAATCCAGGCCTTCGAGCACCAGCGGATTATCGGGGAAGATGGAAGGCAGCAAACGCGCACAGGTGGGCTGCATCTCTGAATTCGGAGTCGGGAGTTCCTTGAGCACGGGCGCGCCGCCGGGCGTGCGGGACAGCGCCCCGACGAGCGGCGTCGCTGGAGCCAGCAATTTGCGCGCCTGCATGCCCAATTGCTCGGCGCGGATTTTTCCCCGCTCATCCCGCAACCGGACATCCCAGGTGCTGTAACCGCGCGTCGAGGCGAACACGGGAATAACCAATCGCTTGAGTGTCCCGGTCGGGAGTTCGACCTCGAACAAGCGCTTTTGTCCCTGGTTGTAGGTTCCGGCCTCCACTTCGACTGTGCCCTTGAAAGAGGGCCCATCGTTCTTGACCTCACACACCACGGGGAACCAGCTCGCCTCGGGAATCGTCCCATCGTATCCCAGGAACACGTCAAACTGAAGGGCTGCTCTGGCTATTTGGGCTGAGGCTGCAAACACCAGCAACCAGGCTGAAATCAGGAGAAGCGAAGGCCGCCGCCAAACTTCCCGGCCGCGGCAGTTCCGGGCTGGATTCGCTTTAGCACTCATCGGTTTGGTTTCCCCACCAAGGTTCCGGCGCGAGCCCTTTCAATGAGCGACTGTATTAACAGACCCTTCGGTTTTGGCAATGTTCAATTCGGCGGGCTCCAAGTCCGGAAAGATAGAAGACAGGGCTCGCGGGGACGCTCGCACTCCCGCTTTGGCGCTCACTCTTCCGGCCGCGATGCGGGTGCGTTTTTAAAATCAGATTCAATTATCCATCCCCAGAGAAACATTTTTTTTACCTGGACAGCCTTTGTCCAGGTGCCCCTGCGAGAATCTGCGCAAAAAGAAAGGCACAATATGTATAACGGACAAATGGAACTGGGTCTGGGCAACGGGAAGCCGTGCCCTTCAGTGGATCGCCGACAACGCCGTATTTCTCGCGCTCAATGGTGGTTCCAGCGGATGCGCCAGGTGGTGGAACGGGTGATCGAGCCTCAGCCGGAGCCGCGGCCGGAGCAGCTGGTCTTTGCGGGCACTCACCGCCAGGCGCTGGCTGAATCCGCGCCGCCAAAGGCCGGAGGGTCAACGACGCGGCGTGCAGAAGAGCGCCAGATTTGCGAGTAGGACGCGCCTGGAGGTGCGGGGCGCGGGGTTGGAATCCCGCGCCCCGAGGTCCGGGTGATTCTTTTTAGCTCGCCAGCACGGCGCCCTGGCTGGCGTTGGTCACGAGTTTCTGGTAGCGCCTGAGCCATCCGTTAAGATCGCGATTTACCGCCCGCCAGCCTTCTTTCCGCTGAGCCAGTTCGGCTTCGGGGACCTGTATGTCAATCCGGCGATTCGGGAAATCGAGCCGCAGCCGGTCGCCATTTCGCAGCAGGCCGATCGGTCCGCCCTCCTCGGCCTCCGGGGAGACGTGGCCGATGCAGGCCCCGGCGGTGCCGCCGCTGAACCGGCCATCGGTGATGAGCGCCACTTTGTCGCTAAGCCCCATGCCGACGATGTAACTGGTGGGCGAAAGCATCTCCTGCATGCCGGGTCCGCCGCGCGGGCCTTCATTGCGGATGACGACGACGTCGCCCGCCTTCACTTTGCTGCCGAGGATGCCTTCGCAGGCATCCTCCTGGCTCTCGAAAATCACGCAGGGTCCTTCGAAAACAAATCCGGGGCCGCAGTAGGCTTTGAACGCGTCGCTGATACCAGCCGTTTTCACCACGCTGCCCTCGGGGGCAAGCTGGCCGTAGAGGATCGCCAACCCGCCGTCCTTCGTGTAGGCGGTATCTTTGGTCCGGATGCAATCCTCGGCGTTGAACCTGAAAGCCGAATCATAAGGCATCAGGCCGCTGGGCTGGGCCTCCTTGAGCTGCCCCGGGCGATGCTCGTGATACGCTTTGCTGATTTGCCAACTGCGCAACCGGCCCGTGCGCACGAGGCAGAACATCTCCTTATGCCCGCCCGGGCCGTATTTCCACATGACGAGCACCGGTGTCCCCTTCAATTGCCCCAGTTCGGCGCGCACCATTCCCTTGAATTCGGCGAACTTCTCTTTCAGTCCGGCCTCGATGGCGGCGGGGCCTTTCCAGGTGACCGTTTCGTTGACCTGGAACTCGGCGTCGTCGGTGAACAGGAGCGCGGCGGCAGAGGCGTCGCCCGCATTAAACGCCGCGGCCAGCCGCCATAAGGTGATCGCGCGCGCGTCGGCCGGGAAGAACATCATTGGTTTGGGTATCAGGTTGCCACTGGCGGTACGGCCGGCCGGACCAAGCTTATCGTTGGGGTCGAGCACGAGGGCGGAGCAGCCGGACACCCGAGCGGTCTTTGCCCACGCGGTGCACTTTTCGGAGCGGACGTCCCATTCGTCGATGTTCTCGCCAATGGTTTTGCACGTTACGGTTTTACAAGTCAGCGTCAGCGCGCCCATTCGCTTTAATTCGCCCAGAATCGTGTGAATGCCACCAGCTCGATGCACGTCCTGCACATGGTAATTCGAGGAGGGGGACACTTTGCAAACACAGGGCACCCGGCGGGAAATCTCGTCGATGCGTTTAATGTCGTAGGAGATGCCGGCCTCTCGCGCAATCGCGAGCGTGTGCAGAATGGTATTGGTGGAGCCGCCCATCGCGACGTCCAGGGTCAGGGCGTTGTCAAATGCTTCGACGGTGGCGATGTCGCGCGGCTTGATGTCGGCCTCGACCAGCTTGACGATCGCATGGGCCGCCCGTTCATAGAGGGCTTCGCGCTCCTTCGAAACGGCGAGGATCGTGCCGTTACCGGGCAGCGCGATCCCGAGCGCCTCGCACAGGCAATTCATCGAGTTGGCGGTGAACATTCCCGAGCAGGAGCCGCACGTCGGACAAGCGGTCTGCTCGAGGCGTTTTAAGTCGGCCTCGGAAATCTTGCCGGTTTGCACCTCGGCGACGCCTTTGAACACGGAGATCAGGTCGGATTTTTGGGTCGCCGGCCGCAGATGCGCCGGCAGTTGGCTGTCCGCCGACTGCTCGGCCACGCCCGCCGCCATCGGACCGCCGCTGACAAAGACCGTTGGAATGTTGACGCGCATCGCGGCCATCATCATGCCCGGCACAATCTTGTCGCAGTTCGGGATGCAGACCATCCCGTCAAAACAATGCGCCCGCACCATCGTCTCGACGCAATCGGCGATCAGCTCGCGGGAGGGCAGCGAGTATTTCATGCCGCCGTGGCCCATCGCGATGCCGTCGTCCACCCCGATCGTGTTGAAAATGAACGGCACTCCGCCCGCTTCCCGCACGAGGCGCTTGATCAGCAGGCCGACCTCATTCAGGTGCGCATGGCCGGGGATGCAATCGGTGTAGCTGTTGCAAATAGCGATAAACGGCTTGTCCCAGTCGGCTTCGGATTCGATGGAACCAGTGGCGCGCAACAAGGAGCGGTGTGGCGCGCGTTCAACGCCTTTTTTAATGGTGTCAGAGCGCATATTCAATAAAGCCAAGTTAACAATTCAAGTTGGGAAGGCTAACAGACGGCCACACGCTTGTCACGCGCGGGGAATTGGGGGGTGCGATTGAGATTGTCGGGCGGAATTGAGACGAAGAAGCCAAAGCGGCAGAGGACAGCCGCACTCCAAAACGCAAGCGCCGTCGCATGCGCATCATGTGCCCGAGGGTTTTGGAGTGCGGCTGTCCTCTGCCGCTTTGGGTCCCAGTCCAAGAACGTGCCTGCCTGTTCAGATTGCACCGAATTTGTTGAGACGGGGCGGCCCATTGAAGGCCCTATGGTGTCTCGTGCACGATGCGTCCATCCATGACGGTCAGGAGCACTTTCGCCTGATCAATTCTTGCCGGGTCCATTTTGTAAATATCCCGGTCGAGCATTACCAGGTCGGCGAGTTTGCCGGGGGTGATGGTGCCTTTGACCTGGTCGGCGAACTCGGCGTAGGCGGAGCCAACAGTGTAGGCGCGGACCGCTTCGTCCAGAGTGATTTTTTGCTCCGGCAGCCAGCCGTTGGTGTGTTTGCCGTCGAGGGTCTGGCGGGTGACCGCTGCCTTGATTCCTGTCAGCGGGTTGAGCGGGGCCACGGTCCAGTCCGAACCGAAGGCCAGCACCGCCCCGGTGTCGAGCAGCGAACGGAAGACGTAAGCGCCCTTTGACCGTTCCGGCCCGAGGCGTTTTTCGCACCAGCGGCCGTCGTCCGCGGCGTGGTACGGCTGCATGGAGGCGACGATTTTCTGATTGGCGAAGCGGGGGATTTCGCTGGAGCGCAGGTGTTGGGCGTGCTCGATGCGGAACCGGCGGTCGCGCGTCCCGTTTTTGGCGGCGGCCTGTTGATAGATATCGAGGATGCGCAGGTTAGCCTCGTCGCCGATCGCGTGGATCATGATCTGAAGGCCGAGCTGGTCGGCGGCCTCGACGCGCTGGAGCATGATGCCTTCCGGCAGCATCTGGTCGAACAATAACCCGCGAGTGTTCGGAGTATCGGAATAAGGTTCGAAGAACAGCGCCGTGGAAGAGCCGAGACTGCCGTCGGCGAAACCCTTCAAGCCACCGATGCGTAGCATGTCGCTACCGAATGCGGCGCGCACACCAGTCTTTGCCAGAACTTCCCCGGAGACAATCGAGCGGATGGCATAGATGCGAGTCTTCAACTCGCCTCGATCGAGCATATACTGGTACAGCCCGACATCATCCCCGGCGGACATATCGGTGAGGCTGGTGACCCCGAGCCGAGCCGCGTCGTCGGTGGCGGCGCGAGCGGCGATGTGCTTTTCGTCGAAGCTCTTTGGAGGAATGGCGCGTTCGACCAGGTCCTGGGCGGCGTCTTTCAGAACGCCGGTGGGATCGCCGGTGTTTGGCTCTCGGACGATGAGGCCGCCCGGCGGGTCTTTGGTTTCTTTGGTGATTCCTGCCAGCTTGAGCGCAAGACTGTTCGCCAGCGCCATGTGCCCGTCGAGCCGGTTCACAAACACGGGATGGTCGGGCGTTGCGCTATCGATCATCTGGCGCGTCGGCAAAGGCGCGCCGGACCATTTTTCGTGATCCCAATCGCCGCCGAGAATCCAGCGGCCCTTGGGCAACTTCCGGGCGTACTCGCTAAGGCGGCGCGCCAGTTCCTCGGGAGATTTGGCGTCGCGCAAATCGACATTCGCGAGGGAAAAACCGCCGGTCAGGAAATGGACATGCGCGTCATTGAAACCGGGGAACACGGTTCGTTGCTGCGCTTCGATGACCCGCGTTTTCGGTCCCGCCAGCGGCTTGATTTCGGAGGTGGCGCCCAGCGCAACGATGCGGTTCCCCAGAATTGCAACCGCCTCCGCAGTGGGCCGGGAGTCGTCCACGGTGTGGATGGAGGCATTCAGGATGACCAGGTCGGGAGGCAGTGAGCTCATTTGAGCGGCCGAGACATTTGTAAGCATAGCGAGCGAAGCCAATAGAGTTGCGCCAGAGGTTGTGATTCGTGGCCTGCCGGGCTTCATTTTGAGTGCCGGTGGTTTACCCCGACGGGCAGGACTTGTCACGAATTATGGCAGAACCATCCTCACAAGGTGAGGCTCCCGACACTTGGATTTGGCGTCGGAGTCCAAGGTCCAAGGAGCGGAGACAGCCGAGTGTTCGTAACGAGAACTAACGAGAATTAGCGAGAAACCGTGAGAATTCGTGAGAACTCATGAGAATTCATGCGACGCGGGAGCGCGGAGGCCGGCTCGGCCTGCCGATGGGTCGAGCTGGAGCTCCGCGCTCCGGACGGAACGCGGCGTCGTTTCCCAATTAAGATGTGAAAGAGCAGTTGCCCGGGTGGGCACTGAAATAGTTGATAGTCGAAAGTTGATAGGTGATAGCCAGGCGATCAGAAGATATTACGTTTAGTAGCGCCGGATAGCGCCGACGAGGTGCGATGCCGTGCGAGCGGGTGCGCGAGTTGGCAGTCGGATACCCGGTCTGCCGTCGCCTGAAGCTTTAGCCGACAACACCGCGCGGCATGGGGTGGGAGGGTGCTTTGGGGGTGTACAGCCGTCCCACCGTCCCAAGCTCGGTGTACACGAGCGATTCTCACTTTTGCAGCCGTCCCACGACCGTCCCAGACCGTCCCAGCCGTCCCATCTGAGTGCGCAGTGCGGAACGAAAGTGGAGTCATGGAGTGATGGGGTCATGGGGGGAAACGAGTCTTTGTATTAAAGTGCCGTTAACCGCCGTTAACTAAAGGGTAGTGACTTGTTTTTGGGCACAGTTGGGCGCTGCCTGGGAGACATCGTCCCAGGTTTTGTGCTGGAAAGCTTCAAATGGGGCGTCAGCGCCCTGCATGGCAGAGAAAGCAGCATAACGTACGCCAATTGGCAAGGAGGCGGAATTGAGAATGTTGAATACAAAATGAGAACCGAAAGGCGGGGGCGAGGGTGAGGACGGTTTCGTTGGAGGCTGATGCATGATGGCGAGGGTAGCAGAGTGACTTGGAAATCGGCGGTCCTGGTGGGGTGGCTGGTTTTTGCTAAGGGCGATGGCAAGAAGTGTGTAGGTTGGGTCGCGCCGGGGACGGGAATCAACCGCGGATTGCGCGGATTACGCGGATGGGAAGAGGGCGCGCGGGATTGAGCTCCGGGAGGTGTTAACAGCAGAGAACGCGAGCCGGCACAGCCGGAGAATTGGATTCCGCAGCAGCTTTCCGTTTCTGCGGTTGCGCAGGTGGTTGGCAGGGGGACGGACCACTGCTACACTCCGTCTTCAGAATGAAATCCAACCCAGGGCGTGTGGCACGATTGTTGCCCCGCATGCGAGTGTTATGCGGCGAAGAGGTTGCGCTTGGGCCGGGCAAAGTGGATTTGCTAGCGCTGATCGCTGAAACCGGTTCGATTCGGGCCGCCGCCGAGCGGATGGGCATGTCCTATATGCGAGCCTGGACGCTGATCAAGACGATGAACGCCTGTTTCCATGAGCCGCTAGTCGTCGCCTCGCGGGGCGGAGAACAGCATGGGGGAGCGGTGCTTACGGAAACGGGCCAAACGGCGCTAAAGCTCTACCGGGAATTGGAAGCGCAAAGCCTGAAGGCCTGTGCCGGCAACTGGCGACAGCTTCGCAGGCTATTAAAGGGGTGATGGCCTCGCGCGAGTGGCTCGGGTTTATGTCCGTCATATTTGACAGAATATATCGCATGGGTACATCTTCATTTCCATGCGACAACCTTTCGACCCCCGGCGTGATTCGCCGCGCGCATTTACACTCATCGAGTTGCTCGTCGTCATCGCCATCATCGCCATCCTGGCTGCGATGCTGCTGCCCGCCCTCGCCAAAGCCAAGGCCAAGGCGCAGCAGACCACGTGTCTCAATAGTCTCAAGGAGACCGGTTTGGCCTACGTCATGTACCGCACCGACAACAACGAGGTGAATTGTCCCCAGCGGCTTTGTCCGGACACGCCGAATGATCCTTATGGGCTGTCCTCACCCGTTCCCAGCGGCACGAGTCCGGGCAGTCCGCCGCCCACGGGGCCGAATGAAGTTTGGTGGGCGCCATACGATCCGACCCAGGTTCCCGACGGCACGCCCGGTGCAGGTTACAGAAACGGCTTGCTCTCTCCCTTTCTTGGTACAACCAATAGCGCGACCATTTTCAAATGCCCCATCGAGAAGCAATGGCAATGTGCTTATGCGATGAATTACAGCACCGGCAGTCCGGCCGGGCAGCGCGAAAGCTTCGTGA
>DATMRF010000074.1:0-3134 GCA_035566435.1 Candidatus Acidiferrum sp.
AACGTTTTGACAGCCCGCTCCGGGAAGCCGGGGCGGGCTTTTTCTTTGCCCGGCCGCCGGCGGCACGGGGAGCCGGTGAGCTAGCTCGGCATGGTACAACGGTTTAGCTCCGACCTGATTCTGACCGACATTGACATGCCCCTGATGGACGGCCTTGAGCTTCTGGAAGCCCTGGCCTATGTGCGAAATGCCCAGAACACCCCGTAGTGGTCATCACCAAGCACACCTCCGAGGAGGAGGAGCTCCGGGCGATGGAGGCGGGGGCCCGGGCCTATATTCGGAAACCCTTTACGGTGGAGGACCGCTTCGAGAAGATTGAGCCCCTGCTTGTGGAAAGCCTGGAGCCAGCCAAGAATTAAGCGGGGGGCCGGGGGTATCCAGGTTCGTGATGGAGGGATGCCGGAGGGGAAATTTTCTGGAAGAGTACCATTGACGCGGAGCCAGCACGGGTTTAGCTTTTTAGATGGCCCCCCTAGCTGTTATCTCCCCGAGAGGTTTCCCATGGCTTTGTTATCTCCGGAACAAACGATTTCGCAGCTTAAAATGATGGAAGATCGCTGGGCTAGCATGCGCTCTCACCCGCGTGCGACCGCCAGCCTCCGCTTGCGCCTTGAGTGGGATGAAGGCGAAGCCCGCCGCACCGCGAACGGGTTGACCGTGGATGTCAGCCACTCCGGCTGCATGGCGGTTGTCGGAGCCGATGTGCCGCTCCGCCGGCAAGTCCGGTTGGTGCTACCCGAAACAGGCCGCTGCGCCGAGGGCGAAGTCGTGTGGCGCGGCCACGAAGCATGGGAAGTCGGCATCGCTCTCGCCGAGCCCGACGCCGGGTTCTGGGGCGTAAAAATCAAATAGCCTGTCCGTTACGCTCTCTCGAGGGCCGCTTTGCGCTTGCGCCAGTCGTCCAACGCCGCGATGGTGCGTTCGCAAATCGCTTCGGGTGAGCCACGGGCCGCTATCGTCACCAGCAGGCCCAAACGCTGGTAAAAGTCGATCAGTGTCGCGGTGCTCGTCTCGTAAGTCTCCAGGCGGACCTTCACTGATTCCGGCCGGTCGTCCTCGCGCTGATAAAGCTTTCCGCCGCAGCGGTCGCAGGTGTCCGCCGCTTTCGGCGGCCGCTCGGTAACGTGGTAGACCGCTTTGCAACCCTGGCAGGTGCGGCGTCCGCTGAGGCGGGCGACAATCTCGTTCAGCGGCAACCGGTAATTCAGTACCGCCGTCAGATCCAGCCGTTGGTTTTCCATCAGTTGTTTCAGCGATTCCGCCTGCGCCAGCGTACGTGGGAATCCATCCAGCAGGAATCCGCCGCCGCAGCGCAGGCAGCCGCTGCGTTCCAGGACCATTTCCCAGACGATCGAATCGAGAACCAGTTCGCCCCGGCGCATGTATTGCAGGGCGGCCTTTATCGCGAGGCTTTGGTCGCACTCGGCGCGGCTTCCGGCAGCTCGGAATACGTCGCCGGTCGAGAGGTGGCACGCATTCAGGCGCTGATGGAGCAGGTCCGCCTGCGTGGCTTTGCCTACTCCTGGTGCGCCCCGAAGGATCAGGCTCAACGGTTCTTGCGCGCGTTCCGGCAGCGGGCTGCAGCGTGCCGAAGGTCCTTGGATCCAGGCGACGCGGTCGGGTTTGCCCGGTGAGGTCATGTCAAGAAATCTAGGAGCCGGTTTGGCACATTGCGGTGACGTGAGTCACCTTTGAATGCCGTCTTCGCAGCCCGCTCGGCGGGCAGTTGGACGCAACTTTGCCCTGAAAGATCAGTTCTTGGCTTGGACCGGAGTTGGCAGCCGATGGGGGAGTTTCGCGAAGTTCTTTGCATAAGCGCGAAGGCCAAAGTTTGGGGTAATTTTGGAATATCCGGCGACGAGCTGGTCGCGGTAGTGGTCCTGACTCCAATCGATGGGGTCGTCGGAATCCAGACTCAGAACGGTGAGGTCGGTGTTCTGCATGGTGAGCTTGCCCAATCGCACGGGATTCCCCTGGAAGCTCATGTAACTGACGGGATCGTTCGCCGAGGCCGGCTTTGTTTCATCGCCAAAGATGGTGACGATGGAATTGTCCCCGATCATGACCGCCGAGACTTTTCCTTTGATATGCGGCGGCGGTAAGACCATTCCCAAATCCATCAAAACATCATTCTTGTCCGTAACCATGCCGGGAATCCTGCTGGTGCTGAGCAGGCTCGCCAGCTCGATGCCAAGCTTATCCATCATCCCCTTCACTGGAACATGCAGGGCTTTGAGCTTCTCGGTACTCACCCGGATCCGGCCGTCGGAAGTGGCGGTGAGGACGGCCGAGGTTTCAAATGGAATATCGCCTCTGGCGCGCAATCTTCCTTTAATCTGGAGTCGGTCTTTATCAATGGAGATGGAGATGTCTTTAAGCGGCGAATCACTCGCGGCAAACACCTGACTATTCAGGATCGAAGCCATGGCCTGCGGAGTAATGGATATTCTTCCATTGATGACGCGAACCTCGAATGAGGTTTTGTCATCAAAAACCGGCATCTCGTTCTTGCCGGTCGGCCACATTTCTCCGGACAGGAATTCGACGTGGGCCGCAGCCTCGTCGGTCAGGTGAAACATCACGTTGCGCATCTCGGTCTTCACGCCGTGCCCGCTCGCCGGCGGGCTCACACTTGCCCGAGTTTCTGCCGCCGCAGGACCCGGGCCGGACGTTTCGACGGGTGCGGGAGGCTTGGAATCAGTTTCCTTCTGTCGCTGGGAAGAGTTGGAACATGCAATCACGTTAAGGGCAAGCAACAGAAGCCCCGCTATCTTCATTCTCTTGGTCACGGATCCGCCTTGTTTACTCGGGTCGCTAGTCGCGCTTCTGGGGGATCGCCGCTGGGCGGAAAAGCCGTTGATCCCGTTCACTTCGGGAATGAAATTCAGGAGTTCCTCTCGAAGTAATTACCATAGTACAACTATCGCGTGCATGAAGGGCGAGGATTAGCAGGCCGCCGCGGCGGCGCGGGCGCGCAGCTTGCGGTCCCAGATCACCGGCTCCACGCGGCCGACAAGCAAAATCCAGGAAGCGGCGCTGGCGAAGGCGACACACGCCACAATCAGAAACGCCCAGTAAAATTGCCCGGTTCGCTGCAAAACATATCCGGTCACGGCGGGCGCCACCATTCCGGA
>DATMRF010000075.1:0-20478 GCA_035566435.1 Candidatus Acidiferrum sp.
GGGGCGGGGACGGCCACGTCCCCGGCGGCTCCGAAAAGGTGTCCCGCACAGTCGCATGCTGTTCATTGGATTGCCGACCACACCGAGTGCCCGAGCGAAATCCAAAAGGCGGCGCAGTCAGGACGCCACTCCGCCACTCCATCACTCCAACCCCCTTCGTCCCCTCCGTTGCCTCCTGTTCAAAACCCGGCCCCGGAAGCCGCTTGCGAACCTTCAACTTTCAACCTGCACCCTGCAACCGCCGGCACCGCCCCATCCCTCCACCACTCCATCCGCCTCCCCACTCATCCGTGGTCCAAACACTCCTGTGTCACACCCTGTCACACCTCAAAATCGCAAAAAATCCCGGTAAACACGGCTCTGTCACACTGTCACACTGTCACACCTCAAAACACCCCCCGGCACGAAAGAAATAATTACGACCGCGCCCCGCGCCGGACCGCCGCCTAACGGATAACGGATCGCATCCATCCCCTTCCGGGTGCTACGCTTTTGTAGGTGCTACGTTTTTGCTGCTACGCTTTTACACCTGCTACACTTTTGCAGCTACATTTGTGTTCTTCGCAAACCGCCGGCCATTAACAACTTCTGCGCTCTGCTACGCTTTTGGCTACGCTTTTGCATTTCTCAACCTCTGCCCGAAGAAAGAAATTCTCCCGGGTCACCCTAACGGATAACGCACATTCCCGACCATTCCACGCAGGATACTGTGGGAAGCTTCGGGGACACTTCTGGGACACTTTGAAAATGAGAATACCTCGGTAAACACGGCCTTGGGACACTTTGACGGCATTTTTACCCCCTGCCGCTCACACCATCAGCTCGCCGTCCTCGACGTTCGTTCTTCCGCCAGTCGCGTCCTCCGTTTTGCCAGGTCCAGCAACTCTCAAGGATCAGCCTTGTCAACCTCATGGATCACCCTTGTCAATCTCAAGGATCAGCCTTTGGCAACCCCTGAAACGCACAATCACTCGGTAAATACGGCCTGTGGAAACGTTTCAACCCTGGATCACCCCTGGATCACCCCTCCCGGCGGAGAAAATAAAATTTATCCTTTATCCTCCCCCTCCCAACTCCCGATAGCTCCCGCTCCCGCAAACCCGTGGTCCCGATAGCTCCCGATAGCTGCCGCCAGCCTGTCCCCGCAGCGGCACCTATCGGCACCTATCGGCAGCTATCGGCACCTATCGGCACCAAAATTGAATTTCCGCGCGCGGGAGGGCGCGCTTGTCCCAAGCCGCCGCGCGTCGAATACCAGCCAATACCACCAAATCCCCGCTAATCACAGCTACTACCGCGTAATACCACTTCCCGCATTTTGACTCGAACTGGTATTTTGCGCTGAGACACCCCCCGGCGCCCTTCCGTGACCACGTTTCACGCTCATTCCCGCCTTTGCGCCTTTGCACCTTGGCGTCTTTGCGTTAAAATCTGTCCGAAGCGTTACCCGGCTTTGGTCGCACGCAGCCGCCCCACGCAACCTCCGCCTTCCACCTTCTTCCACCTCGGGCGACCCAATTCCCTGTGTGGTTTTATCCTTTATCCTTTATACTTTCCTCACATCCTTTCCCCACCAACCGACCGCTCAGATTTCGGTAACCCGCCGGTAACCGCTCGGTAACCCACGGTAACCTACGGTAACCTACGGTAACCAATCGGTAACCAATCGGTAACCGATGGTAACCGATGGTAACCGATCCAGCCTGCGGTAACCGTACGGTAGGTCACGGAAGGCTGTGGTAGGCTGTGGTAGCCAACGGTAGGCTGTGGTAGGTTAGGGGACTTTCACCCCATCAGTTCACGCTCATGTCAGGCGCACACAAGAGCATTGAGCCAACGAGAGGCAGCCGGTTCTGTCGGTGTGCATTCGTGAGTCGGTGGCGGCCGCGTCCCTGTGGAGAACCCGTTGCCAGCGAATTCCGGGGCCGTGGCCGTCCCCGCCCCGCTGAACAGCGAACCTACGAATGGCCAACCCCCGAAGGGTCAGGCCGCGGACGGCGTGCCGACGAACGGAGACCATAGGCGGCCAGCCCATTCTCTTAAGCGTCAACTATGACGAAGGCCACTTCCAAACAACGCTTTCCTCCATAAACGAGCATCAAGCTGACATCTGGACTTTTCTTTTGTGGCAACTCGGCGAATCGACGGAATAACTTAGCCCGGGTGGTGCGTGTTAGCGCCCTGCGCTCTTTCTGCTACTGATGGGGTCAAGAACCGCCGACCGGTTTCTTCGTGCCCCAATCGACCTGCGGGTTATTGGTGGCTTCCAGTTGGGCGCCGCTTTAACCTAGGACCATGAACCTCGTTGACATTCGACACGTTTGTCAGGCGAGATCTTTCCACTGCGAAGACTTTGCGCGGGCTTCAAATTCTGAAAGGGCCTTCACCGAATGAGAGGGCGATTTTACCGACTCATTCGGGATCTCCACTTATACTTTGGGCTTTTCATCAGCCCATTCGTGCTGGTCTTTGCCATCAGCGTGTTTTTTCTGGTACACTCCTGGCTGCCGAGGATCGCTCCAGAAACCTCCGCTACGCGCGCGGTATCAGCTTTACCGCTTCCAGCAGACTGGCAGAAGCTCTCGGGACGGCCGCTCATCGATGCGCTTAAGCCGACGCTTGAAAAGGCTGATGTCCGCGGCGAGGTCGGATTCGTCCGGCACATGGTCAAAGAGGAGAAGCTGATCATACCCGTAACGATCCCCGGACGCGAGACGACCGTGAGCATCAGCATCGCCAGCGGTGAAGCAACCATCGTGACCCGGGAGACAGGTTTGGCGGATGCCCTGGTGACCCTCCATAAATCTCCAGGTCAACATGGGCCTGATATCCGGATGAATTGGTTCTATATGAGGGTGTGGCGTTGGATGGCGGACGCAACGGTTTACCTGATTTTGTTTATCTCGGTCAGCGGCATTTATCTCTGGTATGTGCTGCGCGCTGAACGAGCGGTGGGAGTTATCCTGCTTTTCGCCGGGGCGTTATCTTTTTTCGGAATGGCGTATGCCCTCAGCCATTGAACCAACAGGTCCAGCCAAATCGCCGAATGTCCCTCGATTCCGGGCCGGATTCGAGCGCTGGAATCGCAAGCTACATTATTACGCGGGATTGTTTCTGCTCTTCTTCGTGTGGCTGTTTGCCATCAGCGGCCTCATCCTGAACCATTCGACCTGGAGCTTTGCGGAATCCTGGAACAACCGCAAAGAGACGAATTACGAGCGGGAGATGACTGCCGCCGGCCCTGAGGTGACGGGTGACCTTGGTCAGGCGCACGAGATTATGAGACAACTTGGCATCGAGGGTGAGATCTTGTGGACCACAACACGGACGGACCCCAATCAGTTTGATTTTCAAGTCAGGCGTCCGGGCCATTTCTTTTTCATCAAAGCTGATTTCGCGCGGAAGCGCGTTAACGTGCGGCAAAGTGATGTGAACCTGTGGGGGGTGATCAAAGTGCTGCACACATTTACGGGCGTTCAAATGGATGATCCTCGCAACCGCCGTGACTGGGCGCTAACTTCTTTGTGGGCGTTTTCGATGGACGCCGTTGCAGGTGGCTTAATTTTCATGGTTCTAAGCAGCTTATATATGTGGTTCGAGCTTCCTCAGAAACGCGTTCCTGGCGCGGTTGTTCTGGGCCTCGGAGCGCTAATTTGCGGTCTGTTTTGCGTCGGCCTTCGTTGGCTTTTCTGAGGCGCTCAAGGCAATCCTGTTGATGAAATCTCACCAGCAACCCGGAGTTTAGGCCCCGGCCGCTTTGTGCTTTGGGCTATGGGAACAGGAAAGGCTGGCGAGCGAACCGGCCGAATGTAGCGTCGCGTGAAATGGAACCGCTAATCTGCGCTAATGGAAAACACGCCTTCTGCTCCTCGAGAATTGGCGGAGGTGAGCGCGAATTAGAAGTTTAAAATAGTCGCTGTGTTGGCACACGGCCGCGAGGGTATCGCGCTCTGTATTCCTGCTTGGAAGGTCCTGGCGGACGGCCACCAGCGCGTAGACGATGCTTTCATCTTGCTTAGCGCGAGTCGTTCGAACTGGGGTCACCTGTCGGTGGCGGAGCGTGGTCGTTTTTGGCGGGGGGACCGAGCAGGTCCGTTAGCATGGGTTTCAAGGCGTCAGCCCAAACCTGATACGCCTTGAGGGTCGGATGAAGCTGGTCGGCATTCATCATGCCGGGAAACAACCTGCCATCCTTGTCCGCGAGTTTGTCGTTAATATCGAGGTACCGGACTTTCCTGCCATCCGCCATCCGCGCGATGTTGCGATTGATTTGATTGATCGACGGAATCACAGCCATGTTGTCATTGCGGGGGAAAATAGCTGTCATGATGACGGTGGCGTTTGAGGCCCTGGCCTGGCACACGTCGAGGAGAGCCCTGAGCCCCTGGGTGATGTCCTCGACCCTGTCCGCACCACCGGGCTCGGTGCCTACATTATTAATTCCGGCGAGCACAACGATGACCTTCGGGTTCACACCATCGAGTTCACCGTTTTCGAGACGCCAAAGGATATTCTCGATGCGGTCGGCTCCCCAACCAAAGTTCGCCGCGTTCCAACCAAAGAAGTTCGTTTTCCAATTTTCAAGGAGCGGCTGGTATTGCGGGTCGGTAGCGCCCCAACGGCGTATAATTGAGTCGCCCACGAAAAAGACGTCTATGCCTCCTTGTTTTGCCTTCCGGACTAACTGCTGATGCGCCAGCAGCGAGTTAGAATCGGTTCGCGGTTGGGGGCGACTCGCTGAGCCCGAGCGACCACCTGAGCGAGACTCCTGCTGCGCAGCACCGGCGGCCGCGGGGGTTGGGGGCGGGGAGTGCTTGATCAGCCTGTTTGCCCAGGCGATGAAATACTTCATGTTCGAGCGGTCCTCATGACCGCCGTCGTGTTGACGCCACGCAAGTTCACCGTCGAGCAAACCAGTGTTCACCGGCGGCATCTTAGCGGTTCGATAATCTTCCTTCTCGCCGATATCGCGCGCTCCGAGCAACCGAAACACCGGCCCGGCGGCAACGGTGGCCATGTAACTGCCCTGTTGGTCCAGCCAATTGGCATCCCCACGTGCGGGGATACCGTAACTGATGAAAGTGAACTGAGGAGCGCACAAGGCGATGAGCATGTGCGCATCCACAGGCAGGTCGCCTGCGTTCCTGCTGCCGAAAGAGGATTCCGAGGCGCCATACTTGAGGAAATTGCCCGCCATCCAATGGTATTCGCCCGAGCCGGTCAGATTCTCGACCGCTTCGCCGAAGTTCCGGCGGTGGAGCTTGGCGCCGCCTTCACCGGAGGACCCGACCAGCGCCATGGCGAAGCGGGGTTCAAAGGCCATGGCGACCAGCGCAGCCTTGCCGAATCGCGAGACTCCTTCGATCCCGACTTTCTTTGCGTCAACGGCGGGATCCGTTTCCAGATAATCCAGGCCGCGTGCAGCGCCCCAGGCCCAGGCACGCAGCGATCCCCAATCGTCAGGCTTGCGAGGCTGGCCTTTATTGACCAGGCCGATGATGCCCCTGGTTAGTCCGGCGCCGTCGTCCGCCTGGATGCTCCCAGGGTTGATGGTGGCGTAACCCCAACCGGCGGCGAGCAATTGCTCCGTTGAAGGGGGATCCTTGTATGGGCCGCCGAACTCGCGAAAGCGGTTTGTGGGCACAGGAGAGCCGGCCGGTCGTGGCAGTCCGTCCCCACCGAACCCTCCGAACATCATGAGCACCGGGACAGGGTGCCTGGCCTGGGCCGGAGTCACGACAGTCATGCGAATGTCCACGGTGATCGACGGGCAAGTCGAGTTGTCAACATGGCCGACAAGCCGTTTGCCATTGGCGGGCAAGTCGCCGATCAGCCCGTCCGTGGCATTCGACACCACGGTCCAAGTCACCTTGGGCACGTTCTTTGGCACACGTCCGATGACTTCGCGTTCGAAATCCTCGACGAGCTCAGGCCGGCGCTGTTTCCACCACATCTCGGCTGACGTGACTTTCTGCCCGTTCTTGAGCGTCAGGACCTCGGGTAGATCGGGGAATGGATTCGCCTTAGCAGAGTCGTAATTGGCGGAGTTCGTCATGCCCGGTTGTCCGCTGGGTCCTGGACGCAGCCGGATGATGCCCAACTGGTCCATCATGTTTTTATGGTCTTGCTGAGTGGTCCAGTTCAGGGGTTCACCAGCGTTGCCCGGCTCCCGTGAGAGCAAGTTGGTCGTTTGCCCGGGCAGAACTCCGGGCGAACTCAAGAATGTGAGCAGGCAACAGGTCAGACCGGGACCGATGCCTAAATGTGCGAGCTTCATCGTAGAGTTTCCAAACATACCGGTGAATCCGGACCGGACCGATGGTGAGCGATGCGCTGTGACAATTCCGCCCCCTATGGAGGGAATTCGCCCGTTAATCAACGGTAAATTCGATTTCGCCAGTGCTCTGGTTGTCGTTTCGCTTTTGCCTGGTGACATGAACCGAGCTCGACCTGGGCTGCGCGGCGTTGAAGAGATAAACGCTCAACGCGCGTAGATGCCGGTTCTTGAGGATAAGCCTGTGCGCGCCAGCCGGAAGCGGGGCGATAGTCGCGGAAAACTCAATCTGAATGACTCCACAGCCGGTGCGCAGTTCGGTCGGCGCCGGAAAGTTGGATGAGGTCAGTTTCAATTCAACCTTCCGCTGGTCCAGCCGGAGGATAAGGTCGCGTATTAGCAATTTGGCGTAGGCTGTGGCCTCGTTTGTCGAGATCACACCGTCGCGATTGCGATCGATCAGAGAGAGTACCTGTTCGGCGACCGCCACACCGGGTGTGAGATTGATTTGCAATCGAACTTCACCGGGTTCGATGGTCACGAGTGTCGCCTGCAAATACTCGTCAAGCCGATGAGCGAGACTGGTGGACGGAAACGCGAACAACCCGAGCAGGAGCCCTACTAGACAACGGAGGATCTGGATCATGGTTTCCGCCATTTTGCCCCGTAATCGTTGGTTGGGTCCCGGTAAATGGTGTGGATGTGCTTGGTCGGGTCTCCGCCCATGCGTTGCGGGGCGTATTCGATGATCACCGTCGGCCCTTGGATGCGGAAGTAAGCCGCACTGCCTTTTTCGGTTGGGCCGCTCCACGCAAACCACGTCTCGGCGATGTGCTGCTTCAGTTCGTCCATCTTCGCTTTCGCGACAGCTTCGTGCATGATGCCGGTCCATTCGCCTGCCAGGTCCAGCAACATCTCACGCTGCTTCCCGGTCAAATCCGAGCCTTTGATTCCTTCCGGCTGAATCATCTGGCCGTCGCGTCCCGGTCCAAGCACGAGGTCGTGCATCTGGAACCCGAGGATGGCCTGCTTGCGCTGCGCTTCGTCCAGCGAACTGATAAGGGCAAACGCCTTGTCGGTTTCGAGACCGAGAGGGCGCACGGTCTTGCCTTCGAGTTCGTAAATCGCCGGCTGGGCGCCAGTGTGGCTGGGTGCGAGGGTGCCTTGTTCACCTAAAAGCGTTACGTTGAGCCCGAGGTGATGCCCTCCGAACTGAATCATCCACGGCTCAGTGGTCGATGGCTGGCCGAGAAATGAAACATAATATTCGTCGCGCCCGAAAATGAGCCGTCCACCGCCGTCGGCTTTTTTCAACACCTCGTCGCCCTCGACGATTTGCAAAACCTTCTCGTAGCCCTGTGGACTTAGCGCCGCTGCAAGCAACGCCAAGACGGCGTCTCGCTGCGGCTTTGTAAGCTCGCCCATGCGCAAACCGGCGCGTTTGAAAATTGCGGTCGGAAAATTCGACCAACGTTTGCGTTGTGCCTCATCCTTGAAATCAAAAACGACTCTGCCGCGCTGGCCGTCATCGAGCGTGGCCAGGAATTTGTTCGCGGCGGTAACTATTTCTCCGGTCGCCTTGCCCGTGGCCGGGCTCCCCTGGGCAAAAGTGTTCAGCCCGAAGCCAACGGCGAACAGGGACAAAGCTGAAGCCAGGATGGTTGTGTTGCTCATGAGCGACTTGTAATCTCCCCGCGAACAGCCGTCAAGGCGCACAAGGGCTCACCATCAAAGTAGTATAAGCTACCGTACCGGCGTCCGGAGCTCCAGTAGAGGTCCCCACCCACAATGAACGACGCCGTGAGGGTGTTGGTGCCGCCATCCTGCACAAAATAAACACATTACCCCGGCTGGTCCGACCAGGACGTGTTGCTGCCGCGACCGACGTAGCCGGCCAAATTCGGTGGCGTAGTCACCGAGGGGGGGCGTCGATCAGAGACTCGTTACCTCGTCTCCTACAATGGAGGGGGTGGCCGTGGCGCTTTTCATTGAAATCGAAAATCGAGTTCGGCACTCTGTATTCAGGCAGGGGAGGGCTGCTTTTCCGCGTGGATCATGCGCGCGGCGGGATAACGTCTTGGGTTGATGTTGGTTGGTTCTTGACGGGATTATTCCCGTGGACTACGATTAACAAGATGGTTAATCGTAAAGCAGCAAACCTCGACCGCGTCTTTCGGGCGCTGGCTGACCCGGTCCGGCGCCGGATCCTGCTGAGGGTGGCGAAATCCGGTTGCAGTGTTTCTGAACTGGCGAAGCCCTTTTCCATCTCCGCTCCGGCGATCTCTCGACATCTCAAAGTGTTAGAGCGGGCGCGCATGATCGAACGCGTCAAGACCGGCAAATTCCACCGCTTTCGTGTCAACACCGGGCCGTTGGGCCAGGCACAGGAGGTTCTCCAACAACTCACCGACTTTTGGAACCGGCGATTGGATCATTTGGAGGATTTTTTGCGAAACGAAATCGGCAAGACCAACTGAACACCATTCATGAAGCAACCGACGAAGAAGCTGGTAGTTAAGCGATTACTGAAGGCAGACCGCAGCAGGGTTTTTTCCGCGCTGACCGACCCGGCCAAGATGGCGCAGTGGTTTTACGGAATGGAAACCGGGCAGGCGCGGGTCACGAGCGACTTTCGAGTCGGCGGCAAATATTCCATTGAAATGTTCAACGACGAGCAGCAATGCGTGCCCACGGGGGAGTATTTAGAAATTATACCGCCGGAAAAGCTGGTATTTACCTGGTCGGTCGATGGGTTGGTGAAGAACAGCAAGGTGACCATTGAGCTTTTCGAGAAAGGAAACCACACGGAGTTTGTGCTGACGCATGAACTGCCGCCGGATGTCAGCGAACTCCATCAGCATGGCTGGGCCAATTGCCTGGACCATATGGAAGCGCTGCTTGGTGGAAAAGATTACAGGTGATCTCGAATCCCAATTAAAACTCAAATAGAACCATGTTATGGCCAAACTGAAGACATTCGCCGGAGTGAAGGAACACAGAGTCGTAACGCCAAAGGAATGGCTGGCAGCGCGGAAGCGCCTGCTGGTCAGGGAAAAGAAATTCTCCAAGGCACGCGACCAATTGAACCAGGAACGCCGCGAGCTTCCGTGGGTGAAGGTGGAGAAGGAGTATGTTTTCGACACCCCCGAAGGCAAAGCGACGCTGGCCGAGTTATTCTGCGGCAAAAGCCAGCTCGTCGTTTATCATTTCATGTTCGGACCGGGCTGGAAGGAGGGCTGCCCGCACTGCTCCTTCTGGGCCGACCATTATGACAACGTCAACCATCACCTCGGCCAGCGAGACACGACGCTCGCCGTAGTGTCTCGCGCACCTTTGAAGGAAATCCAACCCTTCAAGAAACGAATGGGCTGGCGGTTCAGGTGGGTTTCGTCGAATCGAACCGATTTTAATTTGGATTTTCATGTCTCGTTCACGCCGGAGCAAATTCGGAGCGGAAAGCTGTTCTACAATTACGCGACCCTTGAAATGGACATCGACGAACGGGAGGGGGTCAGCGCGTTTTACAGGGACAACCGCGGCGACGTTTATCACACCTACTCGTCGTATGCGCGGGGCATTGACTTGTTAAATACGACGTACAATTTTCTCGATCTGACTGCCAAAGGCCGCGACGAGAATCCCGACCAAGCGCAAGACTGGGTTCGCTACCACGATAGATACAAAAGAGCGTAGCAGAATTTGGACAGCTCAGCCATTTGCAGACCGAGTTGCTTTAATTCCGAGAGTCGCGGCAACCCCACTTGGCCGGAAGTGATCATTTTAGCCGCCCCGGGCGAGTAACCTGCCGCCAGATAGGCCTCTTCGTCATCCTGCCTGGGATCGAGTGTGTAATCCTGGAATTGGGGCTTACCGGATGCCGCCGTGAGTTCCTGAACGGCTTGCTCCGTGTGGCCGGCTTTGAAGTAATCACGTGCCGGGAGGTAATTTGCCAGCGGGTTGTCGGGAGTCACCTGCTGGAAGGTGTTCAACCATTGGCGTCGTTGTTGGGGAGATAAGTCTTTTCAAAACTGAGCCTTACTCTGGCAGGAACTTGTTCAGCTCGGCGGTGGTCATGGTCTTGTCGAGGTAGCCAAAAGTGCCGCCTTGCTTGGCTTCCGACGCCGCCTCGACCAAGCCGGTTATGGCGGCTCGATAAAGGGAAGCGGCGAAGCTGATGCGCTTGACTCCGGCTTCGACCAGTTGGGCCACGCTGAACGATTTGCCTCGGATACCGACCATAAAGTTCACAGGCCTGGACACAGCCGAGCAAACCGCCCGAACGGCAGCAAGATCCGGGAGCGCCGGAGCGAACAAAACGTCGGCGCCAGCTTTTTCATAAGCCTGCAACCGTTTGATCGTGTCATCGAGGTCCGGTTTGCCGCGAACAAAGGTTTCCGCTCTTGCGGTCAGAGTGAACCCGAAAGGCAAAGCCTTCGCGGCCTGAACGGCGGTCGCGATCCGTTCAGCGGCGAGTTGGATTTCGTAAAGAGGGCGATTCTTGTCTCCCGTTGAATCCTCGATCGAACAACCCACGAGTCCGGCATCAGCCGCGATTCGGACGGTCGCGGCCGCCACATCCGGACTATCGCCAAACCCATCTTCCAAATCGGCGGACACCGGAAGATCTGTTGCACTCACGATCGCGCGCGCACTTGCGAGCGCTTCGTCACGAGTGAGTTTGCCATCGCGCCGGGCGAAAGTGGCAGCCGACGCACCGCTCGAGGTGGCGAAAGCCTCAAAACCCAGTCCGGCAAGAACCCTTGCCGAGCCGGCATCCCATGGGTTTGGGATCAAAAAGGCTCCCGCTTGTTTGTGTAGTGCCTGAAACCGAGATGCTTTTTCCGCCTGGGTCATGGTCAAAGCTTATGCTGGTTTGGCGTTCAGGTAAATGCAGGTGAATCGCGCCTGTCAGGTTCCGCCGGAGAGCCTCTTGAGCTTGAGCACGCGGCACATCCGGCACAGGGCGATTTTCAGTTCCTTCTTAGTACTAGCGGGCAGGTCCATCCACATTAACCGAAGGTGCTTCCGTTCCAACCCCAATTACTCGCGTTCACCTCGGCGAAATTCAGGTAAACACGATCCAGGGAGATCCCCAGAGAATCGTTGAGCAATTCGCAAACCTGCTGTGAAAGTTTGCGGTTCACGTCACCGGTCAACCCGCCGATACTGCGGATGTCCACAAAGGCGGCGTCACCTGGTTTCCCAGATATCAGGATTGCGGCGGAGCCAATCGTGACCATTACGTACTGCTCGGGTTTCCCGATCGTTGCGGCGACTGCTTTTGAAAGGGCAGCCAGCAGGGCTTTTCGTTTTTCCTCGGGGAGAACGACTGTGGTTTCAAGCTTTAAGAGAGGCATGAGTCGATTAAAGCAAAGGAGCGCGGCACTTACCAGGGAATGATTTCGTTGTCCCGCCAGAACAAGCCTGTTTTTTCCTGCGGGGCGTCAGCCGCCAGCCAAACGATTCCGGCCGCACCCTCCTCGGCAGAGCGGGGGGCCGTTGGGCCACCCATCTCCGTGCGGCACCATCCGGGGCAGACCGAGTTGACGGCAATGCCCTTTTCCTTAAGTTCAGTTTGGCTGCGGCGGCGGAACCCTTGTCCCGTCGGCGGGCGCTCACAATTACCTTCCAGCCGCGTTCCGAAAGCTGCCGTGCCACTTCGAATCCCAGGCCGCGATAGGCCCCGGTGATGAGAACCGATTTCATTCAGGCAGTGGATTAACGTTTGTGCGGTCGGCGATGTTCACCGTGGATTTGAAAGAGTTACGCTCCGGGGCTTCGGCGTGAGGGATTCCACCAAGCAACCCCCGCAGAATAAGATTCAACGCCGGCACTCGGTGTCGCAGCCACACGGCCATCTGTTCAGGTTTTGCTCCCAAAGCAGCTTTTGGCTCGAGCGCTGTTCGCCCCAATGAAAGCCGTTTGCAGCGCCAGCCGATGGCATCCGAGACGGTTGCATGCAGCAATCGAAGGTATATCGGCAAGCCCTCTGCGGCGGCTGCGCGATCGAATCCGATATAATACGCCAATGCTGTGTCGCCGTCTCGAATGCTGGTGACAAAGCCCAGAAGAGTACTATCCCTTCGCACGACGGTGCAGCGGAAATCCTGCCCGGCGGTTTGCGCCAGGGCCGGAAGATAGTTCTCCGGCAAGGTAACCAATCGAACCGGCGCATTGCCATGAACGGCCAAGTACAATTGATGCAAGCGGGCGGCGTGCGGTGTGAGGTCGGGCAGCAGCTCTATGGTGCAACCGGACGCGAGGAGTTTTTTCATCTGATCCCTGGCATTCCGGCGGTACTTGGCGTCCAAGGCGGCGAGGTAATCTTCGTAGCTATGCCAGGATGGATCGAGGCGCAACACCATGTTTGGATCGGTCTCCATTGGCCGATAGCTGAAACGATGCAAAGCTTCGAGACCGGTCTGGCTGGAGGTGAGATCCTTTACCATGACGAAATTGGTTTGGCCGGTGAGCCGCTCGGCGCGACGGATACGGTATAGCGCCTCCGCTACGCCCGGCCAGAGCTGGGCCGGGTCTTCGTCGGGCGCGAAGCCGATACCGTGAAAACCCCAGGACAGAAGATTGCCGGCGACGAGCATTCGTTCACGAATGCTGGCGGTGGCAATATTCACCGCGGGTGAAAGAACTCGCCGGAAGAGACCGGCGGAGACTTTGCTTTTCGAGGACTGCCCGGTTGGTTTCAAATGCTCTCCTCTTACCCTGACAATCTGAGCCGCCAGCACCGCGACCGGCTTTTCACCGCGGAAGATGACCGCATATCGGGGTTGAATGTTCTCGGGACCATGCTCCTCGATGACGCGGAGCACGTCCCTTCGCAGGAAGATACTGGATTTGGCAGTAACCATATCCCACCGGAGCGGGTCGAGATAGTCCACCCGGTCCGCGAAAGTGAAACCAAAGCCAGTAGGACGGTGCCGGTCTCGATGCCGTGTTTGCAAATCACGAAGCGAAGACCTCAATCGGTGCAGCGGGTGCTGACGTTTTTCATTAGTACTCATGACGTTTCCGCAGAAACCGTGGTTTGAAGGCGCACTGTATAAAAGTTAATTCCTCACTTGATAGGGAATCCGAGTTCGTGTGGTGTTCGGCCGGTAATGCCAAAGATGAACTTCTGCCGGTCGTAAAACCGCTCGCGCAACTCGAAGTTTTCGAACGCAATGCCCCCGGAGATAAGCCGCGCTGAACGCCAGTAGGTGTAACGGCCGTTCACGACAGCCTGCAAGTCGTCCCGGAACGCGCCGGCTTCTTTGGCCCAATACTGCGTGACCTTGCGGCCGGCGTAATGCCAGAGCTCTGAGTTGGGGAAAGGATAAACCGTCGCGGGGCTTTCCTCATCGTTGGTGACTGCCACCAGCACACCGCCTTCAGCGGTCTGATGCAAACGAGCTAAAGGGTATTGGCTGTGGGGTGCAAACCCAGTGTCTTTGTAGCCTCGATAAAGGTGAAGGCTGCTGACCACCTCGTCTTTGAGCCAGAGCTGGCGGGTTCGGGCCATGTTCCCCATGGTGGCAGTGAGGATACAGTACTCGAGCGGCGCGCTGTCCGGTTCCTGGAACACGCTCAGTTCGATTTCATCGGGCCGGTCGCTACGTTGGGCGACCACCAACCGGACATGGGCGCCATTCTCGAATTTCTCGACTTGTAGATTTACGCGGAGTTCCTCCTGACCTTCAGGCCGCTGCCCGAGTTGGCCGGGGACGAGATTGGTCGCCGCAACGGCGGCTGAACTTTCGGCCCAGATGCATTTGCCCGCAACGCCATCGAGTTGGCTGCGCTCCAATTCGCTGAAGCCACGCTGGCCACGAACGATGGGTTCGATCGCGATGAAGTTGATGAGGTCGTAGCGCTTTTCGGGGAGGACCGGGTAGCCGAGGCGGATGAGGCCGCGCGGTTCATGGCCGCGAAAGCCGGCGGGAGTCACCGCCCAGAGGAGGCCGCCGCGCACACCCCAGACAGGCTGGTTGGTGGTCAGGCCGGGTCGAGACCAATCACCTGCGTTCGCGATCGGACATAGTGCCAGGAGGGCAAGAAAACAATGAACCGGGACGGGAAACGCAGAGAAGAGCGAGATCCGTTCTGTCCGCGGGCTCCTGTTATGACCCCTGCTCACCGTTTGCACTTTGCGTCCTCCAGCCAGCATTTGGATGTTGAATTCATGCATCCCGGGTAAGCTTCCACAGCCTAGCACAGGCTACGGCACTTGCCGGAGGTTTAGCGAGCGGGTTTTCAAGTTGGAGACGTTGCGCTCGGTGACATGAAAGCCGCATTCCTCGAGGGCCATGACGATTGTGCGGTGGGGCAAATTGTTCGACAGCATGCGGTCAACTGCCATGTGCGCCACACAATTCAGCGGTAGCCCTGCCAGAGCCAGGCCAGCGCGTCGGGGACAGTTTGTCCGATGACCCGGCCGTCACGATGCCGTGAGGCCTTCGACAAAACGAAGCGGTAGTGATACCTCTTGGCCTTCAAGGCAGCAGCCATGCGCTGGTTTGCCATGATCCAATTGTGAAAGGACGCTTCATCGCGATCAAAGCCAAGGTCTTGTTCGCTGACGTGCATCCATAGCCCAGACCATCCTGCACCACAATGAACGGCGCGGGCGTGCCAGCCACATACTGCTGCGGCACATAAACGCAGACCAACCTGTGAAACGGCACGAAACCCGGTTGGTCCTTCGCGGTGCCGGGGTAAATCTTACTGTCCTCCGAATACATCGTGAACATGTGAAGCGTCCCGCGTGGCACACCCTCCCTGACCGCCAATTCCAGAGCGTTGGTGTAATTTGGGCCAATCGTGAAATCCCAGTCTGCATCCGCCTCTGCGGCAGAAACCGGGAGCGAATACAAGAGCGTGCCAAGCAAGGCGACGGCGGAAGCGAATGGCGCGATTTTCGTTTTCATAGTGTGAGCGAGTGTTGAATCCGGTTCAAGTTCTCTCGACATAACGCTTCTTCACTTTTTCCGTGATCAGCTTGTCCGCCTCACGCTTCGCTTTTTCCCTGTCAGCAAATAATTTCGTCTGTGACTGGCCCGCGGTTCCGATGCGGCCGAAGTGAACGGTAAACGAATTGGCCGACACGGAGATCTCCCAGAACTTTTGGGATGAACCGCCGATGAATTCAAAGCGGCGGACAGAATCGGGCCTGGAAGCCGAAGCCGGGACGGGGGGGCGCGCGGCGGTCTCCGCTTTTTTTGGTTGAGCGACAGGTGCCTGCACGGCCCTGGGTAGAGGCAATGGCGCTGACCCGGCCGAATCGGAAGCGGGAGGCACCGCAGGCTCAACTGGCTCCTCCTCGTGGGCATCGACCTGCTCCTCCAGGTCCTGACCGCGCAGCAATTTCTCCAGCCTGCTCAGGACGTCGTCCGGGTTGTGATACCAATCTTTCGTCAGCACCAGGGCAAAGCGCCAGCCGAACGCGCGCAAGATGGACGGCTGCATCAGATATCGGTCCAGCAGGTTCGGATTGGTGTAGTGTCCGTCCGTGTCCACGAGAATGCCAAGTTGATAGAAGCTGTCTGAGTTGCTTCGCACGGCGACATCACAACGGAACCTGGATTGGCCGACATTCAAATCCACCAAATAACCGCGCGAGCGCAAAGCGTTCGCCAGACCTTCGACCACGGCGTCACCCTTGCTCAACGGTGCGAGCGCTTTGCGCGCCAGTGGATTCAAGTTCTCCAATACGCGCCGGGCGACAGCGACATCGCCCTTTGATACGGCCTCGGCGTACTGAAGGAAATTTTTCAGACTGTTCGCGCCATCATTGTATTCGTTGGTGATGTCCTGGTGGCGGAGGGAACTGACCAGCGCCATGTGATGTTTGGCACGCGAGAAGATAACATTCAACCGTTTCTCGCCGCCGCGCTGGTTGATCGGACCAAAGTTCATGAGCATCCGTCCGCCGGGATCGCGGCCGTAGCAAACACTCATGATGATGATATCGCGTTCGTCACCCTGCACGTTTTCGAGGTTCTTGACAAACAAGCCGCAGAATACGTCGTTCTCCTCGCGCACGTGCTCGGCCTCCAGGCGCGCCGCGAAGTCGGTGTCCTCGTCCGCCAGCCGGCTCAAGGCGTTCTCAATTTCAATCTGCTGAGCTTCGGAGAAGGCCACGATGCCGATGCTGAGCTTGTTTTCGCGGCGAAGCAGGCCGCGGACGAGCTGGGCGATGTAAGCAGCTTCATTCGGATTCGTGCGATCCTCATAGACCCCATTCTCCATGAAGTGAAAACTGATGCTGCGGGCGAGCAGCGCATCCACAAGGGTATCGCCCTGGGCCGCCGCGGTGATCCGGAGCTCGGGGAGGTTGTCCAGAGCGCGTTGGCGATCCGGGATGGTAAACAGGTTACCGCTGTAAAACGCGGCGTTGGAAAAACTGATCAGCGCTTCATAACGGCTGCGATAGTGCCAGGCGAGCAGTGTGGCTGGAAGGTTCTGCGCAGACTGGGTGAGGAAGCTGTCCGAATCCAGGTCAACTTCCACTCGTTCTCCGTCCTCCTCCACGACGACGCTTTCAGCCTCAGTGCGGCCCGCCGCGAAAAACGTGGTTGGCGGGAGTTGCATTTCGTCGCCCACAATGATCACCTGATGAGAGCGGTAGATGGCGGGAATCGCTTCCGCGAGCGGGATCTGGCTGGCTTCGTCGAAGATCACCACATCAAACAAGTCCGGGTTGAGCGGCAGCGTATCGGAGACGCTGAGCGGGCTCATCAGCCAGATCGGTTTCAAATCCTGGATGACCTGCCCCGTGTCACCCGCGGCCAGGTCGCGAATGGATTTGTACCGCATGGTCTTGCCGAATTCATGCTCAAGGTCACGGCGGCCAGCGGCATAGGATTTCTTGAATGCTTTCTGGTCAGACTGCACCTGGGAGGCCGGCTGCGAGGAGATAGTGACGTGTTCTAGAAACTTCTGGCGGACAGCGGCGCGAATGACCCGGGCATTCAATCCGAGCCACTCCCGGTAATGCTTCTCAAGCTGAGCCATTTTGCGTGTGAGAGCCCGCCCCTCAAACCGATTAACGGCCCGGTCCTGCCGATAGACCTGATTGAGGCTCTTGTGCCCGATGGCAGCCTCGAATTCATTCAGAGGCACCTCGGCCCGTCGTAATGCATGGCTGAACGCTTCAGGCAACTCGACGAGCTCAGACAAAAGCGGGGACAACTCCGCCAGGGTGGCGGTTTGCTCTCGCAGTTTCGCCAGCACTTGCCCGAGTTCAGGAAAATCAAACTGCTCATGCTCGGCCAGAAGCGAATGGAGCGTCGTGTCCAGTTCCGTGAAACGCTCGTGAATGCCGCCAAGGCTCTCAATGAGCCCGCCAGCCTCAGCCGATTGGGCAAGCTGTTGAAGGAGCGCTTTGACAGAAGCGTGCGTGGTGCGACGGTCGGCGCGGAGTTCAACAACCAAGGAACGGAATGACTCGACGTCATCCGTGTGCCAGTCTCTGCCCGCCTGCTCGCGCAGGGCATCGAATGCAGCCTGGGCCTGGTGTTGCGCGGTCAATTCCTTGAGCATCTTGCTCCATGCCGGGGCAACGGCATGTTGCGAAAAATCGTATCTGGCCTCGAGCGTCCTCTTTAGACGCCAAAACGCAGGCTGCAGGAATCTGAAGATGGACTTTTCAAAGCCCTGAGCTTGCACGAGCGCGTTCTGCGCGTCGTCGGGTGAAAGCGGCTCTTTCCACGCAACCGTCTTCTCCCGCGCGTGCGCCAGGGCCTGAGCTCCCGCACCGAGCTCACCCGCAAGTTTGTCAAATGCGGCAGCCGTTGGATTGCTCGTCAACAGGTTCAGCAAATTCCGCTGAGCCAAGGGACAAGCACGAACGGCGAATTCCAGAATCACCTGAATCTCCTCGAAGGTATCCCAAAGCTCATCCGGAAGCCCAGACAACTCGAGCGCGCTTTCAATCGCATCCACGAGGTCCTCGACCTGATCAAGGCACGTGGTAAGCGTTTCGATGGGCCGGTCCGCCTCCAAAACGCCTTTGCCAAGCCAGCGGAGCGGGTGTTTTGCAAAGCACAGATCCTCGCCAAGGTCCGCCAGGGCGGCTCGCAAACGATCAACCACCTCGCCGTGCTGCAGCCAAAGCGGATACTCCGGCAAGAGATCCTCTACTCGGGGCGGCAAATCACGGGCATTGCCGCGAAGTTCCACCAACCGGTGCAAAAGCGAGCGCACTCCGATGCCCGTGTGGGCATGCGGCTGCCGCATGACTTCGGAAAACCGGCCGAGGCTCGTGAGGTCCTGCTCCATTGCGCGCAAGGCTGCCAGGCGAGACTTCTCCGCGTCAGGATCGAGTTCGGCCCGGCCCAGGAACTGTTCGTAGGTCTGCTTCAGGTTCTGAATGAAGGCCTTTTTGTCGGTTTGCGAGTCGTGAATCAGGCAGCAGAGCTCATCCAGACCCTTTTGCCGCAACCGGTGGAACACGACGTCGATGGCGGCGCGTTTTTCACAAACGAACAGCACCCGCTCGCCGCGAGCGACATAATCGGCGATGAGATTGGTGATCGTTTGAGATTTGCCGGTGCCGGGCGGCCCTTGAATGATGTAACTCGCGCCCGTTCGGGCGCGCGCAATCGCTGACGCCTGCGCCGCATCACAGGCAACAATGAGATGTTGCTCCGCAAGAGCCAGCGGTGGCGGCACTTCTTCGGGCGGCTTTGGACTGAGTGAAAAAACCGTGTCGAATGCGCCGCTCGCCATGTCCGTCTCGATGAGTCTGGCGTAATCGCTCACCAGCGTCATTTTGCGGTAATTGAAATTTCCCAACGTCAGGCTGCACAGGTCGAAATCCCAGGAATATGGATTCTGATTATCGCCATCGCGCAGTGAAAACATCTGCCGTTCCGTCTCCAACACTTTGCCCGGTTCGGCCGCAGCCTCGGGTTCAATAATGTACGGCAACCGCGCCTGAGGAGCACCGCCCATCACTTCGCGCAGCGGCATGGGCGTGGGGCGCACCTTCTGAAGAAACAACTGCAAGCCCAGCGGATGGAAATTCTCGCGGTCGTAGCTGTATTCGGGCTTCGCGGCGTTTCGGGCCCGGCGCGCCTGGAGCTTCATGCGGCGACGGTACTGATCCACGCGCTGCCGGGCTTTCTCGTGAATCAGCTCAATCTGCGGCCGCTCAATTTTGTTCAGCGTGACACCGGGTTCGCTCGCCTGGATCTGCGCCTTAAGCGCCTCGTAGAATTGGTCGAGCGATGTTTCTTTCAAATCCACAACTTCAGGCAAGTCGAAGTTGTAGAGCTCCTTGAGGTGATGCCGGAGCGCCGGGTTCACCTCGGCTTCGCTCGAAGTCGGGTCGAGAACGTAATTGTCGCGAACCCCTTTTTTTCGCGTGAGTTCCACCGGCAGGAGCAATAGCGGCGAATGAATGCGTTCGTCGGGCGCTTCTTTGAGATTGTTCCAGTGCAGGAAGCACAACACGAGCCGCAGCTGGGAGAAGCCGAACTCAGCGCGGTCGCGCCTTGCCTCGCTGATGATTTTGTCGAGGACACCGGGAATGTAAGGTGCGTCTTCAAAGCGCAGGTATTTGCCAAGTGACATCGGCGCGCCCTCGGTGACGATGGCGGCCAGTTCGGGATGCCAGACGAAGAGTTGCTCCAGTTTGATGTTCCGATAATCGAGCAGGAGTGGAACCGATGCTACCGTTAGATTGAGCGTTTGGAGAGTGGGTTTGAAATAAATGAGCCGGTTGCGCCGGGAGATTTCGAACAGCCGGTCGCGCAAGTGCGATTGGATTAGCCGGCGCTTGCCGGCCAGAGGGGAATCTTTGAAATCCTTCCGGCCGAAAAAGTTGGTATCAAAATCGACCGGCTGCTCGCGGTAATTTTCCAGTCGCGAAATCAGCTGCGCCAAATCCGGCGCGCGCCTGTGCCGATTCAACTCGGTCATCTGGATGATGACCGAAGCGAGCACGGCATTGAGGCGGCGATTCAGACCAAAGAGGTTGGAACGGTTGACGGTGAAGAGCTCGAGTTCGCCGGGGTCCGTGAAATCCAAGCCGCACGCAAAGCTGGCCAGAAGCATCCCGAGCGAGAAGATGTCCGTCAATTCATCGTGATGCCCGACCGCGTGCTCCCATGATTGGTAGTTGGGCAGAAAAACGGGTTTGGTGATGCCGTTTTCGGCCGAGCTGACTCTGAGATCCGACGTGGTCAGGGATGCTTCATCGATGTCGG
>DATMRF010000076.1:0-21362 GCA_035566435.1 Candidatus Acidiferrum sp.
ACACCGTGTTCCGGCCCATGGATGGCTGGATACGGCAGCGCCTGCGGCGCATCCTGCGCCGCCGACACACTGGTTCCAAGCGTACGGCCTGTCGAGACCATCAGCGCTGGCCCGTCGTTTACTTCGCCAAACTCGGGCTAATCTCCTTAGCCTTAGCTCGGGAACAAGCGAGCCATGCTCACCAAAGAGCCCACTAACTGGAGAGCCGGATGCGGGAAATCCGCCCGTCCGGTTCGGAGGGAGGGGTGGCGCACCTGCGCCATCCCTACCCCTATCCATCATTGCACCGCTGCGCGGTGCATGCCGCTATCCGGTTCAGAAGAAAGTTGTCCCAGACCCGGTTTCGGCGCGCTGAGACAGCGCGCCCTACCTTCGAGCGGATTTGAGGGTTGCAGTGGCGGGGGACGGGCCGTTAAATGGGGGCATCCACTGCCGGTCAGGAATGGAAGACAATTCTAAGAGACGCGACGCGCAGCCGTTGGAAGGGAACGGAGGCCGGGGGGTGCCGCGAGCCGAAGACCGGCCATCGATTCCAGTTCCGGACCATGAGCTGGTGCGGCGCATTGGCCGAGGCAGCTATGGGGAGGTATGGCTCGCGCGACACACCATGGGGATGTACCGGGCGGTCAAAATCGTTTATCGCGCCGCCTTTAAGGAGGAGCGGCCATTCGAACGCGAGTTGTCCGGGATTCGCAAATTCGAGCCGATCTCGCGGTCGCACGAAGGGTTCATCGACGTGCTGCACGTGGGGCTGAACGACGCGGAGGGTTGCTTTTATTATGTGATGGAGCTCGGGGACGACGAGCGAACCGGACAAACGATCCATCCGGAAACTTACTCGCCCAAGACGATTGCCGAGGAAATCGCCCAGCGCGGCCGACTGCCCTTCGATGAATGCCTGAAGCTGGCGCTGGCGCTCAGCCAGGCCCTGGCGGAGCTGCACAAGCATGGGCTGGTCCACCGGGACATAAAGCCTTCCAATCTGATCTTTGTGAACGGGGTGCCAAAACTGGCTGACATCGGCCTGGTGGCCGCGGCCAACGAGGAACTTTCTTATGTCGGAACGCAAGGGTTCATTCCGCCGGAGGGGCCGGGGACAGTGCAGGCTGATATTTACAGCCTGGGAAAAGTGCTCTACGAAGCGAGCACCGCGCGGGACCGGCAGGAGTTTCCCGAGTTGCCAACGCTGTTGAACGATTTTCCCGACCGGGAACGGTTCCTGGAACTCAATGAGGTGATTCTCACCGCGTGCGCGAACACGGCCAGCAAGCGCTACCAAACAGCGTGGGACATGCACGCGCACCTGGTGGTGCTGGCGAATGGGAAGTCGGTGCGACGGTTGAAAGCGCTCGAACGGACGTTTTCGAGGCTCAAACGAATCGCAGGCGTGTTGGTTCTGGCGCTGGCCGTCGTCTCACTGGCCGGATACGAGCTCTACCGGGGCTGGAAGACAGGGCTGGAAAGCAAACAACGGCAGGTTGGCGCTGATGTGGCATATGGCAACAAGGCCATGGATGCCGGCGAGCTGGTGATTTCCCTTCCTTATTTCGCGGACACATTGCGATTGGACAAGGGGGACGAAGTGCGTGAGCGGACGGATCGCTTTCGTTTCAGTTCGGTCCTGCTCGAGTGTCCGAAACTCACCCATTTTTGGTTCGGCGAGGGAGATATAGATGATGCCGAGTTTTCGCCGGACGGCAACCGGCTGTTGGTGTCTCAATTCTGCGGCAAAGCGTGGATTTATGACCTGATGACGGACCAGGTTTACTCGAAGCCGTTTGGCCACCAGAACGGACTGTGCGGCGCCACCTACAGCCCGGATGGCCGCCGGGCGTTGACGGCCAACCAGGAGGGGAGCGCGTGCGTTTGGGATGCGGGGACGCTCAAAGAGGAACGGCACTTGCAGCAGCCCGACCGGATTTATAGCGCGAGGTTCAGCCCGGATGGGCTTCGGGTGGTTACGTCGTGCCGGGATGGAATCGCCCGGGTGTGGGATACGGCGACCGGTGAGCTTCGGCTCGAACTCAAAGGCCATAAGGATGCGGTGTTGTTCGCGGATTTCAGCAAAGACGGGCGGTTGCTGGTCACAACCAGCCGGGACGCCACCGCGAGGATCTGGGACGCGACCAACGGGCACCCGGTCGGCGCGGCGCTCCAGCATGAGCGGTGGGTGACGCATGCCAGCTTCAGCCCCGATGGCGCGCAAGTCGTGACGGCGTCGGATGACCACACTGCCCGGGTATGGGAAGTCCGGACAGGTCGAAGGGTTCTGCCAGACCTGATTCATCACGATGTTGTGGAAAGCGCTCAGTTCAGCCCGGACGGCCGGCTGATTTTGACGGCCAGTTTGGACGGAACGGCGGGTCTTTGGCTAGCGGAGACGCATCAGCCGCTTAATCCGAATCCGCTGCTGAGGCATCCCGGGCGGGTGAGGCATGCCAGCTTCAGCCGCGACGGCCATCGGATCGCCACTGTGTGTGCCGACGGGACGGTGCGCGTCTGGGACCTGGCGGGAAGCGCGGTCGCGCCAATTCGGAAGCGAGCGCCCTTCAGCGACGACCGGAGCCGATTCCTGGTGTTGACAGGAGACACGGTGGAGGTACGGGCTACGATGTCCGGCAAGCCCATCTCGCCGCCGGTGACGGCCATCTCCCCGGTGAAGGAGGCAATGCTGGGACCCGGCGGCAAGTTCATTCTGACCGTGTCGGTTCCCGCAGGAAACCCCGACGGCCCGCGAGCGGTCGTGGAAGTCCGGGAGAGCACGACGGGCCAACAGGTCGCCGCCCCATTAGCGCTGCCCGCTGGAGCGACGAACCTGTCATTGAGCAATGACGGCAAGCGCGTGATGTACTTCGACGGACATGGACTTGTAGTGCAAGAGATAGCGACCGGGGCGCAGAAGACAGTGCGCGAAGGGCAAAGCGAAGGGGCGGTCTTTAACCCCGCCGGAACTGTGGTGGCAAGCTGGAGCGGCGACACGGTGAGCGTGTGCGGCGTCGCAACCGGCGAGCCGTTGTTTGGCCCGCTCAAGCATTCATTCCCGGTGAAGGATGTGGAGTTCAGCGGAGACGGTTCAAGGTTGGTTACTTGCGGAGCGGATGAGGGCCTCAACGCTTGTTATGCCCAGGTCTGGGATGCCGCCACGGGGCAAGCGATCGGCCCGCACCTGGCCCATGCTGATGGCGTGCTGGCGGCCCGCTTCAGCCCGGATGGGAAGCGGATTGCGACGGCGAGCGAGGATTTCACGGCCAGCGTGTGGGACGCCGCGACGGGCGGACAAGTCAGCGGCGGAATGGCTCACGAAGACCAGGTGGCTACGGCCTGCTTCAGCCCCGACGGGAGGTGGATCGTGACGGCCAGCCCCGATAGGACCGCGCGCATCTGGAGCGCTGAGACGGGCGACCCCCTCACCCCTCCCTTGCGGCACCTGGCGCCTCTGACCGACGCGCATCTCCTGGCCAACAACGACGTGGTCGTGGTGACCTCCTCTAGAAGGAATAATTTCTGGATTTGGAACCTGCCGGTGGACCAGCGGCCGGCGGTTGATTTGGCCGGCATCGCGCAATTGCTGTCCGCTCACACGGTGAACGCCTCGGGCCGGCTGGTGCCCACGTCGTCAGACACGCTGAAGGGGTTATGGTCCGGGCTTCGAGCGGGATACCCGGCGCAGTTCGAGACTTCGGCAGAAGAAATCACGGCCTGGCATGAATTCCAAAGCGAGGACTGCGAGCTTCGCCACCAATGGTCCGCGGCGGTCTTCCATTTGAAGCAACTCCAAGAGAGCCATCCCGGAGACCGAGGGGTCGCTGAGCGGCTTGCCCGGGCGAACGACCGACTGACGAAAGATTTTTGAAGATTTTTGAAAGATCGGGGTGTTTTGCGGCGAATATACCATAGGACAAGACGAATATGAATGCCGCAGACGAAGACTTGGAGAAGTTGATTGGACTTGTGGACGCCAACCGCGCCGGCCTGGAAAGGCTACGAACCGAACTGGAGGAGCTCCAGCGAGTTTTGGATTCCAGGTGTGTGAGAAATGGGGATGTAACGCAAAGACGCAAAGGTGCAGAGGCGCAAAGGCGGGAACCGGATGCAATCTCAGACAAGAGGCTCGCGTTCCGGTGACCTTACCGGACCTGCTCCTTGGCCTGGGATTCCTCAGACGCTTTGCATCTTTGCGTCGTGGCGTTAAGGAGCTCGACTAAATAGATACAGCTTGGTGTTGATGTGCGGCTAGACTCCGGTTACGGAAAGCCGATTACAAATCGGCGTTCCGGGCGGGGCTGTTGCCGCGCAGAATATCGGCGCTGCGCCGGAGGGCGGCACGTTCCTCATCAGACAAACCGGGCTCAAGGGTCGTGACTACACCTTGAGCGCCGACCACACAGGGGAGCGACAGGCTGACGCCTTGGAATTCTGCGACGTGCGCGGCGCAGGCGGAGACCGTGAACAAGCCCCGCTCGTCGGTCCGCACGGCCTGAACGAGACGGGAGAGAGCGGCGCCGATGCCGAAATAGGTCGCCTTCTTGCCTTCGATGATCCGGTAGGCTGCCCGGCGCACGGCCTGGTCGATGCGGGCCCGGACGGCGTCGGTGACGGCCTTTCCTCTTTGGCGGGCGAAGTCCGCGAGCGGCACTCCGCCAACGTGGGCACTGGACCAGACCAGCACTTCCGAATCGCCGTGCTCGCCCAGCACATAGGCATGGACGGAATGCGGAGCGACGTCGAGCTGTTCGCCGAGGAGCGCCCGAAAGCGCGCAGTGTCGAGGACCGTGCCCGACCCGAAGACCCGGCCAGGAGGGTGGCCCGCGACCCTGGTGACAATTTGAGTAAGCATATCGACGGGATTGGACGCGACCAACAAAACCGCCTTCGGCGCGTTACGCACTACTTGGGGCGTTACTTTTTCGAACACCTCCTGGTTCCGCTGGAGGAGCTGCAAGCGGGTCTCGCCAGGCTGCTGCGCGACCCCGCAGGCCAGAACGACCACACCGGCGTCTTTCAGGTCGGCATAGTCCCCTGCCCTGATTCGTGCCGGGGCGGCAAAGGGTGTGGCATGCAGGATGTCCTCGGCCTGGGCCTGGGCAAGGGCGGGGTTGAGATCGAGCAGGACGATTTCACTGGCGGCCTGGTGCAGCACCATCGCATAGGCGGCCGTGCTGCCCACAAAGCCACTGCCGACGATGCCGACTTTCATAGGTTAAGGGGAGCACGCCCGGCGGGCCGACTGGAGGATTTTTTTTGCCGCGAACTGGATGGCTTCGACCAATTCCGGGGGGCGCACCACCACGGCATTGCCTCCCCAACTCAAAACCCAGCGCTCGACCTCCGGGAGGCTGGAGAGCTTCAGGCGGAGTTCCACCGCGCCATCCTTGAGTTCGCGCAATTGCTGCGATTCGTGCCATTTCTTTTCGCGGATGTAGTCGGCAACTTCCCGGTTGAAACGAATGACCACCTCAAACTCACCGCGGCCGGAATGGACGCCGAAACTGTCGCGGAGCCGGCGGTCCAGAGAAAACCGTTGCGGCCGCTGAAAGGTTCGACCGGTTCGGCGGAGGGCTTTGATGCGGGCGGGGACGAAGGTGCGGATATCTTTGCGCAGGTGATCGTAGCCGAAGAGGAACCATTCGCCATTGATATTGGCCAGATGATACGGGTCCACCAGGCGCTGCTCTGCGGGTTGCTGGCCGGGCTTGCGGTAAGTCAACTCAAGCTGTTGCCGGGCCGCGGTGGCCTTGGCCAATTCCTCGAAAACCTCGAGGTCCAGGAGCGGCTCGGCGCGAGTGCGAAAGGAGATGGTGCGCTCCACGTCCACCAAATCGAGGGAGATGGTGTCGGGCAGGGACTGCTCCATCTTGCGGATCGCGCTGAGCAGGGGTTTTTCGAAGCTCGTGCCGCGATACTGCTGCAGCGCCTTTTCGGCGACGATGAGCGCGAAAAGCTCGCCTTCGGTAATTTGGACGGTGGGGAAGGCGTTGACTTCCTCGGTGTAATGATAACCGAGCCGGGCGCGGTCAAATTCGAGGGGCAACCGCAAGCGGTCGCGCATGAATTCCAAATCCCGGTGGATGGATTTGGCGCTGACTTCGAGGTCGGCGGCCAGCCGCGTTGAGTTTGGATAGGCGCCCGATTGAATCGCCTGGTGGATATGGAGCATCCGTTCGAGCGGGGGCCGGGAGCGCAGCGACTCGGTCCCCGGCAACGGGCGCGCGGTCATGGCTCTACAACAACTTGGCGAGCAACTCCTCGTTGGTCTTGTGCTTCTTAAGAGCGGCGACGAGGGTTTCCATCGCCTCGACGGGGTTCAAGTCCACCATGGTGCGGCGGAGTTTGCGCACGGCCTCGATTTGATTCTTCGGGAAGAGCTTTTCTTCCTTGCGCGTGCCGCTCTTGGGAATGTCGATCGCCGGGAACAGGCGCCGATCCGAGAGCTTGCGGTCGAGGATCAACTCCATGTTGCCGGTGCCTTTGAATTCCTGGAAGATGAGCTCGTCCATCCGCGAACCGGTGTCCACCAGCGCGGTGGCAATGATGGTGAGGGAACCACCTTCCTCGATTTTGCGGGCGGAGGCGAACATCTTGCGGGGGATTTCGAGAGCGCGGGCGTCCACGCCGCCGGTCATGGTGCGGCCGCTGCCGCCGTGCACGCTGTTGTAGGCGCGGGCGACGCGGGTGATGGAATCCAGGAGGACGAAGACATCTTTGCCGGCCTCGACCATGCGGCGGCAGCGCTCGATCATGAACCGGGAAAGCCGTACGTGGGTTTCGAGGTCCTGGTCGTTGGAAGAGGCGACGACTTCCGCCTTCACGGAGCGTTGGAAATCGGTGACTTCCTCGGGCCGCTCGTCAATCAGCAGCACGAGGACATGGACGTCGGGATGGTTGGCGGTGACGGCGTTGGCGAGCTGCTTCAGCACGGTGGTCTTGCCCGTACGCGGAGGGGCGACGATAAGACCCCGGGTGCCCTTGCCGAGCGGGGTGACCATATCGATCACGCGCGTCTCGATCAGGTCGGGACTGGTTTCGAGCCTGAACTTCTCGATGGGATCAATCGTGGTGAGGTTTTCAAAGCGCGACGACTTGGTGTATTCCTCGAACAGCATGCCGTTGACGCGATCGACGGCTTTCAACTGCGGGCTGTTCCCGCGATGCGGGGGCTGCGTTGGGCCTTCGACGAGGCTGCCTTCGCGCAGGAAGTTGCGCTTGATGGTGTCGGGCGTGACGAAGATGTCGCTGGGTTTAGGGTGGAAATGGTTCTCGGAGGTCCGGAGAAAACCGAAGCCCTTTTCGGAGATTTCCAGGTAGCCGGAGCCGTTTTCGGCGGTGGCAGTGGTGCTGTTACTTTCGTTTTTTGTTGCTGAACTCATACTGTTTGTGTGCGTTGCGAAGGCGTTCCAGAATCTAGCCCGAAAACTACTTAGAACTTTGAATTTTTGGGAAGCTGCCGCGCCCGCTAATTTAACTTCAACCCATTAGGCGCAGCTAACAGTCCTTCGATACGAGTACTAGATAACGTTATTCACCCCGGCGCGCAACTACTTTTTTGAGAGTATTTTTAAGGGGTTTTCGAGGGCGCCTTCGAGCGCGACTCTGCCGGGGGCGAACGGCATAAGCCCGCTAGCCTCAAGCCGTTGAGACTACGTTCGAGCGGCAGGCTTTGACGGAGGCTCAGTGACTCGCTCCGCTTACCTCAGCCGCTACAGGTTCACAGCCCAGTTAGGTTTTACCACACAAGAAAGCCGGCGGCGTGGCGCGCCGGTATGCCGCCGGCTAACACAGTTTGAACGGATTAAGCCGGCAGCATGCCGGAGCTCCGGCCTTGCAGGTATGGAATATCAGGCTTAACCGCCTACTTGCGCTCGGGCTTCTGCAGCGAGGGGTGTGCTCAAATAGCGCTCGCCGGTCGAGCAAGCGATGGTGACAATCATTTTGTCTTTGTTTTCCGGGCGCTTGGCCACTTCGATGGCGGCCCAGACGTTCGCGCCCGAGGAAATGCCGACCAGAATCCCTTCCTCCTTGGCCAACCGCCGCGCCATGGCAAAGGAGTCGTCATTGGTAACCTGGATGCATTCGACAATCTGCGGTTTGCCGGCGGAATCTTTTAAGTGCAGGTTCTTGGGAATAAAGCCGCCGCCGGTGCCTTGAATTTTGTGCGGGCCGGGCTTTAGCGGGAGACCGGCGAGGCACTGGGAAATCACGGGGGAATCTTTAGGCTCGACGGCGATTGCCTGAAATGAGGGCTTGCGCGGTTTGATCACTTCGCAGCAACCCGTGATCGTTCCGCCGGTGCCCACTGCGGAGACCAGGATGTCCACTTTACCATCCGTGTCCTGCCAGATTTCCTCCGCGGTCGTTTTCTTATGAATTTCCGGGTTGGCCGGGTTGTCGAATTGCTGGGGGATCCAGGAATTGGGAGTTTCCTTGGCCAATTGCTCCGCCTTGGCGATTGCTCCTTTCATGCCTTCGGTTCCGGGTGTTAGAACCAGCTTGGCTCCCAGCATAGCCAGGAGGGTCCGCCGTTCCAGCGACATCGTCTCGGGCATGGTGAGAATCACCTGGTAACCTCTGGCAGCAGCGACGAATGCCAGCGCAATGCCGGTGTTGCCGCTGGTAGGTTCAATAATTACCGTGTCCTTCTTCAACACGCCGCGCCGTTCTGCATCGTCGATCATCGACATCCCGATGCGGTCCTTGACGCTGCCCAGGGGATTGAAGAATTCGCACTTGAGCAGGATGGTGGCAGGGGCGCCGTCAACCACTCGGTTGAGGCGGACCAAAGGAGTGCGGCCGACAGTTTCGACGATGTTATTGTAGATGCGTCCCATAGGCTTAAATAATTCAAGTGTTGTGAAAACTTTCCAAATGAGTTATTGGAATTTGCGTCAGGAACAGGGCAAAGGCAAGACTTTTTATTGGTAACCTGAGTGGGATAATCAGGTATTGAGCCGGCGAGAAAAACAGTCCGGCAGAAAACTGCGGGAGAACCAACTTGAAGTGGACTGATTGGGACTCCTCGTGCCTCTTCGCGGCAATCCCGCCGCGTGGCTATTTCTCCACCTCGCTTAGGCTCACCATCCAGCCCAGAGGCTCACAAGCACCAAAGCCGCGGCGCTCAGCGCCAGCGCGAGCCACACAACATTCTCCACCGCAGTGGAGCGAACCGCCTCGGCGCGGGCACGAACCAACGCACCGGCGGGCGTTGAAGCGAGACGAGGCCGCGTGGCTGCCTTTCGCCCGGTCAAAGCCTGGGGCGAGGGCAGCGCAATCAATTGCCCGGCCGGATTTGCCGCATCGAGATTGGTTTGCATGCCAGGACCGTACCGCACGGAGCAGTTCTTCCTAGATGCAGATATTGAAAAATTGAACCGGAACAGTTTCCACCGCCGCTTAAACTGTACTGGTCGTCTTTTGGCGGAAGTGGCACTATCAGTCGGAACGGTTCGGCCTATTGTTTCAGCATGATCACACAAGACCTCGCGTCGCATACCGCCTCGCAATTGGACAACGAGGAAAACCTTTACCAACAGGTGGCGCTGCGGATCTCCGAACTGATCGAACACGGCACGCTCCGCCCCGGTGAACGGGTGCCATCGGTCCGCAAATGCAGCGAGCAGCAAAGCGTGAGCATCGCAACGGTGACGCAGGCCTACCGGCTTCTGGAGAGCCGTGGGCTCATCGAGGCGCGGCCGCAATCCGGCTATTATGTCCGCGCCCAGCGGTGGGCGGCTCCGCCGGAACCGGGCATCTCTCGGCCCGCTCCCCGGGCCGTCAACCTGCAGGTCAGCGACCTGATCATGCAGGTGGTCAAGGCCGGGCGCGACCCGCACCTGGTCCGCCTCGGCGCATCGTTGCCCAGCCCGGAATTATATCCGCTGAAGGAACTGCACCGCGCCATGTCTGCGGTCGGCCGGCGCTCGCCGGTCGCCGCCAACAGCTACGACCCGCCGCCCGGAAACCACGGGTTGCGAGTCGAGGTCGCGCGGCGCGCGATGGAAGCGGGATGCACGCTTGCGCCGGACGACATCATCACCACCATCGGCGTCACTGAGGCTCTCAATTTGTGTCTGCGCGCGGTCGCGAAACCAGGTGATGTGATTGCCATTGAATCGCCCGCCTATTTCGGCGTGCTGCAGATCATCGAGTCGCTGGGAATGCGCGTCTGCGAAGTCCCTACCTTCCCGCGCCACGGCGTGTGCCTCGACGAACTCTCCGCACGGCTGAAGCCGTGCCGCATCAAGGCGTGTTTGTTCACCCCGAATTACAGCAACCCGCTTGGGAGTTGCATGCCGGATGAAAAGAAGAAGGAACTGGTGAAGATGCTCACCCGGCACGAGATCCCGCTGATCGAGGATGATTTGTACGGGAACCTGCCGTTTGGGCCGACCCGGCCGAAAGCGGCCAAGGCTTTCGACGAGGGCGGCTGGGTAATGCTGTGCGATTCCTTCACCAAGACCCTGTCGCCGGGCTACCGCGTCGGCTGGGTGGCGCCGGGCCGGTTCAAAGCGAAGGTCGAGTTTTTAAAATTCGTCAACACCGCTGCCAGTCCTTCTCTGCCCCAGATGGCCATCGCCGAGTTTTTGCGAAACGGCGGCTTCGACCATCACCTGCGCAAAATCCGACGGTTGTACGCCAGCCAGACGCAACTCATGAGCGAGGCCGTCAGCCGATACTTCCCGCCGGGTACCAAGGCGACCCGGCCGACCGGCGGAATGTGCCTCTGGATCGAACTGCCGGCCCACATCAATGCATTGAAAGTCTATCAGCGTGCCCTGGCCTCAAAAATCAGCACCGCACCGGGCCCGATCTTCTCGCCGAAACAGAAATTCCAGAACTTCATCCGCCTCAACTGCGGCAACCCCTGGTCCGAAATCATCGAGAACGCGGTCCGGGAACTGGGACGGATTATCACCGTCGTCGGAGCTGAAGATGAAACCAAGGCACCGAGTAACGGCGAGTGATACCACCGCCCATCGCACCCCATACCGCGCGCCGGGCAACCGAGAGGGTGCGATTAGAAGTGTCGGACGAAGACCCGGCGAAACGAGGTAAAGCGGCAGAGGACTGCCGCACTCCAAAACGCAAGCGAGATCGCTGCGCCCGTGCTGCTTCCGCCAGCTCTTGGAGCGCGGCTGTCCTCTGCTGCTTTCCCGTCTCCCGACAGCCAGTCAAAGCCAGTTCCGTTCCCAACCTCGAAATGACGAACGCGGATGCGGCATGCACCCTCACAAGAATTCGGAAGTGAAATTGCATCACCACCCAAGTCCCCCGCACACTGAATTCCCAAAAATTGCGGGGATTTACGCGAAGCAGGTTGATGCTTTATGATCCGTGGGACGCGAATGAAGCTGAAATCACTCTGTGTTTACTGTGGGTCGAGCCCCGGCCTGCGGCCCTCTTACATAGAAACGGCAGACGCGTTCGGGCGTTTGCTGGCGACGGAGGGAATCACGCTGGTCTATGGCGGTGGAAACGTCGGCCTGATGGGCGCGCTCGCCGACAGCGCGCTTGCCGCCGGCGGCAGAGTGATCGGCGTGATCCCCAAGCGATTGGTGGCCCGGGAACTTGCCCACGACGGATTGACCGAGTTGCACCGGGTGGAGTCCATGCACGAACGGAAGCTCAAGATGGCGGAGCTTTCGGACGCCTTTGTCGCGCTGCCGGGCGGTGTAGGAACATTGGAAGAGATCTTTGAGGTAGCCACGTGGACGCAACTTGGGATCCAGTCCAAGCCGTGTGCGTTTCTCGATGTGGACGGGTATTATGCCCCGCTTTTTCAGTTTCTTGAGCACATGTCGGAGCAGCGATTCATCAAGAAGGAGCATCTTGTCTCTTTGATAAGGACCCCTGACCCTGCCGAGCTGCTGAGCCGGCTGCGAGATCACACTCCGGCCACTTTTGACAAATGGATAGATCGAGTGCGGAACAAAGGTTAGCGGCGGAACGCGGACGGCTGAGATCGAACAGAAACATCTCGGAGCTAAGCAGAGCTTCCGGTAAGGGCTACCCCATTTGACTTAACAGCAGTCTCGCGATCTCCCCATAAGTCCCGACAACGTAATTGGCGTGCGCCAACTCGTCCGCACCGTGCGTGTTGGTAATCGCTATGACGCGCATGCCGGCTGCGAGACCGGCAGCCACACCGGGTTTCGAGTCTTCGATGACCCAGCAGTCTTCGGGAGCGGTACCGACCAGTTCCGCAGCCCGCAAAAAGATATCCGGGGCTGGTTTGCCGTGTTTGACATCGGCAGCCGTGACGACCGCGGAAAAGAAACGGCGCAACTCTCCTAAGGCAAGGACCTCCTCGACAACGACCCGCTCGGAACCTGAGGCGACAGCCAGACTGAATTTGGGAGTGAGTCTTTCAACCAGCTCGGGCAAGCCGGCGAAAACCGGCTGGTCACGCCGCAGAATCTCGACGACCCGCTCCCGCTTCATCGCCAAAAGTTCCTCGAGCGTTTGCCGAGGTTTGTGCCTCTTGACGAAATCCACCCATAGCTCCTGGTCAGACCGCCCCACGTAATCGGCGAACCGCAGTCCATGATTGTCGCCGTAGCCAATCGACCTCACCACCTCCAGGAACGCCTGCTCGTGCCGCGGCTCGCTATCGACGATCACCCCGTCCATGTCGAAGATGACCGCGGCACCGTTGCTCATGGCGCTTCCGCCCCGGCCAGCTTGAGAATCCGGTTGAACTGATCCGGCGTGACCGGCGTCACGGACAACCGTGATTGTTTCACGAGCTTCATCTCCGCCAGCACTTTGTCCGCCCTAATGGCGTCGAGGCTCACGGGTTTTCGCAGCGCATTGACGGGCACCAAATCCACGCACACCCACTCACCCTCGGTTGCGGTCGGGTCGGGGTAGGCCTCCTTTTCCACGCGCGCAATGCCTACGACCTGTTTCTCGCTGACGCTATGATAGTAAAAGACGAGATCGCCCTTTTTCATCGCGCGCAGATTGATCCGCGCCTGAAAATTGCGCACTCCCGTCCATGCCGTGCGCCGGTCCTTGACGAGCATCGCCCACGAGTAAGCCTCAGGTTCCTGTTTAACGAGCCAGAATTGCATAGCATGGAGTGTGAACGGGACCGCGAAGGGTGTCACGCCGGGAAAGTGGTGAAATCAGAAATTTACTCCCTCCCTTCCTTCCGGCTATCGTTCCCGTATGGATTTGGCCTCTAACTTACGCAACATCAGGCAAAGGATTGCCGCCGCCGCCGCGCGAGCAGGCCGCCCGCCGGACTCCGTCACGCTGCTAGCGGTCACCAAAAGCCAGCCGCCCGAGACGGTCCAGGAAGCCGCCCGGCTCGGCCTGGTGCTCTTCGGCGAGAACAAGGTGCAGGAGGCAAAGGCGAAGATTCCGCTCTGCCCGGGCCGTTTGCGTTGGCACATGATTGGTCATTTGCAGAGCAACAAGTGCCGCGACGCGGTAGAGTTGTTCGAGGTGCTCCAAAGCGTCGATAGCCTTCATCTCGCCGAGGAAATCGACAAGCGCGCCGAGCAAGCGGCGAAGACGCTACCGATCCTGCTCGAAGTGAACATCGTCGGCGAGGCGAGCAAGTTCGGCTATAAGCCGGAGCAACTCCTGGCGGACCTTGAAAGACTCAACGGGTTGCCGCGACTCGAACTCCACGGCCTGATGACAGTTCCGCCCTGGTCACCCCTCCCGGAGACCGTGCGGCCGGTTTTCCGCAAGCTGCGCGAGCTGAAGGAACAATGCGAACAGCGGTTGGGCGCTCCCCTGCCCCATCTGAGCATGGGCATGAGCGGCGATTTCGAAGTCGCGATCGAGGAGGGCGCGACGCTCGTGCGCATTGGCACGGCACTCTTCGGCGACCGGCCGAAGCCAACCGTGACAACCTGAAAACCTCTACCTCTCCTCCATCCTCAGGTTCTTGAAAAGGAAGGCATACGCATCCGCCTTTTCTTCGATGACCTGGCTCGTAGTCGGTCCCGTCCCGTGCCCGGTGGAAAGCCGGACGCGGAGGAGCACGGGGGCCGGGCCAGCCTGGGCGGCTTGGAGGGCGGCGGTAAACTTAAACGAATGGGCGGGCATCACGCGCGTGTCATGGTCGCCTGTGATTACGAGCGTTGCGGGGTAGCGCGTCCCCTGGCGCACGTTGTGGTAAGGCGAGTAAGCGTAGAGCGCCTTAAAATCCTCAGGATTATGCGGCGAACCGTAATCGCCCTCCCATCCTGCCCCCTGCCCGAACTGGTCAAAGCGGAGCATATCCATGACGCCCACGTAAGCCAGGACAGCGCCGAACAGGTCAGGACGCTGCGTCAGGCACGCGCCGACAAGCAGGCCGCCATTCGACCCGCCCTCAATGGCCAGTTTAGGGGTGGAGGTGTAGCGCTGCGCGATCAGCCATTCGGCCGCGGCGATGAAATCGTCGAAGCAAATCTGTTTATGAGCGCGAATCGCCTGGCGATGCCATTCTTCGCCGTATTCACCGCCGCCGCGAATATTCGCAACCGCCAGCACGCCGCCCCGCTTAAGCCAGACCAGCCGCGTCGCGTCGAAATGCGGCAGGGTGGAAATCCCAAAGCCGCCATAGCCGTAGAGCAACGTTGGGTTTTTGCCGTCGAGCTTCAGCCCCTTTTTGTAAACGAGGCTCATCGGAATGCGCGTGCCATCTTTGCCCGGATAGAACACCTGCTTCGATTCGAGCGCGGCAGGATTGAAAGCCACCTTAGGCGCCCGGTAAAGCGTGCTGGCGCCGGTCTCCAGGTTCAGCCGGTACACCGATGGGGGTGTGATGAAATCGGTGAACGCGTAGAAGGTCTCCGGGTCCTCAGGCGCGCCGCCAAACCCGGACGCGGTGCCGGGCGCGGGCAACGAAACCTCACGGCGCAACTGACCGTCCAAGCCATAGACACTCACCTTGGTATGCGCGTCATGCAGGGTGCGCACGATGAGTTGGTGGTCCACCAACGTCACACTGCCGGAGGCGAAGTCCATCGCGTTGGCGGCCTGCGAGACCACTTCCTTCCAGCGCGAGCGCTCCGGAAACGCCGGGTCGATCGCGATGACGCGGCCACGAGGAGCGCCTAGCGTGGTTTGGAAATAGAGCAAGCCGCGGTCGCCGCCGGCGAAAACATAAGCGGCATCGAAACCTTCGGCCACCGTCACTACTGCCGGATTCGCAGACATGAGATCGAGGGCATAGACGTTTTCCAGCCCTTTATCACCGACCTCTCCCTCGCCAGCCGTAAGCACCAGCCAGTGGCCATCCCAGGTCAGGTGCGGTATAAATTGCCAGTCCGGGTGCTCCGGGCGCTCGTAGAGTTTGCGGTCACCCGATAGCGGAGTTCCGAGCACGTGATAATACACCGCGTTGCCCAGGTCGCGTGCGAGCAGTTCCTCGCCGGGTCTCGGTGCCGGAAACGCGCTGTAATACACGCCCTTGCCATCGGGCGCAAAAAACGGGTGATAATATTTCGTCCAGCGCACCACATCCGGCAGGTCTTTCCCGGTCGCCAGGTCGCGAATGTGCCAGTCTGTCCAGTCCGAGCCGCCCTGCGACACACCGTAGGCGATGCGCAGTCCGTCGCGGCTGGGGACGTACCCAACTATCGCCACAGCGCCATTGGTTGTGAGTGTGTTGGGATCGAGTGCGACGGTGGGCCCGCCCGAAAATCCCCGCGTGTTATAAAGGACACTTTGCTGCTGGAGACCGCTGTTGTGAGTATAAAAATAGCGCTCGCCTTCATGGAAAGGCACGCCGTACTTCTCGAAATCCAGGAGCCTGGTCAGCCGCGTCTTGAGCGCCTGGCGGGCAGGGCTGTTTGACAGGTACGAATCCGTGAGTTGCGCCTCGGCTCGAACCCAATCTCGCGTTTCGGGCGAGTCCAATTGTTCCAGCCACCGGTAAGGGTCAGCCACCTTGACGCCATTATAGTCATCCACCACGTCCGCCCGCCCGGCGGACGGATAAGCCAGCGCCGGTGCGACACCGGATACAGCGCCGGCTGGAGACGCACCAGTCGATGAGGGCGGCGAGCAGCCCGCCAGCGCCAGTGCCGCCGCCAACGCCGCGAACGCGGATCCGAGCGCCGCACCGTGGCAGAAACGGGAGAACCCATTAACAGCTCGAAGCACAGCCGGAGCGTAGCAATTGCCCGAGTGCAGGACAGACAAAACTGATGCGCCGCCGCCAATGCCGCGGCGAGTGACTATGCTCTCCACAAGTCATTGTAGAAGGCGACGTAAGAAGCCTCTGATCGACCTTTGCATACCACGCATTCCTTCACCATTAGCCGGAACGATTCAATGAACGAACAGAGATAGAAAAGTGTGGCGGCGATTGGCTCGATCTGGTGCTCAGACGGCATCCTCGATCTCGCCGCGGAACGCTTTTGGAAACTCCACCCGGTGGGGAATATAAAAGCGATCAGCCGTGCCGCAGTCTACTGACGGCAGGCCTTTATCCTTTATCCCTCTTCTGCAGCGTCCTTAAATCAACCTCCGGCGCACGACTATACACCGGCACCCGCGCCGCCAAGGCATCGAACCCCAGAAAATACCCGGCCGAATGTGCCGACTTGCCGGCGCACTCAAATCGCAGCGTGTGTGTTCCGGCGGCAAGCTTATGCATGCCCAACTTGTGCGCCGTGGGCGTGATGTCCGCGTTGTAAAGATCCAACTGCGCCACCTGTTTGCCGTCGAGCAGCACCTTGTAAATCCCGTAGTCCCACGAATGGACCATTTTCGCCGAGAGGCCAACGAATTGTTCCTTGTCCATTTCGAAAGCGACCTCCACCCAGCCGTTATCGTCGTTGGGTTTAAACCAGAGTTGTTTGCCGTCGGTCACCCCGCCGACGGACTGCACTTCCAGCGGGGACTCGGAATGCTTCGCGCTCGCGACGGCATCGTGCCCTTTCGCCAGGAGACGCTCGCTGAAGGGGAGGCGCTCACGCCCGGGCGGGAGCGGCGGCCAGGGCTTGTGCGGCTCCGTTTGATACCAGAACGCCACGCTCGACATCAGGTCGTCGCGCTCGATGAAGCCATCGAACTTGCCGTCGGGGAAAACCTCCGAGCCTTTGTGTTCAATCTCGACGCGGAGCGATTTCTTGAAAACCACCGGGTCGGGGATGTGAAAGCGATAAGCCGTGCCGCGGTCTCCCGTTTCATACCCTTCCCAGAGCGGCGTCCCGTAAAAGGGTCCGGCTTGCTCGCGGAAGCCCCAGCCATCGCAAAAATAATCTTCTGTGCCGGTGCCGCGCAAGCTGGGTTCTTTTTCGCCATCAATGAAAAAGAAATCATCGCCTTCGCCGTACCAACCCGGCGAAACCAAATAGACGCTCTGAATCGTGCCAACGTAATGGCCGCGGCCTCGGAGGTCGGCCAGCAGGTAGTTGCGTCCCATGACGCACGGATACTCCTGGCGGTACATCGCATGAAAATACGCGCTGGCCTTTGACAGCGAAGGGTGTTTTTGCCAATCGATGTAGTAGTAGAACGCGCCGCAGCGCTTGTCGCTCTCGTTGCTCACCGTAATCCGGGCGCTTTTTTTGAACGGCATCGGCCAATAACAATTGCGGCCGCGGCCGTCGGAACTGACCCGGATCGGAAGCGACGTAAACGGCTTATCGACTCCATGGCCGATTCCAAAGAAGTCGCCAATCGGACACTCGACGCTTGGGTGTTCTTCCCCATCCCAGTACATCCGCAAAGTCAACAGTCGCGAATAGAATGGCGCGTCGTGTGCGATCGTACACCAGATGTGCACGATTTGGCCCGGCCCAGCAAGCGTTGCCAGCGTCAGCGTGCCCCCTGCCGCAATGGGCCGCGCGTCCGCATTCCCGTTCGTCCAGTTCGGGTCGGACGAGGAAGCGCGCATAGTTTGAAAATCCTTGAGCTTCTCAAGGTCGGCTAACGGGTTGCCCGGGTTCAATTGCGCGAGGGCGTTTACCGTGACCAATGCCAGCGCGGCGATAACAATGGTGCGAAGCGATTTCATAAGGAGGTTCGGTCGGCTTTTGAGGTTATGGCGAGCCTGCGTTCGTCATCTGCCGGAAGGCTCGTGCAAACCAAGTCGCTTGGCAATCATTTACCCGGGAGGGCGAGCGTTCTCGTGAGCCCTGCCTTCCCGGTTTTTTGGGTTCGCGGGCACGCTTGCCCTCCCAGTTTAATGGCTCGTGAATGCACCCATTCGGTCGCGCCTTTAAAACAGTTGAATTTCGCTCCTGAGCGGGTATCCTCATCCGCCAGTGGCCACACCGGACCAAACTGCGCTCCGTATCCTCTTGGTTGATGACGAACCCCTCGTCCGCGATTCCGTTAAACGGGTCCTGACTTTTTATGGGCACGAGGTCGTGACCGCCGCCAGTGGCGAGGACGCTCTGGCCGTTTTTCGAGACGCAAAGTTCGACCTGCTCATCACGGATTATGAGATGCCGGACATGAAAGGCGATAAACTTGCCGCAGCTATCAAAACTCTCGCCCCGGCGCAGCCGATCATTATGATCACCGCCTACTCCGAATCATTGCGCGCCTCCGGCAACTTCCCGCTCGCCGTAGACTCCGTAGTCAGCAAACCGTTCGACATCGCGGAGTTGCGAGAAACGATTCGTAAGGTCACGACTAAATCGTAGCCCTGCGCGGGCCCGGCCCGCCCACGGCCGTTCCTGACGGAACCTCACGGGGATTGCCCTCTGCACAGCCGGCTGAACGGTCGCTCGCGCGCGGGTGGACACTTCAAGGCAGCCCCCGTCCCACCTTCCGGTCGGAAATTTGCCGCTCTCGGGGCGCTCTTAATGCAGCGTTAAGGTTCAGCAGAGTAACCTATGACTCGAGTGAAATTGCTGAACACCACCGCACAAATTCCGGCGGCGTCCTTTTTGCCGACTGGCTGCCGGCGATTCTCCCTCTCCCAAGGGAGGAGGGCCGGGGTGATGGGAATTCTTAGGCACACCACGTTGAAAAGTTGAGATGCTCCCCCCTTCGAGGAAAATCGACATGGCTGAATCGCCTGCCCCAGTGTAGCTTTGGGTCAAGACCACTTGGTAACAATGTGAGCGTCATCGGCGCAACTGACTTTCTTCGGGCCCAGCCGGCTTGTTGGCTGCTCGCCGCACTGCTGATGGTTCCCGCCTCCCGCGCTGGAGCTCAACCTGTTCCTTTGCCGAACCCCGCTCCGACGGCGCGGCCCGTCCCGAAACCCGCCCCGGCCGACCCCCGGGACTTGCCCTCCGCGTTTACCAAACCCACGCCCGGCTCAATCGCCGACCTCAAGTTGATGGAACAGCGAGTCAAGGCCCTGGTTACGCGGCTTTCCCCCGCGGTGGTGGCGGTTGAAGTTGGTTTCGGCAGCGGCAGCGGCGTGGTGATCTCGGCGGATGGCCTCGTTCTGACTGCGGGGCATGTCAGTGGCCGGCCCGGTCGCGACGTCCGCTTTACATTCCCTGATGGCAAAACCGCGCGCGGCAAGACGCTCGGCGCCGAACACGACAGCGACACCGGCCTGATGAGGATCACCGACCCGGGCCTCTGGCCCCATGCGCCGATGGGCGATCTCGAGCATGCCCGGATCGGCGACTGGGTTCTCGCCCTGGGCCATCCTGGCGGCTTTGATCCGAAGCGCTCGCTCGTCGTCCGCCTCGGACGTATTATCCGGCTCATCCCGGAGGCGCTACAGACCGACTGCACGATCAGCCCTGGCGACTCTGGCGGGCCGCTTTTCGATATGTATGGGCGGATAATTGGCATCCACAGCGCCATCAGCAGCTCGGTGTCTGCGAACTTCCATGTCTCGGTAACCGACTTTTACGAAACCTGGGACCAGCTTGTAAAAGGAGAAAACCCGAGCAGCCTGGAGGGCCTGCCGAAGGCCTACCTCGGCGCCACGGCCGCCGATGATGCTGCCGGTTGCCGGCTGAGTGTAGTCGAGGAAAACGGACCCGCGTTCAAAGCAGGTCTGAAAGTCGGTGACCTGGTGCTTAAAGTGAACGAACGCGAGATCATGGTCGCCGCCTCATTCAGGCGCTGGGTCGCCGAGGCTGAACCTGGCGAAACGCTGAGTCTGCAAATCAAACGCGGGGATAACTTGCTGTCGCTGGATGTGAAACTGCGCGCGCCACCTGCCCGCAAGAATTAGGCTTATGCCATCAAGACTTCAACACTGGAAGGCCACGACCTGTCCCCCAACCCGAATATGCCACACCCGCGACAGTGTCGCCGCAGCAGCGGCCGTAGCGCAGGTTTCCAAACCTGCCGTATCGCCGACTTCCAAGTCGGCATGGCGACGAAATGGCCTTGGTTTCCGCAGGTTTGGAAGCCTGCGCCATTCGCAGGGGCGTGAGATATCCGGGCTAGCGCTAGCATGCCTCCAGGCGCTGGCCGTTGGGATCGCGCTGGTTTTGCTGACACAGCTCACCCTGGCGCAAGAGTGGCCTCTGACTCCGATGCTGCCCAGGAACCGCTTTACGAGCGGCGACGAGACCCTGCGCGCCTTCGCGCCGGTCTCCGCTGCCACGCGTCATTCCATCGTAAAGTTCAATGTAGACGGCGAGACCGTTGCCCTCGGCGCCGTCATGGACACTAACGGGCTGGTCCTTACCAAGGCCAGCGAGCTCAAAAAGGGCAAACTGACCTGCTGGCTCGCCACCGACAGGGAGGTGAGCGCCGAACTCCTCCGGGTCGATGAGGAGGAGGATGTCGCACTCGTGCGGGTGAACGCGCAGGGGTTGACTCCGCTCCGATGGGCTTCGGGCGAAGTCTCCGTCGGCCAATGGGTCGTCACCCCCGGGCTCGGAGAAACTCCGCATGCCGTCGGCATCATTAGCGCTCTGCCCCACAGGATAAAACCCCAACGCGCTTTCATCGGTGTGCGGTTCGATTTCGGCACCACAATCCCCAAAATTGACGAACTCTTGCCGGGCCTGGGCGCGGAGAAAGCCGGGCTTCAGCCCGGAGACCTCATTTTAGCCGTGAACAGCACGCTAATGACGAATCGCGAACAAGTCGTCGAAACCCTCAGCGATTTCCGCGCCGGCCAAACCATTAGACTGCGAGTCCGGCGCGCCGAGAAAGAGTTCAACGCTGACGTGCGGCTGATGCTGCCCGGCTCGCTCGCGTCGGAACGAGATTCCTATCCCGAGCAACGTCTCGACCGGCTCGGAGGGGAAGTCAGCCAGCGCGCCGAAGGGTTCGAACAGGCCATCGAGCACGATACGGTGTTGCAGCCCTGGTTGTGCGGCGGTCCGCTGGTAAACCTCGACGGCGAAGCCATCGGGCTTAACATCGCCCGGGCCGGCCGGGTCACCACCTACGCCCTCTCCTCCAAACTCGTGAAGCGCCTCCTCGAAAACCTTAAATCCATGCCCGTACCGACCGCCGAGAAAAACAAATCATAGACTGTG
>DATMRF010000077.1:0-90790 GCA_035566435.1 Candidatus Acidiferrum sp.
TGTCGGACAGATCGCCAATGATTTTTCGCATGGGCTGGGGCAGTTTGCGCACCAGCGTGGGGATGGCGAGGATTTGGTCGCCTTTGGAGAGTTGGGGCTGCTCCACCAAATCAATCAGCTCGATGCGATAGCGGCCCTGAAGGTGGTTTTCGCAAATCTTCGTCAGGTTCGAAAACGCGGTCAGGGATTTGGGCGTCTGGCCGGCCACGTAAAGGCGAAGTTGCCAAAGTTTGGCGGGTGCGCCGGCGGGTTTGGATTTGGGTCGTTTCACCGTTCTGGTTTTCATCGTTTTCGAGCCTTAGGTTTGGGTTTGTGCGGCGAGCTGGCGGGCATTTGAGGATCCGCGTGGCGCAAGCGGGCCAATTCCGTGCGCTCGGCGGTCACCACGCGGGTTCGCTTAGCGACCTGTTGGTCGAAGCGCCGGAGATCCTCTTCTTCGGCTTCATACTCGGAGCGCAGCGCGGCGATTTGACGTTCGAGCGCGGCGCGTTTGCGCTCCAATTCGCGCTGGCGGCGGGCGGTTTCCTGCTGGCCGGCGAGGGCTTCGGCCTTGTCGCGGGCGGTTTGCGCCGCGCGGGCGGCGCCGGTCAACACGCCGCCCGGGCCGATGTAAGCGTCCACGAGGTCAATGCCCCGGTCGGAAATGAGGAACTCGCGGCTTTGGTTCGAGTGGGCCATGCCGCGGGCTTTGAGCACGTAGAGGACGCGGTTGCGCTCACCGTTGCCTTCGATGTCCTGCAAGAGTAGCCAGGAGTCCATGAGGGAGGAGATGGCGATTTCACTTTGCTGGAGGGGGTTGCCGGCATGCGTCAGACTGGTGAAGAGGGAGGTGATTTGCTGGCTTTTTAGGAAATCGATCAGCCGCGTCACCATCGCCTTGGTCTCGGATTCACTGCCCGCGACGAGCAGGCTGGTCATGGGGTCCACGATGACGACGGCGGGCTTAAAGGTGAAGATCTCCTTGAACATGATGGCCAGGTGCATTTCCAGGCCGTAGAGGGTTGGCCGGGCGGAGTGAAACCGGAGCAAGCCGCGCTTGATCCAGGGTTCGAGGCGCAAACCGATGGAGCGCATGTTGCGCATGATTTGGCTGGGTGACTCCTCGAAGGCGAAGTAGAGCGCGCGCTCGCCGCGCCGGGCGGCGGCCTGGGCAAAGAATACGGCGGTGCTGGTTTTGCCGGTGCCGGGAGTGCCGGTGAGCAAAATGCTGCTGCCGCGAAAAAAGCCCTGCCCGTCCAGCATCGCGTCGAGCCGCGGGATGCCGGTGGAGATCCGCGCGCTGGAGGCCGCATGATTCAACCCCAGTGACGTGATGGGGAGCACGCTGATGCCGTCGTCGCCGATGAGGAAGGGATACTCGTTGGTGCCATGCGGGGAGCCGCGATATTTCACCACGCGCAAATGCCGGGTGGCAATCTGCTCGTTGATGCGATGGTCGAGCACGATGACGCAGTCGGACACATATTCCTCCAGCCCGTGGCGCGTGAGGTGTTCGCGACCGCGCTCGGCGGTGATGACGGCGGTCACGCCTTTGTCCTTGAGCCAGCGGAAGAGCCGGCGCAACTCGGCGCGCAAGATGGCTTCGTTGGGCAAGCCGGCGAACAACGCTTCGAGGGTATCCAGCACGACGCGTTTGGCGCCGATGGAATCAATCGCGTGATTGAGCCGGACGAACAGGCCTTCCAGGTCATACTCGCCGGTTTCCTGGATTTCACTGCGTTCGATGTAAACGTGGTCGAGCAGCATTTTTTTGCGCCGGACCAACCCCGCGAGATCAAAGCCGAGCAAAGCGACGTTGCCCTTCAACTCGGTTTCCGTCTCCTCGAAAGACATGAAGACGCCCGGCTCGCCGAACTGCACGGCGCCGCGCACGAGGAATTCCGCGGCGAAGAGGGTCTTGCCGCAACCCGCGCCGCCGCAGACCAGGGTGGGCCGCCCGCGCGGCAACCCGCCGCGGGTGATTTCGTCGAGACCCTGGATGCCGGTCGGACTCTTAGGCAAATGAGCTGCGGGGGAGGTGGAGGGGTGACTGTTATTCTTCATTCAAAAGCATCCTTCCCTGAACGCAGTCGATACAGCAGAAGCATTCAGCATCACGCGCCCTCCTCACTGCGTCCGGCGGCGAGCGGGATTTGCGCACGGACGGTGGTGCCTTTGCCTGGCGCGGAGGTGAGGCTGAATTGGCCGCCGACCATCTCCAGTCGTTCTCGCATGCCGAGGAGTCCCAACCGTTTGCCCTTTTTGGCGCGCCCCACGCGTGGTTGCTGAAAGCCTTTGCCGTCGTCCTTGATGGTCAAGCAAACGGCGCCGTCCTGTTCCCGCACCTGGACGTCGGCCCGGCTGGCCTGGGCGTGGCGGGCGATGTTGGTGAGGGCTTCCTGGGCGACGCGATAGAGGACGGTTCGTTTGTCACCGTTCACTTGTTCAACCCCAGCAAAGGCGGACAAGGTGACCCGGATACCCGACTCCTCCTTGAAGTGCTTCATGAACGTATGCAAGGCCGGAACCAGCCCCAGGTCGTCCAACACCGCGGGGCGCAGTTCGCGGGCAAACCGATGGACGATCTGCACGGAGTGTTGCACCAACTGCTGCGTGCGGGCGATGCTTTGCTCCAGGCCGCGGCCATTGAGTGCGGCCTCTGCTTTCAATTTGGCCAGGCGCACATTGATGCCCGTCAAGGTCTGGGCGATGACGTCATGGAGTTCGCGGCTGATCCGCTTGCGTTCTTCCTCCTGCGCCGACAGAAGCTGGCGGGAGAGGAAGCGCAATTCTTCATGCATATGCCGCGACTCTTGCAACAAATAGCCGTGGTGCTGCTCGCTTTTTCTGAGGGACTCCTCCGCCGTCTTGCGCTGGGCTATCTCATCCCTTAACCGCCGGTTGGAGGCGGCCAGGTCCGCGCTGCGCCGGCGCAGCGCCTGGTTCAGTCGTTCCATGCGGACGCTGGTTTCCCGCGCGATGCGATGAGTCTGCTCGAGCGGCGTGATGACCTCGGCGAAAAAGGCGCGGGCCCGCCGGACGAGCGTGGCCCGGGTGCCCGGGGAGTAGCTTGGCAAAACCAGTGTAATCAACGCCTGCTGGTGAATCGCAGCCAGGCCCAGCGTCTCCAGGCCAATGGTCATGGCCTGGCGTCCCAAGTCTTTGGCCGGCTGCAAGCTCGCCCGGCGACTGCGCGCAAGGTGTTTTCCCAGCGCCTCCTGATACGCTCGCGATAGCCTGCTCAAGTCGCGTTTCATGGTGGGCCGAATTCGCGCCGCACGGTTTGGCGCGCTGGTTTTTGTTGCGTCATCAAGCAGGGCGGCGGCATCGTCGGCGTGCCTACGAACCCAGGTCAATATCTGCCGTTTTCTCCGAACCGTCTATCGGGGAAGTCCCCCATGCGCCCGGGACGGGGGGAGGACGTAGCCGCCGGTGCAGGTGAGGCGGGATTTGACGGTGGCTAATTGGGTTATCATGTTTTCAGGTTTTCAAGTTGTCAGGTTCGCCGGCAGCGGGGAACGGATGAGCATGGCGGGGGGACTGGAGTGGTGGAGTGATGGAGTGCCGGGGTGGTTGAGAGTTGGGAGTTGATAGTTGATAGCCAGAAGAACCGAGACGCGTTGGCGGGGATTTCGGGATTTGAGAATTGAGATTTCAAAGGGAAGCAGGCTTCGGAGAGTTGATGGTTCAGAGTTGATAGTTATTGCCAACAGGCTCCAAAGCTCCGGAGGTCGAGCCTGCAAAATGCATGCAGCGGCGGCGGCGACGGTGCAAGTTGCAATGCCTCGACAACTTCTTCACAGTCCACCAAAGCTGACCTCAAGGGCCTTAATCAGGCTGGTTTGAAGAAGTTAGCGCGCCCGGCGTCAGGTTGGCCCTTTATAAGCTGGAAGCGAAAGGCGAACTCAAGCGCATTGATAGTATGATAGTCCGGACGGCGGCGTAACCCCGGTCCAGGAGCCGGCACAGTCCGCCTGAACCATAGCACCCGGCCGGCGGCAAGATTTTGCAACGAACCAATCCAAACCAAATAGAAAGAAAAAACCATGTTTGATAAACAAAAACCGAACGGTGATAACGATCTGGGCACCCTGGCCGAAGATGCGCGCGCTTTAATGACGGCCACCGCCGACGTGGCGGGGGATAAGGTGGCGGAGGCCCGCCGGCGGCTCGCGGCCGCATTAGACAGCGGGAAGCGGATCTTTGGGCGCGTTAAAGAGAAGGCGGTTGAGGGCGCGAAAGCCACAGACGAGGTCGTGCACGAGCATCCTTATCAAGCCATCGGCATCGCTCTGGGTGTGGGGGCGCTCATCGGTTTCCTCGCGGCTCGCCGGTGCTCGCGCAACGGCGACTGAGCGCGCCATGGAATCGCTCCCCAGCCATATGGGCTGCTCCACTGGTTGGAAGCCAACACTTAGCAATCCTGCCCGGTGGTGGGTGGCTCGCGCATCCCGTGCGAAGCGCAAGGTTGAATGGCAAATAAGGTGCAAAACACCCGATCCGGAAAGCGTCTGTCTCGAGCTGAAAGCTCACAACGTGTTCATGAGCAACGCGCAGGGTTAGCCTGGATGGAACGGCACGCGGCCAGCTAGAGAGAATCGATTACACCTGACGAGGAATCCTCAAAGGAAATCACAAAACAAGAAACCATATGAAACATATCATTCTTCTATTAAGCGTTGTCACCCTGCTCGCGACGAGCGGCTGTATTTTTCCGGGCCATGGCGGCGGCGGGGAATATCGAGGGCATGACGAGTATCGCGGTCACGGGGAATATCGAGAGCACTCAGAATATCGCGAATATCCTGAACCTGCAGTAGTGGTGCGGATCCATCCCGATTAGCGGGCATCAACGCGCCGCTTCCTGAAAAGCCTTCGGACAGGAAGGTTATCGAAACCAAACGAGTCAACATTCGGCGCGCGTGCAAGCAACTGAAGGCCGGGGCGCCGGAGCAACGGAGCCTCCCGCGATCGCCAGCCGCGCGGTGCGCTGCAGAGGTGGAGCGGTGAAGCCTGGCCGGAAGCGGTCGTTGCGGAGGTGGTCGGCCTACGCGGGCCTTTGCCTGGGTGTAGCCGTCCTCGCCGGCGCGGTGCTCATCTTTCTGTTCGGTAATACGCTGCTCAACGGCTATGGCAAAAGGAAGGCCGAGCGAGCGTTTGCCCGAGCGCATCCAGGGTCCGGGTTGCGAATCGGCGAACTGGAATACTCGGTGGGCGCCAATCGGCTCGTCGCCCAATCTGTCACACTCAGCGGAACCAACGCGACGCTGAGGGCCGGCCGGATTTCGCTGGCCGGCGTTCGCTGGGCGCGGCTTTTTTGGGGAACGGCTGGCCTGGGTGAGGTTCTCGCCGTGGCCAGGCTCGAAGCGACCAATCTCGACGTGGAATTCCCCTCGGCGCGCTACGGGATCCGCTGCGCGCGGTTGCGAGCGTCCGTGCCGGGCTCAGAATTACTGGCCGAAGGCACCGAACTTCGGACGCTGGCCGGGGATGAAGAATTTTTCGCAGCGCACGATTTTCGAACGACGCGGTTTCATGTAGCCGCACCAGAGTGCCGAGTGTCGGGGCTGGCGTATGGGGAATTGCTGCAGGGAAAGTCCTACCGAGCCGCGTCGGTGACCTTTTCCCGGCCCTCCTTCGATGCGCTGGTCAATCGTGACCAGCCAGTCGAGCCGTTGGTGAAGAGCCCGCTGATGGTGCACGAGGCGCTGGCCGCGATCCGGCAACCGCTGCGGGTCGATCGCCTCAGCATCACCAATGGCTACCTGAGATACAGCGAGCGGGTGGTCGCTGGAGCCGTTCCCGGGGTGTTGACGATCGCGGCGGTGAATGTGTCCGCCGAGGGCATCGCCAACCGGGGCGAAGCGCCGGCCGCCATCCTGCTGCGGGCGCAGGGCGAACTCATGAACGCAGGAACGATGAAGGTGCTGCTGACGATTCCGGTCGCTTCACCGGACTTCTCGCTCCGCTATTCCGGTTCGCTCAGCGCGATGGACCTGACCCGCCTGGATGCGTTCCTCGAGATTGCGGAACACACCCGGCTTACGTCCGGCAGCGCTACAGAGGCAGCGTTCGAAATCGATGTGACCGCCGGGTGGGCTCACGGCCGGGTGCGCGCGATCTACGAGAATTTGGAGATTGCTGTGCTCGACAAGCAAACGGGCACCGAAAAGGGGTTGGCCAATCGCGCCGCCTCGTTGTTCGAGAACGTGTTCAAAATCCGGAATTCCAACGCTCCGGACGCATCGGGTGCGATGAAGGAGGGGGAGGTAAATTACACGAGAAAACCGGAAGACGAGTTTCAGCAGTTTTTGTGGTTTGCCCTGCGGACCGGGGTCCTGGATATCATCAGCCATTGATTCATAGTCGATGAAGCACAACTAGCCTGGCTTTAGCTGGGATTCTCGATTTGGACGGCTTCCGTGACTTCGCTCGCCTGGGCGTTCAATCCCAGCCGCCGTTCGTCCTGGAGTTCGAGGGGTGTCAGGCCGGTGGTGAAAAGCTCCAGGGTCACCCCTCCGGCAATGAGTGCCAGCAGACTAAGCGCGACATCGATCATAAAACCCCACTCGAGACGACCGGAGAAGGCGATTGGATTGAGGCCCGCACGTTGCGGACGTGGTCCAGTATTCCGAACACGTTGAGCAGCCAAAGGACAACCACCACGACCACCATGATATTGAGGATCTTTTTGATCTTGCCGTCCATGGGGATATAGGTGTTGACGAGCCAGAGCAGGACTCCGACAACGACGAGAGTGACAACGATTGTAATTAACGACATATCTTTACCTGTTTCTTTCTACGCTTTGATTCTTTTGGTGCGGATTCATGTCTGAGCGCCATCCTTTAGCGCGAGGCGTGCCAGGGGTGCTCCGCTATGGGGGAGACAACAAGCTGAGTTCGGGCCGAGGATTGCCTGACACTCGCAACCGCCCTGCCAACAACAGTTAGCCGCGGACTCCTGGTTGGGCCGGAACGGAACAACAGCGGGCCAACCATAAAGGCTCCGGACTGAATCCAGCTTCGTTCAGGGTGCAAAATGCACGTTCGAGTTGCTGCTTCTAGTGCAACTTGCACCGGTCTGGTATCTGTCGTCCGGCGCTAAAGCCCAACAAGAACGCTGTAACAAACCTTGAGCCAATAGGTTGCAGAAACCGGCGTGGTATTGGCCCTTCCCTAGCTAAACGCGGGAAATAACTATGAGAACCAATCTATCTCCCGCGAAAATATCGGACCCGGCCGAAACGTGGTTGGCCGTTGATGGCGACGCGACGGTTCGCGACGCGGAGACGCAGATACTGCGCCTGCAAGGTTACACGGAACTGGAAGCCCGGGTGCCTGCGGAAGCCTTGCGGTTGGCTCGCGAGGCCTCGGCGATGCTTTTCTTCATCACTGCCTAAGGATAACACCTACCATGCATCGTGCGCTTTGCATTGTATGTTAAAGCGTCCTACATTGGCCGGACGCGTGTGCGCCCCGCTCAACGCAGGGAAGCGCATGATCTACCGACTTCGACACGGGATTATCGGACCTTTAGCCATTTTTTGGCTGACCGTCACGGTAGCCAGTGTGGTGATGGGAGCGGTAGCCTGGAGCCGCTTTTCCAGCAGCATCGACGCGTCGGCCGAAGCCGAGCAGTTTCGCGAGTCGATTGATCAACTCTTCTCGGTGTTGCAGGACGCCGAGGCCAGCCAGCGAGGTTACCTGCTGACCGGGAACGCGGCGGATCGTGAGGCCTTCACGAACGCGGAGCGCACCTTCCCGCAGACCTTCGAGCGGCTCGTTGCCTCCGCAAGGCACGACCCGGAGGGGCAAAAGGACTTAATTGAGTTGCGTCGCCTGGTGGACCTCGAACTGGCGGAACTGCGCCAGGCCATCGCACTGCGGTCCGAAAAAGGCCCCGCGGGGTCAGCGGTAACCGCCAGTGCGGTGGTGCAAACCAGGACCGTGATGGACCGCATCCGTCAGATCATCAAAAGGCGGCACGACAACCGGCTGGATCTTCTTTCCGCCAAAGGAGAGGCCACGCGCCGCGAAATGAAACTGGTGCATCAAATGACCTGGGTGGCCGGGCTGCTCGGGGTCGGGGCCGGGTTGTTCGCGCTGTATTTCTACCGGGTCGATTACTACCAGGAGCGAGCGCGGCGGGAATTGCTGGAAGAGAAGTTGCACGCGGAACAAGCTGTGCGGGAGAAGAGCGCCTTCCTGGCCAACATGAGCCATGAGATTCGCAGCCCCATGAACGCGATTCTCGGTTTCAGCGAGTTGTTGGAGCCGGAGGGGCTGACACCCAAGCAATCGCAATATGTGCGGGCGATCCGTGACAGCGGCGCGGCGTTGCTGCATCTGATCAACGACATACTCGACCTGTCCAAGCTCGAAGCCGGGAAGTTGGAATTGCACCCCGACCCGACGGATATGCGCGATTCGTGCGAGTTCCTCCGCACGGTTTTCGGCCAGCAGGCCGTAATGAAATCGCTCCAACTTCAGTTCGAACTTTCGCCGGATCTGCCCCGGGCGTTACTGCTGGATCGCCTGCGGTTGCGCCAGGTGCTGGTGAACTTGCTCAGCAATGCTATCAAGTTCACCGAGCGGGGTTTCGTTAAAACGCGAGTTTCCTGGGCAAGCCAGATAGACGGCCGCAGCGGAACGCTGTTGCTCGACGTCGAGGACACCGGGATCGGGATCCCGGCTGAACAACTGGACGAGGTTTTCAAACCTTTTGTGCAGGCCAACTCTGTACGCACGGCAGAAAAGGAAGGAACCGGTATCGGGCTAACTATCGTCAAGCGGCTGACCGAGTTGATGGGCGGCACCCTGGCTGTCGAAAGCAAAGTCGGCCGGGGGACGGTCTTCCGTTTGCGTTTCGCGAACGTGCCTGTGTCGGGGCGGCTGCCGGTGGGAGACCATGCCGAGCCGGGCGGAGCGGTGGATTTCAATGACTTCGCGGCGGCAACGCTACTGGTGGTGGATGACAACCAGACCAATCGGGAGCTCATGGCTGGCATATTTGAGAAGACTCATCATCGAGTCCTCTTTGCCAACAACGGTCAGGAAGCGTTGGACCATCTGAAACTGACCAGACCCGACGTGGTATTGCTTGACATTCGAATGCCGGTGATGGATGGGCGAACGACCCTGGCGGAGATCCGCAAGCAAGCGAGTCTGGTGTCGCTGCCCGTCATCGCGGTCACAGCTTCGAGTAACGCCGGCGAAGAGCAGGAACTGCAAAGCCAGTTCAGTGGCTACATTCGCAAGCCGTTCTCGCGGCAAACGCTCTTTCTGGCGCTGGCTCAGTTTCTCCAAAGGGCGTCGCCCGGGAATGGACCGGAAGGTCAGCCTCTCGGGGAAACTCTCAAGAGTATTATCATCCCTTCGCCCGACCAGGCCGCTGATTGGCAGGAACTCGCTCTCGAACTGCGACGCCAGGAAGCAACCGAATGGCCGCCCTTGCGTGACAGCCTAGCCGTTAATCAGACGCGCACTTTTGCTCACAAGCTCTTCTACCTCGGCGAGGAGGCGCATTGTGGCCCGCTGGTGGCGTATGCCGCCACGCTGACTACCTTCGCCGACGCGTACGCCATCAGCCAGATGGAAGGTCATCTCGCGGCCTTCCCAAAACTGGTTGTATCTATCGAAACCGCCTCGGCGCAGGCCCAACTACTGCAAGCGGTATGAGAGAATGCCGCATAATCCCAGCGCTTCCGCCCCCCATCCGGTGGGCCGAGGGCCGCGAAGGGCTCATCTCACCGAATGCATACGATTTGGTGCCCAATCTCAAATGAATGCTCCGATCAGAGAAACCAACACCGGCTGCCTGCTCGTTGTCGATGATCAGGAGTCCAATATTCAGGTCGTCGGCGCTGCCCTGGGCAAACTCGGTTTCGAAATTTTGCCCGCCACCGGCGGGCTGCAGGCCTTCCAACGGCTGGCGGTTCGCCGACCCGACCTCATCCTGCTCGACCTGCTCATGCCGGAAATGGACGGATTCGAGGTTTGCCGCCGAATTCGCGAGAACCCGGATTGGGCAGAGATTCCTATCATTTTCCTTTCTTCGGCGGACGACAAGGGCCTGATCGTTCGGGCGCTGGAAAGCGGCGGCGTGGACTACATCACGAAGCCCTTCAACCACGCTGAATTGGTGACGCGCGTGCGCACCCACCTGGCGCTCAAATGGGCCCGCGACGAGTTGAAACAACTCGCGGAGGACCGGGATGAACTACTGGGCATCCTTGCCCATGACCTCAAGAACCATCTGGGCGGCATGGACATGAGCGCCCAACTGCTTCGTGACCGCACCGAGGCGATGGCGGATCCGAAGCTGCGGCTGATGGGCGAGAACATCTCGAATTCGAGCAGCCAGATGCTGGACTTCGTGAAAGAGTTTTTGGCAAATGCTTCGGCCGACCACGGGCTGAGTATTAAGACCGAGTCGATTAGCCTTAAGGACGCCGCCTCCCGGGTCGTCCAGCAACATCGGGAAGCGGCGAAGCGCAAACAACTCGTGTTTCAGACGGTGCTCGAGGGGAACGGGGCTCTGGTGCAGGCGGACCCTGCCGCCCTCAACCAGGTGCTCGATAATCTCGTGTCCAACGCCATCAAGTTCTCTCCGCCGGGCAAGAAGATTCGCCTCACGGTCTGCCCGCCGGGTGCGTGGTACGTGGAATGCCAGGTTCAAGATGAAGGGCCCGGGTTCAGCGAGAACGATAAGACTCGCATGTTCCGCCGCTATGGCCGGCTTTCGGCGCGGCCCACCGGAGGTGAGCCTTCCACCGGCCTGGGCCTGAGCATTGTGAAAAAGCTCGTGCTGGCGATGCATGGCGAACTGGCTTGCGAAAGCACGCTGGGCAGTGGCGCCACCTTCACCTTCCGCCTGCCCCGAGTCATGGTCTCTCATTGAGTCTCTGATATGGATTTCCTGGTCATTGACGACGACAAGACGTTCCGGGACGCGACGTGCCTGCTCATCGACGGCGAGGGCCATTACGCCGAGGCCGCCGCCTCCGGGGCATTGGGCCTCGCGGAATTAAAGGAAGGGAAATTCGATTCGGTTCTTCTGGACCTTAATCTTGGGCCGGAAGGAGGCCTCGACATTCTTGAGCAGATTCACAAGCTCCAGCCCAATTTGCCGGTGATCATTTTTACCGCGGAAGGAAGCGTGAAAAACGCGGTGGAGGCCATGCGGCGCGGCGCAGTGGACTTTTTGGAGAAGCCATTCACCCGCGAACAGTTTCATCTCGTACTTGCTCGCGTGCAGCGGTTCCACGAACTCCTCAGGAACATCGAGCGGTTGGAACGGGAAGTTAGTGACAGCAACGCCCAAAGTCCTGAGATTCTTTTGGATTCAAGCACGCCGCTTATGAAGGAGGTAATGGACACCCTGCTGCGAGCGGCGAAGACACCCGCCTCGATTCTGCTGCTGGGAGAAAGCGGCACCGGCAAGAGCGTGGTGGCCCGCTCCGTTCACCAGCAGAGCCATCTGGCGGACAAACCTTTCATCACCGTAAGCTGTCCGAGTCTGTCCAGGGAACTGCTGGAAAGCGAACTGTTCGGCCACGTCAGAGGCGCCTTCACTGGCGCCCTCCGCGACCATTGGGGCAAGGTCAAAGCCGCCGCGGGCGGGACTCTTTTCCTCGATGAGATCGGCGACCTGCCGATGGAAATCCAACCCAAGTTGTTGCGGCTGCTGCAGGAACGCGAATACGAGCGGGTGGGCGAAAATGTGCTTCGTCAGGCGGAGGTTCGCATCATCGCCGCCACCAGCCACGATCTTAAACAGGGCGTTGGCGAGGGTACCTTTCGCGAAGACCTGTATTTTCGGCTCAACGTGATCACGGCGGAGATGCCCCCGCTTCGGCAGCGCCAGGGCGATCTGCTGCGCTTTGCGGAGCATTACCTCAAGCATTTTGCCGCGCTCTGCGGCCGCCATCTCGACGGGTTTTCCCCAGCGGCCGCTACTGCCCTGCAGGCTTACGCATGGCCGGGCAACCTCCGGGAGCTGCGCAACGCCATCGAACGCGCTGTCATCATGGTCAAAGGAAACAAGATTAACCTGGAAGACCTGCCCGGGGAAGTGCGGTGCCAGACGGTTGCCGGAGCCAATGGCAGCAATGGCTCGCTGGAAATTGGTTCCCTGGTTTCCATGGAAAAAATGGAGGAAGCGCACCTTCGCAAAGTTCTCGAGCGAACCTCCAACCTGGCCGACGCAGCTCAGGTGCTGGGGATTGATAAAGCCACGCTCTATCGGAAACGCAAAAAGATCGGATTGGAATAGTGGCTGATTCGGAAGCAGGATTTTGCCATGTGTGGGCGGCACTAGCTCCGCGCGTCCGACTCTCGATAAAACACAGGAGACTGTGTTGCGGCTGCTGCCGTTCGAGCTCTCAGCCTCGTCCAGTTTTCCTGCATCGAACCGAGCCTGGGACGTGAGTTTCAAACTTTATTACCTGGCCTCCCCCCTCACTTCCCTGCCAAGCCGCCCTTCGGCACCCTACTTTATTATCCTTGCGGCATATTGACGCACCTTCAACATCAACGGCTTAAGCTTGGTTTCAGCATCCAACTTTATTATCTGAGTACAGCATGGCCCGTTTCATGTTGCGCTGGCAAATGGCATTTCTCGTGAGCGCCGCGATTGCCATCAGCTATCTGGATCGGCAGACGCTGCCGTGGGCGATCACCGCGATTCAGGCCGACATCCCGTTCAGCAATCAGATCAAGGCGGGTCTGGATTCGGCGTTTCTGGCGACTTACGGTTTGATGTATCTGGGCGGCGGCTTGCTGTTGGATCGTCTCGGCACGCGCCGAGGATTTTTAGTCATCATGGTGTTCTGGTCGCTGGCTTGCGGGAGTCACGGTTTCGCCGGCAGCGTCCTGATGCTCGCGGCGAGCCGGTTGCTGCTCGGCGTCGGCGAAGGTGGCGGATTTCCGGCGGCCACGCGCGCGGTTGCGGAATGGTTTCCGGTGAATAACCGCGCGACGGCGATGGGAATCATCAACGCCGGCACGGCGGCTGGCGCGCTGGCCGCGCCGCCGCTCATCGCGCTGGTGCTGGCAAATGTGCACTGGCTCAAGCTCGCGCCGTGGCGCTGGGTCTTTTTTCTCACCGGCGCATTGGGATTGTTGTGGACGATTTGGTGGTGGCGCGGTTATCGAACGCCTGCTGAATCCAGCCAACTCGCCAACCGCGGTGACGGGTCGGAGCTCAAAGTCTCCCTCGCGAGTTTGCTTCAACACCGCGCAACGTGGGCAGTCGTGGGGGCGAAGTTTTTGAGCGACGGAGCGTGGTATTTCTACTTGTTCTGGCTGCCGAAATATTTGTTCGATGCATTTCAACTCGACATCAAGACGGCGGGCAGCATTGGCTGGATTCCATACGCGGCTTCGGGCGCAGGTTGCATCGTCGGCGGCGGATTTTCGAGCTGGCTGCTCAAGCGCGGCCTGTCCGTGAACTGGTCTCGCAAACTCGCGCTCGGCGCCAGCGCGGCGCTGATGCCGTGGGTGATGCTGGTGCCGCGACTCCATTCGGTCGGCTGGGTGATCTTTATTTTCAGTCTGGCGTTCTTCGGCCAACAATCCTGGTCCACGCTTGTGATGATCCTCCCTACGGACCTCATCTCAAAGCGCGCCGTCGGAACGCTTGCCGGTCTGGTCGGCTTCGGCGGCGCGATGGGGGGCGTGCTGCTTGGCCAGGTGGTCGGCTGGTTGCGCGACCACGGTTTCAGTTACACGCCGGCGCTCGTTATCTCCGGCTCGATGCACGTTGCCGCTTTCGCCTTGATTTGCCTGGTCGTCCCGAACATTCAACCGCTCTCAACTCCAACCACCCGCTAACCGTCAAATGAAGATAAAGGAAATCCGCACACGGGTCATTCAGTGGCGCGGCAAAACCGTTCCGCTGCCGCCCCATTTTTGCACCAACCCGATGGACGCAATTGCGCCCATGCTGAGCACGGCCACGATGGGCACATTCACGTTTCACGCCTGGCTGATCGTGGAGGTTTTCACCGGCGACGGCCTCGTCGGCATCGGCAACGCCGCCGTGTCGCCGCAAATTACCAAGCAGGTCATTGACCTCTATCTAAAGCCGCTGCTTCTGGGCGCCGACCCGTGGGACATCGAATTTCTCTGGCAGCACATGTATCGCAAGACGATGGCGTTTGGCCGCAAAGGCATCGGCATGGCCGCAATCAGCGCGGTGGACATCGCACTGTGGGACATTCTGGGGAAGTCTGCGAAGCAGCCCGTTTATCGCCTGCTCGGCGGGAGAACGAAACCAAGAATTCCGGTTTACGCGAGCCGGCTTTACAGCGCACCGCTGGCTGAGCTCGCGCGCGAATCGAAGCGTTACAAAGACGAAGGCTACAAGGCAATGAAGCTTCGTTTCGGCTGGGGTCCGACCGACGGCGCCGAGGGGATGCAGAACAACCTCGCGCTGGTCCGCACGGTGCGCGAGGCGGTGGGCGAAGGTGTGGACATTATGGCCGACGCCTACATGGGCTGGAATTTGGATTACGCCAAACGCATGATACCGTTGCTGGAAACATTTAATTTGCGGTGGCTCGAAGAACCTGTGATTCCTGACGACATCCAGGGCTACGCGGAATTGAAAAAATGCGGACGCATTCCCATCGCGGGGGGTGAGCACGAATTCACGCTCTACGGTTTTCGCGAACTCATCGAAGCCCGCGCGGTGGACTACATCCAGTTTGACACCAACCGGGTCGGCGGTCTCACCCAGGCGCGGAAAATCGCCGCGCTTGCCGAGGCCCATTCGATCCCGGTAATCCCGCACGCCGGTCAGATGCACAATTATCATGTCGTCATGGCCAGCCTGAACTCACCGATGGCGGAATTCTTCCCGCCTGTGGATGTCGAGGTCGGCAACGAGTTGTTCTGGTATTGCTTTAACGGTGAACCGACGCCGGAGGACGGCTGCATTGATCTGGACGAAAACACCCCCGGCCTCGGCCTGACGGTGAATGAAGACAAACTGAAAAACTTCGAAGTGATCGAATGACCCGACTGGTTCAAATCCAAAATGGCGGGACGCGCGCTGTGGCGCTGGCTGAAGAACCGCACCTACGTTTGCTCGACGGCGTGAAATCAATTCTTCAACTGGCGCAAGAGGCGGTTGCTTCAACCATTTCGCTGGCCGCGTTGATTCAAGCAAAGGCAACGGGCGAACTGCTGAACTACGATCCGATATACCTGGGCCAATCCAAGTGGCGGCTATTGCCCGCGATGGGTCATCCTGCAGAACCGGCCCGTTGCCTTGTTTCGGGCACTGGACTGACGCACCTTGGCAGCGCGAAGAATCGTCAGACGATGCACGAAGCCAAGGAGTCAGAACTTACCGATAGCATGAAGATGTTCCGCTGGGGTGTCGAAGGCGGCAAACCTGCGAGAGGCAAAATCGGCATTGCGCCCGAATGGTTTTATAAAGGGTGCGGCACAATTCTCCGCGCACACGGCGAAACGCTCACCGTGCCGGCACACGCCGAGGACGGCGGCGAGGAAGCGGAAATCGCGGGCGTCTATTTCATCGATGGGAACGGACGACCGTGCCGCATCGGCATGGCGGTCGGAAACGAATTCTCCGACCACAAGTTTGAAAGGAGAAACTACCTGAACCTTGCCGGATCAAAAATCCGCACCTGTGCGCTTGGACCGGAATTGGTGATTGGTCCTGATTTTCAATCCGTGCGGGGCAAGGTGAGAATTGAGCGGCACGATCACGAATTGTGGTCGAAGGAAATCGCCACCGGCGAATCGGAGATGTGTCACAGCCTGCTGAACATCGAGCACCATCATTTCAAGTTTGAACCCCACCGGCGGCCGGGCGATGTCCATGTGCATTACCTGGGCGCGCACAGTTTGAGTTTCGGCGAGGGCGTGCAACTCACCGAGGGTGACCTCATGGAGATCTCGTTCTCCGGGTTTGGACGCGCGCTGCGCAATACGCTCCACGTCGAGCGCGGCGAGCCGGCGTTGGTCACCGTGCATCCTTTAGCTTGATTGTTATGAACAAACCTCGCATTGCATTTTGTGGACTCGGCCTCATGGGCGCGGGCATGGCGCGACGACTTCTCGCCAACGGATTTCCCCTAAGGGTCTTCAACCGGAACGCGGAAAAATCCAAATCGTTCGATGCTGAAGGCGCAGGCGTTGCCAGTTCGCCCCGCGAAGCCGGGGAGCAGGCTGACGTGATCATCAGCACGGTCGCCGATGACCCTGCCTCACGCTCGATTTGGTTGGGCGAGCATGGCGCCCTCGCAACCGCTCGGGCCGGTGTGGTGTGCATTGAATGCAGCACCGTCAGTGTAAACTGGGTGCGCGAGCTTTCCGCTGCGGCCGCTTCGCGCGGCTGTGAGTTCCTCGACGCGCCGGTTACCGGCAGCAAAACCCATGCGGCTTCCGGAGAACTGAGTTTTCTTGTCGGCGGGTCAGCAGCGACGCTGGAGAAGATGCGCCCGGTGTTGTCGGCGATGAGCAAAGCCATCATTCACCTCGGCCCGACGGGCAGCGGCGCGCTGCTCAAGCTGATCAATAATTTCGTCTGCGGTGTGCAGGTCGCGTCGTTCGCGGAGGCGCTGGCGATGATTGAACACAGCGGGCTCGACCGCGCGAAATCGCTGGAAATCCTGACCGGGGGTGCGCCGGGAAGTCCCATCGTGAGAACTGTCGCCGCCCGAATGACCGCGCCGGACTTCACGCCGAATTTCCCTCTGCGGCTGATGGCCAAAGACCTCAACTACGCGATTCAAGAAGGCGGCAAGCTGTCGATAGACTTGATAACCGCCAAGGCAGCGCTGGAGGAGTTTCAAAGAGCCCTGGTCGCAGGTCACGGCGAGGAAGACATCGCCGCCGTCGTTGAACCATTTCGGAAAACTTAAACCAGAATAGATTGCCTCGGTGGCAGTCCACTCTTTGACCCCCCAGTTGCCCCATCAATACCTGGCGGGTTAATAGCCGGTGGGACATCGGTCCATTCTCCCAGGTTCCACCCTCTCCGCTCCGGCTAAAAGACCGGCCCCAAGACCCATGGCGCAAACTCCTCGTCGCCCATTCCGGCCAACTCGCTCTTGGTTTTGTCGCCACCGGCGACGGCGATCAGTTTGTCGAAAATGCGCCTTCCGACCTGTTCCACGGTCTCCGTCCCATCGAGAATGGTGCCGGCGTTGACGTCCATGTCCTCCTCCATCCAGTTATAAAGGGGCGTGTTAGTGGCAACCTTGATGCAGGGGGCGGGCTTGCAACCATAGACACTGCCGCGACCGGTGGTGAAGACGGCAATGTTGCATCCGCCGGCCACCAGGCCGGTCATGCTCACCGGATCGTAGCCGGGAGTGTCCATGAAAGCAAAGCCGCGGGTGGTGATCGGTTCGGCATATTTATAGACGGCGGCCAGGGGTGATTGCCCGCCCTTGGCCACGGCGCCCAGGCTCTTTTCGTAGATGGTGGTCAGGCCGCCCTCCTTGTTTCCGAAGGAAGGATTGTTATCTATGGAACAACCATGCATTCGCGCATGGTTCTCCCACCACTGAATCAGTTCGACCAATTTCTCGCCGACCTCGCGCGAGACGGCACGCTGCGTCAGCAAATGTTCCGCGCCATAAACCTCGGGAGTCTCCGCCAGCACCGAAGTCCCGCCGTAACGCACCAGTTCATCAGAAGCGACGCCGAGGGCCGGGTTGGCGGTGATCCCACTGTTGCCATCGGAGCCACCGCAATTCTCGGCCAGGACGAGGTTGCTGACGGGCTGGGGCGTGCGGCGAAGAGCGTTCGCCGGGCCCAGCAGCTTGAGGACGGCGGCCACGCCGGCTTCGACGGTTTTGCGCACGCCGCCGGCCGTCTGGATATTCATGAACACGGGGTTGGATTCACCCGGGCGGGGCGGGTCCAGTTGGTGGGCCTTGCGAATGGCGTCGATCTGGTTTGTCTCACACCCCAGGCCGATCATCACATAACCTGAGATGTTCGGGTGCCGGGCGATGCCCGCCAGAACCCGCTGCAGAACGCGCTGAGGCTCGCCAGGGTCGATCGCGCATCCGCCCTTGTGGGTAAAGGCCACCACGCCGTCCACGTTTGGGAAATCGCGCTTGAACTCCTCCGTGCGGAAACGGTCGCGCACGTAATGGGACACCGAGGCCGAACAGTTCACGCTGGAAATGACGGCGATATAATTTCGCGTGGCCGCGCGGCCACCCGGACGGGCGTAGCCCTGGAAATAACGCATCTCCTGGGGCGGATAGTATTTGACCGGGCGCGCCTCGGCGCAAAACCGGTAGTCGCGCCCGAAATCCTTCATCACCAGATTGTGCGTGTGGACGTGGTCCCCGGGTGCGATCCGTCCTTTAGCGAAGCCGATGATCTGGCCATATTTTCGGACTGCCTCGCCGTCGGGAATCTCCGTGAGCGCAATCTTGTGGCCTGCCCGGATGCCTTGGGCGACACACAGAGAGGCCGAACCGTTGAAAACATCGCCAGCCTTAACTGGGCTCTTCAGCACGGCCACATTGTCGGTGTCACGAAGCACCACGGCCACTTCGGCGAAGTTCTTTGGCGCCATGGAGTGGAGCTTAAGGCCCGCGCGAACCAGCGTCAAACCGCCAGAAATCCAGGCACCGTTGCTGCCTTTTGACTCCGGAGCAGGCCGGCTGCTGGTTACCGTTGCCGCACGCGATAAAAGCGTTGGGGGCCGGTCGCATGAGGATCGACTAGCAGTTGGAGCGTGCCGCTGCCGCGCAGCGAGTTGGCCGTGAGCCACAGGGCAGAATCCAAAGAGGTTTTGTACTCCAGGGCGTAGTTTTTGCCGACGGACGTTTGGAGCAGCATGGCGAATTGGCTTCCCTTTAGAGCCATTCGGAGGATTTGGGGATGCGCGGCGACCGTACTTAACAGCAGCAAGGTATGAGCTTCGCCAGCGGCGATGGCGATGGCGTTTGTCACCGGCGGCAAGGAACATTGGCCGTTCCAGTTGTTACCCCAGGCGGCTACGGTGCCGTCGGCTCTGAGCGCGACGCTATGACTGCCGCCGCCGGCAAGGGCCACCACACGGGCAAGGTCCGCGGGCGGCTGGGATTGGCCCTGGGAGTTATCGCCCCAGGCGACTACTGTGCCGTCGGCATTGGCTGCCAGGCTGTGATAGTCGCCAGCGCCGAGCGCGACGGCACTGGACAAACCGAATGGCACAAGCGACTGCCCGACGAAGTTGCCGAAGGCATCCAGGTTGTCGCCCCAGGCAACAACCGAGCCATCAGCGCGAAGAGCGAGGCTGTGATTACCGCTGGCGGCAATCGCCACGACGTTGCTCAGGCCCGCCGGGATGTCGAGCTGGCCCACGCTGTCGTCCCCCCAGGCGATGACCGTGCCGTCGGTCCGGAGAGCAAGGCTGTGCCAGGTGCCGGCCGCAAGAGCCGTAACGTTGGACAAGCCGGGCGGCGGGGTCGCCTGGAGAAGGTCGTTAGCTCCCCAGCCGGCAACTGTTCCGTCGAAAGTCAGAGCCAGACTATGATAGCCGCCGGCGGCGATGCCGATGACATTAGCCAGGTTGGTTGGGACATTGCACTGGCCGTTGTAATTCTCGCCCATCGCCGAGATAGAACCATCGAGGCGCAGAATCAGGCTGTGCCAGGCTCCGGCGGAGATCGCGACCGCCCCGGACGTGCCAGTCGCGACAGTTATTTGGCCAAACGAGTTGTCGCCGGCTGAGCCAACGGCGGTGACGGCCAAATCGGCGTTGGAGCTAAGGGTGTTGCCGTAGGCATTGGTCACGAGGACCGAATAAGAGCCCGCATCGGCAAACCCGACGCTAGGCAAGGTGAGTGAATTGGACGTAGCGCCCGGCAGCGGATTTCCGTTGAGATTCCATTGATAGGTCAAAGGTTGGGTACCGCCGGCGGAAACAGTGAAGGCGACCGGATTGCCTGCGTAACCGGTAGCGGCCTGAGGTTGTTGGAGGATAGAGGGCGGATAGGTCAGCAGCCCATAGACATCGAGGCGGCCGGAGAAAGTGGCGAGGTAAACCTTTCCATTCGCCACCGTAGGAGGCACAAATTTCGCGAAACTACCCACCGCATCTCTGCTGCTCACCATTTGGGAGTTCCAAAGCTCGCGCGAGACATCCTGGGCATCGTAGGCGTGAAGGATGCCGGGCCGCACGCTCTGATTGGCGTCGCCGGTCAATTGGTGTGCAGCCCAAATGATGGCGCTTCCGGCAGTGGCGCCATTAGCTGACAGCGACAGGATGCCCCCGGGTTGGCCGCGCGGGGCCACGGTGGAGCCCTGGGCGAAAGCCGGCAGCACGAACAGGTTGCTGCCGCGATCGAATGCGTACTGTTGCAAACGCGTCGAGGAAGGCCAAATATAGGCGTAGGAGTTATCCGGCCCGTCCCACCAAACGGGGCCGCCGTGGACTTCATCCGAGGTGACCCGGAAACTCTGCAGGACATTATCGTTGGTCGTGGTGGAAGTGGTCAGGCCGCCCATGGAGTCGCGGTCCACGAGATAGACAATGCCTTGTTTGCCGCCGGAGAAAGCGAAGCTGGTGCCCGGAATCAAAAGCATTCCACCCGAGCCGAGGTCGATGTCGCCATTTTCCAACTGTTGCCAATTGTAAGGGGTAAACCAGCTCGCAATGGCCAGGTTGGAACCGGTGGGAGTGAGTTTGAGGAAGCTTTCGCCGCGATTGCGCCCGCCCAGGGTGTCCACCAAACCGTTGCCCGTAGAGAGGTAAAGATTGCCGCTGGAATCGGCAGCCGGACCCTGGCCGCTCATCCAGATTCCGCCATTATAACCATCCGGAGTGTCATTAAAGGTGGCCGTTTGCTGCAAGGTGGAGGCATCATAGCCGATGACCCAGCCGTGGTACGGTCCGTTATCGCAATGGGAGGACCAACTGATGTAAACCACGCCGTTGACCAGGGCCAGCGCCGGGCGCTGATTTTGCCGCACGGGATCAAAGGGAATAATTCCCCCGACGCTGCCATCGCCATCGCCCGGATAGGTTGCAGTGATGACGACCGGGCTATTGGGCCTTTCCGCGCCATTCACGACGTCCATTGCATGGAGCCACTGAACAAAGTTGGTGCCATTCTCCTTCGTGCGCGCTACAAGGTAAATCGTTCCGGTCAAGGGGTCGATGACCGGCGTGCCGACGATCCCCATTTTGCCACTGAAATCCTGGTAACGGCCGCCGCACGCGCCAATCGCGCTCATGTCAGCATTGGACGGCGGTACGATGCCGGGCGGGCTGATAAAACTCCTCGTCCAATACGGCGCTGTAACTGACGCATCGTCGGCATCGAAGGCGTAAACGGTGTCGTTGACGGTGCAGACGAGAACCAGGTTATGCGTGCCTCGGCCCAGCATGTTCACACTGGTCATCACCAGCGGTTGCGCGTAAACCTGGTCGTCCACCACGCGGGTGAACACCAGGCCGAACTGGTTGGTGTTGACGTTGGTGGTGTTCAGGCTCGATTCCACCAGGTTCATTCCCGTTCGGGCGTTATCGTTGTGGTGGGTGAGGACGGCCGCGGCAGAGGACGGCGTGTCCGTGGCCCGGGTCGTGAAGGTTTGCGAGGTTCTTCCCCACGCCGTGCCGGCGGAGTTGGAGGCGCTGCAGGAAAAGAAATAGGTGCTGCTCGGGGACAGTCCCACGACGGTTTGCGCGAAGACGCCCGTTTGGATTCCCAAAGCGATGCCATGAGCCCAGGCAGCGGGCCTGGTTCCGCCATCGGTCGTTCCATAATAAACGGTGACAGCCGGAGGCTCGCCGCCGAGCGCGAGGATTTGACCATTGAGCGTTGCGAAGGTCGCCTGGACGTTGGTGGCGGGCAGGTTCGTTATTGTCGGTACGGTCAGCGGGGTCGTGCTAAACGACTGCGACGGCGCAGCCCATCCCTCCCCCCCGCTGTTCAGCGCTCTCGCCGTGAAGTAGTAAACGGTGTTGGGCGAGAGTCCCGACACCGCCTGTGAAAAAGTGCCACCCTGGCGCCCCAATGCGACATTCTGCGCCCAACCGGCCGGACTCATGCCGCCATCTGCCGTCCCGTAATAGAGTGTGACCGCAGGGGTTTCCCCGCCGGTCGCAGTGACCTGTCCGCCGAGGGTTGCTGATCGGGCCAGGATATTCGTTGCGGGCGCGGCTGCCACGGCGGGGGGCGTAACGGCGGAGGTCGGCAAACCGCTGATGGCGTAAATGGCCGTGGCGTTGGCATTGGAAGCCTTGGTAAAGGTCAGGCTAACCACCGGTCGGTTTCCCGTGTCCAGCGCCGCAGCGACGTCGATGGTGGTTTGATAAAACCGCGGATTGCCACCCGGCCCGCCGGAAGTGATGCCGGTGGCGAGCTTGATCCGATCGACGCCCTGGAGAGCGAAGCCCGGGTTGTTAAACCAATCAAACGCGTTGTAGTTGGTCACGAAGATGCTGCCGTCGTCGAAAGTCAGGGTCACCGTACCCATGCTGGTCGAGGTGGCACTGGCGGAGTTGGCCAGGATGGCGATTCGGCTGAAAGTGTCGGGTGCCAGCAGCGTGAGCGTCCCGGCCGTCAAACCCGTCTCGCTGCTGAACACCAGGGCGTTATTGCTCGCATAAGGCTGAAGCTGGAACATCGTGCCGTCCCCCATCGCGCTGGTGAAGGAGCCCAACGCGGGCAAGCCGTAGATCGTGCCCGGCAGACCACTTTGGTAGAACGCAGTTCCCTCACCGGGATTAAGCTCCAGGGCAGCGCTATTATAAGGAGGGCCGGGCGCCGTGTTCTCTATGACCAGGTCGCGATTGAAGCCGGTCACTGCGATCGGCGCCAAGGTGGCTGCGTGCGCCGACAGTAAGCACGTTGAAGCGATACAGAGCAGGACATACAGGGTGCAGCCGCCGGGGCAGGTTCCCTTGCCAAGGAAAGCCGATGAATTGCCCGAGACGGATTCGATGTCGCGCATAGACGGTTCCACGCGTTCGGACCGGGATCGCTATCTGCCCGTTGATGGATGCCGCGCCGCGCCTTCGGCACCCGTTGCTATGATGCGGCGTTGTCCCTTAGAAAGTCTTCTGATGTATATCACACGACGAAATGGGAATCAAACGACAAAACCGGCGGCCAGCCAGGGAGCCGTGGCGGTCATCGGTGTTTCGTCCCACAAGGGAGGCAACACCGCTGTGTTGCGGGCAGGCGCGGTCGCCGTTTGCAGCAAGATGCAACTCAAGCGGATCCGGAGGGTGAGCGAAACCGTCACCGCGCATAACCGGGCAGAGGCGCTTGGCTTGATAACGCGTGAAGAAGCGCCGACCTGCGGGTTCACCTCTGTGGCGAGGGGAGAGGGCCGGTACAGGCGAGAGGGCAAAACTCTTTGTGGTTCGGATTGGTCTGTGACCCGTTATTGGTCCGTCCCCGAGAGACGAGGTGTAGATAGCTGTAGATAGGTGTAGATAGGTTGCGGAAGCACGAGTGTCGGGTGTCGAGGGACAGATCGATTACGAGGATAACTGACCCGTTCATGACCCGTTCAAGTGAAGAAGGGCCGACCTACGGTTTGACACCATCTGCGCGTTGATGGAACCGATTCGATCGTTTTTGAGCGGCGCTGAAATGGGGCGGCGATTGTCAGCCGACTGGCTCCAGAATCGCGGTATTTGGCCGTCGGTCACGTCCAGCCTTGGCCGGGGGCAAGAAACGGATTTCGACGCATTGGCCCAGGGCGGCAGCAATCCGGTGCAGCATACTTAACGAGTGCCCTTCGTAATCCGCATCCTCCAAGCGTGAGATGACCGACTGTTTGGTTCCAATCCGTTGGGCCAACCCGGCTTGGGACAGGCCGGCCTTGTTGCGGGCAGCATAAATAAGCTGGGCCACAGCCGCATTGATCCGCGCCTCCGCGGTGAGCCGCCGCAATTCGGGCCTTTGCCCGGCCATCTGATCCAGAATGGCCACGGCATCAGTCGTCTTTTTGGTTTCAGTTTTCGCTTTCATAAGTGTGCTCCTTCGGTCTTGCCTCGAATAACTTCTTTCGTTTGATTGCGCGCTCAATATCCACGTCAGGAACCTTGTCTTCCTTCGTCAGACTATGTGCCAGGATGGCAACCTGACGCCCGTGAAAGAAATAAAGCAGCCGATATTGGACATGGCCCTGTTTGGCGCGCAGTTCATAAATGCCATCTCGCAAATAATCCGCCGCCAGCCGCCTGAGTTCGTGACCGAACTGAGCCAAGAGCTCGATGCGAGCGCGGCAGTTGGACCATGCCCTCTCGTTGGTTCTCAGGAGTTCGCGGAGCCAGTTCACGACCGGAGCCTCACCATGGGCTTCCTGAAAAAACGCAACGTGTGTTCTGGGCATAATCTATTCACGGGACAGAATATCACAATTTTGATATAACGCCAAGAGGTAATTTGGATAGTCGGAGGCGGCTTTGCCCTATCATGAGTATTGTAAACGAGTTCTGAGGTTCGGCAGACGGGCCAGACCAAGCTGGCCTGATGATCAGTGAAGAAGGACCGATCTACGGTTTTATCTAAGCACCAATGTGCCACCCTCACGGCGTTGACCACCATCAACCTGGCGCTGCCGTTGACTAACTGGGCGGCGAGCGGCGGGGTCACGGAGGTTTCGGCCGGCCAGTTCCAATTCACGGACCCGCACGCGACCAACAGCACGCGGCGCTTTTATCGCGCGCGCTCGCCTTAGCCGTATCATTAATATTATTATTCATTTCCATTGACTTATTCAGAAAATCTGACATTTTGGCTAGCTTAGTGGTAAAGACCAGAAGAGGCGCAACTTCCTGGTAATAAATGCGGTATCAAATCTGCGTGAGGAGGCTCATGGCACACTGCGTGCTCTTTTCCTTTGGTGCAGCTCAAATCATTTGTCACTTGACACAAGTGACCCTAAAAACAATGAAACCCAGGTTCTTTTCTGCCCGTTTGGCCGTCGTCACTGCGATTGCGGCTTACTTTTCGCTAATTTGCGCCAGTCAAGCCGCTAATCCGGCCGTTGCGTTTACCTGGCCGGTTGCCGGCCAACAGGTCATCAGCGTTGCGAACGTGGCCGGCACCGCGGCAGCCGCGACCGGCTCGGTACAAAGTGTGACGTTCTCCATGCAGGACCTGGCGACGGGTCAATGGTGGAACGGCAGTGGCTACCAGTCTGCCGCCACAAATTTGGCCACGATCATTTCCGGCACGAACTGGTCCGCCGCCCCCGCGGTGGGGCCCGCGTTCGTCTGCTGCGGGCGGCAATACCGGCTGAGCGCCAGCGCGACGGACACCGGCACAAATACCGGTACCGCCACGATCACCGTCCAAGCGGATGCCGTCCCGCCGGCTGTTGTTTTTGCCCCGTTGACCAATAGCCAAACGGTTGGAGACCTGTCGGCGATTGGCGGCGGGGTGACGGACAATTCCAACGCGGTCGCGGCGGTGTCTTTCGCGATTCACGAATTAGACATCAACGGCGGGCCCGGCCGCTGGTGGAACGGGAGCAATTTTCAAAGCTCGAGCGTCGTGCTTTCGGCGCTCGTGTCCAGCGGCAATTGGGCACCTGCGGGTGGCGCGTTGCCGGCGCTCAACTCGGGCCAGAGTTATGCGCTCACCGCCACGGCCACCGACACGACCAGCAACAGCGCTTCCGCGACCATCATGGTCCACGCTGCGATGGCGGTGCTCGCGTGGGACCCCGGACTGACGCCGCTGGGCACGGCGGTCCTGGCAAACCCCAACACGAACGGCGGCAACTATTGGTTCAAGATCAATCCACAAAGCACGACCGTGGGCGCATGGCGCACGGCGCTGAATGTGAGCGCCGGCGAAGCCGACGTCTATATGAGCCAAGGAAGCCCGCCGACTACTTACAGCTACGGTTATGGGTCTGCGCGGGTCGGTTCGGACGGGTTCGTTTTGCAGACAGCGCAGTTCAATCCGGGACAGGATTGGTACATCCTGGTCACCGCCTCGGCGAATGCGCGATGGAACCTTGTGACGGGCGATGTTTTTGTGTATCCGCTCGGAGCGGTGGCGGCGGACGCTTCCAGCAGCACTAACGCGGTGATTGGGGCCGAAGGGACGCTTTTCTGCCAGACGACAGTCTCGGCGGACACGCTGGCGTGGCAACTCTGGCTGCACGGGGCGGGGAATACGATTTATGTTCGCAAGTCGGCTGCGGGCGGGCCACAGGCCTATGACTTAATCCAAGCCGGGCAAATGCTGGTGGTGCCGCCCTACCTTGCGGGCGCCACGTTCAACGGCTCCTATTTCATCAGTATGCCCGGCAATCCCGGCACAACCATCAATCTCGATTCGCGCCAACAACCGATTGAAGACCTGGCGTTCAGCAGCCTGACCAATCTCGTGGTAGCCCCGACGGATTTTCCGTATGTCACGTTCCGGGTTCAGGTGCCGGTGCAGCAGATTGCCTGGCAGCTCAACCTGGCGCCGACGAGCGGGAATCCCAGCCTGGCCGTGCGCCGGGACCTGGTGCCAAACGAGTTTCGAAATGATGCCTTCTCGGAAGTGCCGAGCAACGTCGGCGCGAGCATTACGCTGGTGCCGCCGCCGCCGCAATCGGGCACAGGGGTCCCGGGGCTCAGCGATGGGACGTTTTTTGTCACGGTGTACAGCACCGCGCCTTTCAGCGCCGCTTTTACCAACAGCAACCCGGTCATCACGGATGTGCACTACGTGTTCAGCGTGACAAACGACACGCCGTCGCGGGCCGGCTGGCGCTATTACCGGGTGGGCAATATCGCCGAACAGCTCGGGTCGCTCGGCTGGGAGTTGCTACTGTCTCAGCAGGTGCCCGGAAGCGAGATCGCCTTGCGCCGGAACGCCGTGCCCGGGCAGTGGAACCAAAGGAACAATGACAACAACTATTACAGCCAGCCGCAGGGGTACGTGGATTATTCCGGCACGGGCGGCTTCTTGCAGCGCCCGGGCCACCAGGCGGACATTTGGTATATCGGGATTTACACTCCCACGCAGGCGCTGGGCAGTTTCGTCCTGACCGGGAACCAGCTCGTGGGCCAGGCCAGTGGCTTCGATGGCGCGGGAAGCAGCACCAGCGTCACGAATCAGCCGGCGGGCAAGTGGAGCTTCGTCCGGATCGATGTTCCGTCGGATGCTTTCGGCTGGGACCTGCGCCTGGTCAATGTGCGGAATGGAAACCCGCAGATGGCGGTGAGCCGGGACACCTTGCCGACGGCACTGAATAACGCCGGTTCATGGAACGGGCTGTATTCGGCTCCCTGGTCCTCGACGAGTTGGGCCAGTGGGAGCCAGTGGGCGTTCGCTTCAGACTGGACGGGTTGCGGGCCGGTGCCGGTGTTGAGCATGGGAATGGGCAACCCGTTGCAGGCCGGAACCTATTACGTCGGCGTTCAGGAGCCAGTCAGCACCAGCAGTTTCACGCTGCAAAGCCGGGGGATCGGGCTGACGAACGACACGGTCCGCGTTGTGGACCTGGGCTTCACATCGAATACCAACAACCCCAGCCTGGCGGTGGGCGAAGTCGATTATTACCGGGTGGTCGTGCCCGCCAATCAGCCGAACTGGAAACTGAGCCTGCATGCCGTTGCGGGCGAGGTGTTGTTGAAGGTGCAGAAGGATTTCCTCCCCAACAGCGGCTCGGGGATTTACGGCTATGGAGACGCCTTCGGATACGGCGGCCAGAAGATGATGAAAGCAGGCGATGAGCAGTGGGTTCTGCTGCCGCAAGGCGGGAGCAACAGTTTGATCGCGGGCACGTACTTCGTCGCAGTGGTCGCCCAGGGGCAAGGCCTGACGAATCAGGATTGCAGCGGGCCGGGCAGTGGTTGGGGAACGGGCAGCAGCGGTTACGCGCTTACCAGCAAAGTCGAGCCCGTGACGATGCTTCCCAATAATCTGGGCTACGGCAGTGATCTGCTGTTCACCAACACGCAGGCCGGGGGCGAAATGAAGTTTTGCCAATTCAACGTTCCCGCGGGCATCGCGAGCATCGAGGTGCGCCTGGAAAACCGGGCCGGCAATCCGATCATGGAATTGAATAGCGGGACCAATTTGGTCGGCACCTGGCCGTATAACTTGTGGTATGACCCCGATCCCTACGGAAACTTCGCGGGAACCAATTCTTTTTGGCGCGATGGAAGCCTGATCACGGTCGTCAATCCGAGCGGCCTGTACAGCCTGTCAATTTACGGCGCCATCTCGAACAACGTTTATCCCGACGCCGCTTACGTGCTGCGCGTGCATGCCCAGCCACCGCCGGTGGTCGCTTTTGACGGGGGCGCGGCGGCAGTGACCAATCAGCCGGCGGGGACGTGGCAATTCTTTCAAGTAAACGTGCCGGCCGATGCGTTGGGCTGGGATGTGCGGCTGGTCGGAGTTACGAACGGCAACCCGCAGATGGTGGTGAGCCGAGACGCCCTGCCCACCGGGTTGACGACGACTTCGCCCTGGACACCGGGGCATGGCGGCTACGACCCACTGGTTTATGCGGGCTGTTCACCGAACTGGCCCAGCGGCGACCAATGGCTCAATCACGATTGGACCGGGTGCGGGACGCTGCCGCTGCTGGCCATGGGGATGGGAAATCCGTTGGAGCCGGGAACGTATTACATCGGCGTGCAGGACCCGCAGTATGCGAGCAGTTACACCCTGCAAAGCCGCGGGATTGGAGCCAGCTACTCCATTGCCATTCGGGACCTGAACCTGAAGGACACCAATGCCAATGCCAGCCTAGTGGTGGGCGAGGGGGATTATTACCGGGTGAGCGTGCCAGCCAACCAGCTCGACTGGAAACTCCAACTGCACGCGGTGGCGGGTGAAGTGTTATTGAAGGTGCAGAAGGATTTTCTGCCCAACAGCGGGTCGGGCTTTGTTGGTTACGGGGACGTGTACAACGGTTATGGCGGCCAAATGATGATGAAGCCCGGCGATGAGCATTGGGCGCTGCTGCCGCCGAACGGTAGTAATAGTGTAACGGCGGGAACCTATTATGTGCTTGTGGTCAGCCAGGGCCAGAACCTGACGAATTCCTATTGCAGCCTGGGCGGCGGTTGGGGACCCGGCGCGGCGAACTACACGCTGACCAGCGAGGCCGAACCGGTCACCGTTCTTCCCTCCACTCTCGGCTACGGCAGCGACCTGGTGCTGAGCAACGCGCAAGCGGGCGGCGAAATGAAGTTCTACCAATTCAACGTGCCTGCCGGTCTGGCCACGGTCGAGGTGCGCCTGGAGAACCAGGCGGGCCATCCGTTAATGGACTTGAGCAGCGGGACACTTATGGTGGGCACGTGGCCATATAATCTGTGGTACGACCCCGATCCCTACGGCAATTACGGCGGCACCAATTCCTCCTGGCGCGATGGAAGCCTTATCACTGTTCCGAACCCGCAGCCCGGGCCGTACAGCCTCACCGTTTACGGCCAATCCGACAACTCGGGCAACTTTTTGGATGCCAGCTATACCTTGCGCGTGCGCGCGGTGCCGCCGGCCCTGGTCGCTTTCGACGGCGGCACCGCGACGGTGACCAATCAGGCTGCGGGCACCTGGCAATTTTTCCAGGTAAACGTGCCGGCCGGAGCGGTGGGCTGGGATGTGCGGCTGGAGGGCGTCACCAACGGCAACCCGCAGATGGTAGTGGGCCGGAACACGCTGCCCACCGGGTTGACGACCACCTCGCCCTGGACGCCGGGCCACGGCGGCTATGACCCACTGGTTTACCCCGGCTGTTCACCGACCTGGCCCAGCGGCAGCCAATGGCTCAATCACGAATGGACCGGGTGCGGGACCTTGCCGCTGCTGGTGCTGGGGATGGGCAATCCGCTCGAGGCGGGCACTTATTACATCGGCGTGCAGGACCCGAATAATCCGAGCAGTTACACTCTCCAAAGCCGTGGGATTGGACCAGGCTACACCGTGGCAATTCGGAACTTGAACCTGAACGACAGCGCCCAGAACCCAAGCCTGGCCGTCGGGCAGGAGGATTTTTACAGAGTAACTGTCCCGCCGAACCAGCCGGATTGGAAACTGCAACTGCACGCCGCGTCCGGAGAAGTATTGTTGAAAGTGCAGAAGGATTTTCTGCCCAACAGCGGGTCGGGCTTTGTCGGTTACGGGGACGTGTACAACGGCTATGGCGGCCAAATGATGATGAAGCCCGGCGACGAGCAATGGGCGCTGCTGCCGCCCAACGGGAGCAATAGTGTAACCGCCGGAATCTATTACGTGCTGGTGGTGAGCCAGGGCCAAAACCTGACGAACACCTATTGCAACGGCGCGGGCAGTGGCTGGGGGCCCGGGGCGGCGAACTACACGCTCATCAGCGAGGCCGAACCGGTCACCGTCCTGCCCGCCACCCTGGGCTACGGGAACGACCTGTTATTCACCAACGGGCAGGCCGGTGGTGAGATGAAGTTTTACGAGTTCGTCGTGCCCGCAGGCCTGCCTACTGTCGAAGTGCGCCTGGAGAACCGGGTGGGTAATCCGTTGATGGACTTGAGCCGCGGACCAGCCATGGTCGGCACCTGGCCTTACAACCTCTGGTATGACCCCGATCCCTACGGCAATTTCGGCGGCACCAATTCGGCCTGGCGCGACGGAAATCTTATCACGATTCCCAATGTGGCGGCCGGTCTCTACAGCCTGAGCGTGTATGGCGGATCCGACGGTTCCGGCAATTTCCCTGACGCGAGCTACACACTGCGCGTCCACGCACCCGTGCTACCGGACTTGAGCTTCGGTCCGGAGCTGAGTTCCGGCGGCGTGACGAATGTGGCTTCGGGCGTGCTGGCGGACAACCAGCGGAGTTTTTACCGAGTCACCGTGCCCGCCACCGTGGCGGGAGCGCAGGTCCTGGGCTGGCAACTCGACCTGACGACTCTAAACGGAACTCCGTCGGTGCGCGTGCGCAAGAATTTGCTGCCGGACGACCAGGGCAGTGACGGCACTTCTCCATTCAGCATCGGGACCGCCGCCATCGTGCCCCCTTACCTCACGCCAGGAACCTGGTACGTCGAGGTCAAGGGGACGGGTTCAACCACTTACGTGTTGACCAGCAGCGAGCTCACCACCAATACCCTGAAGCATCAACTTTGGGTAATGCCGCAGTTGGGACAAGTGACGGCAGTACCGGGTCTGACGTTCCCCGCTATTGGCGACAGCGGCGTCGATACCAATGGCAACCAGCTCCCGGGCGACCAGGGGATCGACCTGGCCCAGGGCCAGTTTGATTATTACGCCGTGGTTGTTCCCACGAATAATGCCGGCCTGCTGCGCACCGAACTGCAGGCCATCAGCGGTAATCCCAATCTCTACTTGCGCGTAGGAACGGCGCCTACGTTGTCACATGACGTCAATGGGCACAACGGCACTATTTATGAGCGCTCGATGACGGGCGGCACGACCGAGTATGGAAGCTGGGTGCCGATGAATGGCCGCTATGAGTCGCAGCTCACCCCCGGAATCTGGGTGCTCGCGGTTCAGGCCGGCGGCAATGCGAATGTCCGTTACCGGCTGCAGCTCTCCTGCGGCAATTCTGCCACGAACGGACTGGTTCAGGACCTGGCGTTGAACGGCGGCAGTTTTACCAATCAAAATCTCAACGGCGGGGATTGGCGCTTCTATCGCGTGACGATCCCTTCAAACGCTCCGACGGCCTGGGTCGTGACGTGGTCCCGCAGCCTGGGCAGCGCGCGCATGTTCGTGCGCGACACCGTGCCGCCGGGGGACGGGAACGCTACCATGGATTACTCGGATCCCAATTACAACCCTCTGCCGTCCTGGTGGTGGGATCTCGGGCTGCAGGCGTGGGCTCGGGACGGCAAAAACCAAGGACCGTATCCGCGGTTCGACGCGCCGGGAACGTATGCCATGTCCACGCCGCCACTCCGCCCGGGAGCGGTGTATTATCTGGGCTTTTGGTCAGCTACCGATACTACGTTCTCGCTGAGTTCGGCCACCAACGGCACACCGGTGCAGGTCACGAATACGATTCCGTTTACCAGCGGCGCGATCGCCGGCGTTATCCCCGGCTACGGCAGCGCCTCATACAGGGTGGACGTCCCGGTTGGAGCGACCCGCCTGATGTTCAACACGACCAATTCGGCGAATCTTGTGGTAGCGGTAGAACAAGGCACCCTGGCGCAGGCGGGCGGGCCGGCACATTGGTTAAGCAGCGGAGCCAACGTCAGCCTCAACCAAGTGCTCAATCTAGCCAACAACTGGCCGTGGTTGCCCGGCTATTCCTATTATCTGACGGTCACCAATACTTCTCCCGGGGCCGAAAATTTCAGCCTGACGATGAGCGTCCCGGCGGACCTGGAGCCGCTCGGTCTGCTCGCGCCAAACTCCGTCACTTCGGCTCGTCCCAACCCGTCTGTCCAGTTGATTTGGGGGGTGACGAACCAGGGTCCAGCCTCGGCCTCGGGTGACTGGTATGACGTGGTCTGGTGCTCAACTAACGGGGTATTGGACAGTCAATCGGTCGCGATGGGTTACTTCTTGATCAGCAAGACTGTTCCGCCAGGCGGAGTCTACTGGTACACAAACACAACCGCGCTGCCGCTGAGCGCCAGCGGCAACTACTGGCTGTTCGTGCAGGTGGACGCGAATGACTCCATTTACGAAGCGAATCTGGGCGACAAGGTTTCCGCGCCCGTATCGGGCAGCTTCGCCCTGGTCCCGCCCGACCTGGCACCGATCCGCCTGGTAGCTCCGGCGATAGTCACTTCATCGACTCCGAATCCGGTGATCCAGTTGGCGTGGGGGGTGACGAATCAAGGGCCCGGGCAAGCTTCAGGCGGGTGGTATGACCGGATTTGGTTTTCGACCAATGGAGTGCTGGACGGCCAATCGATGGATCTCGGCTACTTTTACTACTCACAGGTCGTGGCGCCTGCGGGCGTTTACTGGCAAACGAACATGGTGACGTTGCCGCTCGTCGCCGGCGGGACTTACACGCTCTTCCTGCAGGTGGACACGTTCGACTATCTCTACGAATCGAGGAAGGACAATAACGTTTCGTCAGGGGTCGCGGGCACGGTGGTCCCTCCCCCGCCGTCCTTCCAATCGGTCACCACCGCAAGCGGCAGGATCACTTTCAGTTGGAGCGCCGTCCCGGGGAGGACCTACCAGGTGCAGTTCAAAACCAATTTGGGCCAGGCCCAGTGGACCAACCTGATGAGCGTCTCCGCCACCAATTCAGCAGCGACGGCCTACGACGACATTAGTGCTGATCCACAACGTTTCTATCGGGTTGTCATCCTGCCCTGATTCACGTTCACGGGACCACGGGACTACAGGACCACGGGACCACAGGACCACGCACCGGCGGGCGGCGGCGATGCTTGGCGTGGGAAACGTTTCTGAATTCCCCCAGCTGACCGAGCGAGGTTAGGTTTGCGGGGCGTCGGGAGAGGGATTGGGAGGGAGGAGGTTGAACGCCTGGGCGAAGATCTGATGGATATCGGCGAGGAGGGGTTGGATGAATGGAGTGGTGGAGTGATGGGGCGGTGCCGGCGGGTGCAGGTTGCAGGTTGAAAGTTGAAGGTTCGCAAGCGGCTTCCGGGGCCGGCGCGGCGGGGAGGGGTGAGCTCAGCATTCCAGCCCAACTTCGTCAGGTCCATAGTGGCGCGCCGATTGAACTGTTCATGGGCTACACCTTGTGCCCGAGCCTCACTGCTACGAAAGTCGAAGTTGGAGATCAGCGAATGCGGCGAACCGGAGGGATAAATGACAGGAAGAAAATGCCGCCTCTGCATCCAAAGGCTTGGGTTACTTAGATTCGGTGTAGTCGCGAAACCGGGCCGTTGCCAAAGCCTGCGGGTCATGCGAGGTGACCGCCGGACCAACATAGACCGTTCTGGAGAGAACCAACCTTTGCAACCCATACAACTTCCAGGTCTTTCCATCCGTTGAGGCGAAGGCCGAAAACCGATCCCCCAGACGCTCGACGCGGAGCCATGAATTGGGGTAGGCAGCGGGGAATTCCGGCGGGGCCGGAGGCCTCACGGCGGGATAAAGCGCCTGACAATCGCCTCCTGCCACCGACCGGGACTGCATTTCATAGCCTCCCAGATTGTTGTTCCGAGGCGAGTTGTCGGAAAAAACCAGGAACATCAAGTGGGGACTGTCCGCGTTCAGGGTCTCCCGAATCATGAGGCCCGCCTTGGAATACAGGTGTGCCGGCGTGAAGCTTTCGACGCGCACGGCGATGTCGAAGTCACGTGGAAGCTGTTTGTATAAGAAATGAAACTGGTCTGATTTTTCCCAAATATCGGCTCCGCCGGCGACGAGGTCCCAGCCGCCCTCAACCTGCCTGGCGGAGCCCGCCAGTCGCGGTGAGCCGATGTCGAGATTAGAGAAGCGTCCCGATTGGCCGCTGGCGGGATTTGATTTCGTTTTCATATAAGTTCGAAAAGGCTTCAGCGCAGAGGCACTTTACGCGTTACAGTTGCGAGGCTGGTACAATGTGCGTGAGCGCCATCCCAAGGAGCAAGGCCCCAATCAGGCCGAAGTACATCCCGGCCATAACCAGCCTGCGGCCAGGCGTCACCTCGAAGTAGCGGCGCTCTTCGTCAGTCTTCTTGCGAAACAGGAACCATAGCCTGGGCAGCGACAAAACGAGGATGAGGCCGACCAGAAAGTTCGGATGAACCACCAGCAACACCGACATCACGGCCGCCCCAACGAGCCAGAGCCAGGGGGAGAGCGCGGTGACGATGCGACCGCCATCCAGGAAACCAATCGGCGCCAGGTTGAACAGATTCAGAAAGAAACCGGTAAAAGCCAGAGCACGGAACAGCGGATTGCCGGTGAGCACGAACAACCCCTCACAAACCAATGCACCTGCCGTACCCAGAAGCGGGCCCCCAATGCCCACCCAGGCTTCCATCCACGCGTCCTTCGGGGCATCCTTCAACGCGATCAGCGCACCCATGAACGGAATGAACACCGGTGCCCCCACCTTGAGGCCGAAGAATCGCGCGACGAGCAGGTGTCCGCACTCATGGACAAAAATCAACAGCACAAACCCCAAGGCAAACATCCAACCCCAGGCCAGGGCGTAAGCCCCTATCGAAAGGAGCATCGTGCCGCCGGTCTTCAACAGAATCGGGAAAAACTTAACAAGCGGCACCACCAGAAACTTCAACTTTGCCGCAAACTTGACAATCACCAGCAACGCCACCCCAATCGGAGCGAAGAGTTTCTTGAGCCTCTGTCCGAGGGTCGGTTCCGTACCGGGAGGTTCGGAATAATGCGGCTCAAACGCAGGCGGAGCCGGTGGCGGTTCATGACCGGTGTCGTTCATCCAAGGCAATGTGAGACTGGAGATTGGTCAGCGCAACCTGTTTCATGCTCGAGCCGATGCAAGGGATTTGAGGAGTGGAATTTCAGCAAGTGCGGGGCGTCAACGAGGCCGGGTTCAACACCACCTCGCTTTGCAATCCTGCAGGTGGGGTTTATCTTGGCCGAACCATGAACTGCTTGGAACGATCCATTCACACCGTACCAAGGGTGAGATGGTTGCGAGTCCTGAGCGGCCTCTGCCTCGTTGCATTCGCCGTCGCGCAGGCAACCGAAGTGGAGCCCGTCGAAACTCCAGCGAAATACTTTCGTTCGGATTTCGGGGTGGCGGGAGCAACCGCCGGCTCATTGCCTGAGGATCTTGACCAGCCCGGCGTATTGCTTTGGAGAGTTCCCGTCGATCCTGGGCAATCCAGCCCGATCGTGTGCAAAGGCGCTGTATTTCTAACGACCTACCGTGCTGAAGCCAAGGAGTTGGCCACCGTGTCGTTGGATGCTGCCAACGGGGAGAGCCGTTGGAAGAGGGTAACGCCTGCTGCCCAGATCGAAACCTTTCATCCGCAGATGGGCAGCGCGGCGGTAGCCACGCCGGCCTGTGACGGTTCGAGATTGTACGTTTTCTTCGGGAGTTACGGGTTGATCTGCTACGACCTGAGAGGGAAGACCCTGTGGGAGCACGCCTTGGGGCCATTCCGTGACGAGTACGGCGCCGGCAGTTCGCCCATCCTAATCGATGACAAGGTCGTGCTCTGCCAGGATCACGACACCGAGAGCTTCCTTATCGCTTTGGATCGCGTGACCGGCAAAGTCGCCTGGAAAGTCCCGCGCCCGGACGCAGTCCGCAGCTATTCGACGCCGGCGATTTGGGCACATGGCGGACGCTCGGAATTGCTGGTGGCCGGTGCGCTGGAGTTGGCTGGCTATGATCCGGCCACCGGGTTGAGGTGGTGGTGGGTTCATGGGTTGGCCCGCATCGTCATTCCTGTGCCCGTGCCTTCCGGAGAAATGGTGTACATGGCTTCCTGGGCGCCAAGCGGCGATCCGGCGAATCGTTTGGTGCTCGACACTTGGCCCGCGGCTCTGGCGAAGTGGGATAAGAACAAGGATGGCCGCCTTTCTCGCGATGAAATTGACGACCGGGAGGTCCTGGCCCGTTTCGCGCGCATGGATCTGGACCAAAGCGGCGACCTCGACCAAAAGGAATGGGAACGGCATGCGGCCGTGTTTCGTCAGGCCCAGAATGCCCTGCTGGCTCTGAAGCCTTCTGGAGAGGGTGAACTCGGCGAACGCGATCTGGTCTGGAAATTCCAACGTGGGATCCCCTATGTCGCGACGCCTTTGCTCGACCAGGGGCACATATGGTTGGTGAAGGATGGTGGCATCGTGACTCAACTAGACGCCGCGACCGGTCAACGCCTTCAGGAGGAGCGCCTGCCTGGGGCCGGTAGCTACTATGCCTCGCCGGTGGCCGCCGATGGCAAGGTCTATTTCGCCAGCGAGCAAGGGGTGATCTCGGTGCTCGCGAACCAGAAGGATTGGAAAGTCATTTCGTCGCACAACCTGCATGAAAAGATTTACGCCACACCGGCCATCGAGCGTGGGCGTATGTATTTTCGTACCGACAAGGCGCTCTATTGCTTCACCAAGGCGGGAGGAACCCGAGCGGGAACCAAAGGAAGCTCCCCAATCCCAGCGACAGCACCATGACTCCCAACTGACGCGTCTGCCGGAGTTCCCACCCCGTCACAAAGCTGCTCCGAACCACGAAAATCAAGCGGGCCGCCAAGGCACCCGTCGCCGACACCCGCGGCCGATCTGCCGAAGGGGAACAGGCCGCCTTTTGGCGACAAAATCCTTCCACCCGGCAAGGTTGCCCGTGGCTGCGCAAGCCCCGGGCGTCGTCGAGCCGCAATGGGGCGCTTTCGTGCAACATCGAACAATTGGTCGATGTTGGCGCTGACGGAGGCTGGCTGCCCGCCGCATTCCATGTCAGAGGACCAAGGTGTCTATCCCGGTGCCTTGCCGGTCGCACGTTCTGACCGCCGGATCGTGTTGGTCCGCTGCAGCAATGAGGCGTCACGGCTTCTCCCTTGCCAGGCTGCCTTGGTCACCGATAATACCACACATGAGCCATTCGCGTCCCGCAATTGCCGCCGTCGTTGTACTCATGTCGCTTGCGGCTCATCGACCTTCCTTAGCCGCGGAGCAGTCCTCCGATACAAACGCAGCTTGGATGGCCGAGCATTACACCAAATACGAACACCGGATCCCCATGCGCGATGGCGTTCGCCTCTTCACCTGCGTTTATATCCCTATGCATTAATTCGTGCTCCGCCTCAAAACTGTGCGGCCCCGCTCACTTTCCCTTCTTCGCTGGATGGGCCACGAGATTTACCACCAATTGCTTCAGCTTTTCCTGTCCGGAGGCATCGTCGGGCAGCGCTTCCGCTTGAAACGCGGGATAAGGATTGTCCCAGATGGCATTCATCTCGCCTTGAAAGTTCCCGGTGTCGGCCGTGATGGCGATTACCGCATCCTTGTCGGGAATCACAACGCACAACTGACCGCCGGCGCCGTCACCGCGATAAGCATTGTGCGTGCAACGCCAGAATTGGAACCCATAGCCTTGTTGCCAATCAACGCCCATTTTGGCGTGCCCTTCCTGGTCGTTGGGCACCTGCTTGCTCGTTGCTCGTTCGATCCATTTTTCGGGAACCAGCTGCTTGCCATTCCACTTGCCCTTTTGCAGGTAAAGTTGCCCGAATTTTGCAATGTCTTCCGTGCACAGCTTGAGGCCATAGCCGCCCAGTGAATAGCCTTCGGGACTGCTTCCCCATTCGGGAGATTCGATCCCCAGCGGCTCGAATAATCGCGGCTTGAGAAATTCCAGCGTGGTCTGCCCGGTCGTTTTGGTGACGATCGCCGAGAGGGTGTAGCTGCCCATCGTATTGTATTGAAAATGCGTGCCGGGCTGGTGCGGAACCGGATGGGCTAAGAACTGTTTCACCGATGGCGCCCCACCGACGGACTTCGGCTCGGTGTCGTGGCCGCAGGTCATTGTGAGCAGGTCGCGCACTTTCATCGCCTTGAGGTTGTCTGAAACCTCGGCGGGGACGTCGGCGGGAAAGAACTTCAGCACCGGATCGTCCAGACTCAATTTGCCTTCTTCGATCGCCAGCCCAACGGCAGTCGCGTTAAAGCTCTTGCTGAGCGAGGCCAACGCATGCGGTTTGTCCGCCGCCTCGGGTTTCCACCATCCCTCGGCGATTACGTGTCCATGCCGCACGACCATGAAGCTGTGCAGCGTATCGAGCTTGTCGGCCGCCACGACAAAATCGCGAACGGCTTGGGACGAAATGCCCTGGGCCTCAGGCGTGCTTCGCGGCAGCGGCATGCTGCCCGCTCGCGCGAGAGGGATCGGGGCAAGGAAACCCGCGATGATCAACGCCAAAAGAAGCGATCTGTTTTTCATGCGCCGCGAGGTCTATCCGTAAGTGATCGAGGTGTCAAACGGGAACGCGCCACCCTGGCCGCCCCGAAAGGCCAAGTCATATCAGCGCCACGTCAACGCTGCCTGACGGCAAGCTGACCTGGCCCTCCCCGTAGACGCTTGCGAATGCCATTCGCGCCAATTCGCGAAATTCGCGGACCCATTTCCGTCTCAGCTTTCAGCGGTTCAGCCTTTCTCATCTTTCCGTCCCTTTTCGCATTGAAGCCCAGCTTCCCATCAGGCATGCTGTCTGCACACAACACAAATTCCTATGAGTCAGATGAACCGTCGTCTATTCCTTGGTGCAGCGGCCGCCTCCGTGGCCACCTTTCCCGGTTTCGCTCATGCCGCCGCGCCTGCCGCGGGCTCAGTCAGGATCATCGGTATTGTCGGCAGCCTGCGGAAGGGGAAATCCACATACAAGGCGATGCAACTGGCCCTGGAGTCTGCCAAAACCGTCAGTCCCGCCATTGCCACGGATGTTATCGAGCTTTCCGGGCTCAACCTCGATCCCTACATCGCAGTCGGCTCCAAAAGCTCCGACCGGCCGGATGACTTCCCGGCCGTGCGCGAGAAGCTGGTCGCTCCTGACGTCTTCGGCATCCTGATGTGCTCTCCCGTGTACATGGGTATCGTCTCATCGCCCTTGAAGCAGCTCTTCGAGCGAATGCTCGCGTTCCGGCTAGGCGGCTTCCCGCTCAAGAACAAAGTCGGCGGCGCCATCGCCGTGGGCGCTGGGCGTAACACCGGTGTGGAGCTGATACTGCAGCAACTCATCATGTTCATGATTACCCAGGGCATGGTCCTCGTCGGCGATGGTACCCCGGGAGATCACTGGGGCGGAACCATGCAATCGCAGGGAGAGGAGCTTGGGAAGGACGAAGGCAGCCTGGATACGGTGCGTGGCGTAGGCAAGCGCGTCGCGGAGATCGCCTTGCGCCTGGCCGCCTCGGCAAAATAGGAACCAGAGCCCCCAAACGCTACTGGGGTTTGGCCGCTAGCCTGGCAGCGACACATCGTCATTAAGCAAAATGCGTGTTATGCCTGACGTGTTCAAAACGAGCCTGGTGGCGGTTTCGCTCTGCCTGATGGTCCTGGGTGCCACGGCCAGCGACTGGCCGCAGTTTCGTGGACCCAATCGCGATGGAAATTGGGATGAGTCAGGCATCCTTCAATCATTTCCTCGCCAGGGCTTGAAAATCCGATGGCGCCAACCCGCCGGGGGGGGATTTTCCAGCCCCGTGGTGGCAGCGGGCAGGGTGTTTGTATCGGATGTGGCGTTGACCAAGCCCGCATCCCGGGAGCGTGTGCACTGCTTCGAGGAAAAGACAGGCAAGGTGCTTTGGGTTTTTGGCTACCAGGAGCATTACGGCGAATGGGCTTTTGTGCCCGAGCGAGGCGCCGGCCCAACGGCGACCCCGATAGTGGAACAGGGCCGGATTTACGTCGTCGGTGCCAATGGTCATGTGCACTGCCTCGACGTGAAAACCGGGGCCGTTATCTGGGAGAAAGACCTTTGGCAGGAATATCAAGTGGAGGAGATGGGCTGCCGGCCTTCGCCCTTGATCGAAGGGCCGCTGCTCATCGTGTACACCGGAGCGAAGCCCGGCGCCACGGTCCTCGCTCTCGATAAACAGACTGGGAAGGAAGTTTGGAAAGCGCTCGATGAGCACGCTTCCAACAGTTCGCCCATCACCATCACCTCCCGGGGACGGCGCCAACTGATTGTTTGGACCGACAAATCCCTGGTTTCCCTGGACCCCTCAAACGGACACACCTGGTGGCGGGAACTCATGACCACGAGCAACAATGACGACGTCGCCATGCCGGTTTGCCGGGGCAATCGATTGCTGGTGAGCGGGTTGATGCTCGAACTGAGCGGGCCGCCTCCCGCCGCAACCTTTCGCTGGCCGGAGAACCGCGCGCCTTCGAAGCGGATTTTGAGCAATACCTCCACTCCGGTGCTGCAAGGGGAATACATCTATAGCTGCAAGTCTCCGGGAGAATTGGTATGCCTGGAAGCCGCCACGGGCAGGCAGGTCTGGACCACGAACACTATCACCACCCTGAAAAACGGGGCGAGCATTAACATCACTCCTCAAGGCGGCGGATATTTTCTGTTTACCGATGAAGGGAATCTGATCCGCGCTGAACTGTCTCTGAAGGGATATCGGGAAATCAGTCGGAGCCACTTGATCGATCCGACCTGGCCCTTTAATGGATACAAATTCGTTTACGCACCACCGGCATTTGCTGACCGCCATGTCTTCGCCCGAAACGAGGCGGAGATCGTCTGCGCCTCCCTTGAGAAGTGAGAGTGAGCCGGTACCAAGCTCTGGTAGTCAGTCGTCCCGCAGAAGCATCGCGCGCGCTCCTTCGCGGCCGTCGCGGTGGGCGGTAACGGCGCTTTCTCAACCCTCAACCATCAACTCTCAGCTCTCACCGCGCCGGGTTTTTCTCCAAGTCCTGCAGCAACTGCAACATGCGGCGGATATTCGACGAATAGTCCCGCAAGACAAGCTCCTTGCGGGCGTCGAGCGGAAGGATGCTATTGGGCGCTTTGGCCAATGGCTGCAACAGCGGCACGACCTCCGATGGCCGGAGCGTCTTCAACTGCACCCGCCGCATCATGAACGAACCGGAGTCGGGCAGTGACTTCCAGGCGAGCGCGATCTCCGGCGGAGATTCGCTGGCCGCGCGAGCTTCAGGCACGGCTTTGACGGCCGTCTCCCCCACCAGGACCATTGCAATCCCATTCTGGGCCAGGACAGTGTCGAGCAGTTGCAGGGCCTGAACCCTGGACAACGGAGTCTGGTTGCGGACCGAGATGGTCGGCGCCGGCAGAGTCGCGGGGCGAATGACCGTTCGTCCGGAGATTTCCTGGTAAACGGCCAGGACCTGCAATAGGTCAGTGTTCTGAAAATTCAGGGCGCCGGGCTCGAACTCTTTTGACCCCGTGCGACCGCTCACGACATCAAAACTCGAATACGTCCGCGGGTGGGCCTTCGCCGCCGGGCGAGTGTTCGGGGTCGCAGTGCAGCCCGTCAGCACAAGGCACAGCAGGCCTGTCAAAGACACGAGCTTGGCTCCGGTGGCCCGCGACATGGCCTTGCTAATCCCAAGACCGCCGTTATTTCTTCAGATGCCCGGAAACCAACTTCGTCATCTCAAACATGCTGGCCTGCTTCTTACCATTGAACACGGCCTTCAGGTTTTCGTCGGCATTGATAAAGGTTCGCTTTTTGGCATCCTGCAAGCCGTTCTTGCGGATGTAGACCCAAAGCTTTTTCGTCAACTCGGTGCGCGGCAGGGGTTTGTCACCGACCACTTTGGCGAGCTTCTCGTCCGGCGTAACCGGTTTCATGAATGCAGCGCTCGGCGTTCTTTTCGTCTTTTTTGTTGTTTTAGCCATGCCTTCATGTGCCTGTTTCATCCGAGGAAGGCAATCCTAATTGATTGAAACCATGCCGTCTGAACTACTCGCCCCTGGCCGCGCGTGCGCGACCAATATCGCCCCGTGGACGCACCGAAGCCTCAGCTCTCCATCTCGAACGAAATGCCCGGCGGTGATCGCCAAGGAGGTGGGGATGAGGAATCCCGCTGAAGAAACGACCGCCACTGAGCATGATAAGTATTTCAAAATTGACTTCAATTGCAAAGCAGTGTCTGGCACAATTTAAAGACCTTCCTTGTTTCCAAAGCCGCGCCTGATTCTCGTAAACGCTTTTTTACCTTTCCGGTTTTGAGCTTTCTCCTACCCTCATAAGGTCAATTACGATTCGGCGCCGGTAAACTCGGCGCGAAGAAACCGAGCACGCGAATGAAACTCAAATTGGTCCTCGTCTATGCGATGCCGTGGCTTGCAACCTTAACTGGGACAGCAGCCTCTACGAATGAATTCTCGATGCTCGGCTTCGATGGCGAAGGCGCCGTACAGCAAAGCGCTTTGGAAGCGCAATTCGACGCCGCGCTCCAGCGGGAGAATCTGCGCAATTGGATGAAGCGGCTCAGCGCTCACCCGCATCACTTAGGTTCGCCATACGATAAAGAAAACGCTGAATTTATCGCGGCGCAATTGCGTTCCTGGGGTTATGAAACCCAGATCGAACAGTTTGAGGTGCTCTTTCCAACTCCTAAAACCCGGCTGCTCGAAATGACCGAGCCCGACCGGTTCACGGCGAGTCTGGTTGAGCCGCCGCTCAAGGAGGACGCCACTTCGGGACTTACCGTGGAGCAATTGCCGACGTATAACGCCTATTCCAGTGACGGCGATGTAACCGGCCAACTGGTTTACGTTAACTATGGCATACCCGCCGATTATGAGGTTCTCGCCGAACGCGGCATCGACGTAAAAGGCAAGATTGTTATCTCCCGCTACGGTGGCTGCTGGCGAGGTATTAAGCCAAAGGTAGCTGCCGAGCACGGCGCCATCGGCTGCCTCATTTACTCCGACCCACGGGATGATGGTTATTTCCAGGGCGACACCTACCCCGCGGGTGCGTGGCGAAACGCGGATGGGGCGCAGCGCGGGTCAGTCTGCGATCTACCGCTGTATCCGGGGGATCCCCTCACACCGGGTGTGGGAGCAACCAAAGATGCCAAACGGCTGCCGATCAGCGATGCGCCCTCGCTCGCAAAGATCCCAGTGCTTCCCCTTTCTTACGCAGACGCCACGCCCTTGTTGCATGCCCTGCGCGGTCCGGTGGCGCCGCAAGCCTGGCGTGGCGCTTTGCCGCTGACCTACCATCTCGGACCGGGGCCGGCAACCGTTCACCTGAAACTCGAGTTTAATTGGAAGCTGACGACTCTTTACGATGTCATTGGCCGGCTCCCCGGCACCGACTTTCCCGACGAATGGATCATTCGTGGCAACCACCATGATGCCTGGGTTTGCGGCGCAGAAGATCCCGTAAGCGGGACGGTGGCGTTGCTGGAAGAAGCGCGCGCCGTGGCCCGACTGGCCGAACACGGATGGAAACCCCGTCGCACGATTGTGTACGCCCTCTGGGATGGCGAAGAACCCGGCCTGCTCGGTTCCACCGAATGGGTCGAGGCTCATGCGGATGTCCTGCGACAAAACGCGGCGGTTTACATCAACAGCGATAGCAATCAGCGCGGGCTGCTGAGCGTCGGCGGTTCCCATACTCTTGAACGGTTCGTCAACGAGATCGTGCGTCAGATCGCCGATCCGGAAACCAAACTCACGGTCGCCGAACGCTGGCGAGCCAAGCGACTGGCCAAAGCCACCCTCGCCGACCGGCACGAAATTCGCGCGCGGCCCGACGTGCCCATCGAGGCGCTCGGGTCCGGGTCGGACTACACCCCTTTCCTCCAGCATTTGGGGATAGCCTCCCTCAACCTCGGCTACGGCGACGAGGAAAGTGAGGGTTCCTATCATTCGATCTATGATTCCTTCGATCACTACACACGCTTTGGCGATCCGAACTTCGATTACGGAATCACGCTCGTCCGCACGTGCGGCCGGGTGGTCCTGCGCCTGGCCGATGCCGAAATCTTGCCTTTTGAGTTCTCGAACTTTGCCGACACGGTTGAGAAGTACGCCAAAGAAGTCACTAAGCTCGCTGAGGATCTACGGGCCGGAACGGCAGAGACCAACCGGCTGATCACCGATAAGGTGCTGGTGGCCTTGGCCGACCCCAGGCAGCCCTTCGTCGAGCCACTTCCCAAACCCGAAGTCCCCTATCTCAATTTCGCGCCGCTCCAGAACGCTCTGGTTATCCTGCAGCAGAGCGCAGGAAAGTTCGAGGCCTCCCGCAGCGAAGCAACCAAGAACGGTGAGTTCCCCCCACCGAAAGCGGCTCGGCCGCCGCTCGACCAGGCGCTCCTGCAACTGGAACGAAGCCTTACCCGCCCGGAAGGGCTGCCTCGCCGCCCCTGGTACCAGCACCTGATTTACGCGCCGGGTTTTTACACGGGCTACGGCGTAAAGACCCTCCCGGGAATTCGCGAAGCCATCGAACAAAGAAATTGGAAGGAAGCGACGGAGCAGATCGAAATCGCCGCAAAGACCCTCGAGACGTTTTCCGGCGAACTCGACCGATGCACCGACCTGTTGCGGCGGCGCTCACGCTAGCGCGTTCAGATGCCCCAAAGGCTCTGGCGTGTTCTCCGATGGGCTGGCTTTACCACTTCGCCTGCCTGAAGGAAATGTGACAGCGCAGAAACCTCGGTAAATGGCGGGGTATGTCACACTTTGGCGCAGGGTATCTCGATGGAGGAAACGGAGCGAGCGAAGGGATTCGAATCCATCCGAGACCACCGACCAGTTTCCTTGGAAACTGGCGTAATTTCGCATGAATCAAGCAGTAGCACATGCTTCGCCTTTTGACCAGCACGAAGCGAAACCACGTTTTCGCGAAGAGGTTTTGTCATACGGAGTCATACAATCGGAGCCGTTGAATGGACGGCCGAAGGCGGTGAGAAAAGCCTGTCGGTATTCCTCGACGCGAGCGAGGTTAGTGACCGCAGCATTCAGTGTGGGCTGGCCCATCGCCAGGGGATTCACGATAGGCAGCGCTGCCTGGTCCTCAAGGTTGGTCGCCCGGCTATCCCAAAACTGGAACTTGTTGTAGAGCGCATTTAAGACCGTGGGAGCGCTCGGCTGGCCGACGCGCCCCTTGATGCCAATAGAGGCCGGCCGGCCGTCAAAGAAGAGTTGCTCCCCGAGTTGGATCTTCTCGGGTGTGAGGCGGTTGTCTGGCGGGATCACCCCCTCGGTAAGTTGCAGGGGAAGGCCAACCTGGTTCGTGGACCGCGGTTGAGCCAGGATGCCCGGCTGGGGAAGCGGTGGCACCTGGCCTGGAGGCAGAGACGCCAACCCAAGCAGGATCCCTTCCGATCCGGAGCTTGCCGGCACGTAGCTCATCAAGATAGAGCTTATCAGCGCCGGGATTAGGAGCCTGGTTTTCGTTAACGTTGGGCGGTGCTTTTGGGGCTGGGCGAGCGAGATTTCATCCCAGCCACCGGGGTTGTGAGCGGTGCCATCATAACGGCTCTCGGTTTTAAAGAGTTCTGATACCCGCCCCGCCCAATCCGATGACCGAGACCTTTTCTGCGGTCCGTCCCAGAGTGCGTTGAGGTACACCTTCCCTGGTTTCGGCCAACAATGTTTCTGACCTCACCCCAGCCAGGAGGGTCGCACCAGCGGCGGCTTTCACGAATGAGCGTCGGCTTAGTGTAAGTTCGGCCTTGTTTACAGGCTGAAGCTTATGGAGATGAGAATTCACGCAGTCGCTCCTTTCCGTTGCCCGTCGCCGCTGAATCTTCGCCGTGCTCCTGTGCCAGATAACCGCAGATGGCTGAAAAGTCCTGGTCACCACGCCCTTCCCGAATCGCCAGGCGATAGATTTCCTTAGCTACATTGGTTAACGGCATGGCGGCGCCGACTTCGTAAGCGCTCACTGAGGCGAGATGCAAATCCTTCTGTAGCCACTGCAGTGGAAAGTCCGCCCCCTCGTAATTTCCGCTTTCAATTCGCTTCCGTTTGGCGGCGAGCAACGGCGCGGCGGCAGGTCCGTTTAACAACGCCTCGAACAATACGTCGCGGGAAAGGCCCAGAGACTGGCCCAAAGTCAGTCCTTCTGCAAAGGCCGCCATTACGGTGCCAAGCAACTGGTTCATGACCATCTTCAGCGAAGCGCCCATACCCTGTCCCCCGGCGTGAACAATCCGGTTTCCCATGCATCCCAGCACGTGGCGGCAGGCCTCCAGATCGAATGATTCACCACCGACCCAAAAAACCAGCTTGCCCGCAGCCGCCTGCTCTTTGGACCCGGTCACGGGAGCGCCGAGGAACCGAATCCGCCGCGCTTGTGCTTCCACAGCCATCGACCGCGAGAAGGACGGGTTTACCGTGCTACAATCAACCCACAATCGACCGGGCCCAAGACGTGAAAGAAAGCAATTTTCGCCCAAGGCCGCCTCCCGGACTGCGTCAGGATGAGCCAGCATTGTGAACAGCACCTCCACGTTGGGGCCCAAGTCGGCTGGAGAGTCCGCCCAGTCCGCGCCCTTTGCCAACAAGGGCTTCGCCTTTTGAGTTGTCCGATTGTGAATGACCAGGGAGTGGCCGCATTTTTGCAGGTTTGCCGCCATCCGGCTGCCCATGATTCCCAAACCGATAAATCCAATTTTCATTGTGCCCTCCCAGGATTGCAGTGGGCAGCGAGTTCAACCTCTGTTTCGAGTTCGTTGACTTCATCACGCGTCAGGCGAATGGCTGCGGCCTGTTTCATATCGTTTACCTGCTCGGGCTTGCGGGCCCCGACGATCGCGCCTGTGACGGCCGGATTTCGCAGCGTCCAGGCCACCGCGACAGCGCCCGGCGTGGTGTCATGCCGGCGGCCAACCTCGCGCAGGTTCTCGACCAGCGCCAGATTGGCCGAAAGCTTCGGTTCATTGAAATCCTCATCGTGCTTACGCCAATCGTCCTCAGGCAGACTGGCGATGCGCTCCCGCGTCATGGCGCCAGTCAACAGGCCTGACGCCATCGGTGAATAGACTATGACGCCAACATCTTCACGCTGGCAGAAGGGCAGAATCTCCTCAGTTACCTCCGGGTGGACCAAGGAATAACGAGGCTGCAGAGAAGTGATGGGCGCGATGGCTTGCGCGCGCTCCATCTGCGCAACGTCGAAATTCGAAACCCCGATCCACCGGACCTTCCCTTCGCGCTTCAACTGAGCCATCGTGCTCCACCCTTGCTCGAGTTCTTTCAGGTCCTGGACCGGCCAGTGGATTTGGTAAAGGTCGATTGCGTCCACCTTGAGCCGACGCAGACTATCCTCGCATTCCTGCCGAATTGAGACTGGGGTTACGACGCGTCGAGTCTTGCCCTTTGCATCCCAGCGCAGACCACATTTCGTAAATACATAAGGGCGTGGCCCTAGCCAACTGGCCAAAGCCCGCGCCACGATTTCTTCCGAGTGGCCCATACCATAGACCGCCGCGGTATCGATCCAGTTGATTCCCAATTCCAAGGCGCGATGTATCGCAGCCACCGAGTCGGCGTCGTTTTGCTTTCCCCAAGCGAATTGCCAGCCGGCGCCGCCAATCGCCCATGAGCCAAAGCCCACGGGTGTGATGAACAGATCAGAATTTCCAAGTTGTTTCGTTTTCATGCCTGCGTTCGATTCATTCATGGGGAATCTTAGCGCTTGGGGTGTGGTGAATTCCATTATACCTTGGCTTGATCCCTTTCATACCGAACGCAAGATGCGAGCACGGTCAAAAGTTTGACCCGTCAACATTCCATCGCGCCCACGCTCAGCAAAATCTCGCTGCCCTCTCACTGGAGTCCGGCGGCTCGCGAGTTGGCGCTGAACCTCATCAGGTGGTAGAATGGCGTTGTTAAGCGGCGCGCATGAATCCAGGCTCCGACAATAGTTCATCCGGCTCGCACCCGCCCCAGGATGGCGGCCAACGGCTGACGATTCGGCTCAGTGTGGATGGCAAGATCCTGGAAGCGGTTCCCGGCGAGCAACTGCTGGAGCTGCTCAACCGCACCGGTATCGAGCTCCCACAGGTGTGCTACCATTCTCAGCTCGGGCCGATTCAAACCTGCGATACTTGTATGGTTGAAACCAACGGCAAGCTGGTTCGAGCTTGCGCGATTCGGGCCGAGGCCGACATGAACGTGGCGACGAGCTCGGCCCGTGCGTCAAAGGCGCAACGGGATGCTTTCGATCGAATTTTGGCCGATCACATGCTCTATTGCACCGTTTGCGATAACAACAACGGCAACTGCACCGTCCACAACACCACCAAACTCCTTGCCATCGAGCATCAGCGGATTCCCTTCAAGCCCAAGCCTTACCAAGTGGACTCGACGAACCCATTTTATCGTTACGATCCCAGCCAGTGCATTTTGTGCGGGCGCTGCGTCGAGGCATGCCAGAATGTGCAAGTCAATGAAACCCTGACGATCAATTGGGAAGATCCCAATCCCCGAGTGTTATGGGACGGAGGAAAGAGCATTGGCGAATCAAGCTGCGTCTCCTGCGGCCATTGCGTCACCGTTTGCCCCTGCAATGCGCTGATGGAAAAATCCATGCTCGGCCACGCGGGTTTTCTCACCGGTCTGCCGAAACTGGCTCTGGATGGAATGATCGATCTGGTCAAGGCCATCGAACCGGATTCCGGCTACGGGGCCATCCTGAAGGTTTCCGAGTCGGAAGCTGCCATGCGCGAGTCACGCATCCGCAAAACCAAGACCGTGTGCACTTATTGCGGCGTCGGTTGCAGCTTCGATATCTGGACCAAAGACCGCCACATCCTCAAGGTCGCGCCCGCCGCAGGCCCGGCGAACGGCATCTCAACCTGTATTAAAGGCAAATTCGCCTGGGACTTTGTGAACAGCGAGGACCGGCTGACCAAGCCGCTGATCCGGGAGGTCCTGGCGGAGGGCCACCGATTCCGCGAAGCGACCTGGGACGAAGCGCTCAACCTGGTGGCGCGCCGGTTCAAGGAAATCAAGGCGCGCAGTGGACCGGACTCACTGGCGTTCATTTCTTCTTCCAAGTGCACCAATGAGGAGAGTTATCTCATGCAAAAGCTGGCGCGGGCGGTGATCGACACGAACAACATGGACAATTGCTCGCGCTACTGCCAGTCGCCGGCCACCGTCGGTCTGTGGCGCACAGTGGGCTATGGTGGAGATTCCGGGTCCATTGCGGACATTGCGCAGGCCAGCCTCGTGCTGATCGTGGGCAGCAATACCGCGGAGAGCCACCCCGTCCTGGCCACCCGGGTAAAGCGCGCCCATAAACTCCACGGGCAGAAACTCATCGTGGCAGATTTGCGCGAAAACGAAATGGCCCGGCGCGCCGACATCTTCTTGCACCCGAAACCGGGAACGGACCTGGTGTGGCTTTCGGCCATTTCGCGCTACATCTTAGACCAGGGCCTGGCCAAGACCTCCTTCCTGGCGAAATGGGTCAATGGTTTGGAGGGGTACAAAAAGAGTCTCGAGCACTTCACGATGGAATTTGCCGCCGAAACGTGTGGAGTGCCCATTGAAACGCTCAAAAAAGTCGCGCACATGATCGCCGAAGCGGACCGCGTCTGCATTCTGTGGGCCATGGGAGTGACGCAGCACAGCATGGGCTCTGATACCTCGACCGCGATTTCCAACCTGTTGTTGGTCACGGGCAATTACATGCGTCCCGGAACGGGCGCCTATCCGCTGCGCGGGCATAATAACGTCCAGGGCGCCAGTGACCACGGCGCGATGCCCAACTTCCTGCCCGGCTACCAATCGGTGGATGACCCTGAAGTGCGCGCGCGCTTCGAGGCCAGTTGGAAGGTTAAGCTGCCCACCTCCCCAGGGCTCGATAATCACGAGATGATCGAGGCCATTCACGAAGGCAAACTCAAGGCCATGTACCTCTTTGGAGAGGAGATCAGCCTGGTGGATTCGAATTCGAACTTCGTGAACGACGGTTTGGGCAAGCTCGAGTTCTTTGTGGTGCAGGACACCTTCTTCAGCAACACTTGCCGCTATGCGGATGTGGTGTTGCCGGCCAGCCCCAGCCTGGAAAAGGAAGGGACATTTACCAACACCGAACGGCGTATCCAGAGGCTCTACCAGGTCCTGGAACCACTGGGCGGCAGCCGGCCCGATTGGCAGATTATTCAGGACGTCGCTAACCGCCTGGGAGCCAATTGGACATACTCGCATCCGTCCGAAATCTACAAGGAAATTGCTGCGCTGACCCCGTTGTTCGCCGGAGTTTCCTATGAGCGACTCGAAGGATACAAGTCATTGCAGTGGCCAGTCGCGGCCGACGGCAGCGATCAGCCACTGCTCTACACACAGCGGTTTAATTTCCCGGACGGCAAGGCCAGGCTGTTCCCCTTGGCCTATTCCCGGCCAACGGATCCGCCGGACAGTGAATTCGATCTTCATCTGAACAATGGGCGCCTGCTCGAACATTTTCACGAAGGCAATCTCACTTATCGCAGCGAGGGAATCCGGGAAAAGACACCGGACACATTCGTTGAAATCTCGCCTGAACTCGCCGACGAGCGCGGCATCCAGAGCGGTACTTGGGTTCAGCTTGTATCACGCTATGGCCAAGTGAGGGTTCGCGCCGTCGTGACAGACCGAGTGCACGGTAAAGAGATGTATATGCCGATGAATTCCGTAGAAACCCCCGTGAACCGCCTGACCAGCAGCTACACCGATAGGGTGACACATACGCCGGCCTACAAAGAAACCTCCGTCCGCCTGCGCGTGCTGCCCGAACCGGGAGACAATCCTCTGCCTCGAATCAACCATCGATATGGTCGGCCAACCCCCCAAAAAGGGGTCGAAGTTGAGCGGAAGTGGCAGCGCTCAGATTACCGGTCACCGGGGTCTGAAATCCCCGGCGCGAACGCGGGAACAATGTAAGAGCAGCACGTCTCTGCGGCAATAATCCAATAATCCATTATTCCAACAACCCACGCTCCTATGGCCCAACCCATTCCCCTGGAATTACCCGCGCGCGACCCGCGCGCTGAACTACAAGCTCGGCTGCAGAACGCGCCACTGGAGCACGCCGAGGCTTTGCTGTCCGCTTATGAAGTTCTGCAGGGGCTGCATGATCGTGGAGTTCTGGATATGTTTCGAGGTGCTTTGGGCTCGAGCGACCGAGTGCTGGAGATTGTTGTGGATGCGGCCAAAACGCCGGAGTCGATTCGTGGAATTCGGAACATTATCATTTTAGCAAAGATTTTGGGAACTATCGAGCCGGAGTTGGTCGAGGGATTTGCCCGGTCGCTGCCCGAAGCCATCACTTTAACGAAGGCGCACGAATCGAGGCCCCCTGGGTTCTGGGGGATCTTGATGAAATTTAGAAACCGAAATTTCCGACGGGGCCTGGTCCTGGTCAACTCGATGCTCGAAGCGTTCGGAAGGAACCTGCCCCCCGAAAATGCCCATCACAACAAGGCATCAAGATAATATTCCGCCTTACGTTTTTCGGTTTACATCATGTCCGTATAACTTTTTCGCCGGCAAATCCGCGGGAGTGTTCAGGTTGAGGTAGAACGGGCGCTCCTGCGGTGGGACAGCGTAAGCACGGCCAAGCGAAGTGCTGACAAGGCTTTTTGCCAAATGCTGGAGTGAGAAATCGCCGCTACTGAGGGCCTGTTGTGCTATAGGCGATGCCTCCGCAGGGTAAACCGCGCACAACGGCTCGAAGTAATCCTCGTTCAGAGGAATCACCGCCTTTCCAGGCTCCGCCAGACTCCAGAGTTTGCGCAAATGCACCACCGGTACACGTGGCAGATCGATCGCCAGAACCAGCAGGTGCGACGTTTGTAGTCGGCTTAACCCCGCTCCCAACCCGCTCAAAGGTCCGCGTGAGGGAGGCTCGTCCAATACTATTTCCAGTTCGGGCGGGCACCAAACGGGTCGCGTGCGACCGGAAACCCACAGAACGGTCGGCGGGAGTTTGCGCAACGCCCGAAGTTGTCGCTGCCAAAGTGGCTCGCCGTCAAAAACCAGGGTGGCCTTGTCCCTACCCATGCGCCGCGAACACCCCCCTGCCAGAAGCATGGCTGTTAGCGTCATCGCCAGAGGTTATAACCATTACGCAGAACACCGACAACGCCCTTTACCGCACTCGAAGGCCGCCACCAGGTCATTTTGGTGGTAAGATGTGATTGTGAAAGACCCATCCTCAATTGGCCGCAGAGTCAAGGAAGTTGCAGTGCGGCGGGTTCATGGCCCTGCCCTCTCCCACGAGCGGGATTACCTGGCTGCCGAAGAGCCGCTGGAAATCCGCGTCGAAGGCCATAGCGTTGCGGTGGTCATGCGGACACCCGGTGAAGATGAGGAACTTGCGGCAGGATTTGCTGTAACGGAGGGTTTGGTGCGAACGGCCCGCGATGTAATTGAGATCCGTCATCGACCGCATTGCTTGCCGTCTTCCCGAGACAGGCGCGATCAAAGTGGTCCGTCAGGCACGGCTTCTCGTGGTCCAGTACCAACTTCCAATGGGAGGAACGTGCGGAACTCCGTAGCTTCCCAACACGGTCTCGCATTGCAGCGGTCCGACGGGAACCTGATCAACGTGCGGTTGAGGCGGCCAGAAACCTTGGACCTCAAACGGCTGACCCGGCATGTCTTCAGTTCTTCCAGTTGCGGTATCTGCAGCAAGGCCTCGATTGATGCGGTTCGACAGCAATTCCCGCCGATCGAAGACGAATTTGAATTTGACTCGGACGTGCTGCTCGGCTTGCCGACCGCCCTTGCCTCCGCGCAAGAGACTTTCAAACGGACAGGAGGATTGCACGCCTGTGCCCTGTTCGACCTTACAGGGCGGCTTGTGGTCCTCCGCGAGGATGTCGGACGCCATAATGCGCTCGACAAAGTGGTGGGCTGGGCCCTGCTGAGGGACCGTCTGCCGCTACGGCAACATCTCATGCTTCTCAGCGGTCGCGCTTCATTTGAAATGATGCAGAAGGCGCTGGCAGCGGGCATTCCTGTCGTTGCCGCCATCTCAGCGCCGAGTAGTCTGGCTGTGGAGTTCGCGTCCGAAAGTGGCCAGACGTTGGTGGGATTCCTTCGTGGCGACAGGATGAACATTTACGCCGGTGCCGGTCGCCTGAGCAATCGCGCAGTCGAGGCAAGCCAACTAAAGCTCGACACGTAGAAGGCTCGACGCGGGCCAGGCATCAGGTCCCTAGTCAGTATCCGTTGGCCTGTTCAGTGTTCGACTGCCATCCCCCTCCAAGCGCCTTTACCAATGTGACGGCCGCGACGAGTTGTTCACCCCGGAGTTGGGTCGCGGCAAATTCAACGTTCAGCTCGGTGCTTTCAGCCGTTGCCACTTCGAGGTAAGTGATGAGGCCATCGCGGTATTGGTTGTTGACGATTTCCAGTTGTTTGCGCGCGGCGACCAGGGCGTCGCTCTCCGCCGCGTATTGATTCGCGAGAAGCGTCTGGGCGGTGAGACTGTCTTCCACCTCCGAGAAAGCACTCAATACCGTTTGGCGGTAGGTTGCGACCATTTCGTCGTAAGTTGCTTTGGCCAGTTGCAGACCGGCGCGAAGTTTTCCGCCCTCAAAGATCGGAAGGCTTATCGAAGGCCCCACCGCCCATAGCCGGCTGGACCAATTGAACAAGGAGCCTGCATTGAGACTTTCGAACCCGGCGAGGCCGTTCAACTGAACGCTTGGGAAGAAAGCGGCCTTGGCGACGCCGATACTTGCGTTGGCGGATGCCATCCGGCGTTCTGCGGCGGCGATATCAGGTCTCCGCTCGAGCAACGCCGAAGGCAGCTCTGACGGAATCAGGGGAGGGTCACTAGAAAGCGGATGCTCCGGAATATGAAAGCTCGAGGCAGGCTGGCCAACCAGCAAAGCGAGGGCGTGATCGAATTGAGTCCGTTGGAGCACTACGGAGGGCAACTGCGCCTGCGTGGTCTTGAGAACCGTCTGTGCCTGAGCCACGTCCAGATCGGACACGGCGCCACCCGTGCGCAGATTGCGGGTCAGCTGCAGTGACTTCGTAAAAACGTCCACGCTGGAAGTAAGTACGGCTTTTTGTGCATCCAGCGCTCGGAGTGTGAAATAGTCCACCGCTACTTCCGCCTGGATCATCAGTTTGACGGATTCGAGATCGTCCGCGCTGGCCTGAAACTGCGCCCGTGCCGATTCAACGCTGCGACGGACCCGCCCCCAGAGGTCCACCTCGTAACCGGCGGTCAGCGGCACGTAAAAATCGTTGAAAGTCGCGCTCGTTCCGAAGGGCTTACCGGTCGCCGTGGAGGGAGCGGTTGGTGAGGTGCGCTGGCGCACGAACGAGCCCGAAGCGGAGAGGTTCGGGAAAAGCCCTGCACGCGCGACATTCATTTGCGCCTGGGCTTCGGACAGGCGAGCGACGGCGACCTTGAGCTCTTGATTAGCAGCCAAAGCCTGGCGTTCCAACTCATTCAATTCGCTATCACCAAAGACATCCCACCAGTTCCCTTTCGCCAGCCCGGCCTGAGGCTGGGCAATTTTCCAGATGTTCGTTGTGTCCGTAGCCACGACGTTTGTCGCGCCGGTGTAAGCTGCAGGAATGGAAGTCGCCTCCGGACGCTTGTAATCCGGTCCGACCTTGCAACCCGTGAGAAGGGCGGCTGTTAAGGCAATGATCAGCCCGAAACGCCACGGGCTCATGTGCGTTCCACACATCGAAGTGGGTGTCACGTTTGCGGTGTGTGATTCTTGAGATCGTTTCATAACTGCTCATTTCGATGCGACCGAGTTGGTCGGTTGCGCGATTCGTACCTTCAGACCGTTGACAAGAGAATCAGTAGGATTGGCGATGACACGATCTGTTGGTGCGACGCCACCGGTGACTTCGATCGTTTGTCCGAAATCACGCCCGACTTGAACCGCACGCAGTTGAACGGTGTCATTTGAACCCACTACCCCAACTTGCAGGCCCTTGGTGCGAAACACTAAAGCACTCGAGGGTAAGGTAAGAGGCGGGTCGGGATTATTGTCTTTGAAAGTGAGCTCACCGTAGCTATAGGGCAGAATTTGATTTTTCGAGTTGTCCACTTCGAGCTCTACCAGCAGCGTTCGCGAGGTTGTCGAAATCGACTCTGAGGTTGTGGTTACGTTCGCTTCAAAGGACCGTCCTGGAGTCGCTGGAGTGGTCAGGGTCGCGGTGTGGCCGGGAGCAATACCTTGCGCGTAAGATTCGGGCACCCGCACATACACCCGGAGCTTTTCGGTTTGGGCGATATGGAACAACTCCTTCCCACCGCTGCCCGCCACGATGAGGTCGCCGATATCGGTGTTGCGCAAAGTAATAGTGCCAGCGAACGGCGCGACCACACGCTGGAACGAGACTAACTCCTGCAACCGCCTCATGTTGGCGCGGTCCGCTTCGACGCTGGCGGCCGCCGTTTCCCTCGCGGCAGCTTTCTCCGCCGCCGCCTGCTCCGAAACCGAGGCTGTTTTCAGCAATTCTTTCCAGCGGTTATCGGTAATCTCGGCCAGATGCAGATTGGCTTGCGCCAAAACGAGTTGAGCTCTGGCTTGTGCCAATTGCTGGTCCAAATCCGGGGTTTCGATTTCGCCCAACAACTGGCCGGCCTTGACGTGCGCCCCGATGTCAGCCACCCAGTCTTTCAAGTAACCATTCGCGCGCGCATAAATAGAGGCCTCTCTCCAGGGTCGAATTTCTGCGGGCAGGGTTAAACCATTGCCGCCTTTTTCTGGCGTGGGCGACACGAGGGATACGGTTGGGATCGCCAGTTGGTTCATGTCCGCCACCGCAGTTCTGCCCTGGCGCCACCGAGGGATAAAGCCAAGGACAAGCCCCGCAATTAAAACCGCGGCACCGGCACAGAACGCGATAACGCGACGCTTGCCTCGAGGTTTTCCGGCCTGTTCCCAGGTCACCCCAGTCGGCTGGTTTCCGCTGGTCGAGAGAACGGAACCCGGCGCCTCTGCGGCGCTGGTGCCCACGTTTCTGCGGGCCTGTGTGTCGTCCAGGCCGTTGCTCGATACGCCTGGTCCGTTTTGCTGAAGTTCAACTTTATTCATAACTTCTTAGGTGGTGGCAGGGACAACCAACGTCCCGGCTGATTGTTCGTATGTGTCGGATTTGCTCTTTTGCGCCGCGGGTGCTTTTCTGTGCAGGACGCTGAACACGACCGGCACGAAGAACAGCGTGGCAAAGGTGGCGACCACGAGGCCGCCGATGACCGACCGGCCCAGAGGCGCGTTTTGCTCGCCGCCTTCTCCCAAACCGAGTGCCATCGGCACCATGCCGATAATCATGGCGAGGGCGGTCATCAGCACCGGCCGCAAACGCCCGGTGCCCGCCTCCCAGGCCGCCTGCAGCGGCGGCATGCCCTCCTGCCGGTGGTTGCGAGCGAAGGTGACCACGAGAACGGAGTTGGCGGTAGCTACACCGAGGCACATGATGGCGCCCATCATTGCCGGCACGCTCAAGGTCGTGCCGGTGACGTATAGTCCCCAAACCACGCCTGCCAGCGCGCCGGTCAGCGCCGTCAAAATGATGAACGGGTCTAGCCAGCTTTGGAAATTGACCACGAGAAGCAAATAGATGAGCGCGATCGCCATCACCAGGCCGACGCCCAAACCTCGGAAACTGGAAGCCATCGTCTCCGCCTGGCCGCGCAACAGGATCGAGCTTCCCTTCGGCAGGTTCTTTTGAGCTTCGGCGATGATGGGCTTGATATCCTTGAGCATGCCGCCAAGGTCGCGATTGCCGACGCTGCCGAAAACATCTACGACCGGCACCAGGTTGTAGTGCGAGTAAATCGGCTGGCTGTTTGTGCGGGTAAAGGAGGCGACATTTGCCAGCAATTGTTCATCGCCGGTGCCCGGCACGCCGGCTGTAATTGGCATCGAATTGAGATCGGAGAGTGACGTCATCCGATACTCCGGCACGCGGACATTGAGGAGATATTGGACGCCCACGTACGAATCGAGCCAGAACGTAGGCTGGACTTGGGTGCTACCGCTCAGATTCAGCAGGACCGAACCGGCAATGTCGCGTTCCGAAAGGCCGAGTTCGGAAGCTTTGGTCCGGTCGATGGCGACTTGAAACCGCGGCAAATCGGACGCCTGCTGAACCCGCACGTCCACTGCTCCAGGCACATGCCGTATTTTGTCGGCGATGCTGGCAGCGATCTGCTGGTTAGCGGCCAGATCCCGGCCCAGCACCTGAACATCGAACGGCGCGGGCAGGCCAAAATTGATTGTCTCACTAACGATGTCGGCTGGAAGAAAATAGAAAGTGACTCCTGGAAACTCGCGATTGAGCGCGAGGCGCAAGTTCCTGACATAATCCGGCGTCGGCCGATGACCGGTACGCAACGAGACGATAATGTCCGCGTCCGCCGGTCCGGAAATGCCGCTGTCGTTATAGCTCAGGTTGATGCCCGAGATGGGCAGGCCAATATTGTCGATGAGGCCCGCCAGCTCTTTTGCGGGGATTTGGCGGCGAATTGCGTTCTCGACCCGGTCAACCAGGACGGCGCTTTCTTCAATCCGCGTGCCGGTACGGGCGCGAACGTGCAATCGGAAAATTCCGGCGTCAACGCTCGGGAAGAAATCCTGTCCCAGAAACGGCACCAGGAACAAAGAGCCGACGCAAAACGCGAGGAAGAGAACGGCGAAAGCAAGGCGATGTTGCAAGATAAGTCCGAGCAATTTGTGATAGCCCTGGCGGAAACGGTCAAAAGCGCTCTCGAAGGCTTGCTGCAACCGAACGAACGGCCGAATCCAGGGCGAAACTCGCGCCGCCTCAGTGTGCGCCTGGTGATTTACATTCCCTTCGAACCACATCACCAATGTGGGCACGAGAGTTCGCGACAATACATACGACGCCAGCACTGCGAATACGACAGCCTCCGCCAGTGGCGCGAACAAGTAGCCCGCAACGCCCGTGAGAAAGAACATCGGAACAAAGACGATACATATGCAAAGCGTGGACACCATCGCGGGCAGAGCGATTTCGCCAGCACCGACGATAATCCCGTTCTCCAGGGTTTCTCCTGCGCGGAGGTGCCGCTCAACGTTCTCAATCGTCACGGTTGCATCGTCCACGAGAATACCCACGGCCAACGCCAGGCCGCCCAATGTCATCAGGTTGATGGTTTGTCCGATCGCGCTGAGGATGGCCAGAGAAGCCAGTACTGACAGGGGAATGGAGATGGCAATGATCAGTGTGCTTCTCCATGAGCCCAGGAACAGCAGGATCATCAAGGCGGTTAACGCCGCCGCAATGGCTCCTTCCCTGGCCACGCCCGCGACTGCAGCCAGCACGAAAATGGACTGATCGGCAAATTGCTTCACGACCAGGTTGTCCGTCACGGTTTTCATCACCTTAGCCATCGCTGCCTTCACGCCGGCGGCCACTTGAAGAGTGGAAGCGGTGCCATTCTTGAGGACGGTCAACATCGTGCTGCGGACCCCGTCCTGTCGCACGACGTTCTGCTGAGGCATATAGCCGTCTCGGACCTGCGCCACGTCCCGAACGCGAATGACCGCTCCATCAATCGTTTTGATCGGCAGGTCGTTCAATCGAGCAATCAGATCCGGGCTCGTATTGAGGTCAATCGGGTATTCGTTGCTTCCAATTTTCGCCGTGCCGCTCGGATACACCAGGTTCTGGGAGATGAGCGCGTTGACAACGTCCTGTTGCGAAAGGTTTTGAGCTTCCAAAGCCTTGGGATCCAGGTCCACGGAGACGACGCGCTGCTTGCCCCCATAGGGGTATGGAATTCCAACGCCCGGCACGCTAATGAGCCCCACGCGGATCGTATTCAGGGCCACATCAAATGTCTGTTGCTCTGAGAGAGTTGGACTACTGATCCCATATTGAAGAATCGGAACGGTTGACGCGTTATATGCAATTACCAGCGGTGGGGTGGTGCCTGGCGGAAGCTGTTTCAGGATGGTTTGGCATTCGGCGGTGACCTCGGCCACGGCTCCATCCGCCGTAACTCCACGCTGAAAGAAGATTTTGACCACACCCACGCCATCGTAGGAAGTGGACTCAATGTGCTCGATATTGTTTACCGTCGTGGTCAGGGCGCGTTCGTCCGTATAAACCAGGCGCTGCTCGATGTCCTTTGCGCTAAGGCCGGTGTATTGCCACACGACGCTTACCACCGGGATGTTTATGGCCGGGAAGATGTCTGTCGGCGTGCGCAACAGCACGAACGGCGTCAACAGCAGCAGCAGCAAAGCGGCAACAACGAAAGTGTAAGGCCGGCGCAAGGCTAGACGAATGATCCACATACAAGTTTCTCCTTAGTTTGAGTGCAGACGGTTAAGCTCGAGGGCCTGCCGGACTGCGTTGAGCAAGTCTTCGTCGCTACAAGGTTTGCGAAGAAAGCCCACGGCGCCCAGGTGCATTGCCTGGCGCCGTGTGGCCTCATCCCCGTGGGCCGTGAGGAAAACCGTGGGCAAAGGCGGCTTAATGCGCTCCAGCCCTTCCTGCAGGGCCATCCCACCCATCCCAGGCATTTTTACGTCCAGAATGAGGCAGTCCATCTCCGGGAGCCGTCCCGAAAGCAGGAATGCTTCGGCTGAATCAAAACCTTCCGCGCGGTAGCCAACGGACCTTAACAGGGATTGCAGGGCCTCCCGCACCGACTCGTCGTCGTCCACAACCGCCACGCGGGGTTTGCCCGATCCGGTTGAGTCTGCTTTCGTTTCATTCATCGGGAAACGTTAGCGCCCGGGCCGTGGTGGATTCCATTATACCTTGGCTTGATCCCCTTCATACCGGCGCAAAACTTGCAGCACGGCACGGGTTTTCAGCCGGGAGTGCGAGGAGGATCCCGGACGTGGGAGAATAGACGTGCGTGGCGCACGCCTGCTGTGCTGGGCTAAGCTAGACTTTACTGCTCAGCTTCGATGCCGAGCTTCTCGGCAAAGCGCACCAGGTCGGCGAGAGAAACGGCTTGCATCTTTTTCATGGCGCTGGCGCGTTGAATTTTCACAGTGATCTCGGTCGTGCCCAATTCGGAGGCAATTTGCTTGTTCAACATGCCGCGCACAACCAGAGCCATCACCTCACGCTCGCGCTCCGTGAGCGAATCATGACGGGCGCGCAAATCAGCCTGCTCGGTCCGCAACTTCAGCGCAACGCGGTCGCGCTCGATGGCTTGTTGGACGGCATCCAGCAAATCCTGGTCGCGAAAGGGCTTCGTCAAAAATTCAACCGCTCCCTGTTTCATCGCGCGCACGCTCATCGGAATGTCCCCGTGACCGGTGATGAAGATGATGGGGATGACCTTGCCCTGGGCGCCCAATTCGCGCTGGAGTTCCAAGCCGCTCAGGCCGGGCAGCCGAATGTCCAGCACCAGACACGCCGGAGCGTTTGGCCGTTGATGTTTCAGGAAGGCCTGGGCCGAGGAAAACAGCTCGACCCGAAGTCCAATCGAACGGAACAGGCTGCTGAGCGATTCGCGCACCGATGCGTCATCATCGACCACAAATACCATCGAATCAGTAGGTTGGCTTGGGCGCGTCATTTTGTTTCTCCATTTTCAACGGGCAAGGTGAATTGGAAGGTCGCACCCGGCCCGTCGTTTGAGGTCGCCCACAGCCGCCCTCCATGCGCCTCGATAATTGAACGGCAGATCGACAACCCCATGCCCAGGCCGTTGGGTTTGGTGGTGTAAAATGCGTCGAATAACCGCTCGACCGCTTGCGAGCCGATGCCGACACCTGTGTCTTTCACAGTGACCCGCACCGCGGAAGGCTGCACCTGCTCGCTCCGAATCGAGAGCCGGCGTGGCCGGTCTTTGTTCGCGTTCATTGCTTCTGCGGCATTAATGATGAGGTTGAGCAACACTTGTTGCAGTTGCACGCGGTCAGCGGTGATGAGCGGAAGGTTAGCCGACAGTTCGGTGTTGAGCGAAACCTTTCGTTGGAGCACCTCGTTGCGGGTCAGTTCCACTATCTCATCGATAACCCGGTTCACGTCCAGGCGCGTTCGGTCCGTCTCGCCCTTTTTGAGTAAAGTCCGGATGCGCGCGATGACTTCGCTGGCACGATTTCCGTCTCGAACAATCCGCAGCAGGGCCTCGCGCGCTTCCTTCAAATCCGGGGGCGCGCCCGCGAGCCAGCGCAAACCGGCATTGGCGTTGGTGACCACACCGGCCAAAGGTTGGTTCACCTCATGCGCGATCGAGGCGGTGAGTTCACCCATGGTCGTCAACCGTGTCATGTGAGCGAGTTCCGTCTGGGCTTTGTGAAGCGCGTCCTGTGCCTGGTTGCGTTCGGCAATAGCCCGCTCGAGTTCCTGCACTTTGAGCGCAAGCGTATCGCGCGCCCGGCGGAGTGACTCGGCAGAACTGCGCTGCGCGGAGCTTAACAGGCCAACGAGCGAGGCCGCGACCGCAAAAAGAACGAGCCGTGGCACCTCGTTCGAATTCGGCAAAAGGGAATGAGTTGGAGGGAGAAAATAATAATCAAAGGCCAGAACAGAAAGAATTACGGAGAGCAAGCCCGGACCAAATCCACCGAACCAGGCGCTGAGCACGATCGCGCAAGTGAACACGGATACAAAAGGAGCGGATTTCCAGCGGTTCTCCAGAAACTCAGAAATGAGGACGGCCAAGCCTACCGCAGCAATGGCCACGCCGTACCGAGTAATGGCCGGCGGTTTGGACCATGGTGGCCGCTTGAACATCAGCATAATTGTGCCTACAAAAGAGACATTAGTCCAATGGCAGCAAGACGGAGAACAAGAAACAAAGTAAACCCAAAGCGAAGGCAACCAGGAGTAAGCGGAGAGACCGCAGGGCCAAGAAACAAGAGATTGTGGCATCTCTGCCCGCCGCTTGGGAGGGGTGAACGGAGAGTCAAGAATATGAAAATCGTAATCGTCGGAACAGGGACAATTGGAACGAAGGTCACAGTGGAGGTTGCGCTCGCCTATCTCGGAGCGATCTTTAACCCAATTACGGGCCAAATACTGAAACTACACAAAACGAACTGCTAACCCAAACACATGAAACCAACGGAACAAATAGCCTAAAGAGTGACCCCCATCGCCTCGACCCCGGTCGGCTCCAAGCCTCGTCGGCCATGATTCCATCGCGCACGACGGGATGGTCATCCGCGATCAGAATCCTGGTCCTGGCCTGATTGGGAACTGGTATTGATTTCGGTTTCACTGATTCGGTGATTATTCTGTTCTGTTGAGATTCTTTTATGCACCGGCACCGTCATTTTCAGTTCAGTGCCTGCTCCGGCACGACTATTGATCTCCACCTTCCCTCCGAGCCGGAAGGCTCGTTCCGACATCGCGAGCAACCCAAATCCGTGAGCACCTGCTTGAGGCTTTTTAACCACAAACCCATACCCGTTATCCTTAATCGCCAACAGGACTCCGTCGGGCCTGTACCTAAGCAGAATGGAGGCCGAGCGCGCGCGCGAGTGTTTCCGCACGTTGCACAAGGCTTCTTGCGCCACACGATACAACTCATCCTCGGCGGTTTCGGGAAGTTTGTACGCTCGTCCATGCAAGCAAAACGAACATTCAATTCCGCAATCTTCCCTAAAATTCTCGGCGAGCCGTTTTAGCGCGTCGCACAACTGGGAGCCTTCGAGCGACTTTGGTCGTAAACCCAGCAGCATGCGACGCGCGTCTTCCAACCCGCACTTCGCAAGCTCTTTTGCGCGGGTGAGATATTCGGAGATGTCCTGTTGCTCCGGATTGAGCAAGCTGTTCGCCGCTTCGAGATGCAGGAAAATGCCTGCGAACTGCTGAGCGAGAGTATCGTGAATTTCGCGAGCCATTCGATTGCGTTCTTCAATGACTTCCGGGCAAGGCAGCCTGCTCAGGATCCAGCGCAAGCTGGCCCGAGAGCTTCCCCGACCAGAACCTGGAAGCGTAAACAAGCCGTTTGGATTCTTACCGCGGAGTGGATTCGTCAGACTGAGTCGAACAGTCTGGGCTCGCATTTGTTGTGGCCTGGATTCCATATACGGATGAACGTCTACAATCAGGTAAACGAGAATCCGGGGGGAAAACTCCAATCCCTCAGCAAGAAGAATGAATTTATTTGCTTCGGATTTGCTTGAACAGCCAGGCGCGAGAGAAATTCCAATAATTATTAAGGGTGGACAGAGAAATTCCAAGAACCTGCGATGCCTCCTCGTTGGTCATGCCAGCGAAATACCGCAATTTGACCAATTCGGCTTGAACGGGATATTGGACGCTGAAAGCGTCAAGTACTTCGTGCACGGCCAGCAGCTCGTCATCCGGGCTTGGAGCAGCCAGTTCAAATTCCTCAAATTCCACACGCTCGAAGCGCCCCCCGTGACGCTCACTTTGTTTGCGCCGGGCACGATCTATCAGGATGTGGCGCATCGCCTCGGCTGCAGCCGCAAAAAAATGCGTGCTATTCCTGAACGTCGGATTCTTGGGTCCAACCAACCGCAACCAGGCCTCATGAACCAGGGCAGTCGGTTGAAGCGTTTGGCCGGGAGCCTGCTGTGCCATCTTCGCCGATGCCAGATGGCGAAGTTCATCGTAAACCAATTCAAGCAATTCGGCGGCGGCCTTGGAATCGCCTTGCTCCACCGCAACTAACAAAACAGTGGCCTCGCTCATGGGTCGCTAAAAGGATTCCACTGTTTGGCGCGTTTTTCAAGAAACCTCTTGGCCACTCCCCATTATGGAGTTCTGGAATTGTTGGCAGGTGTCGATCCCTCGGTAACCAGGTTAGTGGCTTCATCCAGCAGGATTCGAGCAATCAGCCCATCCACCCACCCCCCTCCTAAATCCACGGCCCCAGTGGACGAAAGTTCCGGAGCCAGTTTGTTTCCCTGGCTCAGTGAGGCGCGGGCCGTGTCCCTCAGGCCGAGCCGCCACTGCGCCATCGTCAGAACTGCACAACCCTCTGCCTGCGCGAAAGGTTCGGATTTCTGCAGAGCCTTCTCAGCCCACGCACAGGCCTCCGAAAAACGGCCTTCGCGATATTCTGAGAGCCCCTTGCAGGCTACAAAATACCCACCGCCCTCGCGGTCGCCTAAGGTCACTGCTTTGGCGGCCAATTGCTGCACCAATCGCGAATCAGCCCCGGAACTCGGCAATAGAAGACAGCCATCCGCTACCCTCTGTGCGATGTATGGGTTTGATGTCTCGGCAAACATGGCCGGAATTCTCTGGCAGAGTTGCTCGTAAGCGGGCAGGTCATGAGTCATCACTAGAAGCGCGGCCACAGTGTAGAACCAATAGTATTCTGTAGGTTGATACTGCATCAGGGTTGTGGCATCGGCTACAGCTTCCCTCCATTTCCCTTGGCGGCCCATGAGATCCAGCCGCTGAGCTAAGACACTGGAGCACGCTGGATTCGTTACAAATTCGGGAGTCAGAACTTCAGCCAAGAGTTCTTGGGCTTCGTGATATTTTCGCTGCGCGACGAGAGCACGGCACACCTCCCCCCATTCCCATAGAGTTTGTGGATTTTGGTCTCCCAAACGTTTGCGCCACTTGTCCAGCGCTTCGCGATGGACCTTTTCCGCCTCCTCCCACTTGCCTTCGCTGGCAAGGATTTGGCCCAGGGAGCCTAGCGAAGTCAAAGTATCAATATAATCATCTCCCAAAAGCTTGCGTTGAATTGAAATGGCTGCTTTCAACACGGCACTAGCCTCGGTGTTTTTTCCTCGAAGTCGCAGAACTTCTCCGAGATTCGCTATCGACTTGACGACGTAAGGATGACCTTCAGGGCGGAGGGTTTGGTTGATAACAAAGGACTCTTTGTGCGCCGCTTCCTGCACATCCAATTTGCCATTGAACCCGGCTGACATTGCAAGATCGTCAAGAGCTTCGGCCACCAGGTCCTCCCTCCCGGGCAGATTCCTGCTCATATCCACGAACTCGTGGGCAACACCTTCAGCTTCAGGCCAGTGCCGTTCAGCCTCGAGCAGGTGGCAAAGGCTCTGTAGCGATTCCGCCACCTCTACATTGTTGCCTGGAAACAATTGTTGTCTGATTTCCAAAGCTTGCCGAATCAGGGGGTCCGCCTCTGTCAGCTTCCACTCCTCTCTGTAAACGCAACCCAGACCGTTCAGAGAAGCGGCCACCTCGGCATTGCTGGTGCCGAAGAGGTGCTGGCGAATCGCGAGCGCTTCCATGTGCGCCTTTTCGGCCCCAGCCAGCTTACCTTGCTTCCAAAACGTTTTACCCAAATGATAGAGTGATGCAGCGACCTCCGCGCTCTTCGGACCGTATAGCTTCTCTTCCACCGCTAGCGCATTGGTATCCATTTGTGCAGCTCGATCATAGCTGTCATTATTGCCGATATCCAAGTAGAGCGTTCCCATGAGATTCCATAATTGAGCCTCGACTGCGGATTGATTGTGCAGTTCCGAGCTAATGCGCTCCGCGGTCCGATCTAGAATATCCTGCAACATTATGTAAATATCCCCGCGGCGGAGTAAAGACGTTCCCACGCCATTCACCATATCCGAGTAGATTTGCGTCACTTGATCACCTTGTTTGCGAGCCTGCCGTTCCTTCCTCAGAAAGGTTAAAAGGACAATCAAACTGGTAACCAGGAGAACTGCGATTAGGCTGATACCCAGAAACAGCAGCTTATTGCGCTGCACCGTCTTTTGGAATTTATAAAACCCGCTGGGGGGCCGCGCTGATACAGGCTCGTTCTCAAGAAACCGTTCGACGTCCAATGCCAAACCGTTCGCGGTTTCGTAACGGCGAGTGCGATCCTTTTCGAGGGCCTTCATCACGATCCAGTCCAGATCCCCACGAATCGCATGAATTAGTCGGGGCGGATCGGACTGGCGTTGTTGTGCTATAGCGGTTAAGTGTGCCCCGGGCATTTTGCTCAGACGCGTAGAAGGGCTGGGCGGTTCCTCTTCACGAATCACCCTGCGGATTTCGTCGAGGCCGGCTTTTAGCAATTCCTCCGTTTCAAAAGGGGTCGAGCTGGTCAGCAATTCGTAAAGCAAAACCCCCAAGCCATAGATATCGGTGCGCGTGTCGACGTCAACGCTGCTGAGCTCCGCCTGCTCCGGGCTCATATAGGCAGGCGTGCCGATGAGCATCTCGAAGGCTGTGAAAAGCGTTTTGTCGGTCAAACGCTGGTTCGTAGTGGCTTTGGCCACCCCAAAATCGATCACCATGGGCGTAGCCACGCCTTCCAGCGATTGCGTTACGAGAATATTGGAAGGTTTGATGTCCCGATGAATGATGCCCCGTTGATGCGCGTGCTGGATCGCCTGGCAGACCTGCACAAAGAGCTTAAGCCGCTCCTCGGTCGTCAAGGAATGTTGATTGCAGTATTCCGTGATCTTGACCCCACGGACAAGTTCCATGACGAAATAGGGGCGACCGGTTTCGGTTGCCCCTGCATCAAGCACTTTGGCGATGTTGGGATGGTTCATCAACGCCAGTGCCTGCCGCTCGGCTTCAAACCGGGCGATCACGTTCTTAGTGTCCATTCCCGGCTTTATGACTTTCACCGCAACCCGTCTGCGGACAGGCTCCTCCTGTACGGCCATGTAAACCACGCCGCATCCACCCTCACCAATCTGTTGGAGTAACTTGTAATGGCCAATGCAGTGACGCGGTTTTTCTCCCGCTGGAAACGCTTGAGCTGCTTTTGCTGGCCTGTCCGCGGCTGGTCTTCCAAGGAAATCGCCTGCCTCTTCGTAAGCCTCTAAAAGCGCTTCCACTCGGCGGCGGAACTCGCTGTCTCCCTTGCAAGCCTTGTCCAAATAATGACCGCGCTCTTCCGGCGCAAGCCGGAGAGCTTCCGTGAAGACGGCAATATCCGGATCAGGAGCACCGTTCATTTTACCAATAAAGTCTTCTGCCATCGCCCGTTCAACCTGAGAACAGATGATGTCCGTTCAGGGCTTCGGCGTGTTCATATAGCACACTTGCAACACGGTTCATGCGTGACCCAGAAAGCCTGTCTATAATAGATAACGAGATCTCCTTAGAAAAAATCCACTTTGGTTTTTCTCGGAGGGGAAATCTTCTTAAGAATTGAATTACCCTGAAAATGACTGCTTAAGTCATTGGTAATCAATAACAAACGAACACACATTGGCTTTGCCGCGCGCCAAATCAGAACTCAACGAGTTCCAACCAGGTCGGTAGCCTCAACCAGTAAAATCCGAGCAATCAGCCAATCTAACCACTTATCGCCTGAGTCTGGGTTCTGAGTGGAAGGTATTTCCGGAGCCAGTCTGTTCCCCTGGGTTAGTGTGTCTCTCGCCTCGTCCTTCAGTCCAAGCCGCCATTGCGCCATGGCCAGAACGGCACATGCCTCCGCGCTCGCGGAGGCTTCGAAGTTCGTCCGCACCTGCTCGGCCCACCCAACTGCCTGCGCAAACCCGCCTTCCCGATATTCCGAGAGCGCTTTGCAAACCTTAAAATAACCAATTCCGCTGTCAGCCTTCCCCAAAGCCACCGCTTTGGTTGCCAATTCGTCTACCAAACGCGGGTCGGCGCCGGAATTCGGCAAGAGGAGACAACCAATCGCGATCCGCCAGGCAATGTAAGGATTTTTTGTCTCGATGAAGGTGGCCGGAATTCTTTTGCAGAGTTGCTCGTAAGCAGGACGGTCATGAGCCTCTGCCAGTAGCGCTGCCATGGCGTAAGCCCAATAATATTCTGGAGGCTGATGCTGCATTAGAATTGCGGTTGCAGCTGCCGCTTCGCTCCATTTGCCCTGCCGCCCCATGACGTCCAGGCGGCGCGCCACCAGCGTACAGCAGGCGGGCAGCTTGAGAAATTCGGGAGTCAGAACCTCAGCCAGAAGTTGTTCTATATCATGGTATTTTCGCTGTTCGCGGAGACCGCGGCACAACTGCTCGTATTCCGACAGGACTTGCGGATCGTCGATAGCGGCCCCTTTGCGTCGCAACGCCAGGGCTTCGCGGTAAACACTTTCCGCTTCTGACCACTTGCCTTCCCCTTCAAGCGTCCAGCCCAGCCTGTCCAGCGTGTACAAAGTTTGCGGGTCGTCATTTCCCGCCCGTTTCCGCCATGAGGCCAAGGCGTCGCGATGCACCGTTTCCGCCTCACCCCATTTCCCGGCACATTCAAGTGTGTTGCCTAACTCGCGCAACGAGTACAGCGTCCGCGGGTCGTCATTGCCTGCTCGCCTGCCCCAGGAGCCTGCCTGTTCGCGGTGCACGCTTTCCGCTTCCGACCACTTTCGTTGGGCATCAAGCGTCACGCCCAGCTCGTGTAAGGCGTACAGCGTTTCCGAATCGACATTTCCAGTGCGTTTGCGCCACGCGGCCAATTCCTCTCGATGCAAGGCTTCCGCCTCCGACCATTTGCCTTGAGCTTCAAGCGCTGCGCCTAGATCGCGCAGTGCATATAGCGCTTCCAGGTCCTCATTGCCCGCTCGCTTGCGCCATAACTCCAGAGCTTCGCGAAACGCGGTCTCCGCCTGTGACCAATCCTTCTGAGCCTCGAACATCCATCCTAAACTTTTCAGAGTATAAAGTGTTGATGGATGGTCCTCGCCCAGAACCTTACGTTGAATTGAAAGGGCCGCACTCAGCACGGGATACGCTTCCTTCAGGTTTCCTCGCTGCCGCATGCGATCGCCGACAAGGTAAAGAGAATTGGCTACATCCGGGTGCTCCGCTGAAAGGAGCCTTCGCCGCATCGCCAGGGATTGCTTTTCCAAGTCTTCCGCCTCCTGCTGCTTCCCATTGGCGGCTGCAGCCCAGGCAACATCGTTGAGGGCCGAAGCCACCCAGGGATGTTCGGAGCCAAGCATTTTAATCCGCATCTCCAAAACCTCACGCGCCATGGCTTCGGCTTCCGCCCACTGGCCTTTATCGCCTAGAATAACAACTAATGTGCGAAGCGAATCTGCTACTTCACGGCTCTCGTTCCCAAATAATCTTTGCCTAGCCGTCAGTGATTCGCGAGCCAGGGCTTCCGCCTGCGTTAATTTACCACTTTGTGAATACAGGAGAGCCAAATTATTTTGAGAAGCGGCCACATCCTCATTCTCTTTGCCAAAGCGTCGCATTCTGATGTCTAGCTCTTCACGGGTTACTTGTTCCGCCTCGGGCAGCTTTCCGCTCGTAAGCAGGGTCGTGCCAAGGTCGTACAGCGATTTCGCCACCTCTGGACTTTCCTTTCCGAAACGTTTCCGGCGAATCGCCAGCGCCACGCGCTGCATTTTTTCTGCTTCATGGAACTGACCGGTGTTGTAATAAAGTGTGCCGATGACGCATCGCAGTTCAGCTTCCACCGCCGGATCATTGGTCAACTCCTTGCCAACCCTTGAGGCGGCCTGTGCCAACATTTGGCGCAAAATGGCCGTGTCCCTGCCCAGGGCGACCTGGGGTCCGGCACCTTGCAACATTTCTTCCAGAAACCGCTTGACTTGCCTGGCCTCGCGCCGCGATTGCCGCTCCTGGGCAAGAGATACCGATACAGCAATCAAGCTCACGATGAGAAGCGTTGCGATTATGCCAAGACCGATGAACAGAAGCCGGTTGCGCCGCACCGTCTTTTGGAATTTGTAAAGCTTGCTGGGGGGGCGCGCAGAAACGGCCTCATGTGCCAGAAACCGTTGAACGTCCAGTGCCAGGCCATTGGCGGTTTCGTAGCGGCGCGTTCGGTTCTTCTCCATCGCCTTCATTGCAATCCAGTCCAGGTCACCCGAAATTGTGCGAATCAACCTGGGAGGTTCAGACCGGCGATGTTGGGCGATGGTTGTCAAATTTGCCCCGGGCATCTTGCTTAAGCGCGTGGAAGGTCGGGGCGGTTCTGTCTCCCGAATCACCCTGCGGACTTCGTCAAGCCCGGCTTTTAGTAACTCCCCTGTTTCAAAAGGCGTAGAACCAGTCAGCAATTCGTAGAGCAGCACTCCCAGGCTGTAAATGTCTGTGCGTGTGTCCACGTCAACACTGCTGAGTGCCGCTTGCTCCGGGCTCATGTAGGCAGGTGTGCCGATCAGCATCTCGAAGGCTGTGAAAACCGTTTTGTCGGTCAACCGCTGGTCTGTGGTGGCTTTAGCTACCCCAAAATCAATCACCATGGGCGTCGCGACGCCCTCCAGCGATTCTGTTACGAGAATATTGGAAGGTTTGATGTCCCGATGGATGATGCCCTTCTGATGCGCGTGCTGGACAGCCTGGCAGACCTGTACAAAGAGCTTAAGCCGATCTTCCGTCGTCAGGGAATGCTGATCGCAGTATTTGGTGATCTTGACGCCACGGACAAGCTCCATGACGAAATACGGGCGGCCTGATTCAGTCGCCCCTGCATCGAAAACCTTGGCGATGTTGGGGTGGTCCATCAACGCCAGTGCCTGCCGCTCGGCTTCAAACCGGGCGATCACGCTTTTCGTGTCCATTCCCGGTTTGATAATTTTCAGAGCGACCCGCCTGCGGACCGGTGCCTCCTGTTCCGCCATGTAAACCACTCCGTATCCGCCCTCACCGATCTGTTGGAGCAACCTGTAATGGCCGATGCGGTCGCCGGGTCTTTCGCCGACAACCCCGAAGCCACCTTGTGCCGCTCCTTTCGATAGTCTTTTTTCCGGGAAATCTCCCAGGTCGTCGCGCTCCTTTAGCAAACCCTCCACTCTTTGGCGCAGGTCCGGGTCACCGCGGCAAGCGCGGTCCAGATATGCGGCGCGCTCCGCGACTGGCAACTCGACCGCTGCCGCAAAAAGGTCAACATCGTTGACGGGAACATCGCTCATGATCGTAAGCAGGCCACCTCGGTGCTATGGTTCCTGGGAGTTGCTTTCGGTCCTGGACGCAGGCTGGATTAATGCGGTGGCCTCGTCTAATGAAATCCGCGCCTGCAGCCACGCCACCCATGAATCCCCTAAATCAACCGCCTGATGCGACGGTAAAATGTTCGGCGTCAGCGAGTCTCCTTTGTCCAGCATCGCTCGCGCCACATCCTTATGGGCGAGTTCCCAATGTGCCATGGCCAGAATGGCATAAGCGTGGGCAGTTGGGTAAGTGATTGAGCTCTTTAGTGTCTTCTCTGACCATTCGACCGATTCGGCAAAACGTCCCAGCCGATAGGCGGACATGGCCTTGGCCACCTGAAAATACGCTGCGTCAGCGTTGCCGCTTCCGAGAGAAACAGCTTTGTCTGCCAATTCGTCCACGAACTTCAAGTCCACCCCGGAATCGGGTAAGAAAAGGCAGTCCTTGGTCATCCGCTCATCGATATAGGGATCGCTTGTGTTGGTAAAGGTCGCGAGAATTTTCCGACAAAATGTTTCGTATGCAGGGCGGTTCCGGGTTATCGCCAGAAGTGCTGCGAGGACGTGATAGCGGAATTGGTCCGTCGGTTGATATTCGACGACCAGAGTCGCAGTGGCTGCGGCCTCCTGCCATCGCCCCTGGCGACCCAGCAGATCAACCCTGCGAATCAGCAGATTGCAACTCGAAGGCTGCCTGACCATTGCGGGCGTAAGCGCTTCCTCCAACAATTGTTCTGCCTCGCCAAGCCTTTTTTGACGCATAAGGACCCTGGTCAGGCGCTCAAATTCGGTCAAGGTTTGAGAATCGTCATTTCCTGCCACTTTGCGTCGCGAAGCCAATGCTTCTCGATAAGCGCTTTCTGCTTCTGGCCACTTGCCTTGGCCTTCAAGCGTCCAGCCCAGTCTGTCTAGCGTGTACAAGGTTTGCGGGTCGTCATTTCCCGCCCGTTTCCGCCATGAGGCCAACGAGTCTTGATGTACGATTTCGGCCTCTGCCCATCTGCCTTCAAATTCGAGGGCAATTCCTAAATCGCGCAATGCATACAGCGTGTTCGGGTCGTCGTCTCGGGCCTGTTTGCTTCGGAACGCCAATTCTTCGCGAAAGACAATTTCCGCTTGCGACCACTTTCGCTGGGCAGCAAGCGCGTTTCCCAGCAGGTGTAATGTATAGGATGTTTCCGAACCGCCGTTTCCTTCGCGTTTTCGCCATGAGACCAACGCCTCTCGATGCACGGTTTCCTCCTCCGACCATTTGCCCTGACCTCCAAGTGCCTCGGCTAGATTGCGCAGCGCATATAGCGTTTCCAGGTCGTCATCGCCTACCCGCTTGCGCCATGCGGCCACCAATTGGCGAAACACGGTTTCCGCCTGTGACCACTCCTTCTCAGCTTCGTACATCAAACCTAAACTTTTCAGAGTATCAAGTGTAGCTGGATGGTCCTCGCCCAGAACCTTTCGTTGCATTGAAAGCGCAGTGCTCAGCACAGGATATGCTTCCTTCAGGTTTCCTCGCTGTCGCATGCGATCGCCTACAAGGTAAAGAGAATTGGCTACATCCGGGTGGTCCTGCGAGAGTAGCTTTTGCCGCATCGCCAGGGCTTCCCGTTCCAAGTCTTCGGCCTCTTTCTGCTTCCCATTGGCGGCTGCGGCCCGGGCTACGTCGTTAAGTGCTGAAGCCACCCGTGTATCTTCGGGGCCAAACAATTTACGCTGCATGTCCAAAACCTCACGCGCCATGGCTTCGGCTTCCGCCCACTGCAGTTTGTCGCCCAGAATAACTGCTATGGTGCGAAGCGAATCTGCCACCTCCACGCTTGGGTTTCCGAACAATCTTTGCCTGGTCTCCAGCGATTCGCGAGCCAGCGCTTCCGCCTCGGTGAGCCTCCCCATTTGCGCGTACACGTGAGCCAAATTATTTTGCGAAGCGGCCACGTCCGCATTCTCATTGCCAAAGCGTCGTAATCTGATCTCGAGTGCTTCACGGTTGACTTGTTCCGCCTCGGACAGTCTTCCGCTCGTTAAAAGTGTTAAGCCCAACTCGTTCAGCGATGCCGCCGCCTGCGCACTTTCTGATCCGAAACGTTTTCGACGAATCGCCAATGATGCGCGCTGCATTTCTTCAGCTTGTCGAAACTGCCGGGTCTCGCAATAAAGTCCGCCGATGACGCTTCGCATCTCAGCTTCCACCGCCGGCTGATTGGTCAGCTCCTTGCCAACCCGTGAGGCGGTTTGATCTAAAATGTCGCGCAAGATCGCCGTATCCCCGCCTTCGGCAACGTTGGGTCCGACGCTTTGCAGCATTTCTTCCAGAAACTGCTTGACCTGCCTGGCCTCACGCCGCGCTTGCCGCTCCTGGGCAAGAAATGCCGAAACCACAATCAGGCTCACGATGAGAAGCGTTGCGATTATGCCAAGACCGATGAACAGAAGCCGGTTGCGTTGCACCGTCTTTTGGAATTTGTAAAGCTTGCTGGGGGGACGCGCAGAAATGGGCTCGTGTGCCAGAAACCGCTGAACGTCCAGGGCTAAGCCATTGGCGGTTTCGTAACGGCGAGTGCGATTCTTCTCCATCGCCTTCATCACGATCCAGTCCAGGTCCCCGGAAATTGCGCGAATTAGCTTTGGAGGTTCAGACCTGCGATGTTGCGCGACGGTCGTTAGATGTGCCCCGGGCATCTTGCTTAAGCGCGTGGAAGGTCGGAGGGGTTCTTGCTCACGAATGACTCTGCGGATTTCGTCGAGCCCGGCTTTTAGTAGCTCCCGCGTTTCAAAAGGTGTAGAATCAGTCAGCAATTCGTAGAGCAGCACTCCGAGGCTGTAAATGTCCGTGCGCGTATCAACGTCAACGCTACTCAGCTCCGCCTGCTCCGGGCTCATGTAGGCAGGTGTGCCGATGAGCATCTCGAAGGCTGTGAAAACTGTTTTGTCGGTCAATGGCTGGTCGGTGGTGGCTTTGGCAACCCCAAAATCGATCACCAAGGGCGTGGCCACCCCTTCCAGCGATTGCGTTACGAGAATATTGGAAGGTTTGATGTCCCGATGGATGACGCCCCTCTGATGCGCGTGTTGTACTGCCTGGCAGACCTGGATAAAGAGCTTAAGCCGTTCCTCTGTCGTGAGCGAATGCTGATCGCAGTATTCCGTAATCTTGGCCCCACGGACAAGCTCCATAACGAAATACGGGCGGCCCGATGCGGTCGCCCCGGCATCGAACACCTTGGCGATGTTGGGGTGGTCCATCAAGGCGAGTGCCTGCCGCTCGGCTTCAAACCGGGCGATCACGCTTTTAGTGTCCATTCCCGGCTTGATAATCTTCAGCGCGACCCGCCTGTGGACCGGTTCCTCCTGTTCGGCCATGTAAACCACGCCGCAGCCGCCCTCACCGATCTGTTGGAGCAACTTGTAATGGCCAATGCGGTCACCCGGCTTATCTCCAGGCTTTAGCAGTTGCGCAGCTTTTCTTGGCATTTCCGCTGCCGATTTTCCAAGGAAATCGCCTGCCTGTTCGTAAGCGTCTAAAAGGGCTTCCACTCGGCGGCGGAACTCGACGTCTGCCTTACAAGCATTGTCCAAATAACGATCGCGCTCTTCCGGCGGAAGGCGGAGAGCTTCCGTGAAGACGGCAATATCCGGGTCAGGAGCACCGTTCATTTTGCCAATAGACTCTTCAGCCATCTCCCGGTTGAATTCAACCAGAGAACAGATGATGTCCGTGCAATGCTCTGGCCTGCTTCATGTACCACGACTTGCAACATTGCTCACGCATGACCCAAAAAGCCTGTCTACAATAGATAACGAGATTTGATTAGAAAAGACCCTCTTTGTTTTTTCGCCGTAGGGACATTTCTTAAAGGCCGAATTGCGCTGAAAATGATTTCGTAAGTCGTTGATAATCAATCAAGGTGAATTCTAATTTGGGTGCTGCCGACGTTTCGGAATGGGAATTGCCTTGCGTGATTACGAACTGCGCAAGAGTTTTTCAAACAGCGGATTTCATGCGTTTTGGTTAACACTTTTGGCGGCAGGTTCGAGCTGAAGAGCTTCAAGCAAAGCGCGCAGCGGGCCGGAGATCTTGCCTCGTTGCCAAACGACGAATAAATCCCAGGTGGCTTCCTTATCCGCGACGGGTACCATGGCAACGTTTGGGATGCCCAGGTGTGAAATATAAATCGGATGCATCGAAATCGCGCCTTCGTTCGCAGCGATTGCGAGCCCCTCGGCTAAACTCACCGGCTGATCAATCGCAATGAAACGTGGGCGGAACTTGCCAAACCGTCGGCAGAATTGAACGATTTTTTGGTTGTATCCCGGCACGATTGCGTCCGGCGCCCCGACGAAAGACTCACCCTTCAATTCTGAAATGTGAATCTGCTTTAGAGAGGCCAGCTGGTGGTCGAATGGGAGCGCGACTACACTTGGGATACTCGCCAGTTTGTGCGTGTAAAAGTCGCGCGAGAGCAGATCCACGCCGTGCCCCGTCAAAGCTAAATCAATTTCGCCTCGCCGTAACGCAATAATCATCTCGCCCGGCGTTTGATCGAGCATTTTGACTTTAAGCTTTGGATACGCGCGCCGCAGCTTGGCCAGAGCAGGTCCAAGATACTCCTGGACCGCCGACGCAACATAACCGATGCGCAAACGATCACTCTCCCCGCGCACCAAACGCCGAACTTCTGCCATGACCGAGTCGTAATCAGCCAACAAAGCTTTAGCTCTCTGGGCCAGGGTGTGCCCGCCGCTGGTGGGCCGTACGCCAGTGGAAGTGCGTTCCAGGACTCGCCCTCCCAGATCGTGCTCCAGGAGTTGTATCTGGCGGGTAATCGCAGACTGGGAAATGTGCAGGCGCTCGGCGGCACGGCGGAGGCTGCCTTCCTCAAGGATCGCGAGGAACAGTCGGAGTTTTTCGATCACGGTTGCAAAGGTGATGCGAAAACCGCATCACCGCAATCTCCAATCGGCATTATCTGCCGGCGATTAGCCGCCGTAGTGTGCGGCATATGAACAACAATCATACTATTAGTTCTGAACAGTTGTTGGACCGGCTGAACTGGCGTTACGCCACCAAGCAGTTCGATCCCACACGCAAAATCAACGCCCAGGATTGGGCGACACTCGAGGACGCACTGCTCCTGACGCCGTCCAGCGGCGGGTTGCAGCCGTGGAAATTCATCGTGGTTACTGACCCCGCCGTACGGGCGAAGCTGGTGCCCGCCTCCTACGGGCAACCTCAAATCACCGACGCATCACATCTGGTCGTTTTCGCGGCGAAGAAGAATTTCAACGAAGCGGATGTGGACGCGTTTATCAATCGGACCGCCGCCACACGGGGCGTGTCGGTCGAATCCCTGGCTCCATTTCGCGACATGTTGGTCGGCGGAATCGTCAAAAGCATGGACGAAGCGGCGCGGGACGCCTGGGCGCGCAACCAGGCCTACATCGCCCTGGGTAATCTGCTTACCAGCGCCGCCTTGCTCGGCATTGATGCGTGCCCAATGGAGGGTTTTGACCGCTCACAATACGACGAGATTCTCGGTTTGAATGCGCAGGCTTACGCCAGCGCCGTCATCGCCACGGTCGGTTATCGCGCCGCAACCGACAAGAATGCAAACGCGCCTAAGGTCCGTTTTCCGAAAGAACAGGTTTTTGCTCACGTTTGAACCGAAGTTCAAAGCAGAAACCCAACCTCAAAACGCAAATCATTCACTTAAATCAATTAAAACTATGAAAACACTGCAAACACTATTTAAAACAAACGACAGCGTTACGTCATTAATCCCACGATTGGCCCTGGGTCTGGTCATGTTCCCTCATGGCGCCCAAAAGGCACTTGGGTGGTTCGGCGGCTACGGCTTCCACGGCACCATGGGCTTCTTCACCGGGCAACTCCACATTCCGGCGTTGTTTGCCTTTCTGGCAATTGCGGCGGAGTTCGCGGGATCCATCGGGCTCATCACCGGGTTCTTGAGTCGCGTAGCTGCATTCGGCATAGCCGTGGAGATGGTCGTGGCGATCATTTTGGTTCATGGCGCCAATGGCTTTTTCATGAACTGGTACGGCAATCAAAAGGGTGAGGGATTCGAATATCACCTCCTCACACTTGGCCTGGCCGTGGGAGTAATCCTCGCCGGAGCGGGTAAATGGTCCATTGACTCAGTGCTAAGTCGGCGGTTCGAATCGACACAAACATCAAACTCGAAAACAGCAACAGCGACGGTGGGAAATCCTGGCCTCGCCAACCTGGTTACGAGGTGAAATCCATGAAAAAGTTGCTTCGTATTTATCAGGGCTCGCGCACGCACTGGGTCGGGGACGGTTTTCCGGTCCGGTCCGTCTTCGACTATAACGGTTTGGGCAAGGAGCTTAGCCCGTTCCTGTTGCTCGATTACGTCGCGCCTTACGAATTCCTGCCATCCAATCGACGGCGTGGTGTGGAAGCACACCCACACAAAGGTTTCGAGACAGTCACTATCGCGTTCCAGGGCCAAATCGAACATCGAGACTCCAGTGGTGGTGGCGGCAAGATCGGACCAGGTGACGTTCAGTGGATGACGGCTGGCAGCGGCATTGTCCACGAGGAATTTCAGTCGGAAGAGTTCACGCGCAAGGGCGGCATATTCCAAATGGTGCAGCTTTGGGTGAACCTTCGGGCGCAGGACAAGAACACAAAGCCGCATTATCAACACCTGCTCAAGGCACAAATTCCAGTAATCGCACTCCCGAACGAGGCAGGAACGGTGCGGGTCATCGCGGGTGAATATGGTGGAGGTAAGGGACCGGCGAAGACCTTCACCCAAATCAATTTGTGGGAAGTGAATCTTCGCAGCGGAAAATCGACGGAACTTCCGCTACCGGATGGGCATACAAGTGCCTTTCTTGTCGTGAGTGGTGAAGTTGCAGTGAATGGCCAGGCTGATGCCGCGGAATGCGACCTCGCCATTTTCGCGAGGACCGGAGGCGGCATTAACATGACAGCTCGCACAGACGCCAGGCTTCTGGTGATGGACGGCGAACCCATTGCCGAGCCAGTATTCGGCCGCGGTCCGTTTGTTATGAACACTCACACCGAAATCCAACAGGCTTTTGAGGATTATCAGCGTGGCCGGATGGGTGAGATCCCGGCGGCGATGGCGTAGGCTGCAGCGAAAACACATTCCCGTTTGATCCGGCGCGGAATGCGCACCCGAGAATGTGAAATGGACGTCCCGAATAATTATGGTGCTGGATAATTCGGGACAAAATCTGCCTGAAGGGAGGAGTCAACGTTACCTCTGCCGCGGGAGGGTTAGTGGTGGGCTGCGCTAGCCTCTTCCACGCGACGCCGCTTTCCCTTATGAACATTCGCGATGAGGCGGCCTTGGTCCGAAAGCGTTCGGCACTCGCCATCGCGAAGCAGACCAGAGTTTCACAATGCCTCGGTCGGAAGGGGTATCCTCCTATCCCCCACAGGTCCAATACCAAGGTGCACTTTCCTGCCTTACGATTCATCAGCTTAGTAAACACAAAACAACGTTCAAAGAACAGATATGAAAACAAAGATTACAATGGTCTCCACTCGCTCACTCCTCCTCCTTTCGCTTTCAGCCCTGCTGATCGCACAAACCGATCAGGCGCCGGCGCAGACCGATCAGGACCTGATCGAAGTCGCCCGCAGCGTCATTAACGCGGATCGCAAGGCCGTATTAGCGACCGAAATGCAACTGACCGATGCCGAAAGCGCAGACTTCTGGCCCCTTTACCGGGAGTACCGGGCAGCCATGGACAAGATCAACGACGAGCTCATCAAGCTCGTGCTGGACTACGCCAAGGTCTATCCCAATGTCCCGGCAGAGCAGGCGAAAGAAATGCTGAACAGTTACACCAGCCTCCAGGAAAAGCATGTACGACAGCGGACAATCTATCTCAAAAAATTCAGTGCTGTGTTGCCGGCGACCAAGGCGCTGCGCCTCGCCCAGCTCGAAAGCCGGCTTGATTTGGTCGTCAGCCTTAACCTGGCGGCCAAGGTTCCACTCACACCCGTGGCCGTGAGCAAGTGAGGCGCTCAACTTTCCGGTTCATCAACGCAAAACGCAAAATCAATTATGAAACACATGACACGTAAATCCGTACTGGCCGCCTTTCTGCTGGCCACGCTGGGTCAAGCCGTCTCGGTAATTGCCGCCGGTGACCTTGGTGCCGAGGCCAAGATCGCCATTAGCAACCTTCAGCGCGCCGATTCAGCCTTAACAAACCTCTTCAATAATTCGGCTGGGTACGCGGTGTTTCCCAGTGTGGGCAAAGGAGGCTTAATCTTCGGGGCTGAGCACGGAAATGGCATTGTCTATGAGAAAGCTAAGCCCGTCGGGGAAGCCACGCTGACGGAAATCAACGTTGGGCCGCAGGTCGGCGGGGGCACCTTCTACGAAGTGATTTTCTTCGAGACCGCCGAGGCGCTCGCCAACTTTAAAGAAGGGCATTTTGAAATGAGCGCCAAGGTCAATGCCACGGCGGCGGCGGAGGGCGCTGCGCTGGACGCCAAGTATCGGGATGGAGTCATCGTCTTCACCCTTCCACGCAACGGCCTGATGGCCCAGGCAGCCATCGGTGGCCAAAAGTTCAGCTATAAGCCACTGGACTGATCGTCCGTGGCTTGCGCGAGGGAGCGACCCGTCCCGCTCTATGCTGCTCTGGCCGTCCCAGTTTCTCTCCTCCGTCGTCCTAACGCCAAGGACGCTTGGACGACTGCTCGCGCTCAGGAGCGGGGCCGATCGCGCACCCGGCCGCGCTCCATGGTTTGAGCTAGGGGAACCATTACCATGATTCCGGCGCCAGGAGCAGCACTCCCGTGATCCCACGGGGCCCCCGCTCCTTTTAGCCTTCGTAAATCCAGTCTCTAAATCGATTTTTTATGGACACAACTGTATTCCTGACGTTTTGGCTAATTGTGCTGGCCCGCATAACCGACGTGACGTTGGATACCATCCGCACGGTCTCGATAGTGCAAGGCCGACGCAGGTTTGCCGCTGTGCTCGGTTTTTTCGAGGCGGTTGTCTATATCAGCGCCGTCGCCAAGGTTCTCCTGAATATGGATCATCCGGTATATGCTCTGGCCTATGGCCTGGGGTTTGCCACGGGTACTTACCTCGGGATCGTCATCGAGCAACGCCTGGCCTTTGGCGAACAGCTCGCCTCGCTTTTTACATACAAAGGAGCCGAGTTAGCCAAGGCTCTATGCGCCGCCGGTTACCGATTGGCTGAGGTAAGAGGGCACGCGCGTGAAGGCGACCTGACCATACTCTACGCAGGGATCCCGCGTCGGGACGCGTGGAAGCTCCTCCGCGATGCCACCGCGATTGATGAGCGGTGTTTCTGTGTCGTTAACGACGTACGCATGGCGGGGTTTCCGGCGCGCCAGGGAGCTGCGACCAACACGAAACCTCGTCTGAGCATTTTTTACGGGCTCTTTCATCTGTTTCATTAGAACTGCCAGGTTATAGGACGTAGGGACGCCTGTGGAGACTATATCGAAAGGGGGATTCCAAAATCTGCTGCACGAACGATGGCATCAAAGCCAATTCAAACCGATGCTTCATTCTGGAAAAAGCTCGATGGAACTCTCAAGAAAGCATTTATGAGTCAGACAAATCGATTTGGCGTGGCTTGCGAACCTCGCACCGCCAACAACAAGGAGGAATCACGATGATGTTGACGCACATGATCTCCCTCCTCTCATTGGCTCTCCTCTGTGGGATGGCGTGGCATAATCGACCGGCCAGAAAGCTGGATCGCCAACAGCAGCCAGAGCAAGAGCCGATCGGCGACTCCCAAACGGTGCAAACCGGTAAACCATGAACAGCTCTTCGTCAGTCCGGGGCGAAAATGGCCAGCCGTCGGCGGGAGCGAAGTCCGCGCCAGACAAAACGGCTGCGATGCTGTTGGACGAACAGTCGATGGTTCGATCATGCATGAATCTCACCGGGTGTTGCGAGTCGCAGGGGCGTGCGGTGTTCATGTTCACCTCCCGCGAGATCGAGAAGAACAATTCTAAGTCTGGGCATTAACCTTACGTGAAAGTAAATGCGTAAGCTTCGGGTGCCGTAGCATTGATAAAGCTTGTGAGACAGAGCGCGTTTCCCGAACGAGGCATTTCAGAATCCGCCGCACTGATTATGGCCACCACCTTATCTTTGCCCGATGGACTCCATAAGAAAGCATGAGGTAGTCCATGATTATGGCTAAGCTACCGAATTTCCTGCACCTGAGGTGCCGGGACGAACGTGCCCTCCTAGGCATTTTCATCCTCTTGGTGTTCGTGGTTGGAACCAGCGGCTGTGCAAGTCATCGCCCGGCTCACCTCCAGCTCGAGCCGCCAAGCCATGTTCCAGCTTTGAGGGATGCCGAGGCTGCCTGGAACATCAGATTGCTGAGCTATAACATATGGGGTTTGCCTGGCTGGATGACCGGGGCGCGGTCAGGACGTTACCCGCAGATCGCGCGCGAGTTGGACCGCCTGAATCCCGATATCATCTTGCTGCAAGAAGCCTGGACCGCTAAAGCCCGAAAATCCGCCCCTGCCACAGACAGTTGGTGGAGAGCACGAGCCGCCGGGCAACACACGTTTTTCCAGCAAAGCGGCTTGATGACATTGTCCAAATTCCCAATTATGGGCGGTGAGTTCTATCCCTTCTCGCGCGCGGCCTTTCCGGACCGATTGGTGAGCAAGGGAGTCCTAAAAACCACCATCTGCTTGCCCGACGGGTCAATACTGAACGTCTGGAACGTGCATCTTCAAGAGGGGGGTCCGGCCGCCGTCCGCCGGTCGCAAGTCCAGGAGCTAGTCTCCCGTGTCCAAGCGGCGGAGGATGGCCAAATCGCCGACCTGGTTGGCGGCGATTTCAACTGCACGCCCGAGAGCCCGTTCTTCCAGGAACTGCAGCAAGCACTGGGCCCCACCGTATACGAACTCGGCGGGGGAAAACCGTTTGTGACGTGGAATAACCTGTCCGCAAAACCTGGCGCCGGTCAGACATTGGATTACATGTTCGTTCGCGAACACCAGGTCCTGCAAAGCGTCGAGGCTTTCGCCCGGGTGGCCTTCGCGGGACCAAGCCCTGCGCAGCAGCTTTCCGACCATCTTGGTCTCGAAGCCGTCGTGAGGTTCAGCCCGGCTGTCGGGCCGGCCTGCTTAGACGGACCAATTTTTCAGCCCGCCCCAATCCGAGTGGTCGCCACCCGCCCCTCTAGCTATCCCACTAGGAACGTGAGGGCGACGAACATCAGGACGGGAAAGCGAGAAGCGCGAGAGGCTTGGGGTTTCGCCGCAGGTGTTCCAGTGGGGCCGAGGTGACGGCCCTTCGACACTGCATCTAGCTCTAGACCTGTCTCCCCTTCCTTCTGAAGTGCGCATCCCTCGAACGTGGGAGGCGAAAAACCGCCGCAGGTCCAATAGAAGATTGCCCGCCGCTGCGGTAAACCACCCTTGTGAATGGAATTTATTCAAAATCGACTTGCTGCGCGGCCCTGAGAGGAGATGCGCAAGAGATAAATGCTACTAAGCAGATCGTCGCGCATCTGGGCGGCATGGTGCGCGCAGTGACCCGGCGCCGCCCAATCAACTGGACGTTTCACTGGCGAGGAATTTGCCGCGCCATTCGCCCAACCCTGGCCTCACTCGAAAGGTGGAGGGAAACGTCTGGCGCAAGCCCAATAGCTCTTAACACCTTTACGCCCTAAGGTTTTAGCCGAAATGAAAATGACTAGTACGATCAATACGCCTCCCATTTTGGGTCCGACCAGGTTTCGAATATTGTCGAAGAAGTTGATGACAAAGGCGCGAGCCGAGCATCACCAGAAGAGACAATTCATTCCTGTCCACCCATTCGAGGTTCTCGGTTTTCAAGTGCCAGTCCGGCCCGTCGACTCTCTAGGAAACGGGGTTTGCCGCAGCAGTGTGCGGCTCATTCGCCTCTTAAGTGAGGGGAAAGCCTGTGGATGCTCTGCTTAAGCTGATGATAGTCACCGTGATTGTTCTAATCCTTTGTAGCGGTTGCTTGAGGGAGGGTAAATGAAAACCATTGGTCTTTATTGGGAACTCGCCAAGCTCCGGATTCTCTTGATGGTGCTGGTAACGACCTCGCTTGGGTTTTTCCCTGGAGCACGGGGCAGCGCTTCTGCGCCGCCTCTTTTCCACTATTTCGACAAGGGGAGCAAGGCGGTGGTTGGCAAGGGATTCGCCATTTTGCATAGCGGGAAGTTCCGCTTGAGCGGATAGACTACCTCGAAAGTAGTAGCTAGTAATCGCTCCGTTGCAGCATAGGGGAACCTGTCGCAGGCAAAATAGAATCGAGTTCCGGACGCGCTTAGAGTCTCCATGCCAATGAAAGAAAAGCACAGAATAAAGAACGAACTTATGACTAAACTGAAAGTTCATAAACCAACGACAACCGTGATTGACTATATCGTCCGGCGACTTGTTGATGAGGGTATCACTGACTGTTTCGGCGTACCGGGCGACTACGCGTTCCCGGTCTGTGACGCGGTCGTTCGCAACCCAAACATTAGATGGGTCGGCTGCTCAAATGAATTGAATGCGGCCTATGCTGCCGATGGCTATGCGCGCGTCAGGGGCGCCGCAATGCTGTCCACAACCTATGCGGTAGGTGAGTTGTCGGCGATCAACGGAGTAATGGGCGCGAAAGCCGAGCGCTCCCTTGTATTTCATGTCGTCGGCATGCCGTCCTTTCAGAACCAGCGCCTGCGCAAGTGTATGCATCACACCTTTGGAGACGGAGTGTTTGGGAACTTTATCAACATTTCTGCCCAAGCAGCTTGCTGCCACGCTTTGATTAATCCAGATAACTGCGTTTTCGAAATGGAACGTGTGATCGCAGAAGCACGTCGTAATAACCAGCCTGCCTACATTGTCGTTCCATCGGACTATGCCGTGACACCGGTCACTCCAGCTGATGTGCGGCCTGTGACGCACAAGTCGAATGAGGCATCTCTTAACAAAGCCGTCGCTGCTGTAGCTGAGCGGCTAAGAATGGCGAAATCTGTTGTTGCGCTGCCTGCGTTCACTCTGTCGCGTTTGCGCTTGCAAAAGGAGGCTCGCCAGCTGATAGAGGCACTGGGGTGCCCGTTTGCCACCACATCGATGGAAAAGTGCATCATTGACGAAAGTCACCCGCAATTTGCGGGGTTGTACGCAGGTGCGGTGTCCGAGGAGAAGACGCGGCACATCGTCGAGGACGCCGACTTGGTGCTTGATCTCGGTGGGGTCAGCCTCAACGACGAAACCACAGCGGGCTTCTCCGGGCGACTCGATTCTGAGCGGTTCATCTCGATTGGCCTGACTCACGTCCGCATCGGAGAAAGGGTGTTCGGGAGCGTGCTGCTCGCTGACATGCTCGCAGCGCTCGCAAAACTTGAGTCGCCCGCACCTTGTTACAGAAGAACACCGGGACCTGCCGCAAGACTAAACGGAAGTTCGTCGGACAAAATCACGATGGACGCACTCTATTCGCGCTACGCGGCGTTTATCCGCCCGGGCGACAGCGTTGTTCTGGAAAGTGGCAGTTCGAGCCTCGGGCTTCCGCCAATGACGCTCCCCGATGATGTGCAGGTGCATATCCAAATGTTATGGGGGTCGATTGGTTGGGCCACGGGAGCTGCCGTCGGGATAGCGCTCGCTGATCCCAGCCGGAGAACGATCCTCATCACCGGCGAAGGCTCTCACCAATTGACGGCCAATGAGATCGGAAATATGGGCCGCTATGGTGCCAATCCAATCATATTCGTTCTCAACAACGACGGTTATATGGTGGAGCGGGCACTAGAACCAAACCCAGATTGGGCCTACAACGATTTGGCAAAATGGCGCTATGCCGACTTGCCGCGGGCCTTGGGATGCGGTGACTGGGTAACCGCGCGCGTCGAGACGCTGGGTGAACTCGATGCCGCGATGAAAGCAGCGCGCGCGAGTAAATCGGGCGCCTATATCGAGGTCATCAGCGGACGAATGGATATGCCTAAGAATCTCGCCTTTGCGCACACCCGCCTGAAGGAATTATACGGAGAAACGCCTTAACAAAAACCTACGCAGCAGGAGAAATCTATGCCAGACGCAATTCCAAAATCACAATCACAGAAACCAACAATTCAGAGCACGAGCGCCGTCGATTTCAGCAAACTAGCCGCCGATCACCGCGCCTACTTTCAATCCGGCGCAACTCGTGCGGTGGAGTGGCGAGAAAGCCAGTTGATCGCGTTGCGGTCAATGATGAAAGATCATGCTGAGGACTTCTACGCCGCATTGTGGAGCGATCTTCGTAGAAATCGTATCGAAGCCGACTTGATCGACGTGAAATACATGACTAGTGAGATCGACCACGTGCTTGCTCATTTCCGGCGCTGGATGAAGCCGGTTCCGATAAGCACACCGCTCCAATTGGCTCCATCGCGCGCACAAGTGCAATTCGATCCTCTTGGAGTCGGACTGATCATCGGGACATGGAATTATCCCTTGATGCTGACGTTGTCGCCATTGGTGGCAGCGATTTGTGCCGGCAACGCCGCTGTCATCAAGCCTTCGGAGGTATCCGCCGCAACGGCTGAAGCTATCGCGCGGTTCGTTCCGCAATACCTTGATCGCAAGGCATTCTCTGTCGTCCTCGGCGCGGTTCCCGAAACCACCGCACTGCTCGAACAGCCGTGGGACCACATCTTTTTTACTGGCGGCACGACAGTGGCCAAGGTCGTCATGACTGCGGCAGCGAAGAACCTGACACCGATCGTGCTCGAACTCGGGGGAAAGAATCCTACCATCGTACACTCTTCGGCTAATCTGCAAGTTGCGGCTCGTCGCATCGCCTTTGGGCGTTGGTTCAATTCCGGTCAAACGTGCACCGCCCCTGACTACGTCCTCGTATTTAAGGATGTCGCTGCGGAATTTCTCAGACATCTGAAAGAAGCGTTGATTGAGTTTTATGGAGACGACCCGCAAAAAAGCCCTGATTACGGCCGGATCGCCAGCACGCATCATTTTGATCGGCTGGTGGGGCTTCTCAAGAGTGGAACTATCTTCCACGGCGGCCAGCATGATCGAAATGATCGTTTCCTCGAGCCTACCGTGCTGGTGAACGTGTCACCGGACTCGCCTGCGATGCAGGAAGAGATCTTTGGCCCGATCTTGCCGATCTTGGAGGTGGGCAACCTTGGGGAAGTCATCGACTTCGTCAACGCTCGGCCGAGCCCTCTCGGTCTGTATTTGTTCTCCGAGGATCAATCAGTAACTGAACAGATCTTGAACTCAACGGCCTCGGGGGATGCTGTGGTTAACGACTGCACCCTCCAGCCGGTTATTCACGATTTGCCTTTTGGAGGCGTCGGGAATTCGGGAATGGGCAAATATCATGGCGAATGGGGTTTCCGCGCATACTCGAACGCACGCGGGATTCTGACGCATAGCACACGCATTGACATTGGCGGCCTGCGCTACCCGCCTTATGGCCGCAATCGGATTCTGAGGGAAATGGTAATGCCCTCGTGATCATCCGGGCGGAGGAGCCTATTCGCCGCATGAACCGCCAAGGGAGCTGCGGTGAATACGTTTACCAAGGTGGTCCTCAAAGGATGTGCCGGACTTATGGTGGGAATCGTGGGGTCCGTTTCGTGTCTGGCCATTGACTACCAGCCAGGCGATTGGGTTCCACTGCCTCCCGAGACGGGAGTCCTCATGGGCTACTATGAATTCGGGACGCGAAACGAATATAACAATACGATAACTGGAACGGCAAAGAACAACACACATCTCGACAGTAACATTGGGGTTGCACGTTATCTGTATTACAACGAAGTCTTTCACCATCCGTACGTTCTTGATTTCATTGTGCCGTTTGGTGCCTTAACCCACGGCGAGATCAACGGTAAGAATCTGGGTAGTGCTTCCGGGTTAGGAGATCCAATAGTGTCCGCTGGATTTTGGTTCATCAATGAGCCGAAACAGAGACGATATCTTTCGGCTGCAGATTTCCTGACGCTACCACTTGGAACTTATGACAATCAAAAGGCAATAAACCTTGGAGGCAACCGATGGCAGAATGACGTGCAGCTGGATTTCACGCAGGGTTTTCTCAATAAATTCACAATTGATGTTTCGGGTGACTGGATTTACTACTGGAACAACACCGATTTCGGCGCGGCGCATGGGACGCTCAGCCAGGACTCCACATTCAGCGCTTATGTTTGGCTCAGCTACGATATAAGGTCGGTGCTGCGGACTCAACTGCCAGCGAACGTCTCGATTGGCTATGCGGGCACTTTCGGCGGCATTCAGAAACTTGACGGCATCAATACGGGACAAAAGACCGGCGAGGAACAAATCAGGTTCACCTATTCGCAGTTCGTCACACCCGCCTGGCAGTTTTTAATTTCCGTCAACCACGACGTTGTCGTGTCCGGTCAATTCAAACAGGACTTCGGTTTGGTCCTGCGCGTCACAAGACTTTTCTAACTCCCGTCTGCAATTCGCTTCCGGGAAATGGCCATTTTCCAAATGAGGCTCTCTCGAAAGGAGGAATTGCTGGTCGGCCAGTGGCGGCAATTTGAATTCTGTCCGAGGCCAAATAGAACCGGAAGCACCCGGCTGCTACGGTTTGCATAGATTTGAAAATGAAAAGTCAACAAGTCCGCCGCCGCTGATGAGCAATCGAGAGGCAAATGCGTAAAGCCGAATATCAAGATCGTTTTAGCGGCGAGTGCAAAAGCAATTAAACAATTGAAAAAAGAGACAATAAATGAGCACTACAACTATCCAAGAACCTATTCCAACTCAAGGTGGGACTAAGCGGGACAGCACCGCGAAGTCCGAGACGCCCATCAAAAAGGATGTCAGGCAAACCAAGCCGCTGCCGGCACCAAACAGCGATTTTTACGACCTGGCAGCGACGTTGCCCGCCGAGGAACTAACGGTTCTAAAACAGGTGCGCGCCTTCATGGAAACAAAGGTCGCCCCGATCATTACGAAGTACTGGGTCGAGGATGCATTTCCGTTTGAGCTTTTGCCCGCGATCAAGGAGCTCGGCGTCGGCGGCGTTGGCCTGACGGGTTACGGCTGCAGGGGCGGAAGCCCGCTGCTCGCCGGCCTGGTAGCCATGGAGATGGCGCGTTTCGATGCTTCAATCGCAACATTCTTTGGCGTTCACAGCGGCCTGGCAATGAGTTCCATCTATCTTGGCGGATCGGAAGAGCAAAAGCAAAAATGGCTTCCGCCAATGGCACGCTTTGAGAAGATCGGCTGCTTCGGTCTGACCGAGCCGCTCGTGGGCTCCGGCGCATCTGGCGGACTGACCACGACCGCGAAGCGGGAGGGAGATACCTGGATCATCAACGGTCAGAAAAAGTGGATCGGCAACTCGCCCTGGTGCGATATTGCGATCATCTGGGCGCGCGATCTCGCGGATAACCAGGTCAAAGGGTTCATCGTCGAGATTAAGACCACGCCCGGCTTCAAGGTCGAAAAGATTCAGAACAAGATCTCGCTCAAAGTCGTTCAGAACGGCTTGATCACGATGGAGAATTGTCGGGTGCCGGAGGAGAACCGCCTTCAGGTGGACACCTCATTTCGCGATACGGCGAAGGTATTAAAAGGTACCCGTTATTTCGTTGGGTGGGAAGCAACCGGCTGCGCGATGGGCGCCTACGAGAATGCGCTCAAGTATTGCCAGGAGCGTTTGCAGTTCGGCAAGCCCATCGGCTCGTTTCAACTCGTCCAGGACCTCCTCGCCAAAATGCTGGCGAACATTACCGCCTCGCAATGCATGGTGGTCCGCACGGCTCAACTCGAAGCCGAAGGCAAGCTGACGGATGCTCGCGCCGCGCTTTCCAAGGCATTCACCACAGCCAAGTGCCGCGAGACTGTGGCCTGGGCACGCGAGTTGTTGGGTGGCAACGGCATTGCTGCCGAGTACAACGTTGGCCGTTTCTTCGCGGATGCTGAAGCTCTTTACTCCTACGAAGGCACTTACCAAATGCAGAATCTGATCGTGGGCAAGGCGGTCACGGGATTCAGCGCCTTTCTGTAATTCCCCAGCCAAATTCATCACTCAACCAAACCAATCAGGTAAGTTTATGAGTTCAATAGCCACAGTTACGCCACCCGCACCAGCAGGATCAACGCCAAAGGCAGCACCAACACTTGAGAATGTTTTGTATGAGAAGAAGGGCGCGATCGCATACGTGACGCTCAATCGTCCCAGGGTTCTCAATGCGCTGAACGCGAAAACGTGGGAAGACCTGCGAGCTGCCTTCGGGGAAGCGCGCGATGATGGCGAAGTGCGCGGCGTTATTCTGACCGGAGCCGGCGATAAGGCTTTTATCGCAGGGGCGGACATCAGCGAGCTCGCTCGCCTGTCCTCGGTGGAAGGAGAGGAATCCAGCGCTAATGGACAAGCGGTTCTCAACCTGGTTGAAAACCTCGGCAAGCCGGTGATAGCGGCGATCAACGGGTTCGCGCTCGGCGGCGGTTGCGAAACAGCCATGGCCTGCACGATTCGGATCGCCTCGGAGGCGGCGAAGTTCGGTCAACCCGAAGTGAAACTGGGCGTGCCGCCCGGGGCTGGAGGAACGCAACGGCTACCGCGTCTCGTGGGAAAAGGCCGGGCCTTGCAGCTCATTCTTACGGGTGAAATCATCACCGCGCAGGAGGCTTGGCGCATCGGATTGGTCAATGAAGTCGTACCCGCCGCCAATTTGCTCAGCCGCGCCGAAGCGATTCTGAAACAAATCTTTGCGAACGCGCCGGTCGCCATCAGGCATTCGCTTGAGGCGGTCAACAAAGGATTGGAAACCAGCCTGAATGAGGGCATGGCGCTGGAAGCTTCGTTCTTCGGACTGTGCGCCGGCACCGAGGACAAGAAGGAAGGGACTTCGGCCTTCCTTGAAAAGCGAGCGCCGCAATTTCGGGGGCGATAGGAGAAACAAACAAGCACAACCGGATACATGAATAGAAGGAAAGCAAATGAGTGATAGTATTTTCTCAGGATTGAAGGTCGTGGAGCTGGCGAGTTTCATCGCGGGCCCAAGCGCAGCAGTGATTTTATCTGACTTCGGGGCTGACGTCATCAAAGTGGAGCCGCCGTCCGGCGACCTCTGGAGACATGGGCATCAGATTGCGCCGCAGCCGAGCTCCAAAGACCCTTATCCTTTTCACCTGGCCAACCGCAACAAGCGCGGCATCACTCTCGATCTCAAATCTCCAAGTGCTCAGCAGGTGCTCGAGCGGCTGGTGAAGTGGTCCGATGTGCTCATCGTCAACACGCCGCACCCGGCGCGCAAGAAATTGAAGCTGGAGTATGACGATGTAGCTCAGTGGAATCCACGCCTGATCTATGCGGATCTTACGGGCTTCGGCGAAAAAGGCCCGGACGCCGCCCTTCCGGGGTTCGATATCACGGCTTACTGGGCGCGGAGTGGCCTGTTATCCCTAACGCGCGACGCGGGCGCGCCGCCGACGTGGCCGGTCGCCGGCAGCGGGGACAATGCCACGGCTGTGGGCCTGTATTCCGCGATTGTGACGGCGCTTTACCGCCGCGAGCGAACCGGCAAGGGATCGTACGTCACGACGTCGCTGCTTGCTGAAGGCGTTTGGTCGGCCAGCGTTTTCATTCAGGCCGCGCTCTGTGACGCGAATTTCTTCGGCCTGCATGACCGGACGCATCCGGCAAATGCGGCTTTGAATGTTTATAAAGCTTCGGATGGCACCTGGTTCGTCCTTATCGTCACGCCTGACAAGCTGGCCGCAGTGGCCAAAGCGATTGGCCGAGAGGATCTCCTGACGGA